>JAEUVZ010000045.1 GCA_016786665.1 Flavipsychrobacter sp.
CTGGGGAACTAAGATGTACGAGACCAACGACATCAACCAGGGTTGGGATGGTAACTTCAATGGTAAACCACAGCCGATAGGTGTATATGTGTACACGGTAGAGGCCAGCACACCGAAAGGCAAGCGCCTGGTGAAGCAAGGCAACGTTACACTGATACGATAATAGCCTTACAGCTTTATGAGATACAAAACCTCCCGGCAATTTGCCGGGAGGTTTTTTTTGTGCTTCCTCCTTGGGTAATGACTCGTTAATGGCTTTTAAACCTCCGGTTAAGAACGCCCGGAAATTTTGATGGCGCTGCTTCCCGCCGCATCTTTGCTATGTCAAACGGAAATAAAACACACCACCTTTAAGCCACCTCCCTTTCAAGGCAAAGAATAAAGAACACAAACCACCGCTCTCTCTTATCCTCTATATGTAATAAGGCCCCGTATCTCCGGGGCCTTTGTATTATTGCCAGTTAGTTTGCCATGAAGGCGTTGAACCGGAGCTAGCTGAGATATTTACCCACTATCGGCACCCGCCTGCCTATCCCGAACGCCTTTGGCGATACGCGAATGATGGGGCAGAATTGGTTGCGCTTGTATTCATTCGTGTTTACCAGCTTCAGTATGCGCGATACCAGCGCGGGGTCGTTTCCGGCGGCTATTATCTCTTTCGGGCCTCTCCGGCGTTCTATGTACTGGTATAGTATAGGGTCCAGCACGTCGTACTCCGGAAGGCTGTCGCTGTCCTTTTGTTCCGGCCGCAGTTCAGCGCTCGGTGCTTTAGTAATGATATTGCCGGGTATTATTTCCCCGTTTCGGTTTATGTATCTGGCCAGTGCGTACACCTGCACTTTATAGAGGTCGCCCAGTATGCCCAGTCCACCCGCCATATCGCCATACAGGGTGCCGTAACCAGTGGACAGTTCGCTTTTATTAGAGGTATTCAGCAGTATAGACCCAAATTTATTAGAGAGCGCCATCACCATCGCACCCCGTATGCGCGACTGGAGGTTTTCTTCCGCCACATTAAAAGGCAAGCCGTCAAACTCCTGCTTCAGGGCCGCTTCATAGCTTTCAAATACGCCCTTTATCGGTATAATGGTATACGGATTACCCAGGTTTTTCGATAGATGTTCCGCATCACTCACCGAGTGCCCGGTAGAGAACTGCGAGGGTAGAAGCACCGCTTTCACATTCTCCGCTCCCAGGGCCGCACAGGCCAGGGCCAGTACTACCGCGCTGTCTATACCGCCGGAAGAAGCTACAATGGCCTTGCTAAAGCCCATTTTACCGAAGTAATCGCGTATGCCGCTCAGCAGTGCTGTATGTATCACGTCTATCCCGCGTTCTGCGTCCAGCGTTTCGGGTATGCTCTCCCGTATGGGCACATTTTCCGCCGGCTGAATGATGGCGGCGTCGAAGCTGCCATCCTCCAGTAAGGTTACTGACTGCAGCGCCTCTGAAAAATAGGGGAGCTCAGCTACCAGGTCGCCTTGTGCGCTCATCACCAGCGAACCACCATCAAATACTATCTCCGTCTGCGAACCCACGGCGTTGCAATACACCATGGGCAGGCCATATTTCATCACGTTTTGCTTCACGGTACTTTTTCGTCCTTCCGCATGCAGGTAGTCAAAGGGAGACGCGCTTAGGTTGATCATCAGGTCGGGCTGCTGTGCTATCAGCTGGTCCATAGGCCGGACCCGGTAGAGGGGATTTTCGCTCATATCCCATATGTCCTCGCAGATGGTGACCGCCAGCTTCTTCCCTTTATAGTGAATGATGTTCCATTCATTAGCCGGCTCAAAATATCGGTATTCATCAAAGATATCGTAGTTGGGCAGCAGGGTTTTGTTTACAACGGCCTGCACTTTTCCTTCGTGCAGAAAGTAGGCGCTGTTAAAAAGGTCTTTCCCCTCCGGCACGGGGTTGAAGCTGGGGGCGCCCACCAGTACGGCAATGTCGTTTGCCTCCCGGGCTATTATCCCTACGCACTCCAGGCATTGCTGCACAAAGTCGTTAAACTCCAGGAAGTCACGTGGCGGATAACCGCACACTGCCAGTTCCGGGAATATTATGAGGTCGCCACCCTGGTGCCGGGCCTCATTTATAGCCGAAATTATTTTCCCGGTGTTGGCTTCAAAGTTGCCTATGTGGTAGTTCTGTTGTGCCAGGTATATCTTCATCCCATTCTTTTTGTAGGTGCCACAAAAAAAGTGCCCCTGCAAATATAGGCAGGGGCTATGGCTTTTAAAGAGGTATTGCGTTGCTTTCTAGAATATCAGCCCCAGGCGCAGCGCTATGCTGTTCTGGCGGGTATTGCCATCCCGGAAACGGGGAGCTACCGCAGTATTCACGTAGTCAAACTGGTAATTAGCGGGGTTGGTTACGTCGGGTGCAAACCCGTTGTTGAATATCACGCCGCAGTAGATGCTCAGCCTGTCCGCTATGGGGTATTCCACGCCACCGCCTACGTTTAGGGCAAAGAGCAGGGGAGAAACGGTCAGGTTACCGGTCAGGCGTTCGCGGTCGCCGGTGAGCACGCGGGTGTCGCCGTTGTCATCTACATAGTTAATGGTATAGGTGGCTTTTTTACTCAGGTTCACACCGGCGCTGGCACCCAGCTGGCCAAAAAGTTGCAGGCCACCGGCTATGCCATCCGATTTAAGTTTCAGGTTAAACGGAACCTCTATGTACTGCAGGTTGTAGTCAAACACAGTAGTGGAAATATAGCTCTCGCCGGTGGGTATCTGTGCTGGTACTATACTGGTGGAGATGATGCCCCCGGTAGAGTTGATGTTGAAGCCGGTCTCTATCGCATAGTTGGCGGAAAACTGGTAGTCAGCCATCAGTCCCCATGCAAACCCCACTTTCGAGCCGTCATTGTTCACACGGTACATCCCGTCGTTGCTTTTGCTGTTCGTTGGTTTCATCCACGACATATTCGGGGCTATATACACCCCAAAACGCCACGGCGTATAACTGGCAGGGCCATGTTGCCGGCCACGGGCAGGTTCTTCGTCGTATTGGGCAAAACTCACATTTGTCAGCAGCATAGCTCCCGAAACGAATAAAAGGACTTTCTTCATACAGTAATGGTATTGTTCAGGTTGTTAATAACAATTATCGAGCCACTCGGTTTCTCTTCTTAAATTTGCGGCAATTTAAAGCCAAAAATGATGTCATCACCGAAACTCCGCTTTGTTTTTCTGCACATTATGTGGTTGGCCGCGCTCTTTTCGTTCCCGGGCTGCGGAGGAGATGGTTCCCCCGATGTGTCGGCGGTAAAGGTGGAAATAAAAAGCCAGCGTTTCGACCGCGACCTGGCCGCACTTGATACCAATGATTTAGGTACGGGCTTGCAAGAGCTTAAAAATCAATATCCTGAGTTTCTTGATTTGTACCTCGACAGGGTGATGGGTTTCCGGGTGTTGGGCTCGTATGCCAATGAAAACCCCGCCATCAGCGAAGGGCTCCGTAGTTTCCTTACCGAGAAAGACTACCGCGGCCTGTTCGATACCGTAGAGAAACACTACCCGGATACCAAAAGTGTGGAAAAGGAACTAAAAAAGGGGTTTCAGTACATGAAGTATTATTTCCCCAATTATAAAGAGCCCAATATCACCTATTTCGTTTCCGGCCTCGCCAATTGGGGCGCCTTCCTCTATGGAGAGCACAGCTTGGCTATCGGGCTCGATATGTTCCTGGGCAAAGATTATCCGTTCTACCGCTCGGTAGGCCTGCAAGATTATCTGAATGTCTATTTCCGGGAGGAGTATATACCCGTAGCGGCGCTCCGGAACGTATACCAGGAAATGTACCCCGATACCCTGGAAGATAAAAACCTGCTGGAGCTGATGATACAGCGCGGCAAAGAATACTATTTCCTCTCTAAAGTGCTCCCTTTTGTTCCCGAAGATGTTCGGCTGGGTTACACCCCACAGCAACTGGAGGACATTACCGGGCGCGAGGCGTTCATCTATAATTTCTTTGTACAGAAGGATTTGCTCTACAGTACGTCGGTAGAGCGTATTTTCTCTTTCGTTCACGATGGGCCGGGCACTCCCGAGATCAGCGATCAGTGCCCGGGTAACATAGGTAGTTGGATAGGTTACCGCATTATTTTAGCATATATGAAACAGCGCCCTGATACGCGTATGCAGGACCTGTTTGCCAACAAGGACGCCAAGAGCATCTTTATTTACTCCAAATACAAGCCGGAATAACACGCAAGCACACACATAATCTGAATATATGAAGAAAGCAATACTACTGCTGGTTGCCTGTATCGCAATGCTGAACGCCAAGGCGCAGCTGGACAAAACAGACGATGTAAAAAAGCAGCTGCAAACCGAGAACAAAGACACGGTCGCATTCATTTACGGGGGTGTTTTCAACCTCGGTTTCAACGAGGGCTTCCTGCACAATTGGGCCGCTGGTGGTGAGTTAGGCTCGCTTACGGCCAACGCGGTATTTAGCGGGTACACCATTAGTATGCGCCACCGCCATATATGGACCAATAACCTGGACATGAACTATGGCCTTTTTTATGCTTATTCCAACAGGTTTGTACCCCGCAAGACCGACGACCGTATCGACTTCACTTCCAAGTACGGGGTACGACTTGATACCGCCAGCGATTTCTATCTTACCGGGTTGTTCAACTTCAAGTCACAGTTTACCAAGGCTTACGACTACAACCAGCCGGGCTGGGATACTACGTCTACTTCCCGTTTTCTTTCCCCGGCCTACTTTACACTGGCATTAGGTCTGGAGTATCGCAAAGGGGCGAACTTGAGTTTGTTTTTGTCTCCCATAGCAGCGAGGCTCACCTACGTAGACCGTTACTATACGCTGCGTAACCCCGAGGGGGCGTTTGGTGTACCTTTTGGAGAAACCGCCCGGTTTGAGTTAGGTGCCTATTTCTCTGCCCGCTATATGGTCGATATCACCAGGCAGCTTAGCTATCGCACCCGTCTCGACCTGTATTCAAATTACCTGGCTAAAAACACGACCGACGCACTCGGCAATATCGTGAAGAAAGACAATCCTGGAAATATAGACGTGCTTTTCGATAATCTCTTCGCGTACAAGATGGGTAAGTTTATCAACCTTACCTTGGGCGCTACTATCATTTACGACAACGATATCCCGTACCAGAAGACATACCTGGACGGTTCGGGCAACGAGGTGCTGAAAGACGAACCCGGCATGGGTTTAGGCTGGGTACAGCTAAAGCAGATATTTACCGTAGGGTTTACATATAAGTTTTAATAACTTGGCGTTGTGGACATCAAAAGCCTGCAAAAAAGTTTAATTTTGAAGTAATTTCTTATTAGGAAAGAAGCCGGCACAGGCTTCTTTCTGTTTTAGATACTTATTCAGCGCATGTCGTCTTACCAGATAAAACTACCGCAGTTCGAAGGCCCGTTCGACCTTCTGCTCTTCTTTATTGAAAGGGACGAACTGGATATATACAATATTCCTATCAATGGCCTTACCAAAGACTTCCTGAGCTATATCCACGAGTTGGAGTCGCTCAATATTGAATTGGCAAGCGAGTTTATTCTGTTCATTTCTACCCTCATGCGCATCAAGGCCAAAATGTTGCTGCCCCGCAGGGAACTGGATGCCCAGGGCAATGAGATTGACCCCCGCCAGGAACTGGTAGATAAAATACTGGAGTACAAACGCTTTAAAGAGGCATCGGAGCAGATGATGGTGATGGAGGCCGAGCGCCTTCTGCAGCAGAAGCGCGGTAATATCCGTAAGGAGCTGGAAGCATTGGGTGAAGAATATTCAGAAGGAACAGAGATACAGACCGTTACCATGTTCAAGCTCATGCAGACTTTTGAGAAGGTAATGAAGCGCTTCCAGGACCGCACCAGCAAGCCGCAGCACGTGGTGGTGAAGTACAACTACAGCCTGGAAGGCCAGCGTGTCTTCATGATAGACTACATGAAGAACAATAACCGCGTTGCTTTCGAATCTTTATTTGCGCAGTGCGAGAGCAGGATACACGCCATCTTTACCTTTCTCGCTATGCTGGAACTCATACAGCAGAAATATTTCGGGATACTGGTAGGTACCGGTCGCAATAACTTTATCATCGAGTGGAACGAGAATCGGGAACAGGATATCATAGGTGCCCGCCCTGAAGAGGGTGGAGTAGGGGAAGACGGCGAACCGGTAGAGAGCAGCTACGTGTACGCGGAGAGTGTGCAAGATGCGAGTGATGCAACCACGGAACAACCCGGGGAAGAGGCACCGGATGAAGGCATTGACGATGGCGAACTGCCAGGTGAAGGAAATGTTAAAACGGCTGAAGACGAGCCTTCCGGGCCGGATACGGCATAGTAATTGCAATACACTAAATAACTACGAATTCATACATAAATTTCCCGGATACTGTCGGACAGTGATTCGGGATTTTTATTTTAGGGCGATTCTTCACCCGCTTTTGTAAGCAGGATCCAGACCCCAAAGGGCTCTAAGTTCGTTACGCGGCTTCCAATACATTGTTGCGCTCCCTAGGTGCATCACCGGAAGAGACGGAGAAGCTGTATTATCCCCCGAAATGCAATATTTTTGCACCTGCATGAGCCAATCCATTAACATACTTGCGATAGAATCTTCCTGCGATGAAACCAGCGCAGCCGTTGTAGAGGACGGTATTGTGCTGAGCAACCTCATTGCCACCCAAAAGGTGCACGAGAAGTATGGCGGTGTAGTGCCTGAAATGGCTTCCCGTGCCCATATGCAGAACATTATCCCCGTAGTAGATGTAGCGCTGAAAGAAGCTGGTGTAAGCAAACGCGACATTACCGCGGTAGCATTTACCCAGGCGCCCGGTCTTATCGGTTCGCTCCTGGTGGGGGCGTCTTTTGCCAAAGGGTGTGCGCAGGCGCTTGATGTGCCGCTTATTGCCGTGCACCACATGCAGGCGCATGTACTGGCACATTTTATTGAAGACCCCAAGCCCTCATTCCCCTTCCTGTGCCTTACTGTATCGGGTGGGCATACTCAGGTGGTACTGTGCCGTAGCCACCTGGATATGGAGGTGCTGGGTGAGACTATAGATGATGCTGCGGGTGAAGCGTTCGATAAGGTGGCGAAGATGCTGGGCTTGCCCTATCCCGGTGGCCCGATGGTGGACAAACTGGCTAAAGATGGCGACCCACACCGTTTTAAGTTCCCACTTAGCGATATGAAAGATTATGATTTCAGCTTCAGCGGGTTGAAGACCTCTGTACTGTATTTCTTACAAAAAGAGCGTAAACAAGATCCGGAGTTCGCGGAGAAGAATATGAATGATATCTGCGCATCCGTTCAGCATACTATCATCCGGATGCTGATGAACAAACTGAAAAAAGCGGCCGCGCAACTTAATATTAAGGATATTGGTATTGCGGGTGGTGTATCGGCTAACAGCGGCCTGCGCAACACGCTCCTGCAAACCGGTGAAGAACTCGGCTGGAATGTATTCATACCCAAATTCGAGTATTGCACAGACAATGCCGCCATGATAGGTATTACGGCCCACTATAAATATCTTGCGGGACAGTTCGCGGATAGGAGCATAACGCCCACCGCCAGAGCTGCCTGGTAATGGCCAATCAATATTTTCAGTTCAAACAGTTTACCGTGCAGCAGGACCGCTGCG
>JAEUVZ010000070.1 GCA_016786665.1 Flavipsychrobacter sp.
TCCGATCTGCTTTTGGTTTCCTGCATAAAGTTAAAAAGGTTCCTTCCGCTCCGCACGATAGCAGAATAAGAGAAAACTATTCCTTAAAGAAAATCTCCCAATATCTTTTTTTATAATGTTTACTTTGTAACTTAGAACAAATTTTAAAAAACCATAGACCATGAAACCTATAAAATTTTCTTTGTCCCTGGCCGCAGGTATTTTCCTGCTGGCAAATTTCTGTTTGGCACAATCCCGTTATGTTTATTCCGTCGCAGGTAATGGTCAGTTTGGGTTCAGCGGAGACAACGGCCCTGCGCTTAACGCACAGATAGATGCTCCTCGGGGCTTGTGCAAGGACGTTGAAGGAAACTTGTATATTTCGGATGGTATGAATTCGAGAATTCGCAAAGTGAACGTGAATACAGGTGCAATAACTACGTATGCCGGCAATGGAGGAAGTGGATATAGCGGTAATGGCGGATTAGCGGTTAATGCCCAGATTGGCGATCCGCAGGGGATTTGCTTGGATAATGCCGGTAATTTGTATATCGCCGACCGCAACGGGTATATCCGAAAGGTCGATAAGCAAACCGGGATCATTACTACGGTTGCCGGCGGCGGCACTTTCTATTTTGTGGATGGGGTCTTAGCTACAGACCAGTTGCTGAACCAGCCGTTTAATGTGGCCGTAGACGCGAGCGGGAATATCTACATTCCAGGAGGCTATATTATTAGAAAAGTTGACGCGCAGACAGGAATTATCACAACCGTGGTTAGTAGTATTGGGAATTCGGGAGGTTATTCCGGAGATGGTGGGCCGGCAGTTAATGCGCAGATAGATTGCGGACAAACGATTGCTTTGGATAATTCAGGAAACATATATTTTAGCCAGGGAAGCAATTTTAATGCTTCGGCCATTAGGAAGGTGGATGTTTATACAGGCATCATTACTACAATAGCGGGTAACTCCCTTTCTTCCGGTTATTCCGGAGATGGCGGGCCGGCAATTAATGCGCTTTTGGATCAACCAGGTCATTTATCGATAGATGCGTACAATAATATCTATTTTTTCGATCAGCAAAACAATTCTGTAATTAGAAAGATAGAGGCGGGTACGGGTATAATTACTACGATTGCGGGTGATACAAGTTGGAATGGGTCTAATGACGAAGGAGCTCTTGCTATAAATACAGCTATACCCACACACGGAATGTTTGCAGATATATTCGGCAATGTTTATTTCAGTAAGTACTGGGACAGGGTCCGTGTAGTTACCGGCGATTCAAGCAACTGTTTTGTACCGGCGACAAACTTCGGGACATTTATCAATAAGCAATGCCAGGGCCCTCAATTACTTGTAGCAGGTACTGCAGGCACATCGGTGAAAACCTATTTTGGCGATGGCGCTTCCGATGTCTCAGATATTAGTAATGGCTATGTCGCGGTTCATCACGCCTATGGCCTGGCCGGCACGTATACGATTAAGCAAGTGCTGTATAATGGCACAACAGCAATAGATTCATTGCAATTTTCTTATGAACAGATTTTCTGTTCTGCCATGTCCGTCAAGTTCTACAACGATGTTAACAGCAACTGTGTTTTCGATCAGGGTGTGGACTATGAGATATATCAACCTATCACAACGAGAGTAGATACCAATGGCGTATTTGTGGATTCCGTTTCCAGTTTCGGTTCCTTCTATTATTATCATTACGGGCATCCGGGCGATATATGTACTTTTACTGTTTCACCTCCTGTCAGTGGACTCTCTCCTACTTGCCCCTCCAGTGGTATAATAAATGACACATTAGGGATAGGGCTCAATAGCGCCAACTACTTCGCGTTTGAGTGTAACAACTCAACAAGTTTCGACCTTGGATTGAATGCTGTCTTGCGCACCGCTGCCAACCGGTTTGATGCAGACATCGTTGTCGATAACGACTTTTGTGTGTTTCAGAATGGTGTATTGACGTTGACGGTTAGCCCTAAGTATGAGTATGGCCCGAATCCCAACTGTCATGCAGACCCTATGTTCACCTCACATATCGGCAATACGTTTACCTGGAACCTGAATGGGATTTCTGTTACAGAGCCGTCGAAATTAGTACACATAACTTTGTGGGCGACCAATAATCAAATCCTAGCTCCGGGAGATACTGTACATACGAGTATAGGTATAAGCCCTGTTACAGGAGACCTGAACCCTGCTAATAATACCATTGTTAGGGAAGATACCGTAACCGGTCCTTACGATCCGAATGCGGTTTATGTTTCTCCTGGTTCCTGTGTCATACCGGGAACTCAATTGCAATACACCGTCACTTTCGAGAACATGGGCAACGATACAGCGCATAACATCTATATTATGGATACGCTGAATAATGGCTTCGAGATGCATACCATGAAGATCATAGCGGCATCTCACCTGATGAATGTATCCAAGCTGAATAGCGGTGGGTACAACATACTCAAATTTGAATTCCCGAATATAGATCTCCCCGACAGTTCAAATCCGGGTCGTCACGGCTTTGTGCAATACACCATTGATACAAAGAACAATTACCCAATTGGCTCTTACGTGAGCAATAAGGCCGGTATTTTCTTTGATTATATGCCCGCAGTACTCACTAATGTTTCTCAGACTGAGATGTGTTGGCCGGCATCGGTCACAGCCATATCGCATCGGCAAAGTATTGCAGTATACCCCAATCCGGCATCAGGAACAGTGACAATTGAGTCCCTCGGCCAAAGCAATTCTTTCACTATTACCAACAACATCGGGCAGGTATTGAAAGAGGACGTCCTCAAAGAGGATAAAGAGGTAGTGGATATAAGCCAACTCATTCCTGGCATCTACTACATCACCATCAAAGGGGATGGCATCCGCGAGACTCGGAAGTTTGTAAAGCAATAATTCAAACAGTCTAAATACAAATGAGCCCCGGAAAAACGGGGCTCATTTTATACGTTATTCCGCTGTCCCCGCTCCACTTGTGGAGAGGGCCGGGTGAGGCCTATTGCTTAAATTTCCTTAAAAAATAAGTAGTTCCATTTTCCTCTATCCGCAGCTCATTATCCTGGCAGCGCAGCACTTTCAGCCGCCGCTTATCCTTACCGCCGCACGTCAGTATTTGTGTCTTCGGGTCGTAGCTTTCTATGTACCACGAGGGCTCCGTATCCGGGTCGCGGCCGCCAAATACCATTCCTATGCGCCCGTCACCCATTATGTCACCGGTTATATCCACAAACTTTATCGCCCGGGTATAGTCCACCTCGCGCACGGTGCGGTCACTTGTACCTTTAAACTTCGACCAGTGTCCTTTCATCTGGGCGATGCTCGTTACAGCTACCGGGGCGCTTTCGTCTGCCAGTTCAGGTATTGCAGGGGGCGTATACCGTACCAGTTCGTAGGTGTTATCCTCATCCTGCAGGCGCATGCTGTTGGCTTTGCGCTGCAATACCGAAAACCGCCGGTGTCCCAGGTCCAGCACATCCTTGCTCAGTTTATACACGCTTTTATATTGCAGGCTCCCCCGCATCTGCCACAGCACCTCATTTCCGGGGTTGAATTGCAGGCGTATCGTATCCGTAAAGGCAATCGGTTTCGTCTTCCCGCCCGGTATGCGCTCCACTTCTTTCCAGTGGCCCGTTACCTCGGCGTTTTTTTGGCCCTGTGCGGCTACGGGTATCAGGGCTAGCAGTAGTAGTAATAGCTTATTCATCTCTTGTTTTATCTGAAGCGGCGCAGAAAGTAGGTGGTTCCGTTTTCCAGCACCACTAGTTCATTGTCTTCACATTTCAGCACCTTCAGTTCGCGCTTGTCTTTACCACCGCACGTTAGTATCTGTGTTTGCGGGTTGTAGCTTTCTATGTACCACGATGGGGAGTCGTCTCCGTCGCGCGCGCCAAAGAGCGTGCCCAGTTTGCCATCGGTTGTGGCACCGCCGGGTATGTCTATTACTTTCACCGCTCGCGTGTAGTCTATTTGTTTCACTGTCTGGTCGTTCGTACCCTTAAACTTAGACCAGTGGCCTTGCATTTGCTCTATACTCGTTACCGTTCCTGCGGGCTTTTCCGGTTCTGCAGCTGTTTGCCCTGCTCCCGGCACATAGCTCACCAGTTCATACGTAGCCGTTTCATCTTTTATCTTTATGCGGCCGGCGGTGCTTTCCAGTAGGGTAAACTGGCGCGCACCCATGTCCAGGTTGTCCCCTTTTATCTTGTAGGTTCCTCGGTATATAAAGCCGCCGCTTTTCTGCCACACATACTCGTTCCCCCGGGTGAATTCTATCTTTATCGTATCCTTAAAGGCGATCGCCCCGCTACCCGGAGGCACACGGCTCACTTCTTTCCAATTCCCGATAAGCTTATCTTTATCTCCGCAATAGGCTATCGTGGGTATTGCTGCAAGCGCGAGTGATAACAGTTTTTTCATGTAGTTCTTTTTAGTTAACACATCAAAAATATCCAATTATCACACTAGGCGCAATTATATTTTAAACAACATACATGGCATCAGGTCAACTACACATCACGCTCATCCAGTCCGACATCATCTGGGAGAACAAATCGGCTAACCTCGCCCGCTACGAGGAGTACATGCAGGCCATCACTGGACGGAAGGAGGTCATCGTTCTTCCCGAGATGTTCACCACGGGTTTTACCATGAACGCTGCCGAGATGGCTGAGACGATGGATGGGCCCACAGTGCAGTGGATGCATAGCATGGCACAGGTCCATAGGGCCATCATTACAGGCAGTATCATTATAGAGGAAGACGGGCGTTATTTCAATCGCCTTTTATGGGTTCAGCCCGATGGTCAGGTCGGTAAATACGATAAGCGCCACCTCTTTGCCTATGCCGAAGAGGACCAGTATTATACCCCGGGCGGTAGTCGGCTCATTGTCAGTGTCAATGGCTGGCGTATTTGCCTGCTCATTTGCTACGATCTCCGCTTCCCTGTCTGGTCGCGCAATGTGGGCCCGGCATACGACGCCCTCCTGTATGTAGCCAATTGGCCCCAACGGCGCAGCCTCGCATGGAAGGCCCTCCTGCAGGCCAGGGCGATAGAGAATATGAGTTACGTCATTGGGGTCAACAGGGTGGGTGCCGACGCTAAGCAAATCACGTATTCAGGCGATAGCAGTGTCTTCGGCCCGCTCGGCGAGCCCATTTGGCAGGGAGGTGAGCCCGGTCCGCACACCGTTATATTAGAAAAATCACATCTGGAAGAGTCTCGGAGCCAATTTCCTTTTATAAATGATGCCGATAAGTTTATGCTTTTAGATTAAGAGTTTTATATTTGTTGTAGATGAAAGCATATACTAAACCGGCGAAGCGCTTGTTTGCGCTGTTGGCTTTTGTGGCCCTGGCGGCAAATATCACAAGCTGCGAGCCTAAGGATGAGAATAACGAGCTGGATATCTGCAAGCAGGTAACGCCGGCGCATTATGCAGATAAGTTGCATTTCCGCGTGCTGAACAAGGTTACAGGTACCGACCTCATGGCCAATGGTACTCCTAATAGGTTCACGTTCGAGAACCTCACTTCTTGGCAATATTGCAATGAGTCGCATCCCCTCGAGGAAGCCATCGACTATTACAAAGATGCTGCTGGTCAAAATTGCGTGGTCTTCTGGTTCGCAAATCTTAATGCGCCAGATGCCTATTCTCCGCAGGAGTGCAGGCGCATCCTCATGAGATGGTCGCAAACAGACGTAGATACACTTGAGTGGACTACATTCATTCAGCCTTCCGGAATCCCTTCCTGCGATTCTTTCGAGGTCTTACACAAGGTATTCTTCAATAGTGAGGTCATTCACCCCCTCACTCAGGACGGCCAGGCGTTCTACCCACTGTACAAAACGAACTAGTACCAACGTACAAATGATACTTGTCCCTTCCGCTCATACGGAAGGGACTTTTCTTTGGGGCATCCATACACAATAGCAAGCAGTTCAGGCGGCAGAACCTATCCACATTCGTTCGCGGGCACAGTCGTTATTCGTAACTTTGTCAGGAGCGTCAGGCCGCTGCTGACGCGGATGTACGACCCACGGTTTTTTGGATAAACCGGTTAAAATGAGTTAAAATAAAAGTCAAATCTCGCCAGTTAAAAGTCAAATGAGTTAAAGCAAAAGTCAAATCTGGCCAACTAAAAGTAAAGTAAAAGTCAAATAAAATTCAACGAAAAGTCAAATTTGAAAACAAAAAATCGTTGATTTTCAATCACTTATAGAGAAATCGATACCAAGCTTAAAAGTAGGTTTTAATCAACCCCCGCTAGCGGCTTACTAATGAGCTGCGCACCAGGTATAGGTTCACTACCAGCGATACCAGCAGCAGCATGGCCACCATTTGGTGCATTTCTGCTATCAGCTGAAAGAGTCCGAAGGTATCTGGTATACTGCCCGCTACGGTCAGCACGGTCAGCACTCCCAGCGCTATCTGCACCACCACCAGTATCATAGGCCACCACAGGGCACGTCGGAACAGGCGGGTAGATTTCCTTGCTTGGTACACGGCGTTGCCAAACCAGAAGAAGATGAGAGTTGCCAGCAGGTACGCCAGTTGACGGTGTACAAAATGCACGTTAATAGGTGCGCTTACCCAGCTCTTGCCCCTCATGCCTTCAGGCACGTAGGCCCCGTTTATGTCCGGCCAGGTAGGAGCGGCTGAGGCGGCTTTCAGTCCGGCCATAAAGGCACCATAAGGCAGTTGCACAAATAGTAGCCCTACTATCACCAGCAGAAAGATGTACTGTTTTCTATTGGGTGCGCGCTGCTCTTTGGGCACCAGCAGTTTCAGCGCAAACCACAGCGTATACGTAAGCACTATCAGCGCCATGGTAAAGTGCATCGCCAGTTTTATATGGCTTACATACAGGTCTTCAGGGTTTAGGCCACTCATTACCATTATCCAGCCTATAGCGCCCTGTAGCCCACCAAGCGCAAAGAGGATGATGAAGGGCACCACCATCTCCTTGTCAAAGTATTTCTTTACATAGAAGTACACAAAGCCTACCGCAAACACAATACCTATCATCCGGGCCCAGAACCGGTGAAACCACTCCCAAAAGAAGATTTCTTTAAAGTCACTCAGGGTAAAGTCACTATTCAGGTAGCGGTATTGGCCAAGTTCTTTGTACGAGGCGAACGCCTCTTCCCACGCCTTGTCCGTTAGCGGCGGCAGCATGCCTTTTACGGGCTCCCACTTGGTGATGCTCAGCCCGGAGCCGGTTAGCCTCGTTATTCCTCCTATCAATATGAGGATCATGATCATTATTACGCCGGAAAGAAGCCAGCGGGCTACCGCCTTTCGCTTCCGTGTTGTCTCGGTGGCAGATGGATCTTCTATATTCAGTGTGGCTGCACGCATATACCTGCTATTTCCCGGCAAAAGTAGTGCAGTCACCACACAGAGCACACATATTTTTGATCAAGCACACATACAGTTGCACAACTATTCGGTTGTGATAAGTTAATAATTTGTATGTGGTTGTTAATCAAACTGTGTAAATAACACCACAACAATACACAAGGATAAATTAGTATGTATAATCAATGCACAGGCAATAAGCTCTTTGCAAGATTTTTTCATTATTGCCACTTACTCCCCGCTCCATCCCCCTGAACGCCTTTAGCAACAGGTTAAGGCCGCGGTAAGGAGCATACAACAGGCCGATACATACATAGAGCTGAAATTACATATTCATAATTTAACGTAGCCTTGGCATGGTTTTTATACAGAAACCCTTAATATTGAGTATATTACATGCTCAATACGCTATCTGTTTAATTTTCGAACCACTTTAAAATTTTTACTATGAGAAAAGCTGATGTTGTAAGCAGCATATCCGAGAAAACCGGAATTCCTAAAGTAGATATACTAGTAGCCCTCGAGGCCTTCTTTAAGGAGGTGAAAACATCACTTGTTGAAGGCGAGCCCGTTTACGTGCGGGGCTTCGGTAGCTTTATTCTCAAAAAACGCGCCGCTAAGGTGGGCCGCAACATCAAGAAGAACATTGCAGTAGAGATACCCGAGCATTTTATTCCCGCGTTCAAGCCGGCAAAGGAGTTTGTACAGGCGGTTAAAGATTCCAAGCACGAGCTCGTAGAGCATAGCGAGGAAGACCTGGTAGAACAATAATCAATCAGCACGTTCCGCAATGCTGATTTCCCTACCTTTGCACCGAATTTTACGTTTTTGCGAAAGGTACACTACATAGCGCTTGCGGCTGCCGCGGCCATTCTAGCCACACTATATTTCTGGGGTAATACCACACCACCGGCTAAAAAGCAGGTAGGTGCGCCTATGGCGCAGGGTAACCCACAGGCGCCTAATACGATGAAGGCGGCTTCTTTTGCCGATATCCTCTCCGAGGGGAAAGAGCAGCTTGCTGCCGAAGGCAAAAATAAAGTCTCTTCATTAGAACAGGAGCTCGCAGCCATTGGCGATTCGTCGCAAATGGCTGTTGGTTTTTATAAGCTCAGCAACTTCTGGAAAGACAATAATAACCCCCGTCTTGCCGCCTGGTACGCAGCACAATCAGCAAAATTGGAGAATTCAGAAAAAAAGCTCAATTTTGCAGGCCAATTCTTTCTGGACCAGTTAGCCAAGGATAGTTCTGAGGCTATGCAGATGTGGGATGCGCAGCAATCTGTCGAGTTTTTCGAGAAAGCGCTGGCGCTCAATCCCGAAAGCGATACTGCAAAAATGGGGCTTGCACAGGGTTATGTCGTAAGCGGGCAACCAATGAAGGGAGTGGGGCTACTGAGGGAGATAGTTGCTAAAAGGCCAGATGACGTTCCAGCGAATATGATACTGGGAAAAATGTCGGTACAGTCGCAGCAGTTCGACAAGGCGGTAGCGCGCTTTGAAACGATTCTGAAAGCAGAACCCGGCAATACGGAAGCCTTGTACATGCTCGGCGTTTCGTACGGCGAAATGGGCAACAAAGAAAAGGCAGTAGAAATACTGGAAAAATGTAAACAATTAGTCAACAATCCGGAATTCAACCGGGATATTGACAACTATATAAATTCATTAAAGTAACTTTTAAAAACATTCTGTTATGCCTTGTGGTAAAAAAAGGAAACGTCATAAAATAGCTACCCACAAACGTAAAAAGCGTTTGAGAAAGAACCGTCATAAGAAGAAGAAATAGTAAGGGAAGCTGGTTGTAAAAAACCTGATCGCTTACCGGCTTTTCTTGGGCAGCATCCTTACACTTTTTGCTGTAGCCCTGTGCATACAGTGCGGGCACGCAAAAAGTGTAGGGTTTTGTTATTACACGGCCATAACCGTGTAGCTGCTGCATGAAGGCCTGTTAAATCGTGACAAACGAGGGTAGCATGACTAAAGAACTTATCATAAACTCCTCTGGGGAAGGTGTGGAAATCGCCTTGCTCGAGGATAAAAAGCTTGTGGAGCTCCATTACGAGCACGGACAAGACAATTTTGCCGTCGGCGACCTGTACCTCGGCAAAGTGAAAAAGCTGATGCCCGGCCTCAATGCGGTATTCGTGGATGTCGGTTTCGAGAAAGACGCGTTCCTGCACTATACCGACCTTAGCCCATACTTCCGTTCCCTGTTGAAGTTCACCCGGCAGTCCGTTCAGGGAGATATCCCATGGGGAACCGACTTCGGTAAGTTTAAGAACGAAGCGGAGATAGTAAAAACGGGAAAGATTACAGAGGTACTGCAGGGTAAGCCCGACATACTGGTACAGATACTTAAAGAGCCTATTTCGGCCAAAGGGCCCCGCCTTAGTTGTGAGATATCACTTCCTGGCAGGTTTGTGGTGCTCACGCCATTTAACGACGTGGTCGCCATCTCTCGCAAGATTCACTCGGCCGACGAGCGCAAGCGCCTGCAACGCATTATAGAAAGCATCAAACCCAAAAATTTCGGGGTGATTGTGCGCACCGCCGCAGAAGGGAAAAACACTGCCGAACTGCATACCGATATGCTGGAGCTTTCGGAAATGTGGCAAACTATCCAAACCAATCTTAAAGGTGCCAAACCGCCGCAGATAATATTGAGCGAACAGGACAAGACAACGTCCATCCTGCGCGATTTACTCAGCGAGAGCTTTGAGCGAATTGTGGTCAACGACAAAAAGCTGCTGGCAGACACCAAAGAGTACATCGGGCGTATAGCCCCCGAGCAGCAGGAGATTGTAAGTTTTCACAATGCCGGGCAGCCTATATTCGACACGTTTGGCATTACCAAGCAGGTAAAATCGTCGTTTGGCAAAACCGTCAATCTCAGTAGCGGTGCTTACCTGATAATAGAACACACCGAAGCGTTGCACGTAATAGATGTGAACAGTGGCACCCGTGCCGCAGAAGCAGGGCAGGAACAGAATGCATTGGCCACCAACCTGGAGGCCGTGCAGGAAATTACCCGCCAGATGCGTCTTCGCGACCTGGGCGGTATTGTCATCATCGACTTCATAGATATGAAGTTGCCCGACAACCGAAAAAAGGTGTACGATGCTATGGAAGCCGCGATGAAGCAAGATCGTGCGCGCCATACTATTCTCCCCATGACTAAGTTCGGCCTGATGCAGATTACCCGTCAGCGACTCCGCCCTGAGATTAATATCTCTACTGCTGAGGTCTGCCCAAGCTGCAAGGGTACCGGAAAAATAGGTCCGTCCATACTCGTCTCCGATGACATAGAAAAAGATTTAAAGTACCTCATCAATCAGGGGCACAGGGAGCTTTCCCTGCATGTGCACCCTATCCTCGAGGCATACCTCACGAAGGGCTCCTTCTTTAAGAAATCAATCCTCGCCAGGTGGCAGAAAGAGTTGAAGACGCGAATAAAGATTGTGCTCGATAATAACGCCGGACTTACGCAATACCACTTTTACGATGCTAAGACGGACGACCTGATAAAACTGTAAAATAAGCAAAGCCCCCTCTTATAAAGGGGGCTTTTTTATGCCGGTTATTGTGGTCGCTGAGAGTTGTTTTTGCGCACACGCTTCAAGTCTATGAGGTTCATCGGGTTGCTGCTGAAGCCGCTCACGTTCAGTTGCGTAAAGTGCATGCGTTGGTCATAAAAGAGGGGCACCAGGGGTGCCTCGCTCATCACCAGGCTGTCCATACGCTGATACAGCTTGTGCCGCAGGCTGTCGGGGGCGTTCATGCTGGCGTCATACCATTGGTCAAAGGTGGCATGCGCGAAACGGGTATAGTTCGGCGGGGCGGGAAACCGGCTGTTGAAGAATGCCAGGTAGGTTTCTCCGTCTGGGTAGTCGGCCAGCCACTGTCCCCGGAAGGCTATAGCCTGGGAGCGGCTCATCTGTTGCCGCAGTATGTTGGGTTGTATTATTTCTACTTTGGCGGGTATGCCTACATCCTGTAGTTGGGTGGCTACAAAGTTCACTATGTCTGCCCAGTTGTCCGGTGTCAGTATGGTAAAGGGCTCCAAACCCTTCCCCCCTGGGAATCCCGCCTCTTTCAGCAGCGCCATCGCCTTGGTGGGGTTGTAGTCGTAGCCATAGCGGCCGGTGCTGTCATACCCCGGCATACCCCTGGGTATAAAACCCGAGGTGGCAGGTGTGCCCATCCCGTTTTTAAAATAGGTGGAAATGCGTTTCCGGTCTATGGCATAGTTGATGGCCTGGCGCACCAGCCGGTAGCGCGTAGGGGAAGCTTTTACCAGCGCATTGGCCGTATCGGTCAGGAACCCGATGTACTCTGTGTTCAGGTAGGTCTTTTTCTCAAAGCGTATCTTGGAGAGGTACTCCTTTTTCAGCTCGCCGTTCTTGGTCAGTACCAGGTCTTTAAAGGACCCGTCAAGCCCATTCACAAAGTCCACTTTCCCTTGCAGGAATAGGAAAAATTCAGTGGCCTTGCTATCGGCAAAGCCAATTTGCACGGCATCCGTATAGGGCAGGCGCTCGCCTTGCTCATCTGTTTCCCAGTAGTGGGGGTTTTTATGCAGTATCAGTACATTGCCTTCGTCCCAGTAATGAAACTGGTAGGGGCCGGTGCCACAGGGGTGCCGGCTGAAGTCTTTGCCATAGTGCTCGGCCACCTCGCGGGGCACTATGCTGCAGTAGGGCATGGTCAGTATCTCGGGCAGTGGCCGGAACGGCGCCAGCAGTTTTATCTGCACGGTAGTATCGTTCACCGCCCGGAAAGGCTCCTGCCTCGCTACCCGGTCATTAAATATCCATGCGCCGCTGGAGGCTATCGCCGGGTCCACCAGCCGCCCGAAGCTATATACTACGTCAGCGGCTACCATTTTCCGCCCTTTTCCGCCCGGGAATACCGCGTTGTCCTGGAAGTACACATCATCCCGCAGGTAAAAGGTATAAGTGAGCCCGTCGGCGCTTACCGCCCACCGCCGGGCCAGCGAAGGGACCAGTTGCAGCGCTTCATTGGTTTCCACCAGCGTATTATACACCATGTGGTCCGTCCACATATTATAGAGGTTCTTGGCAAAGGCCGGGTCTATCGACTCCAGCGCCCCGCTGGAGTAGTTCAGGTACACTACATTGGCTTTGTCGCCTTGGTCATCGCTTCCGCAGGAAGGCAATCCCGCCCAGCAGGCAGCGAGAAAAGCGGTCAGGAGCAATTTGTTCAGCCGGTGGCGGTACATCTTCCGCAAGTTAGCAGGAATGGACTTAATTTCGCACAAACACCGCCGCATGACTACCAAGCTTTCAGTAAACATAAACAAGATCGCCACATTACGCAATTCCCGGGGCGGCGATAATCCCAGCGTGCTGAAAGCAGCTATTGACTGCCAGCGGTTTGGTGCGGAGGGCATAACCGTACATCCCCGCCCCGACGAACGGCACATTCGCTACGCCGACGTCCGTGAGATAGCTCCCGTCATCACTACCGAGTTTAATATTGAGGGGAATCCACTGGAAGATAAATTTGTAGCCCTGGTGCTGGAAACACGTCCGCACCAGGTCACGCTCGTGCCCGATGCCCCCGGCCAGCTTACCTCCAATCACGGTTGGGATACGATTAGGCAGCAGGCATACCTGCGCGAGATAATAGGCGTTTTCAAAAGTGCCGGAATCCGGGTGTCTATATTTGTAGATCCCGACGCCAACCTGGTAGCAGCAGCGGCTGATACCGGCACCGATCGCGTAGAGTTGTACACCGAGGCATATGCCCGGTTATTCCCTGCCGACCCCCGGGAGGCAATAGCCGCCTATATAGCCGCCGCGGAAGCTGCGGTAGCCGTGGGCCTAGGCCTGAACGCCGGCCACGACCTGGATAGGTACAACCTGCAATACTTCTCCCAAAACATCCCCGGCCTGCTGGAGGTCTCCATCGGTCACGCCCTCATAGCCGATGCCCTGTACCTGGGCCTGGAGAATACCATCCAGATATATAAAAGACAGCTCCAGAAATAAATACCTATTTTTTTAGCATTTATTAGCTTTTTAACTATCTTACATAGCTAACCACCGGAGAATAACGGGCAACAATAGCTTTTTTGTGCAGATAGCACAGGTGGCTAATTGCAGCTTTAGCATCGTTTGCCCCTCCATTTACCGGTATAGTTAGCCATGATAAACCGACCTACCGCTGTTGCTGAAAACTAAAAAACATTTTTAGGTTTTAAAGCCGTCTCATGAAACAACTTCTATTCAAGCTCTGTATAGGAATACTTACCTGTCTGTCCCTGCCTGCCCTCGCTCAGCCGGTTGCCAGTTTCACTGCTTCTCCCGTTTCGGGTTGCGCGCCGTTGGTGGTACAGTTCAATAATACTTCTACAGGGGCAACCTCCTACAGCTGGAACCTCGGCAATACGGTAACCACTACACAGCAAAACCCTTCCACCACCTATACTACACCAGGCACATACACCGTAACATTAACAGCCAGTAACGGCACACAGACCAATACCTACACCGCTACCAGCTACATCACCGTATATCCTAAGCCTACCGTTAACTTCGTTGTAAGCGACTCCGGTTACAGTTGCCCCCCTAAGACGGTTACATTTACCAATCTTTCCGTTCCCGGCGGCACGGGCACTCCTTCTTACTATTGGGATTTCGGCAACGGCCAGTTCAGCACCCAGGCCAATCCTACGGTTACCTATAATACGTCCGGCAACTTCAACGTTTCGCTGGTAGTCACCAACAGCTTCAATTGTTCGCAAACTTTCGTGAAGAACAATTATGTGCATACCTATCCTAAGCCTACCGCCGCATTCACTTCCAACAACAACAACAACTGTTCTGTTCCGGCAACGGTCAACTTTACAAACAATTCCAGTGGGGCCACCAGTTACCAGTGGTCGTTTGGCAATGGCAATACCAGCACACTCCAGAACCCCAGCTGCACTTATACGTCCGCGGGCACCTATACTGTCCGGCTCATTGCCATTAATGCTAATGGCTGCCGGGATACCCTGATAATGAACAACTACGTGAACGTAGGCAATGTCGACGCACAGTTTACCAGTCCCAGTACTGTATGCGTTAATAACACTATCAACTTTACCAACACGTCTACTCCCGGCCCGGGCACCAGTACCTGGTACTTCGGCAATGGTAACAGCTTCGTAGGTGCAAACGCATCATATGCATACACTACTCCGGGCACCTACAATGTCAAGCTCGTAGTGGTGAGCAATGGCTGTTCCGACTCGGTGATACATCCCGTAGTGGTAACACCGGGCCCCACGGCCAACTTTACCGCCACACCGGTGAGCGGATGCGTTCCGCTGAATGTGCAGTTTACCAATACCTCTACCGGGGCCAATGGTTATACCTGGTACTTTGGCAACGGACAGACCAGCACGGCTACCAATCCCCTGCATACATATACGGTGCCAAATAACACTTATACCGTCACGCTGGTGGCTACCAGCAATTCCGGATGTATAGATACGCAGGTCAATACCCAATACATCACTACCATTTCCCCTATCGTTATAGTTACCGCCTTGCCGCAGAGCGGTTGCGCACCGTTTACCACCAACTTTTCCGCCCAGGGCGTAAATGTGACATTGGCTACCTACAACTGGAGTTTTGGCGATGCCACGCCCAACAGCACACAGGCGTCTCCTGCTCATACTTACGTCAACCCAGGCAGCTACACAGCAACACTTACATACACCGCCACCAATGGCTGCACCGGCACGGTCAACTATCTCATACAGGTAGGCGTCAGTCCTAATGCCAACTTTACCTGGAATCCCAGCGTAGTCTGTCCCAATCAGCCCGTTACATTTACTAATCTTTCCACCGGCCCGGTAGGCACCACCTATACTTGGTTGTTCGGCGATGGTTCTGCGCCTAATTCCCAGACGAATCCCACCTATGCATACACACAGTCGGTAGGATGGCATACCGTAAAGTTGATAGCGAGCAGCAACGGTTGCTCCGATACCATGACGGTAAATAATGCCATCAATGTTCAGTTGCCCCTGGCCAATTTCACCTTTAGCCTGAACTGCAGCAACAAATTCCTCATCAATTTCTCAAATCAGTCGCAGGGAAACAGTACCAATCTTTGGAATTTTGGCGATGGTACGCCTACCAGTACCCTTACCAATCCTTCGCATACCTATACTATGCCGGGATTGTACAACGTAAAGCTGACAGTAACCAACAGCACCACAGGGTGTACCGACAGCGTTACCATACCCGTGCGGGTATTCCAGGATATTGCGAATTTAGGCTGGACCGACACCAGTATCTGCGAAATGGAAAGTATTCAGTTGTCGGCCACCGTCAATCCCTTCGCAATGTACACTACCTACCAATACAATTGGGGGGATAATACGGTACCGCTCACCTTGTTTTTGCCGGGGCTTACGCAGCCACACATTTATACTACAGCGGGCAACTACGTAGCATCACTGGTAGTGACGGATGTGTACAACTGTAAAGACACGGCGTACCAGGCAATACACGTAGGCGGGCCAGTACCCAACTTCGTAGGTGGGCCTACATCGGGATGCGCTCCGCTGACAGTCAACTTCCAGGACTTCAGTGCTACTAATGGGTCTACCATCGTCAGCCGTTATTGGGTATTTGGCGATGGCGGAACGCTCGGCGGCAACATTGCCAATCCTTCACACGTATATACAAGTGGGGGCACTTTCTCCGTGAAACTCGTTGTCACCGATGCCGTAGGTTGCCCCGACTCTATGACCATACCGAATATGATTACGGTAACCAAGCCAACCGCATCATTCTACTCACCCGATACCATTACCTGCCCGGGACAGCCGGTCAGCTTCATAAACAATTCTACCGGTACCGGCAACCTCACTTATGCATGGACTTTTGGCGACGGAGGCACTTCTACACAAACCAACCCCTCGCATACCTATACCTCCAATGGTAATTTCACCGTGCGGCTGATAGTAACGGATGGTAATGGCTGTAAGGATACCCTTATCCGTACCAACTATATTCACTCGGCCTCTATGGGTATCAGCTTTACCATGAGCAACGATTTTGCTACCTGCCCGCCGCTGGCGGTCAATTTTACCAATACATCCAGTGGCTCGGTTAGCGCATTCACCTGGGACTTTGGTAATGGTTCAAGTTCTAACCTCACCAACCCAAGCGCGCTCTATACCTTACCCGGAGTGTACGTGGTTACGCTTACCGGGCAAAGTACCTCCGGCTGCACGCTCACCACTACCGATACCGTGACCGTGCTGGGGCCAACCGCAAATATTAGTTACAGTACTACTTCGGGCTGCGCCCCGCTTACTGTAACGCTCAACTCTAACGCCCAGGGCGCCAATACCATTACCTGGGACTTTAATGATGGGGTAACCCAGACAACCACCTCCAACAGCGTGACGCATACCTATACCCAGGTAGGTACATTCATACCGCTGCTGATACTCTCTAATGGCCAGGGCTGTAACGTTACGTTCCAGGGAGATACAATTATTACCGGCAATCTGGATGCGAGCTTCACATATGCTCCGGCTACAGTATGCCAGGGTGGTGCAGTTCAGTTTACCGACACGGTAATTGGTAATACCACCGGTCTCACGCATCAGTGGCTCTTTGGCGATGGGGGAACCAGCACGGCGCACAATCCGCAGCACGTTTATGCTACGGCGGGCACATATACCGTAAAGCTGGTAATGGGCAATTTTACCGGCTGCCTCGATACAGCAACGCAAACAATTGTGGTCAATCCTCTGCCCAATACCAACGCAGGGCCCAATATGGCTATATGTGCCGGGCAGAATGCCAGTGTGCAATTATTGGCCACCGGTGCACAGTCCTATACCTGGACACCACCTACGGGGCTATCGTGTACCAACTGCGCTAACCCGGTGGCTACGCCATCGGTCACTACTTCTTACATAGTAACCGGAACTTCGGCGCAGGGTTGCCAAAAGAAAGATACTATAGTGGTGAACGTAGCCACCCCACCTGTGGTAAGCGCCAGCAACAATGTTTCTATATGCCAGGGTGCCAGCACTACATTGCAGGCCTTAGGTGGAAATACTTACCAGTGGCTGGGCAACAATCTTTCATGTACCAACTGCCCGAACCCGGTGGCCAGCCCAACAGCTACTACCACCTATTCGGTAATTGGAACCAATCTCGCCGGCTGCTCCGATACGGCCTATGTGACCGTTACCGTCAATCCGGCCCCGACAGTGCAGTTGCCTCCTAACCAGGTGATATGCCCGGGGGCATCCGTAAGCCTGCAGGCTACCGGCGCCAACTCTTACTCCTGGACACCCTCCGGCGGCCTCTCCTGTGCCAACTGTCCTAACCCTGTTGCCAGCCCTACCGCCACCACTACCTATGTTGTGACAGGCTACAGCACCAACGGCTGCCCCGATACGGCCCATGTTACAGTTACCATCAGCCTGCCGCCGGTAAGCGCAGGCCCCGATGCCGCCGTGTGCGATGGCTTCAGCGCTCAGCTGCAGGCCAGCGGAGCGGTAAGCTACACCTGGGCGCCCCCCACCGGCCTCTCGTGTACCAACTGTCCCAACCCTACCGTGAATGTCAATACTACTACTACTTATACCGTTACCGGTACGGATACATTAGGCTGCATCGCCACCGACCAGGTGCTGGTTACCATAGGGTCTATACCCAATGTAAGCGCCGGGAACGACCAGGTGATTTGCGAGGGGGATGCACTACCCTTGCAGGCAACGGGTGCCAATACCTATGTATGGACCCCGGCTACCAACCTCTCGTGTACCAATTGTGCTAATCCTACAGCTACACCCTCGGCCACCATTACCTACCAGGTACTGGGCACTAACCTGAGCGGCTGTTCCGATTCTGCCTCAATAACGGTTACCGTTAATCCCGCACCGGTAGTTGATGCGGGTGCCGACCAGACGCTCTGTGAGAACACACCCGCACAGTTGCAGGCGAGCGGTGCGGTGTCCTATGCATGGTCGCCGGGTACAGGTCTTTCTTGCACTGCCTGCGATAATCCCATTGCTACGCCTTCAGCTACCACTACTTATACCGTTACCGGCACCGGCACCAACGGCTGCACCGCTACCGATGATGTAGTGGTGAATATAGTGCCGGCTCCTCCGGTGAATGCGGGAGACGATGCCACTATTTGTTTCGGCAACAGCCTGCAGCTACAGGCTACAGGAGCCGACACCTATGTTTGGACGCCTGGTACTGATTTGACCTGTACCAATTGCCCCGACCCGCTCGCTACACCCCAAAGCGATATTACTTATGCGGTAACGGGCACCGATGCAAACGGGTGTACCGCTACGGATAACATACAGATTACCGTACTGCAGCGCCAGCCCATAACCGTGAGCGATAATGACAGTATATGCGTAGGCGAGTCAACCGTGCTTACCGCTACCGGTGGCGATACTTACCTGTGGCTCCCGCCCGACGGACTGGACAACAACCAGCTTGCTACCCCTACGGCTACGCCGCAGAATACTACTACGTACATGGCCATTGTTAACCAGCAGGGTTGCTTCGCCGATACCTCTTATGTAACGGTGACGGTAAGTCATCCGCCTACCGTGAACCTGGGCCCCGACCAGACCATCGTAGCCGGCGGTTCCATACAGCTGAATGCCGAGGGAAGCGATATTTTCAGTTATGCATGGAACAATGGTGAAACGCTTACCTGCACCGATTGTAAAGACCCGGTAGCTACCCCGGTGGCGCCAACGCTGTACGTGGTCACCGTAAGCAACGAGTTCGGCTGTGAGTCGCGCGATGACATCAATATCTCGCTGAAGTGCGATGGAAGCCAGGCGTTTATCCCAAATACCTTCACCCCCAACAGCGATTTTGTGAACGATAAGTTCTTTGTAAGCAGCAAGGGAATACGTGTTATCACCCGGTTTGCGATTTACAACCGCTGGGGCGAGCTGGTATTCGATGCGCAGAATATTCCGCCCAATAGCCCCAATCATGGCTGGGATGGAACCTTTAAAGGCAAGCCGCTGGAGCCAGACGTTTTTGTCTACATGATAGAGGCGATTTGCGATTTGGGGGATGTTTTAAAATATAAGGGCGACATTTCTTTGATAAGATAAAAAATTGCTTATCTTTAAATACAGACTTTTGTGATATGGGACAAAAATTTACCAAACTTTTAACCGCAGCCCTATGTGTAGTAAGCGCGGCCACCGTGAACGCACAGGATATACACTTCTCCCAATTTTATGAGAACGCCATCCTGCGTAACCCCGGCCTGACGGGTATATTCAGCGGAGATGTGAAGGGTGGGGTTAACTACCGCTCTCAGTGGGGACAGATATCTATACCTTTTACTACGGTACTGGCTTCCGTAGAAATGCGCAAGCAGGTAAACGAAGAAACCGGCGACTGTGTCAGCTTCGGCCTTACAGCCACGCACGATAAAGCAGGTAGTATCGATTTTGCCAGCCTGCAGGTGTACCCGGCCATCGCTTACAACAAGGCCCTGGAGGACGCCCACGGTACATTCCTTACGTTAGGGTTTGCTGCCGGCTACATACAGCGAAGTACCAACCCGGCTAAAATGACGTTCTCCAACCAGTACCAGAATGGGCAATATAATCCCAGCAATGCCAACGGCGAAACGATGAACTTCAACCGTGTCAACCACTTCGACATGGGTGCAGGTCTTAGCCTCAACAGTAGTTTGGGCGCACGCAACAATGTTAACTATTACATCGGGGCTTCGGCATACCACATCCTTCGCCCAAAGAATGCCTTCAATAACAGCGACGCCTTTACCCGCCTCAATATGAAGTGGCAGGGTAACCTGGGCATCAAGGCGCAGATTACTAACCAGTTTGGTTTGCTGGTTCACGCCAACTATACCAACCAGGCGCCGTACAACGAAATGATATTGGGTGGTTTGCTCAGCTACCGCACTACCGACCAGAATGCCAAGCCATTTACCTTCTACATTGGTTCTTTCTACCGCTTCAGGGATGCCATCATCCCTACGCTGAAAATGGACTACAAGATGTACTCGGTTACCGTGTCTTACGATTTGAACAACTCTGGCCTGAAGACCGCTTCCAACGGCATGGGTGGATTTGAAATTTCGCTCTATGCCCGTGGCTTCTTCAAGCGCGAGAGCATCGTAGACATGATTAAGTGTCCTCGCTTCGAGGTACTCGATGCCATGTACTAAATACGGAATTAAACAATTTTTAGCCCCCGCTTACATCCGGGGGCTTTTTTTTGTGGTATATAACGGGGCTTTCCGTTTGCATACGTTTCCAACCGCTTTTACCGGGCGTGATACTCTTCCAGCAGCATTTGCAATTCCGATATCATCATGGCGGTAGCGCCCCATATGATGGTTTCATCGGCTAGTTTGTAGGCAGGTACTTTTTTAATGAACGAATTATCGGTAGGCGAGTTAACCACCACTTTGGTGATCCGCTCGGGGTGAAGGAGTTCTTCCAGCGGTACTTCCAATACTTCCGCTACTTCTGCTGCGCTCAGTATGTATCCCGGCTGTGCCTGTGCAAAGCCCAGTACCGGGTGCACATGAAAGTTGCTCACGGGTATGTACAGCGGTGAGAGCATGCCAATAACGTCCACCTCGCACGGAAGAAGGCCTACCTCTTCCTGCGCCTCTCTCAGTGCGGTGGCTATTATATCCCTGTCTTGCTCTTCAGCTTTGCCACCGGGAAAGCCTATTTGCCCGCTGTGCGCGCCACCGTCGGCGGTGCGGCGTATCAGCAGCAGGTGCAGCCGTTCCGCTATGGGGTAGAGCAAGGCAAGCACTCCGCCTTGCCGGGCGTTCTCAGGTATTTCGCCCGGAAGGGTCAGGGCCCTGCCGGTCATACGCTCCTGTGCGGCTATGCCGGGCAAGGTACGTTCCAGCCGGTCTTTCAGCCATTCTGTCAATGGGTAATGTTCCAAAGCCTATTCGTCTTTAAAGCCTATCTTAACGTGAGCGCCATCGCAATAGGGCTTGTTGGCCGAGGCGCCACAGCGGCAGAGCGCCGTCACTTTATTCTTTCGTTCTTCGGTACCGTCTTTGTGCTTTACGGTGATATTGCCAAACACCAGCAGTGGCCCGTTGCCCGATACTTCCACTACTGTATTTACCAATATCTCCGGTGGTGCGGCCTCCTCCGCAGTGCGGTTGTGATAATAGCTGAGCGCCCCGGAGGGGCACTTGTCTATCTGCGCCATTATGGCGGCGGTATCTGCCGCTTGCGCGTTAACCCAAGGCCGCTTGCGCGGGTCAAATACCTCTCCCAATCCTGTCCAGCAGAGTTTGGAGTGGATACATTGCCCCGGTGTCCATACTACGGTTATCTCCCCGTTGGTATATTCTTTAATAGTGTCTGCCATAAGGTGGTATCTATTGTTTGTCTGTATTTTTTTGGGTGGCTTCCGCCAGTGCGTCTATCCGTTGCTGCATCATTTGCATCATGTCCAGGTTCAGGTGAAATAGTTCGCTCATGTTCTCGTGCTGGTGGGTAAGCAGGTGGTCCAGTTTCTCATGCAGGTTTCGTATCTCGGCTTCCGCCTTCAGGTTCACGCGGAAGTCGTACTCGGCATGTACCCGGTCTTTATCTTCCTGGCGGTTCTGGCTCATCATAATAATGGGGGCCTGTAGCGCCGCCAGGCAAGAGAGCATCAGGTTCAGCAGTATAAAGGGATAGGGGTCTATCGCTTTGTTCTTCAGGAACCAGGTATTGGCCAATATCCACACCAGCATGAAGCTGACGAAAAAGACAATAAACGTCCAGCTACCGCCGAACTCGGCTATTTTGTCTGCCAGCCGTTCGCCAAAGGTGGGCGGCCGCTCATCGCTATCCAGGTTCAGCGATTTACGGGCGTCCTCTTCGGTATATGCTTTATCCAGTTGATGCAGTAGCTTCTGGGCTTTGCGTTCCTGCTCCGCACGGTTGGCCATGTAGGTTCGCATCAGTTCATTCAGCGCCGTAAACGACACAAAGCTGCCACTCCCCAGCCCCGGGTTTTCTGCTTGCAGAAAGTCTTGTATAGAAGGGCGTATCTGTTGCCACGATACGCCCTCCGACTCATCTACCAGTTTACCGGTTATACTGCACTTATGTTTCATACGCCTGTTGCTGTACTAAATATACTAATTCTGGAAGTGCAGTAAAAGCCATTCTCCTTGCTACAGGGTCATGGGCACTTCTATCAGCAGCAGATCGCTGTTGCTGTTTGCGGTTATGGCCACTTCCCCGGTTTCTGATATGCCCACTGCGTCGCGCTTGTTCAGCTCCTGACCTTCTATTGTTAGGCTTCCGTCTATCACAAAGGCATATACTCCATTGCCCGGCTGGTGAAGGGTGTGGGTGAGGCTCTTGCCGGCCTCCACGCGGGCACGGTATATCCAGGCGTCCTGGTGTATTTTCAGCCCTTCGTCACTGCTGTCTATCGGCGATACCTGCAGCTGCAGGCGGTTCTCCCTGTCGGCGGGGTCAAAGGCGCGCTGGTCGTAGCGGGGCTCCACATCCTTCCTTTTAGGGAATATCCATATCTGCAGCAGGTTCAGGTCCTTATCTTTCAGGTGGTTATATTCGCTGTGTTCTATGCCTGTGCCGGCGCTCATTACCTGCACCTCATTCACCCTTATGCGCTCTTCATGGCCCATGCTGTCTTTGTGGCCTATTTCGCCATCTAGTACCACGCTGATGATTTCCATGTTGTCGTGCGGGTGTTTCCCAAAGCCGGTGCCCCCGCGCACTATGTCATCGTTCAGTACCCGCAGTACCCCAAAGTGTATGCGGCTGGGGTCATAATACTGCGCAAAGCTGAAGGAATGGTGGGCGTTCAGCCATCCGTGGTTGGCGTGGCCCCTGGTGCCTGCGGCGTGAAAAACAGTCTTGCTCATAAATAGCTCCTTTTAGTTTAAAATATGTGTACCTACATGTAATCAAAAGTAGTGCCTGTATTCCATACTGCCAAAGTTGCAGCAAGTTATTAATATATGGGTATAAGGCTTGGTAATAGTTGCGCATTGCCTACATTTATCTTCGGGATAAAAATTAAATTTGTCACCGGCCGAACTACCCGTCATTGCTTCGGGTGTTTTGGCTTAATACTTGCATACCACCAATAAAAACACACATAACATATGCCACAAACCATACTGATAGTAGATGATGAAAAGGCCATACGCAAAGCCCTTACCGAGATATTGAACTTCGAAGGGTTTACCGTAGAGGAGGCGGCAGACGGGGAAGAAGCGATAAAGAAGATAAAGGATAACACCTACGACTGCATATTATGTGATATAAAGATGCCCAAAAAGGACGGGTTGGAAGTGCTGCAGGTAGCCAGGGAAGAAAAACCCGATACGCCGTTCATTGTTATTTCCGGGCATGGCAATATAGAGACAGCCGTAGAAGCGGTGAAGAAAGGGGCATACGATTACATCTCCAAACCACCCGACCTGAACCGCCTGCTGATAACTATCCGCAACGCGATGGATAAGAAATCGCTGGTGGCGGAAACACGCCAGCTGAAGAAGCGCATTTCGCGAGGGTTTGAAATGATAGGCGAGAGCGAGCCTATGCTGAAAATAAAGGAGACCATAGAAAAGGTGGCGCCCACCGATGCACGTGTGCTGGTAACCGGGGAGAACGGGGTAGGTAAAGAACTGGTAGCGCGCAAGATACACGAACTGAGCAACCGTGCCCATGCCCCGCTGATAGAGGTGAACTGCGCGGCCATACCCTCTGAGTTGATAGAGAGTGAACTGTTTGGGCACGAGAAGGGTTCGTTCACGTCGGCAATTAAGCAGCTCATAGGCAAGTTTGAGCAGGCCATCGGGGGAACGCTCTTCCTGGACGAGATAGGTGATATGAGCCACGATGCACAAGCAAAAATGCTGCGCGCACTGCAGGAAGGCAAAATAACCCGTGTAGGCGGAGAGAAGGAGATAAAGGTAGATGTGCGCGTGGTAGCCGCTACCAACAAAGACCTGCTGCAGGAGGTGGAAGCCAAACGGTTCCGGCTCGACTTATACCATCGCCTGGGTGTGATACTGATACATGTACCCTCGCTGAACGACCGCCGCGACGATATACCGGCGCTTATCATGCACTTCCTGAAAGATATAGCGGAAGAGTACAAGCAGCCCGTAAAGGAAATAGACGACGCGGCCATAAAGGCATTACAGGCCTACAACTGGACGGGCAACATCCGCGAGTTGCGCAACGTGGTAGAGCGCCTCACCATCCTCTCCGATAAGAAGATAACGAAGAAGGATGTAGAGTCCTACATCATCATGAAATAGCGTCTTTCTAAAATTGACATGATATACCGGGAGCCATTCAATATATTGGATGGCTCTCTTAGCTAGAGCGGTATCGCCGCCACTATCTCCTCCAGGTAGTGCCGGTCGGTTTCGTCGTAGGTATCATACTCGGCACTGTCCACATCCAGCACACCCACTACTTCACCGTTGCGGATGATGGGAACCACTATTTCCGATTTGGACAGGCTGCTGCAGGCAATGTGCCCGGGAAATTTATCTACGTCGGGAACGATGAGTGTCTTCCCTTCTGCCCAGGCGCTGCCGCATACGCCCTTCCCTTTTTTGATGCGGGTACAGGCTACCGGTCCCTGGAAGGGGCCCAGCACCAGTTCTTCGCCTTTCACCAGGTAGAACCCTACCCAGAACCAGCCAAATTGCTGCTTTAGGGCGGCGGCTACATTGGCCAGGTTGGCCACCAGGTCGGTCTCGTAAGATAGCAGCGCTGTTACCTGGGGTATCAGCGCTTTGTATTGTTCCGCTTTGGTTCCGATAGTAATTGTAAGGTCTTCTGCCATAACGATTGTAAAGGTATACTGTTAACAATTACCAAAAACACACCGATTAAAATATATCCGCATAGACAATCTGCTGCCAATTATTAATTTAGCACTATCCAAATACTTCTGATATGGCATTGACCGCTACCGAGAGAGTGGATGTGTTAAATATTGCGCTGATGTTGCTTTCGGCGGCTATCGCAATTGTTGTCCCTTTTGAGACGTTCCTGTTCGTCTATGCCGTACTGGGGCCACTCCATTACCTCACCGAAATATCGTGGCTGCACGACAAGCAATACTTTACTAAAGGGAAGTATGACTCCGTGATTTTGCTGGCCGCGGCAGCGTTCCTCACGGTATTCAATATTTGGGGTAAGGAACTGAACCTGGATATGGAGCGTTTCCGGGGAATTGACGCACAGGTTTTTTTCATCACCCTGCTCGCGTCGCTCATATTCATATTTGTAAAGAATAATTTTTATAAATGGGCGGGTATTATACTGCTGGTATTGATGAGCCAGGTAGCCAATAAGTTTGTGCTATTCTTCACGCTCTTCCTGCCCACGCTGGTACATGTGTATATATTCACCATGCTCTTCATGCTTTATGGAGCCTTTAAAAGCAAGAGCAGGGTGGGTTTGCTATCGGTGGTGGTGCTCCTGCTGATTCCCGTTCTGCTGCTTACCGTATTGCCCGATACGGTATTCTACCAGGTGAGTGATTACGGAAAGAAAACATACAGCACCTTCAAGCCCCTGAATATGATATCGCTCAACAAGTTCTTCGACGTGCAGGGACAATCGAAGGAGGCCTGGGACTATTCCATTTTTTACTCCCGGGAGGGTATCCTTTTTATGCGTTTTGTGGCCTTCGCTTACACATATCATTACCTCAACTGGTTCTCTAAAACCAAGGTGATACAGTGGCACAAAGTTCCCAAATGGCGCTTTGCGCTGGTAATTGCCGTTTGGGTGGCCAGTGTGGCGCTGTATGCCTATAACTACGTAGTGGGTATACAGTGGCTGTACTTCCTCAGCTTCCTGCACGTGGTGCTGGAGTTCCCGCTCAATATGGTGAGCATTACCGGCATATTCGGCCACCTGAAAGGCAGGATTACCGGCGGCGGGACAGCGGCGGCACGGTAAGGCACTGCGTATTTATAGCCTGTTTAGTACCTTTACCGCCCAATGGCACATTCGCTCATCATATTTGCATCCGGCCGTGGCTCAAACGCGCAGGCGATAATCGACTATTTTAAAGGCAACGGTAAGGCAACGGTCTCACTGATAGTCAGTAACAAGCCCGATGCGGGCGTGCTGGATATTGCCCGGGCCGAGGGCATTCCCTCACTGGTAGTAGATCGTGCGCAGTTCAATGATGTGGCCCTGGTAGCGAAGTTGCGGGAGCATAAGCCTTCGCTTATAGTGCTCGCCGGCTTTCTCTGGAAGATTCCGGAGCACCTGGTGCAGGCCTTCCCCGATAGCATGGTCAATATACATCCGGCATTATTGCCACGGTACGGGGGCAAGGGCATGTATGGCCATCACGTGCATAATGCCGTAGTCGCGGCCGGAGAAACCGAAAGCGGCATTACGGTCCACTATGTGAATGAAGTATACGACAGCGGAAATATTATTCTGCAGGCGCGTTGCAAGGTGGTGCCGGGAGACAATGCAGACGCGCTGGCGGCGCGTATTCACCGGCTCGAGCATTATTATTTCCCCAGGGCTATAGAGTTTCTGCTGGATAACATTAATTAATCATACCCCTCATATTCCCGGCGTATCACCTTGTGCAGGCGGTCTACCAGGGTAAGGGTGGCAGGGCAATGTACCAGGTTATTGGTAAAGGTATCGTTGTAGTCGTCGAAAGGCTTTTTGTTGTGGTGCGGAAATTCTGCGCAGTCCGCAGGACGCACTTCATAAATAGAGCACATATTGTTCACTAGGAACTGGCAGGGTTGCAATACATTCACCCAGTCGCCCGTATCCTCTTCTTTGGTCAGCCACTTGGCCTTAAAAGCTTTGGCGTCCATACCCAGGTGCGCGGAAATGCGCTTTATGTCTTTAGGGGTAAAGGTGGGCGTCATCGTTTTGCAGCAATTAGCGCAATGCGTGCAGTCTATGTCTCTCCACACGGTAGCGTCAGTAACGGTCACTATCTCGTGTATATCGGTAGGAACAACCTTATCCAGCTTCTTTAAAAATTTGGTCAGCCTGGTTTTTTTCCTGGAAGCTTCAGCCCGGAACTTCTTTAAATCCATAAGGGTGTAAATATAATCGAAAAAATGGCTTCTGGTTTTTTCAGTAGAAGGAGAGGAGTAGTTCTATCACGGCGCCTAATATCAGCAGGGCGATAGCGGCCCGCATACTTTTGCGCAGGTACAATACAATGCTGGAAATAACGATAGCAGTACCAGTGATAGCGGAAAGTAACAGGGGGAGAGAACCCATGTCGGGTACTTCAGTAGCGTGTGTGAAGGCCAGCCGCCGGTAGGCAACAAAGTAAGCCCACTGGTAAGTGGCGTGTATAATGAAATAGGTAATGAAGCCAAAGTACAAAAGCCGGTGTACCGCACTCGGTTTGCGGGGCGGCTGTTCCCGGGGTACTTCGTCGAATACCGAATATGGTTCTTGTGGCTCCAAAGTGCTGGTTCTTTAAATAATTGGTGCAATTTTCATGCCCTTTACGGGCCCACCTGTTAAAAAAGCTTTAACTAAAAAAGCGAACATCCCGGCACGATTTTTCGTTAAATAAAAGGAACTTTGCCGCACCCCAAACGAATCGATTCAACTCCTCAAAAAAATTGACGGGAAGTAGTTTAAATATACATAATAAAGGATTGGCATCCATCCTGTTTGCCTGGTTGTGCCTTTTGTGCTGCTTCCCCGCCGGGGCGCAAGTGGGCGATACCATTACCCGTCGTACAGATACTGTTTCCTCTCTGCCGGCAGATACCACCGAACGGCTTTCCGCACCACCCCCTCAGCCCGTAGTAAAGAAGGGAAAATATGTGGTGCGCGGCAACGTGCAAGAGAAAATAAACGGAGATCCGGTAGCGTTTGCTTTGGTGTTTTTTCGCGGCACCCCTATCGGTACCTCCGCTGATGAAGATGGTAATTTTGAACTGACCTATGATGCACTGCCCGGCGACTCACTTACCTTCACCGCACTGGGGTTTAAGCCATACCGGCTTAAAATGAACAAGGATGTACTGACCGCCAACCTGGTAATACTGCTGGAAGAAAGCAATAATACGCTTGATGAAGTGGTAATAGACGCAGGCGAAGACCCGGCTATTGTCCTTTTCCGGAAAATACTGGAGCGAAAACCCGTGAACGACCCCGACCGCCTAGTAAATTACCGCTGCGAGACCTATAACAAGCTGGAGGTAGATGTACTGGACTTCACTAAAAAGACCTTTGAGGCGCTCCCGGTGCCGGGCCTGAAGAAATTCAGCTTCGTGTACAACATCGTGGACAGCTCCACCGAAGACCGGCCATTTCTGCCTTTTTATCTTACGGAAAGTATTTCAGACTACTACTACCGGAAGAAGCCACGCAAGCAGCGCGAGTTCATACATGCCAGCATGACACGTGGTGTAGAGAACCAGAGTATTACCAAGTACCTCGGTACGGTATACCAGCAGTTCAATCCCTACGATGAATACCTCCCCGTGCTGCAGAAGCGTTTTATAGGCCCGCTTAGCAACAGCGGATTAGCTTACTACCGCTATCGCATACTGGACACGATACAGGTGGCGGGCCGCAATGTGATACACATGCGGTACGTACCACGCCGGCCGGGTGAGCTCTGTTTTGCCGGTGAGCTATGGGTAGTAGATAGCCTCTATGCGCTGCACAAGATAGTGATGAACATCCCCAAAAATGTGAACCTCAATTGGGTGAAGCGAATAAACGTAGAGCAGGAGTTTATGCCCGTTGCCGGGAAAGATTCGGTATGGTTCCTTTCTAAAGAGCGGTTCGTTGCTGAGTTTCAAACGCCGGTGGATATAAAGATGCCGGCTACCATAGCCCGCAAAACTACATCGTACAAAAACGTGGTGGTAGAAGATAGCCTCACGGAGTCGGTACTGAATGACAAGCGCTACCGGCTGGATGTGATCGTGTCCGATTCCGCGCGCTACCAGAGTGACTCCTTCTGGGCGGAAGCACGCCACGAGCAGTTGAACAAAAACGAGCAGAATATCTATAATATGATAGATACCCTTACGTCCCTCTCATCTTTTCAGAAGTTCAAAAGCATGGTGCGGTTCTTAGCCGGGGGGATGGTGCGGCTGGGATACATAGAATTGGGGCCTTACTGGAAGACATACAGCTACAACGCGATAGAAGGGCACCGTTTTTCGTTTGGGCTCGCCAATACCCAGAAGCTTTTTAAAAACGCCTACATATCGGCATACGGCGCTTATGGCACCCTGGACAAGAAGTTTAAATACGGGGCAAATGCGCTCTGGCTGCTCGACCGCCTGCCCCGAACTTATCTTTGGGCGTCTTATGTGAATGACCTTGACTTCACCGATAATTACTACGACCAGAACCAGGTATTAGGTGCCAACAACCTGTTCAGCTTTGCCATACGTAAGCCCAACATACCCTTGAAGCTGGCCTTCACCAGGAGGGCTGAATTGGAGTTTCACCGGGAATACTTCAGCGGTTTCGCACACCGGTTCTTTATGTACTACCGCGACTTTCAGCCATACGCGCCTCTGCCGGCGGCAGGTATATTTACTGATGCGAACGGAACACCCAGCTTGAGCGCTACCTCTGCTGAAGTAGGTGTGAAGCTGCGCTATGCTTATAAGGAGAAATTTGTGGAAGGCCGTTATTACCGGGTAAGCCTGGGTAGCAAATACCCGATAGTGGACTTTACCTATGCGCGCGGCGTGAAAGGCCTGTTCAACAGCAGCTATAATTATGATAAGTTAAAGGCCAGCATCTCCGGTATGGTGAAGACACCGCCATTCGGCAAAATATACATCAGCGTATTTGCGGGCAAGTATTTAGGCACATTGCCTTATCCTCTGCTGGAGGTACATCCCGGCAACGAGTACTTTTACTACAACCAGTTTGTCTTCAACATGATGAACCGCTATGAGTTCATCAGCGACCAGTACGCTGGTTTCAACATAGAGCACTCCATGGGCGGCGGCTTATTCACCTACATACCCCTGCTGAAGAAAACCAAGTTCCGGCAATTCTGGACGGCCAAGGGTATCATCGGCTCCCTGAGCGATGCTAATAAAGCGCTGAATATGGATAAGGGCTACACGTTCAAGACCCTGGAGAACAACCCTTATGTAGAGTTGGGCACCGGTATAGAGAATATACTTAAGGTGCTGCGTATTGACTTTATATGGCGCGTAACCCCCAAACCGCTACCAACCGAGGCGCGTCAAAGCTACTTCGGCATATTCGGTAGCCTGCGCTTGACGTTCTAAGGTAGCGTTACAGCTCCCATGTATCTACTATCTGCTGCGCGTGGTTGCCCGAGTCTACTTTTTCGATGATGTGGTCAATCTTTCCTTCTTCGTTGATGAGGAAGGTTGTGCGCAAGGTACCTTCGTAGGTAACGCCAAAGGTGGTCTTCCAGTCCCATACGCCATACAGGTTCACCAGCTTCTTGTCCACATCAGCAAGCAGTGGGAAGGGCAGCGAGAACTTTTTAATAAAGTTTTGGTGCTTGCGGGGTGTATCAGTGCTTACGCCTATCACCGCAATGCCTTTCTTTTTCAGTAAGGCGATATTATCGCGCAGGTTGCAGGCTTCTTTGGTGCAGGTGGGTGTATTGTCCTGCGGATAGAAGAAGAGCGCTACTTTATGCCCTGCATAGTCGCTCAGCGATACCATATTCCCGTCCTGGTCACTTATGGTAAATGCCGGGGCTTTACGTCCTTTTTTTAGTTTCATATCCTACCTGTTGAATGTATATTGTAATGTGCGTGTGTTATTATTTTCATCGGTGGCGGTTATCACCATACTGTTTTTCCCCTTTACACAGCGGCTGTCAACCTCGTAGAAAAAGTTGCTTCCGTGTTGCTCCAGTACTACCCACTTACCGTTCAGCTCGGCACGGTAGCTTTTCACAGAGGTTACCGCGTCCCTGATGGTAAAGCTGACTAGGGTCGCTTTGCCCAGGTTACTGCCGCTTTTCACTTTAGGCGTTATAACGGGTGCCACCGTATCGGCAATCAGGGAGTAAGCGCCAAAGTTGCGCACTTCCGCGCTATACCAGCCTTTATCTGTGAAAGCGGCGGCCTTTGCGCTCACACTTTTCCCGTCGTTGTAGCGAAGGGCCATCTTCTCTCTCAGTTGAAAGGGGATAGTGCGTTCTGGCTTTATGCCCAGTTCAAAATAGTTGTGCACGGGTACAAATGATTGGTGTACTTGGTAAACCGATGAATAGGCTTTTGCATCACTGCTTTTTGAGAAGGTAAAACATACGTCATCGTACAGCGCAGTTTCGGGCAAGCGGAAAGACACGTTAAGGTCCTCAAAGTTGTTTGCCCGGTTAACTTCAAAAGCCGCATCACAACGTTGCGGCCCCAAAGCACTTACATTGCCTGTGGAAAGAATGAATGTTACCAATGCGGTGTTGCCGTTATTGTCGGTAAGCTCTATGCGTACTTCGGCTTCGTCGCCTTCGTTTATACGAACGGATCCATCGCCACCAGCGGGAAACTTGTAGAGGTGTTCCAGTTGGTTGCCCTCCAGCCGGAACAGGCATTGTATCCATTTGTTTTTCTGTTCTTTGGTTTTATAGTCGGCATAGGCGTGCATGTAGCGGGTCACATCGTAGCCTATATCATCCAGGGCTATGCCGGTGATCAGTTGGTCATTCACATAGAGCCTCGCCTGGTAGAAGTTCAGCGTATTGTCGCTGCCGTCCATATAATCGTTCACATGTATGCCAATGCCGATAACATTAGTGCCCGCTTTCACGGTTCCCGCCTCGGTTGGGATATAGGTAGTGCCGGTCTTTTTCAGTGGCAGCACTCGCGGGCTTTGCTCGTAGAGGCTCCGGCGCAAATCATAGATGGCTATCTCCAGGGGAATAGGTGCTTTGGTGTCCGTTACCTTAAAGCCGAAAAGTTGCGGGTTCAGGGGGTGTTCTGTTTTGGTGTCCCGTATTTCGAAGTGCAGGTGCGGAGCCGTTGAGGAGCCCGTGTTCCCTGAAAAGGCGATTTGTTCTCCCTTCTTTACGGGAAACATTCCTGCATCGGGGTATAGGTCTATGTCCCATTTCTCGCGTGCGTACTGTTGCTCGCGCAGGTAACGCTGCACTTTCGGTACAAATTTATTCAGGTGGGCGTACAGGGTAGTGTAGCCATTGGGGTGGGTAATATAAAGGGCGTGCCCGAAGCCGCCTTTGTCCATCTTGATGCGCGAGATGTATCCGTCAGCTACCGCATAGATGGGAAGGTTTTCTTTCCCATTGGTTTTAATGTCCAGGCCACTGTGGAAGTGGCCGCCCCGGCACTCACCAAAATTGCCTGCCAGCAGTATGGGTATATTCACCGGGCTACGAAAATAATCTTGTGGGTAGTTTTGTGCCGTAGCTGCCAGCGGCAGCAACAAAAGAAAAAACAACAGTCTGCTCATAATTGCTATTACCGTGTAAAGATAACAGCTTAATTAATGAAGTATGGCCTGTAGTACCTGCAGCGACCGGATATTACTTAAATGTTGCGTGTGCTGCTGCAGAAAGTCGATATACCACTGTAGCAGCCGGAAGCGCATAGGCCCGTTCATGGCTACGCCTGCCAGTTGTGCCGGGTCTTCTATCCGCAGCAGTGCATCCAGCGCACGGGCGTCTTCGTCTGGCAAGTAGGGGGCTAATGCGGGAGGGTGGGCCGTATAAGCCCCTTCCTGCAGGTTCAGGTGTGGCGTTTCCGGGTCGTAGTTTCCGCGGATATCGTAGCCCAGCAGCCGGCTGCATTCTATAATAAAGTACAGGGGCATATTAGCGGCCTGCGCCGATGAGCTCTTATCCAGCAGGCAGAAATACCCGAAGGTAAAATCGAATAACTCTGGGAGTGGCGCCTGCTCTGGGAGCAGGCGCAGCAGCAGTTCTACCGAAAAAAGTGCGATGCTGTTCTTAACCACATCTTCCTGGAGCGATGCGTATAAATATGCAGGGTGAAACTCGCCCAGGTATTGCAGGTTTCTCTGCGGGCGGAAATATGTATTAAGTTCCAATAGGGTAGAGGGTTGCAGCAGGCCAGCCTTGTTGCCCTTAGCCCTGGCGGAGCGAACACCCTTTACCAGGAACGATTGCACGCCCGACTGCTCGGTAAAGATGCTACACACCAGGCTGGTTTCACCATACTTCACTGCTCTTAATACGATACCGCGGGTGTGTTGCAGCATAGGCGTTATTGCATGAATACGATCTTGCCGGTCGTCCGTTCCGTTCCATCCCGGTTGGTGGCAAACACCAGGTATACGCCACTTTGCGGGCGGCGGCCCTTATAATCCAGGCCATTCCATACCGCCTGTCCGCCCAGTGCGGTAGTCCGGTACACTAGCTGCCCCGAAATATCGGTGATGCGCACGTCGGCATTTTCTACAAAGCCTTTTATGGCTATCGTGCCACTATATCCGGAAGGTACCGGGTTAGGGAACGTCACCAGTTGTTCGTCGTTCTGCTCGCCCCCGTCGGTAGCGGTGCTCCGGTAGCATACCAGGCCCTTATCAGTGCCTATATATACATCGCCGGTTACCGGGTCTATAGATATCTTTCGTATCAGGTTAGACGGCAGCGGGCTGTTCTCGGCGGTGAAGCGGTACACGATTTGCTCTCCGTTGGGCGAGAGCAGCCATATGCCGTTAGCCGTGCCCACCCATTTACGGTTAGCCCCGTCTACCGCTATAGCATACACTACTTCCGTCTCAAAAAGATAGCCGGCAAACTGGTCGAACTGAACAATAGGGCGTTCGGCATCGCAACGCTCGGTAGTTACCACGTCGGCACAGTTCACAATGCCTATGCCGGCACGGGTGCCTATCCATATTGCGTTGTTCTTATCTTTTGCCAGGCAGTACACATCGTTGTTCGGTAGGTTGCCTGCGCCTGCCCCGGTCATTAGCTGGCGATAGGTATCGTCTCCGGCCATATCCGGTGTGCCGTTATCGTTGTACACTATTACCCCGCTTCCGGAGGGGGCGTAATACCACTTTTGGCCCAGGTCGTCTATCAGCAGGCCGGCTCCGGCATCGGGGAAAACAAGGTTAAAGGGAACATTGTACTTCATCCAGGTGTTCGCTGGTGTTTTTGCGTACAGGTCTGTATTAGTATTGTTGCCAAAGGGAGTCATCCACAGGGTGCCGTTGGCGTCCAGGGCCAGGCTGGAGATGGAGTAGCCACCGGTGATGGGGCTCAGGTCTACCGGGCTATTGTTTCCATAGAGGGCATAGCTCCCATCGGCCTTTATTTCACTAAGGCCGTAAGCAAACGAGCCGGCATAGATAGTGCCGGTAGCGCGGTCTTTGGTTACCGTTATTATCTCGTTCATACTGTCCCCGAAAGGAGCGTAAGTCCCTTGCCGGTAGGTTTTCCATTGTCCATCCTTAAACTCGGAGAGGCCATCTGCATTATAGGTGCGCAACCATTTGTCGGTAACGGCGCCATGAGCCACCAGTATATTGCGGTCGTAAGCGTAAATATCGAAAGACGATTTGCCATAGGGCCCCTCCGGCACCACGTAGCCAGGTGCCGGGTCATGCCGTCCCAGACCCAGCCAGCTATCGGCAGCCCAGAAGCTCCAGTCGTCCAGGGCGGCTGCCTGCTTGGTGTCTTTATGAAAGCTGGCACCGTCAATTGTGTAGGTTTCCGGGTTCATTATCTGCAGGGCGCTCCAGTTACATATCAGGAGCTTTCCGTTCCCTTCATCCAGGTGTTCGCCCCCGGAGCCCAGGCTGAATATGCCTTGCAGCGTATCGTGGTTTACTACAAATACGCTGTCCAGGTTGGCCATGAACGATTTGTCACGTACGGTGGCGCTGGTACCCAGCACCCTGTCCGATATCTTCTGCCACAGGTTAAATACCTGGGGGCTTGGGCTGGTGCGGCTGATGCGATACACCCCACTTGTAGTAGTAGCGTAGTAATAGCCGCTGCCGGCGGTAAAGCTCAGCACGGGTATAGTAATTTGGTTTTGGGCGAATTCCCAGGTTTCCTTTATCTCTTTTTTTTCAACGTTTACTACTATAACCCCGATACTGGTGCTGAGATATGCCAGCCCGTTCTCGGTATAGATGCCGCTTATCGTTTTGGGGCCATTGATAACACGTTGCTTGAAGTAGGGAATATTGTAGAAGGTCTTATTTTTAAACAAGTCGATATTGCCATTGCGGTAAGTGATGATGGCCGTTCCTGTACTGCGGTCAAAGCCTATCCAGGCTATTTCTACGTCCGACATACCATTCACCTTGCTATAGGTTTCAATGTCACCGCTGGAAGGGGTGTAGGTAAAGAAGGCGAGGTCGGTAGCAACATACAGTGTTTGCCCGTCGGAAGCCACGCTGGTAGCTACATGATAAGGGAAATGGGAGGTCCAATAGCCAATTGGCGACTCCTGCGCGTGCAATGAGGCATGAACCAACAGTAATAGCGCCAGTAACGGTCTGAAAAGTCTCATAAATACAAGCCAAATATACTGAAAATAACGCCTGTAAGGCCTATATATTGCCCCACGGCACAGGTGTAACGCAATCCTAATACAAGCGGGCATCGCCAAAATTTCGCTCTGCTTTCCTCTAATGCGTAACTTAGCGCACATGGCCGAGAAAAAACTCTTTTTGCTGGATGCGTACGCCCTTATATTTCGTGCATACTATGCGCTGATACGTAGCCCCAGGATAACCAGTACGGGTAAAAATACCAACGCACAGTTTGGGTTTACCAATACATTATTCGATCTCATCAATAAAGAAAAACCCACACACCTGGCGGTGGTGTTTGACACCGCAGCGCCTACCGAGCGGCACACAGATTTTGCAGAATACAAGGCTAATCGTCAGGAAACCCCGGAGGACCTGAAAGCGGCGATACCTGATATAAAGAGAATTATAAAAGGCTTTAACCTGCCGTGCATGGAGGCTGATGGGTATGAGGCCGACGATGTGATAGCAACCCTGGCCCTGGAAGCCGCGGGCATGGGCTATACAGTATATATGGTAACACCTGATAAGGATTTTGGCCAGGTGGTGCGTGATAACATTTTCATATACAAGCCTCCCTACCAGGGCAACAAAGAAGAAATATACGGGCCCGCCGAAGTATGCGCCAAATGGGGAATAAAGCGGGTAGGCCAGGTGATTGATATATTGGGGCTGATGGGCGATGCGGTAGACAACATTCCGGGCATACCAGGAGTGGGCGAGAAAACTGCTGCCAAGCTGCTGGCCGAGTACGATACGGTAGAAGGGGTACTGGAGCACGCTGACAAAATTAAAGGGGCCCTGGGTGAAAAAGTAAGGAACGGCAGGGACCTGGCCATTATGTCTAAGAAGCTGGCGACTATATACACAGACGCACCCGTAGCTTTTCATGAAGAAGACTTCCGGGTGAAAGAATTGGACAAAGAGGTGCTGACCGAAATATTTACCGAACTGGAGTTCCGGGCGCTGGGCAAGCGCTTGCTGGGCGAAGGGTTTAACGTATTTGACCGCCAGGGGCCGGTGAGCACCGACTTGTTTGGCAACCCGGTGAAGCAGGCGGCGAGTGCGGGTTATGCAGCCGCTCCGCCTAACAGCGCCGGTAACGCAGCCGATGAAGAGCCGGCTGAGTTATTGCCGGCTAATGTGAAAACAATAAAAGACGTGCCGCACGAGTACAAGCTGGTGCAGACGGCAGAGGAAATAGCCGCGCTGGTGAATGAATTGCAACAGCAAAACGAAATAGCCTTCGATACCGAGACCACCGGACTGGATGCCCATATGGCGGAACTGATAGGCATGAGTTTCAGTTGGGAAACAGGCAAGGGGTATTATGTTTATGTACCGGAGGAGCGAAATGCGGCGGTAGCCGTGCTGGAGCAGTTCAGGCTGCTGTTTGAGCGGGAAGACCTGCAGTGGGTAGGACAGAATATAAAGTATGACATGATCATACTGAAGTGGTACGGTTATGAGCTAAAAGGGAATGTGTACGACACCATGTTGGCGCACTATGTGATAGAGCCCGAAGGCAAGCATGGAATGGATACCATGAGTGTAAAGTACCTGGCCTACGAACCGGTATCGATAGAAACACTGATAGGCAAGAAGGGCAAAGGACAGCTAAGCATGCGAAACGTGCCGCTGGAAGAGATAAAAGAATATGCTGCGGAAGATGCTGATGTAACGCTGCAATTGAAAAAATCATTTGAACCTTTGCTGGCGCAACAGGAGGTGGCCCAGGTGTTGAATGAGATAGAGAACCCGCTGCTGAAGGTACTGGTAGATATGGAAACAGAAGGAGTACGGGTAGATACTACTTTCCTGAACGAGTACTCCGTGGAGCTGGAAAAAGATATCCGCCTGGCGGAAGAAAGTGTTTATAAGCAGGCGGGTGTAACGTTCAACCTTGGCTCACCCAAGCAACTGGGCGAGGTGCTTTTCGACATTATGAAATTGGACGCCTCTGCCAGGAAAACACGGACCGGCCAGTATGCTACCGGCGAAGACGTGCTGGCCAAACTGCGCAACAAGCACCAGATAGTAGAAGACATACTGGTGTACCGGGAGCTTACCAAGCTGAAGAGCACCTACGTAGATGCGCTGCCACAACTGATAAATGAACGTACAGGACGGGTGCATACATCATACAACCAGGCCGTAGCGGTAACGGGCCGGCTGAGTAGTACCAATCCCAACCTGCAGAATATACCTATTCGTACCGACAGGGGAAGGGAAATACGGAAAGCCTTTATAGCGCGGGACGAAAACCATGTATTGATATCGGCAGACTACTCCCAGATAGAGCTCCGCATCATAGCGGCTATCAGCGGTGACGTGAGTATGATACAAGCCTTTAAAGACAACAAAGATATACACACGGCCACCGCCGCAAAGGTGTACGGTGTTGCGGAAGCGGACGTTACTCCACAGATGCGCCGGGCCGCTAAAGCGGTGAATTTTGGTATCATATACGGACAGTCGGCCTTTGGGCTGGCGGAAAGCCTGGGGGTAAGCCGCACGGAAGCCAAACAGATAATAGACAACTATTTTCGCGAGTACCCGGATATAAAAAAGTACATGGATAGCTCCATCAACTTTGCAAAGGAACATTCGTATGTGCAAACCCTTCGGGGCCGTAAGCGCTGGCTGAGAGATATCCATTCCGCTAACTTTACCGTGAGGGGATATGCCGAGCGCAATGCCATCAATATGCCCATACAGGGAACAGCCGCGGATATGATAAAGCTGGCGATGATACGCGTGCACGATATGCTGGCCAAAGAAAAGATGCGCACCCGTATGATTTTACAGGTGCATGATGAATTGATATTTGACACTCCTAAAGAGGAAGTGGAACACGTACGGCAGCTCATACGTGCCGGCATGGAAGGCGCTATGCCGCTACCACACGATGTGCCGGTACAGGCCGAAGCCGGAAGCGGCGATAACTGGCTGGTAGCGCACTAGTCTTTCAACCGGTACACCACCAGTTCGTCTTTGGTAAGCAAATGCTCAAATCCTTCCAGCGTTTCCGGGAAGTGCGCCAGGATATAATCGTGCGACTGTGTGCGCATAACAGCTATGCGAATGCCCGACTGCCTCATAAGATATGTGGGGTAGTGCATGTTTCCATCCCATTTGTCATAATAAAAAGTATTACCTCTTCTGTCGAAGTAGGCGAGGGGCAGATTGGAGGGAAACTCATTTACCAGGAAAATAGGTTCGTCGCGGCCTATGTGCAGCTCATCCAGGAGCGCCTTGCCGTTGAGCGACCACCGGTAGAGGTCTGTGGAGTCATTAAAACGTTTACCGTGCTGGTGGAAGCCAAAAATAAACGAAAGATAGATAGCTGCCAGTAGGGAAGCGCGTAAGGCGGCCACCGCAATGCCATGGACATTCTTCCGGATGGCTAAAAGTGAAATGATGAGTCCATAGGCCAGTGGGGGAAAGGCGATAGCGATGATGTAATAGTCGTGAATGAGCAGCTGTGCTCCCAGCAGGTAAAACATGGCTGCGGAGCCGCCCAGGAAAATAAAGAACAAACTTAACTGCCGTTTGCCCTGGGGCATTTTCCAGGCCAATACGAAGCCGGCTGCTATCATTGTGGCCGCGGCCATGTAGTCTGGTACTGCCAGGTAATCATACATCCACCGCGTCTTAAAATGCAGGTCTACATATTCCCTAAACTGCTGCATGTTCTGGAATGGCGCCGGTTTAGACATGAATATGTGAGAGTGGTACGTATTATTCAGATACTGGTTGTAGAAATAGTAGGCCACCACCGGCAGCACAAACAAAGTAGACATCAACACAAAACCAGCGGTATTTTTCAGGGTCTTTTTCCCATTCCCGGAAAGCCTGGACAGAAAAACGAAGCCGATAAAACCCAGTAGATATACGGCTATCGTAGTCTTAATAAGTGCACCGAACATCAAGAATGCCAGGGCGATATAATAGCTTTTGGGAGATTCCTCCTCGTGGTATTTCAGTATGAAGTAAATGGCTATGAAAGCTAATGATGTGCCGGCGGTATCCGGAAGGTAATTGCACGTATAATAGATAAATACGGGAGCGGAGAAGATAATTGCAGGTATAGTGACCGCGGCGATAACATCGCTGGTGCGCTTGTATACCGCCAGGAAAAGCGCGTAAAGGCCGGCGAACGATATGGCAACAGTGATTAGCCGGAACGAAATGGAAATATTCTCTCTGCCGAACAGGTGGCCGCAGATGGCCGCAAGATATGCCTGTATAGGGAACTCCACGCCTGTGATGCCATCTGTTGAGTGTATATTGCTGGTGCGCGGATGGAAGAAGTCCATTCCGTGGTCATAAAAATTGAGGGCCAGCGAGTAGCGGTCGCCCTGTGCCCAGGCATGTATCAGCGATGGCCCCATGGAAAGCAAGCTGGGGTAATAATGGCAGCACATCCGGTAGAATAGCCACGTGAATACAACGGAGAACAGGATAAGTTTGGTTCTGGTACTCATAGGGGTCAGAAATGTAAAACAAAAATAACTTTTTACCCTTTAAACGGGTGTTTTTCTTCCCAATCGCCTTCCTTGAGGGATACGCCCTGTTGCTTGCGCACCACAAAGCGCCGTATTAGTGGATTGCGGATGTACAGGAAGGTGCGCAGGTATTGCGGTTCGCAGCCTAGCCTGGCTTTGGCGTCTAGTGCTGTGCGCCCCAGTATCAGTTTGGGTTTGCGGAGCAGTATGGCTTGCTCTACACTGAAGAAGAGAATATTGAAATACAGTTGCAGCTCTGAGTTGCGCGCGTAATCGAAGCCGATGTAGAACATATCAAAGGCTTCTTCTTTCACCCACCCGCTAAAAAAGGCGATCATTTCTTGTCCGTCATATACCGCCCATATCTTTAGCCGCTCCTTATAGAACTGTTTCAGCCGGACGATGAATTGCGGACTGAGTACACCCAGGCGTACCTGCTGGTGTTGCACCACTTGCGAGTATAGCCGGTACAGGTCATCTTTTTGGGCTGCTACGTCAGCCTCCGAGAGTTCCTTTACCGTAAGGTCTTGCCAGAGCTTGCGTATTTTCCGGAGGCGTTGCGCATACTTGTGTTTCAGGGCCTTTTCATAGTCCTGCATCAACTCCCACTCTGCCGGTAGGGTCATTTCCATAGAGATGTCGTTGCGGAGCAACAGGAATTGCGGAGCGTGATTCTGAAAATGGTCTACCAGTTCCACCGGCATGTCTTTTACCAGCACGGCGCCGGCGGAGCTATTCTGCAGGGCGCGCTGAGTGGCAGTATAGAAGCATTGATAGGCCAGGTAGGTAGTGATATCTGGTGCGTAATAAAAAAAGCGGGTGTCGTGGCGGAACAGGTGGCCCGCTACCAGCAGTTGCGGGCAGGCGGCGCGGGTAAAGAGCGTCCATGCCCGGGTTTGCCATCGTTTTACCATTCCGGGGTTAATGTGTCCCGGCCGTACCCGCAGCAGCTGGAATCCTGCGGCGGCAATGGCGAGGCCCTTATGTGTTACTATCCCGTATAAGAAAGAGATGTCTGGAAGCGATGAGGCTTCGGTAAGTGCCAGTTGGTCGCTGGTCAGCGCATGCCCCGGCGGCAGCAATGCGTCCCACTCCGCTGGTAGGTCGCGGTGGTGAGTATACAGCACGCAGTCTATATCGTCTTGCTGGCGGGAGCAGAGTTTCATCCTATTTCTTTCTCCATTACATAGTGAGGTATGCCTACCTCTGTGAACAAGCCGGATGTGATGGTGTAACCCATCCGTGCGTAAAATTCAGCCGCGGTTGCCCGGGCGTGCAGCACTACTTTCCGGTACTGCTTTTCTGTACAGATACGTTGCGCCTCCAGCAGCAGCATTCTGCCAATGCCCTGTCCCTGCATCTGTTGTGCTACTGCCATCTGCCGGAACTTAACCGTATCGTTGTCTTTATGCGTCAGCATCAGGCAACCGGCAATATCGTCCGCGCCAAACGCCGCCAGGATAATGTCGTGTTCATCTTGCCCAAGGTCTTCATTGTCCAGCGAGAGGCCAAGCGGCTTTCGCAGCAATTCGTTCCGCAGTTCGTAAACCTGCCGGTACTCGGGCGTGCCGACAAAAACCTGCTGTATTGTTATCGATTGCATGCTATGAAGTTAGCTATTTCAGTTCTACCTCTATCACTTCGTTGCTCTTCACGGTGAAAGGGATTACCTGCTCATAGCTACCGGATACTTTAGGATTCTTCACAAACCGAACCTCGTAGGGCCCAGGTTTCAGTTCCACTTTCAGGCTGTCCAGGGGAGCGTTGGGTCCCACATCCACACCGTAGAATTTCACGAATTTATCGCCCAGCGGGGTATACAGGGTAGCGGTGGTTTGTTTGTTGTCGGCCGGCACAAAGCGCACATGCCCCGGTTCCGGTAGTGTGATGACCTTGGTATAGTTCATGTCCAGGTCTATATAAAAGTGCGACAGGGGCCGCGTGTTCACCGTTACGTGGTAGCTGCCCGGCTCATATTTCAGGTCCACATCGCAAGGCTGGTCGCGATCGGTGCCGCCGGAGCGCTGTGCCACCCGCGCAATATATTCCGATACGGGCCTGTCCGGGTTATTCGCATACTCAAAGTGCAGCGAGCCAGTCGTTACGGTAATCAATACCTTGTTTTTCTTGTTGGGGGTAATGGTCACATTCTTAGCCATACTGTTTCCGTTCCCGGCTATCAGTACGTTATAGGTTCCCGGCGTCACATTGTGTGGGTCAGGCCGGTTGTTAGCGTCTATCGTCCGCATGAACTGGTGTACGGTAGTGCCACTCTTTACATCTTTAAAAAGGATGCGCGGCATGGTATAATAATATTTACCCCGTCCGTTGGTGAAGTACACCTCTACGGTAGTTTCCTGCGCGTCTTCTGTTTCCACCTTTACTTCCACTTCGGCTGTCTTGGGTGGGTCTTTCTTTTCCGGTGTCGTTTTGGGTTTGGGTGGTGCCGGCTTAGGTGGTGTTGGTTTGGGGGCGGTCACCACTGGTTTAGGTTGCTCTGCGGGTTTGGCTATCTCGGGTTCCGGTTTGTTGATGGTCATTTTCAGCCGCGGGAAAGCTACTTCCTTATAGGTAGGCACGGTAAACAATAGCGATAGCGTTTTAGGCTTACCCACCACGGCAAGCCGCGGCATTTCTATCTTGGGTTGTTGGTTCTTTATCGTTACCGAGGGCGGCACCACGGTGCTATACAGGGGGCGCGTGCGGGTATTGCCCGCTATCGCATGCAGGCCTGCCGTGCCTATGCGCGGCAGTGTATACTTTATTCGCTCCTCAGTTTTTACCACGGGTGTCTCCACGGGTTTTGGTTGAGGCTTGGGTGCTTCTACGGGCTTTTCTATCGGTTTTTCCACCGGTTTTAGTACCGGCGGCGGTGGTGTTTCTTCCGTTTTCAGGGTGCGGATAGTGGCCGTTACCGGCGGTGTACGGGTTTCGGACAGGGGCCGTAGCTGCTGCACATCGGTTTCATTCAGGCGAATGACCGGGCGGTAGGCATCTACAATTGTCCCTACAGTTTTACCTATGTCCTCGGGTTTCAGCACCTGTAGATACTCGCCCATGCAGGAGTAGGTCTCTGCCAGGAACTGCGAATTGTACAGGCTGATGATATACGGTTTGAAGAATATTTTTTTCTCCAGCAGTGTGCGCACTACGTCGCATATATCCCCGCCGCAGCTTTCCCCGCCGTCTGTTATCAGTATGAGGCTATACACATATTTGGCCTCATTCACCATGTCCTCCTCCACTGCTTTCTTTATAGAATAGGCAATGGGGGTAATACCGTAGGGTTTCAGCGAGTTCAGCCGCAGCGACATCTGGATGGAGTTATTTTTGCTGAAGGCCACTTCGTTTTGCGTATCAAAGCAATTGCGTTCCGTAACAGAGTGCTGGTGGCCAAATACCCGCAAGCCAAATTCCACATCTTTGTTCACCGCATACACACTGTCCATTAGGGCAAGTATCACCTGCTCCGCCGCCTTATAGCGCGAGTTCTTGTTGTTCCACTCATCTACCATGCTGGAGGAACCATCCAGCAGAATAAGAATACGCGATTGCTTGGAAGGAGCCTTTTGGGCCTTCGCGCACACAATGGAAAAAAGGAATAAGAAAGGGAATAAATACAGGCCCCGGGCAAATCGCATAGCAAAATTCACTGTACGCAAACCTACATAAATGTGCCCTGTTTACCGCAAAAAATATACACAACAATTATCTGTATACGACACTATAGATAAACGCTAACGATATATATCCATCTTATTACCGCTTATATAAATGCTTGATGGCCAAATTGACTAACTTTGCGGCGTGCATAAAAGCCTTGTTTTACGGCTTTTTATTTTTTAGAATTTTGAAGTAATACATATGTCTGTTCCTACAAGGGTCATTGATGATGTGGTGATAAAATTTGCCGGCGACAGCGGCGATGGTATGCAGCTAACCGGCAGCCAGTTTACCAACAACACAGCCTTGATTGGCAATGACCTTTCTACATTCCCCGACTTCCCGGCGGAAATACGTGCCCCCCAGGGTACCGTGCCGGGTGTGAGCGGGTACCAGCTCCACTTTTCCAGCAATCGCATATTTACACCGGGCGATAGCTGCGATGTACTGGTGGCAATGAACGCCGCCGCGCTGAAGGTGAACCTGAAGATGCTGAAAAAAGGAGGTATCATCATTGCCAATACCGATGGGTTTGATACAAAGAACCTGCGCCTGGCCAACTATCCCGAAGGAGCCAATCCCCTGGAGGATGGTACCGTGTCGGGCTACGAGCTCTACAAAATAGACGTGACCAAGCTTACCCGCGAAGCCCTGAAAGATATACAGATGGGGGTGAAGGAGAAAGACCGCGCAAAGAACATGTTTGTGCTGGGCTTCCTCTATTGGCTCTACAACCGCGATATGCAGAGTACGTTCTCCTTTCTGCACGATAAGTTTAGCAGCAAGCCCGAAATACTGGAGAGCAACATAAAAGCGATACAGGCGGGTTATAACTTCGGGGATACCATAGAAGCTTTCACCAGCCGGTATAAGGTGGAGAAGGCGAAACTGCCGGCGGGCAACTACCGCGGTATCACCGGCAATACGGCGTTGGCCTACGGACTCATAGCCGCTTCGCAAATGTCAAGCTTGCCCCTGTTCCTGGGTACGTATCCTATTACGCCGGCATCCGATATACTTCACGAACTGGCGAGGCACAAAAATTTTGGAATCCGCACCTTCCAGGCCGAGGATGAGATTGCAGGCATCAGTGCGGCTATAGGCGCGGCCTATGGTGGAAGCCTGGGTGTAACGACTACATCCGGCCCCGGCATGGCGTTAAAAACGGAAGCCATGGGGCTGGCCGTAATGCTGGAAATACCCCTGGTAATAGTGAACATACAGCGGGGAGGCCCTTCTACCGGGTTGCCGACAAAGACGGAACAAAGCGACCTGCTGCAGGCTTACTATGGCCGTAACGGGGAGTGCCCGATGCCGGTAATATCCACAGCTACGCCCAGCGATTGCTTTGATGTGGCCTACGAGGCGGTACGCATAGCCGTGCAGCACATGACTCCCGTAATACTGCTGAGCGATGGCTACATAGCGAACGGTTCCGAACCCTGGCGCTATCCGCAGAGCAAAGACCTTCAACCGATAGAGGTAACATTTAAAAAGCAACTGGCAGAAGGCGAAGAGAAATACCTTCCCTATCAGCGCGATGAGAAACTGGTGCGCCCCTGGGCCGTGCCGGGAACCGCAGGGCTTGAGCACCGCATAGGCGGCTTGGAAAAAGAAGCCATAACCGGTAACGTATCCTACGATCCGGATAATCACGAGGCGATGGTGAAGACCCGGGAAGCGAAGGTGGATCTGATTGCCGACTACATTCCCGAGCAGACCCTGGACAGCGGGCCCGAGCAGGGAGATGTGCTGGTACTGGGTTGGGGTTCTACCTACGGTGCTATTAAAAGCGCTGCTGCGGAACTGCAAGAGCAAGGCAAATCGGTGGCGCACGCGCACCTGCGGTACCTGCGCCCTTTCCCCAGGAACCTCGGTGCAATGTTGCAGAACTACAAACACATACTGGTGCCGGAGATAAATAATGGACAGTTGATAAAGATCATACGCGACAAGTTCCTGGTAGATGCTAAAGCGTACAACAAAATAAAGGGTGTGCCTATTACCCGCACCGAGCTGGTAAGCGTGATTAGCGAACTGCTGGCATAACGCACCCACCCCCGGATAAGATATATGGTAAAGAGCGGCATCCCCGCTCTTTACTTTTTTAAAAGGTTATAATAACCAGGTAGTGTATCCGCCTGGCGGAGAACAGAGGTAGGTAAAGAGACTCTTCTAAAGAGCAGCCAATTACGCGACCTTTTCGGGCACGTCGGTTTGGTCTATCACATACAGGGGCCGGTTACGCACATTGTTGATGATGCGGCTGATATACTCGCCTATTATGCCTAGCGATAACAATTGAACCCCTCCCAGGAAGGTAATGCTAACGATGGTAGAGGCCCAGCCAGGTACCGTGGCCTCCTCAATAAAGTAACCATAGAGGGCGTAAAGAATGATAAGGAAAGAGATGCCGCAAACAAGAAAGCCCAGCGTAGTTGCCAGTTTCAGGGGGGAGTCGGAGAAGCCGGTTATGCCGTTGAATGCAAGGCGCACCATCTTTCGGAAAGGATAATTGGTAGTGCCGAATTTGCGTTCATCGCGTTCATATTCTACAAAAGAGTGGCTAAATCCCAACCAGGCTATTTGCCCACGCAGGTATTTGTCATATTCCTTCATTTTTTTCAGGTATTCCAGCACATCCCGGCTTATCAAGCGGTAGTCACCCACGTCAAGCGGTATTTCAAACGATACCAGCCGGGCCATAAGGCGATAAAAAGCTTTGGCGGTAAAGAGCTTGAAAAAGGTCTCACCCTTTCTCGCGGTGCGTCGGGCATATACCACTTTGCTGCCTTGCAGGTATTCCTGGTACATCTGTATCATCAGTTCCGGCGGGTCTTGCAGGTCGCCGTCTATCGTCACTATCGCATTCCCACGGGCGTGGTCCATGCCGGCGGTTATCGCTATCTGGTGGCCGAAGTTGCGCGAAAAGCTGATGAAATGCAGGTGGGTGTTATGTTGGCAAGCGTCTTTCAGCTTCAGCAGCGAGCTGTCCCTGCTGCCATCGTTCACGAAGATAATTTCGTAGCTAGGGGTTATCTGCTCTGCTGCCGCGGTCAGCCGTTGAACCAGTGTATCTATTATTTGTTCCTCGTTGAAAACGGGAACGACAATAGACAATGCAACATTTCGGGCCTCAGGCATGTTTGTTCTAATATTGTAGGCTGCAATTTATAAAGATAGCAGCTATTTTTATAGTAAGGGGTACCCACTAAAGCATGAAAGAAAAACAAATAAGCATTTTTTGGTTCCGGCGCGATCTACGGCTGAATGATAATGCGGGGCTGTACCATGCCCTGCGGTCGGGATGCCAGGTGCTTCCGCTATTTATTTTTGACAGCGAAATACTGGACGAGCTCAGGGACAGGAAGGATAAACGGGTTGCATTTATCCGCGATAGCCTGGTGGCAATAGATAAAGAGCTGGCCGCTGCAGGAAGCGCTCTCACCGTGCTACAGGGCAAGCCGCTGGAGTGCCTGGGCAGATTGATAAAGGAGCACCGGGTAATGGCTGTATACACCAATCACGACTATGAACCCTATGCCCGGGAACGGGACGCCCGGGTATTAGCTTACCTGGAGGCCAGGGGCGTTCCATTCTATACCTACAAAGACCAGGTAATATTTGAGAAGGATGAGGTGGTAAAGGACAACGGGGAACCGTATACTGTGTACACTCCTTACAGCAAGAAATGGAAGGCCCGGTTGAATGAGTTTTTCCTGAAATCATATCCTACCGGTAAATACATGGAGGCTCTCGCCCAATATACCGGTGCGGGCATCCCTTCGCTGGCTGAGCTCGGCTTCCAGGAAACGGACTATTATGTGGTTCCGGCAAAGCTGGATAACAGCATACTGCCCGGCTACAAGAAGAACAGAGATATACCGGCGCTGGACAGCACCAGCCACCTCAGTGTACATCTGCGGTTTGGAACAGTAAGTATCCGCGAATTGGCTCGGCAGGCTGCTGGCCATAGCGAGGACTTCCTGAACGAGCTGATATGGCGGGAATTCTTCCAGGCCATACTTTGGCACTTCCCCAGGGTTGTAGCTCATTCTTTTAAAGAGGAGTACGACAACATACGCTGGCGCAATAACGAACAGGAATTTGAGCGTTGGTGCCAGGGCCGTACCGGGTTCCCTATAGTGGACGCAGGAATGCGCGAGCTGAACGAAACGGGGTATATGCACAACCGGGTACGGATGATAGTAGCTAGCTTCCTGGCTAAAGATCTGCTGGTAGACTGGAGGTGGGGAGAGGCTTACTTTGCCGAAAAGCTGCTGGATTACGAATTGGCCGCGAACAACGGCAATTGGCAATGGGCTGCTGGTACCGGCTGCGATGCGGCGCCCTACTTCCGGGTATTTAATCCGCGGCTGCAAACAGAGAAATTCGACCCGGAACTGAAGTACATTCGCCGCTGGGTGCCGGAGTACGACACGCTAGCATATCCGCAACCGATGGTAGACCACGCAGCCGCCAAAGACCGCTGCCTGGCCGCCTACAAAGAAGCACTGCAAAAATGAACCACCTATGATACCGCTGCTATTAAATGAGGCATCGCTTACGCTGCTGGAGCTGGTAGCTGAAGCCACGCAAAAGTTCGCTGCTATGGATGAGGCCGCCTGGCAGTACCGTAGCGCTGCCGGAAAGTGGTGCCGCAAAGAAGTGCTGGGCCACCTGGTAGACAGCGCAGCCTGCAATCACCAGCGTTTCCTGAGGGCGCAACTGGAAGAAGAAATCTATTCGGGCCCCGGCTATCCGCAAGACGACTTTGTACGCCTGCAGCAATACGCCACAGCCGATACTGCTACCCTGGTAGCGCTATGGCGCGCTTTCAATATTCACCTTGCTCATGTAGTGCGCAATATCGACCCGGGCAAGTTGGATGTTGCCTGCTCTATAGGCAACAACGCACCGGTAACGTTATCTTTTGTTGTTACCGACTATGTAGCCCATCTGCACCATCACCTGGAGGCGCTCTTTACCGAACATACGTGAAACGTCCTCCCTGGAAAGTGGAGGACGTTTCTGAGTACTACTATTTGTAAAGAGTTATTATGCGGCGGCGTTGATGAACTTGAAACCAATGCCATGGATGGTTTGCAGTTCCACTCCCTCCTGGGCTTTTATGTATTTACGCACCTTTGTGATAAACACATCCATACTGCGCCCCAGGAAGTAATCATCCTTGCCCCATACGTTCAGCAATATTTCATCACGCTTCAGTACGCGGTTGGCGTTCAGGCACAGGTAACGGATAAGGTCCGCTTCGCGTTGTGTTAACTGGTACTCCAGGTTGTTGTTGCGGAGCACCAGGTTAGTATAGTCAAAATCAAGGTCACCCAGGCGGAACTCTGTAGGGGTGTTATCTTCTTTCTTTTTAGTGCGGCGCAGGAATACTTCCAGCCTCAGCAGCAGTTCCTGCATGTTGAACGGCTTGGTGATGTAGTCATCGGCGCCACTGCGGAAGCCGGCAACTTTATCATCGTCCATATTCTTGGAGGTGAGCAGCAGAATGGGTATCCCCTCGTTCTTCTGACGTATCTGTGTGGCCAGGTGCATACCGTCTTTTTTCGGCAGTACTACATCCAGCAGGCAGATGTCAAAATTGTGTTTCATAAACTGCTGCCAGGCCGATTCACTATCAGGACAGTGAACTACCTCGAAACCGTTTTTAGCGAGGCTTTCTTTTACTACATAGCTCAATGTAGGATCGTCTTCAACAAGAAGCACTTTAGCTTTGTACTCAGGCATAGAATTTTGTTTTGTTTTGAATAAATGCAGCGCCTAATGCCGGGGAGCTGTTTTACCGTTTGTTGTTGTTGTTTTGTTGTCTGTTCACAAAGCGGTTGTTATCACTTTGCAATCAGAATGTAAAAGTAGCGGTCAGATTGTTAAGTAGGTAATATATGTTCTTAAAGAACCGTTAAAAGACACACCGAATAACTACCTCTTAACAATTCTAGCGGGGTTTTGCGCAATAAACGCTTCCCAACTACTCGATTTCTTGGCTTTAGATACTCTTTTGGTAGTGCTTCCGTCCCCCGTCTGTGGTATTTTGGTCTGGTAATGATAGCAGAGGGCTACCGCAAGCGCATCAGTAGCATCCATAAAGCGCGGGTCTTCCTCAAAGTGGAGCGTATGCTGCAGCATCTGGTATACTTGCTCTTTGGTAGCATTCCCCCTGCCTGTTATCGATTGCTTTACCTTGCGCGGCGCATACTCTACCGCGCGCAGTCCATGCATCATTGATGCGGCGATGGCCACTCCTTGTGCACGCCCCAGCTTCAGCATACTCTGCACGTTTTTGCCAAAGAAGGGTGCCTCAATAGCTACTGCTTCCGGTCGGTGCAGTTTTATCAGGCTTTCCATCTTGCGGAAGATGAGCTCCAGCCGCTCAGCATGGTCTCTGTGCTTGGAAAGTTGCAACACCCCCATTTCCACCAGTGAAATAGTACTTTTGTCGATAGCTATCAGTCCGTAACCCATTACCAGGGTTCCCGGGTCAATACCCAATATGATACGGGGCTGTTGCTGCAAAGGAGATACTTGTTTGAACAAAAGTACCAAAATAAGGCTCAATTACCTGATAGGCATTGCCGTATCTGCAGTATTGCTGGGCGGCATATACCTCCAGGTTACGAAGCAACTGGCTCGCGTAGATGCTGGGGCCTGGTGGCAAACAGGGCCGCAGGCATACCTGTGGTGGTGCGGCGCCCTGATGCTGCTCAACCTGGCGCTGGAGGGAAAGAAGTGGCAAATGCTGGCAGGCAGCGCCGAACCGCTGAGCTACGCCAGGGCGCTGGCTAGTTGCCTGGCAGGTGCTGCATTGTCTATTATTACGCCCAACCGGCTGGGCGACTATCCCGGGCGCATTATGTACCTCCGGCGGCAGAATACATTCCGGCTTATCAGCGTATCGGTGTTGGGTTCGTTCGCACAGTTGCTTACCATATTCATTTACGGAACGGCAGCACTCACTTACTACTGTGTAAAGCATCCGGGGCCTTGGTGGCCGCTTCCGGCCCTGGTCGCCAGCGGTGTGCTGATGATACTGCTGTTCTGGTGCTACTGGCGCTTTGAGAGCTGGCTACCTTTGCTCAACAAGATAAAGTGGCTGCAGAAATACAAAATATACGCCCAGCTCTTGATGCGCTTCAGCCCAAAGGAACAATTAACTATTCTCTGTATATCGCTCCTCCGGTTTGGCATTTTTACGGCACAGTATTTGGTTTTGCTTTATTGGATGAAGGTACAGGTGCCTGTTATAGATGGCTTTTTCTTATCAGCCTTGTTCTTCTGGGTCATTGCCGTAGTGCCCTCTATAGCTTTGGCGGAACTGGGGGTTCGTGGGCAGGTGGGCCTTTTCTTGTTCGGAATGTATAGCGCCAATACCATTGGTATTCTTTCCGCAACAGTCGGCATCTGGCTCATAAACCTGGTAGTGCCGGCAGTAGCGGGAAGCCTGTTGCTCTTGCGAATGAAAACATTCCGGTAACGCGCCTCCGAACGAATTTGGTAAAAAAAGACGGATATTTGAATATGCACCTATTGATGGAAGGAATGATGAAGAGGAGTTTATTGCTGTTGGCTTCCGGCTTGTTGTGGGCGGCTTCCGCACCCCGTGTATCGGCGCAGAGCGATTTTTGTGGCATAAAGAACACCAGCTTTCAGGAAGGGGAAGTGCTGAAATTCCGCGTGTTCTATAATATGAGCGCCATATGGGTTCCGGCCGGCGATGCCAGTTTTACCACTACCCTGGAGACCCTCAATAACAAGCCCGTGTATCACGTAATAGGAGATGGGAAAACCCTGAAATCGTACGAGTGGTTCTACAAGGTAAGGGACCGCTACGAGACCTTTATTGATAAAGAGACCCTGCTGCCCGCTAAGTTCGTCCGTAATGTGAACGAGAACGGCTTCAAAATATACAACAACGTCACCTTTAACCAAAAGCAGGGCAAAGCCATCTCAACCAAAGGGGTGTATAATGTGCCCTCCTGCGTGCAGGATGTTCTTTCCGCCATATTCTATGCCCGCAATATCGATTACAGCAAGCACAAGCCCGGCGATAAGATACCGTTCAGCATGTTCCTTGACGATAAGGTATATGAGCTCTACATCCGATACATAGGCAAGGAGCGGATTACCACGCGCTATGGCACGTTCAATGCCATCAAGATATCGCCCCTGCTGATAGAGGGTACCATCTTTAAGGGCGGGGAAAAAATGGCGATTTGGGTGACCGATGATGCCAACCACATACCTGTTCGGGTAGATAGTCCTATACTGGTGGGTAGTGTAAAGGTAGACCTGACGGGCTACGAGAAGCTCCGCAACCCCTTGACAGCGCTGGTAAAAAAGAAGTAAACAGTCATATCGCAAAATCCCCAATAAATATTGGCACTTACATAGAGCCTACCTATCTTTTTTGCTATCTTTGCACACCCTTATTGAATTAGAAATTAACGCTATTTTTTAATATGATCGCACTTGGAGGTAAAACTCTGGACCTGGCTGCGTTTGAGCAGATTATTTTGCATCGCAAAGATGTGAACATTTCTGCCGCCGCGGTAAAGGATGTAACGCGCAGCTATGAGTTCCTGACGAAGTTTTCGAAAGATAAGCTCATATACGGCATCAACACCGGTTTCGGACCTATGGCACAGTACCGCATCAACGATGCGGACCGTACGCAGCTACAGTACAACCTGATACGCAGCCACAGCTCAGGCATGGGGCAACTGCTGTCTCCGCAGCACTCCCGGGCTATGTTGCTTGCCCGCATGAATACCCTGTTGCTGGGTTACTCCGGTATACACCCCGACACGGTACAGCTGATGTCGGATTTGCTGAACAACGATGCCTACCCCTGTGTATATGCGCACGGCGGCGTGGGTGCCAGCGGAGACCTGGTGCAGTTGGCACACCTGGCGCTGGGCCTGATAGGAGAAGGCGACTTTTGGCTGGAAGGTAAAGTGGTGCCGGCCAAAGAAGTGTATAAGAAGCTGAAGCGCAAGCCCATGAACATACACATCCGTGAGGGCCTCGCCATACTGAACGGCACTTCTGCCATGACCGGTATAGGTGGTGTAAATGTAATAATGGCGCATCGCCTGGTGGTGTGGAGCATGCTGCTCTCCCTGATGGTAAACGAAATGATGGAGGCGTATGACGACCATTTTTCGGCGGAGCTGAATGGTGTAAAAAGGCACAAAGGCCAAAACCTGGTGGCGGAGTGGATGCGTATACTGGGCGACGACAGCAAGCTGCTGCGTAAGCGCCACGAACACCTGTACGACAAGAAGATAACCGAGGATGTGATAGAGGACAAGGTGCAGGAGTACTATTCCATCCGTTGTGTGCCGCAGATACTGGGCCCGATAATGGATACCGTGTACAACACCGAGAAGGTAATAGTAGACGAGTTGAACTCGGTGAACGATAACCCGGTAGTGGACGCGAAGAACAAAAACATTTTCCACGGAGGTAACTTCCATGGCGACTATATAGCGCTGGAAATGGACAAGCTGAAAATTGCCATTACCAAGCTCTCTATGCTGGCCGAGCGCCAGCTGAATTTCCTGCTGAACTCGCACCTGAACCAGAAGCTGCCCCCGTTTGCCAACGCCGGCCGGCTGGGCCTCAACTTTGGTATACAGGGTATGCAGTACCCCGCCACATCTACCGTTGCTGAGAACCAGACGCTCAGCAACCCCATGTATGTACACAGCATCCCCAACAATAACGATAACCAGGATATAGTGAGCATGGGCTGCAATGCGGCCATGATGTGCAGCCGCGTAATAGAAAACGCTTACGAAGTGCTGGCGGTGGAAGCCGTGGCGCTCATGCAGGCGGTAGACATACGCGGGAACTCGGCAAAGCTGGCCCCGGCTACCAAATGGATGTACAAGGGCGTGCGCGAGATATTCCCCTTCTTTACCGAAGACTTCTCCGCATCGGGCAAGTTGCAGCAGGTGAAGGCCTGGCTGATGGACACCGACATAGTAGAAAAATTCAAGAAAAAAATATAACGGCATGGCAACTAAGTACGCATTGGTAACAGGTGGTTCCCGCGGCATAGGCCGAGCTGTGTGCGTGAAGCTGGCAGAGATGGGCTACAACCTGCTCATTAACTATAAAGGCAATACAGAAGCCGCCTCGGAAACAGTAGCGATGGTGAAGGAGAAGGGCGTGGATGCCGAGGCGCTGATGTTTGACGTGGGCAGCAAGGAAGATATACAGAAGGTGTTGGGCGGCTGGATAGAGGCCCATCCCGGCAAGCTGGTAGAAGTGCTGGTAAACAATGCGGGCATCCGCCAGGATATGCTGATGATGAGCATGACAGACGAGCAATGGGATAGCGTGCTGGATACCAGTTTGCAAGGCATGTATCACGTTACCAAGCTGGTGCTGAACCCTATGCTGATGAACCGCTACGGCCGCATCATCAATATGGTATCGCTCAGCGGCATCAAAGGGATGCCTGGACAGGTCAACTACTCTGCTGCCAAGGCGGGTATGATAGGTGCCACCAAGGCGCTGGCACAGGAAATTGCCAAGCGCAACATAACCGTGAATGCCATAGCCCCCGGCTTCGTAAAAACCGATATGACCGGCGACCTGAACGAAAAGGAACTGGTAAATATGATACCGATGAAGCGCTTTGGCTTGCCCGAAGAAGTAGCCGACCTTGTGGGCTTCTTTGCTTCTAAGAATGCATCTTATATCACCGGCCAGGTAGTTTCTATCAACGGTGGGCTATATACTTAGATACTTGCAGCGATTTTTGCCGGGCAACAAACTAAACGTTTAATTCTTCAAGAAAATGAGTCGCGTAGTCATTACAGGTATGGGCATCTATTCTTCCCTGGGTAAGAGCAAGGAAGAAGTGGCCAAGTCATTGTTTGAGGGCAAGTCGGGTATTATACTCGACCCGAAGCGCAAAGAGATGGGCTACCGTTCCGGGCTTACCGGCTACGTAGAACGTCCTCAGCTCAAGGGCCTGCTCGACAGGCGGTCGCGCATCATGATGCCCGAACATGCTGAATTTGCATACATGGCCACCCTGGAGGCGATGGCCCAGGCGGGAATGACTACAGAATACTTTGAGCAATACGAAACAGGCATTGTATACGGCAACGACAGTTGCGCGCAGCCGGTTATTGAAGCCATAGACCTGATTCGTGAAAAGAAGGATACCATGATGGTGGGTTCAGGCTCTGTATTCCAGGTGCTGAATTCTACAGTTACTATGAACCTGGCGACCATCTTTAAACTGCGGGGTATCAATTTTTCCATATCCGCGGCTTGCGCCAGTGGTTCCCACTCTATAGGGCTGGGGTATATGTTCATAAAGCAAGGGCTGCAGGACCGTGTCATCTGCGGGGGCGCCCAGGAAGTAAATATCTATTCCATGCCCAACTTCGACGCGCTGGGTACTTTTTCTACCCGCGAGGAGGAGCCGGCAAAGGCGTCGCGTCCTTTTGACGCTGCCCGCGATGGCCTGGTGCCGGGCGGTGGCGCCGCTACCGTGATACTGGAAAGCCTGGAGTCGGCGCAGGCGCGAGGGGCCACCATACTGGCCGAAGTGATAGGCTATGGCTTTTCCTCCAACGGGCAGCATATCTCTAACCCCAGTGTAGAAGGGCAGGTGCGCTCCATAGGCCGCTCGCTGAAGGAGGCGGGAATAAGTGCAGCCGACATTCAATACATCAACGCCCATGCTACCTCTACACCGGCAGGCGATGGAAGCGAGGCCGAAGCCATCTTTGAAGTCTTTGGCGGCAAAGTGCCGGTAAGCTCCACCAAATCAATGACCGGGCACGAGTGCTGGATGGCGGGCGCCAGCGAGATAGTGTACTCAATGCTGATGATGCAGAATAGCTTTATAGCCCCCAATATCAACTTCGAGACACCCGATGAGCACTCCGCGAAAATCAATATTGTGCCAGAGACGCTGAAAAAGGATTTTGACCTGTTCCTTTCCAACTCGTTTGGCTTCGGTGGCACCAATTCTTCCCTGGTGGTAAGAAGGTGGTCGGAATAGTGGGTATTTCAGCGGCGCAAATCACGTTTTTCCCGTTTATATGCGTATTTTAGCATATCCCTGTCATGTACGGGTTGTCATCCTATTCATTTTTATGAGGAAAATAGCTTTACTCTCTGCCGCGGTATTGTGCGGTATTTCCATGAACGCGCAAGTGGTTATCCCTAACACCACTACTACATGGCTTTACGCCAACAATTTCAATACGCTGCAAACTCAGTCCAATGTTAGTATGCCTATGAGCATACCCAATTGGCAGATCGCCGAGTATGGAACAGGTAATTATGTAAATTACGAGTATCGGGGTGGTAATGGAAGTGACCCTAGTGGCGAAATATACTCCTTTGGCCAGGTAGGTTCGTCAGACCGTGCGCTGGGTTCAGTTGCCAGCGGCACGCCCTCTTCGCTGGAAGCACACTATGGTGTGTCTTTTATCAACAATACAGGAACTACCATTACGTCATTCTATGTTGGTTTTCGTCAGGAGCAATGGCGTGTAGGGGATGCCGATACTGCAACGAAAGATAGCGTGCGAGTTTACTATAGTACCGATGCAGATAGCGTTGGAGACCTTTCTGCAACTTGGATAGAGGTTCCCTCTTTAATGATGGAATCAACTGTGTTGGATAGCACAGGTTCGGGGAGCACACTGAATGGGAATCTCTATAGTGTAAATAAAGGTGGGGTAATCGGTCTCAACCTACCGCAAAATGGCACACTCTGGATAAAGTTTGTTGACCACGATAACCCTGGTGTTGATGATGGCCTGGCTATTGACAATTTTTACGCGCATGTCGGCAATTGTAGTCCGGCAGCAAGTTTCACCACACAAAACGCTTCCTGCTATGGAGTAAACGATGGCCTAATTGAAATAGAAGCCTGGGGTGGTCAACCACCATATCAGTATAGTATTGATTACGGGCCTTTCCAATCCGGCAACGTCTTTAATGCAGTTTCCGGCGGAACCGCTCACTTCGTTCAAATTAAGGAGAGTGGAAATAACTGTATCGCTTCTACCAACATTCCCATACTGCAACCCGACTCTATTCCCGTGAGCTTTGGTGTAACGCCATCTTCGTGTATGGATAGCAATGGTACTGCGTGGGCCGATGTAACGGGCACCAATGGACCTTATACTTTATCCTGGAACACTACCCCGGTGCAGACTACCGATACCGCGGTAAATGTGCCCAACGGCCCGGTAACGGTGCTGATAACAGATGGTGATGGCTGCTCCCGAACGGATACGCTGAACGTACCGCTCATCCCCCTGTTTGTAGGGGAGGAGATATGCAGCATAACGGTAGACTCTACCGCCAATAAAAACCTGCTGGTGTGGGACAAGACCGCGCCGCCAGGCTCAGTAGATAAATATTATATCTATCGCGCAGACAGCAATGCCGGTAACTATGCACTGCTCGATTCGGTAGACTATACTGCCATGAGCACTTACCTCGATAACTCTTCCAGTCCATCAACCAACTACTATTCGTATTACATTACTACGGTGAAGGAAGACTGCGGCGAGTCGCCGGGCAGTGCGGCGCACACCGAGAAGCGCCTCCTGGGTACCTGGGCCGGTGGCAACTTCGTGCTGAACTGGAATGACTATATAGGTGTATCGGGCGTAGACTCGCAGTATGTGTATTACAGCTACAACGGCGCTCCATTTACTTTGCTCAATACGGTGCCCATTACGCAGATAGGCGATGCGCACTTCGCACCTCCGGCAGGTTATTACCGGTATTTTGTGGGCATCCCCAATACAGGTGGCTGTAACCCGCAGGCCAAGA
>JAEUVZ010000004.1 GCA_016786665.1 Flavipsychrobacter sp.
CATGTCGGTTAGCGCCATTGCATCGCGGGCAGGCAGGGGCTTTCGGGCATCGTACTGCTGGTAAACCCGGTATAGGGACCCCGCCCGCACACCCGACCCTGGCTTCGGGAGCCTGGTAACAGACAATTCCGCTAGTCCTGATGCCGCAAGCAGTTCTATTACCCGCGCCACCCATGCGGGCAGGCGGATGTCGTCTATCACTATTCCTATTCTGTAGCGCGTCATTGGTTAAGGCACCGGTAGCTGCAAAAATAGCCCGGCGAATTACTATTACAGGACAATATAACGTGGTTAACCGCTAAACAACAAAAATGCACGGGATATTTACTTTATTTTAGTGGTCCATATTACTGCGCTATGTTCCGTACCTGTTTTATTTTCCTGGCCCTGCTTTCTTTAGCCGCCCCCAGCCGGGCGCAGGACGAAGCGCGCCTGAAAATAAAAGAGCACATTAACAAACTGGCCGCGGGCAATATGGAAGGCCGGGGATATGTGAAAAAAGGAGCCGAGAAGGCCGCTATCTATATACAGAAAGAGTTTGAGAAAGCGGGCTTGCACCCGCTAAGCCCGGACAGCACCTTTGTTCAGTTCTACCACTTCCAGGTGAATACCTTCCCTGATGCTATGAGGCTTACGGTGAATAAGAAGCTGCTGAACCCTGGCCCAGACTTCCTGGTAGACGCACAGAGCTCCGGATATGCCCAGGAAAACATGAAAGTGGTAAAGATAAACCTGGATAAGATACGTGACAGCGCCGCATGGCAAAAGGCACGGGACGGGTTTACCCCGGGCAAAATGTACCGCCTCTCCCACTCTGACAGTTTCTGCAAACGCATGTCTATACCGCCGCGCAAACTGGCCCGTGAGCTGCCCGATGGCTGCTATATGATACCCGTAAAGGGGAAAATGACCTGGGCGGTTGGCACCGACACCATACGCCCTACGGTACTATATGTGCAGGACAGCGTTTTGCCGCGGCGCATCAAGAACGCGTCGGTAAATGTGCGCTCGCTGTTGTTACCAAACCATAAAAGCGCCAACCTGGTAGCTTATGTGCCGGGTACCCTGCCGGATAGCTTTATCGTATTTTCCGCGCACTACGATCACCTCGGCCGAATGGGCCCGGCTGTATTCAATGGCGCTAACGATAATGCCAGCGGCACCGCCATGATCCTTTACCTCGCTGACTACTTCTCCAGGCATCCCCAGCGCTATTCTATCGCCTTTATCGCGTTCAGCGGTGAGGAGGCGGGGTTGAAAGGTTCGGAATACTTTGCGAAAAATCCACTGATACCCCTCAGCCATATCCGCTTTGTTGCTAACCTGGACATTATGGGCGATGCTACGGACGGGGTGACCGTGGTAAACGCTACAGAACACCCACGCGAGTTCGAACTTCTCCAGGAAATCAACAAAAAAAACCGATACCTGCCCGAGGTGAAAAACCGGGGCAAGTCGGCCAACAGCGACCACCACCATTTTAGCGAGGCCGGTGTACCCGCTATCTTCATGTACTCCAACGGGGGCAAAGGCTATTACCACGACGTGTTTGACAAAGCCTCTGAACTGAGCATGAATAACGTGGTGAACGTCTCCCGCTTGTTAATAGACTTCGTAACTGAGCTAAACAAGCCCTGATTTACTATTTTTAAGACAAATTTTCCTTTATGAAGCGCTTATTCGCTATTGCGGGGCTGTCGCTCCTGTCGTTCTCGTCCTGCCAGGACGCACCCAAAAAAAGTGCAGCACAGGAAGAAGCACAGAAGTTCCTGGATGCCTATACCGAACAGTATGTGAAACTCTACACTGCTTCCAACGAGGCACAGTGGAATAACAATACACTGATGAAGGAAGGCGACAGCACCTACCGTATGGCCGCCGAAAAAGCCGATGAAGCAATGGCGGCCTTTACCGGTAGCAAGGAAAATATAGAAACAGCTAAGAGACTGCTGCAAAGCCCCCAGGAGCTTACCGACATACAAAAGAAGCAGTTGGAAATAATCCTGTATGCGGCAGCCAATAACCCACAGACGATACAGGATGTGGTAAAACAACGCATAAAGGCCGAAAACGACCAAACGCAAAAGCTCTACACCTTTCAATACCTGCTGGACGGCAAAAAGGTAAGCACTAATGATATTGATAATATTCTGAAAGACGAAGCTGATGTTACCCGCCGGCTGGCTGCCTGGGAGGCAAGTAAAGAAGTAGGAAAAACACTAAAGGGTGGGCTGGTAAACCTGCGGAACCTGCGAAACAAGACCGTACAGGAGCTGGGCTACCACGACTACTTTACCTACCAGGTATCGGACTATGGCATGGAGACCGCTGAAATGATGCAAACCATGGACCGGCTGATAAAGGAATTGTACCCTCTCTATCGCGAGTTGCATACCTGGATGCGCTACGAGATGGCCCGCAAATATGGTTCTGCCGAGGTACCCGCCTACCTGCCCGCACACTGGCTGCCCAACCGCTGGGGACAGGACTGGAGCTCCGCCGTAACCATACAAGGCATTAACCTGGATAGCGTACTAAAAGCCAAAGGGCCAAAATTCATAACCGAAGATGCCGAGGACATGTATGTTAGCATCGGCTTCCCGAAATTGCCGTCTGTCTTCTGGGACAAATCGAGCCTTTTTCCCTACCCTGCTGATTCCAACGTGAAGAAAAACAACCATGCTTCCGCATGGCACATCAACCTGGATAAAGACGTTCGCAGCCTGATGAGCATTGAGCCCAATGCAGAGTGGTTTGAGACCGCCCACCACGAGCTGGGACATATCTATTACTACCTGACCTATACCAATCCCGATGTACCACCCCTGCTGCGCCAGGGAGCTAACCGCGCCTACCATGAGGCCATTGGCAGTATGATGGGCCTTGCTGCCATGCAGAAACCCTTCCTGGCCGGGCGCGGGCTCATTGACGCTAACAGCAAAACCGACGAGGTACAGGCACTGTTGAAAGAGGCGCTGAACTCTGTGGTTTTCATCTTCTTCTCCTCCGGAACAATGAGCAACTTTGAAAAAGCGCTGTATGTAGATAACCTCCCTGAAGACCAGTTTAACAAGAAATGGTGGGAACTGGCCAAGAAATACCAGGGTATCGTGCCGCCATTTGAGCGGGGCGAGGAATATTGCGATGCCGCTACCAAAACACATATCAATGACGATCCCGCTCAATATTATGATTATGCGCTCTCTTACGTACTGCTGTACCAACTGCATAATCACATTGCCAAAAACATCCTGAAACAAGACCCACGGAACACCAATTACTACGGCAAGAAAGAAATTGGCGACTTCCTGCGCAAAATCATGAAGCCGGGCGCTTCTAAAAACTGGCGCGATGTATTGAAGGAGTCTACCGGTGACGACCTCACCGCCAAAGCAATGCTGGAATATTTTAACCCCCTGGTGAGCTGGCTGAAGGAACAAAATAAGGGCCGTCAATATACATTACCAGAGAATATATAATTATCAGGCACTTAATTATTTGATTTTTTATAATAACCGGTCAATAACACCTATAATTTCACATAACCTTTATTTTTGGCACCATAATTTAGGCCCTTGGATATAGTCCTCGAAAAACCGCATGCTCAAAAAATAGCCCATTCCCACGGAATGCAGGTTCGGCATGAGGAAAAGCGAATGGCCAAGAAAATTACCATCATATGCAATTCCTATCCTCCTGAAAAGGGGGCAGCACCTACCCGTATACACAACCTGGCCAAAATGCTGAAAGCCCGGGGGCACGAAGTAGAGGTAATTACCTGTATGCCCAACTACCCCATGGGGCGCATTTTCCCATCGTTCCGCGGCAAACTGATTCAGAAGGAGAAAAACAACGACATACGCATACGCCGGCTCTGGCTCTACCCATCCAACTCCAAGAACCCTATTAAGCGGGTAGCCAGTATGTTCAGCTATACCTTTTCGCTGTACTTTTTCGCTTTGCCCAAATTGTTTATCCGCAGGCCGGATATGGTTATCGTGAGCTCTCCACCATTCCTTTCCGCCTATGCCGGGATAGTTATCGCCCGCATTATAGGCAGCAAAGCTATCCTGAACGTAAGCGACCTGTGGCCGCTTTCCGCATTGGAGCTTGGCGCCATACAGAAGGGTTACTTTTACCGTTTCCTGGAGATGATAGAAAAACGCATGTACAACCTTTCCGACGCGTACATCGGCCAGTCTAACGAGATACTGGAACACATAAAAAACTCATTGCGCAAACCCAAGCAGGAGTTTCTGTACCGAAACCTCCAGGAAACATCTCCCTATATACACAAGCCACGGCCGCAAGGCAAAAAACGTATTGTGTACGCCGGGCTGCTGGGCATAGCACAGGGGGTGTACGATATTTGCCGCAACATCAACTTCTCTGAACTGAACGTGGAGTTCCACATTTATGGTGATGGCAATGAGCGCGCAAAAATTGAAAAACTGATAGCAGAACACCCGGACAGGGGCATTTACTACCACAACTCTATACCCTCTGCTGAAATGCCGCGCATGCTCAGCGACTACCACGCCACATTGGTACCTTTGAAAACAGACCTGCCCGGGGCGGTGCCTTCTAAAATATTCATGGCCATGGCCAATGCCATACCGGTGTTCTTCAGCGGGGCGGGAGAAGGTGCACGGATAGTAAAGGAGGGAAAAATAGGCTGGGTTAATTCCCCATGCGACTTTGCGGCCCTGGAACAAAACATCCTGAAACTGGTAGTAATGTCGGATAAAGATTACGACCAACTGCGCAACAATTGCAAACTGATGCGGAAGGTCCGCTTCAATAAAGATACACAGGACGCGGCTTTTGACCTATTTCTCCAATCGCTGGATGATTAAAACTGCATTCTAGCCGCGAGCTCTTCGGGGCAAATCAGTACTACCGAGGTTTTGGTAGCCAGGTGCTGCGGGCAGTGTTCTTTTACCAAGCGTATTGCTTCGGGGTTCAGTTCCCGCTCATTCTCCGGATGGTCTATGTACACATCCTTGTAATCATCATCATCGTAGCAGAGCATCCCTACGCTTACAGTACCGTCCTGCACCAATAGTATTTCAGTTTCACTTTCTACCTGGGGCACGGTACTGCCATCGGCTTTAACCTCTATTACGGTATATGCTTCCATGCAGCAAAGCTAAATAAAAAGAAATCGCCGTTCTCCTGTTTTGAGAACGGCGATTCTGTATCCTTCTTTTCAGCAGGTTACTGCTTGTTGATTTTGATGGTCTGTTTGGTCTCCTTGTCGCTGTAGCGAACCAGGTACATGCCCGAGGCCACCTGGCCCAGGTCCAGCTCTGCACTACGGCCACTCACCTGTGTTACCAACAGCTGCTTGCCCGTAAAGTCTATCAGCTCTATGGTAGCGCCAGCACCAGCCTCCTCAGAGAACCTTACCGTTACTTTCTCCGTTACAGGGTTCGGGTATGCGTTCATCGCAAACACTCCCCCAGAGGCTACCCGTGCCGATACCACAGAACTGTTACGCTTCACCCCGCCCGCATCCAGCAACTGGACACGGTAGTAGTTCATGCCCGTAACCGCCGCTTCGTCGGTAAAGCTGTAGCTCGATGCACGGCCTTTGCCCGCCACACTGCCCAGCTCCGTAAAGCTGATGCCATCGGTGCTCCGCTCTATGCGGAAGCTGCACGAAGCCTCTTCCGTTGCCGTCTTCCAGCTTACTACGTTGCGCGTACCTATGTTCTCCGCCTTTACATCCACCATCTTTACAGACAGAGGGCCCAGGTCGGAGTAGAGGTAGAAGCCGCTGAAGCCACCAACAGGTACCACTATCTCATACCAGTTGCCGTTCCAGCTTACCGAGGTCGGGGTCAGGTATTCGGTAGAGCCCGTATAGTTGCCCGGTATTGTACCCGTGCCGTGGCACTGCATTACCATTACGTTGCCATTGTCTATACCGCCGGTAGGTAGCTGAGGCGCGCCTACTGGTATGTATGCGTTGTACTGGTCAAAGTCGGCCTGCGTAGCATACAGCGTTACCGTAGCCAGGCCGCTGCTGCCCGGTACCACGTCTACGTGGCGGGTTACATACGGCTGCAGGTTGTATTCCTGTACGCTGCCGTCTATCGTTACCCAAGAGGTGGTAGTGCCCAGGGTGTTGCCACCCGGAAGGTCAGCTACTTTTACTATCGGGTCGCAGTTGCCCGCCGTGTACAGGTGCGTCATGCCATCCATGTGCGCGCGTGTCTCTGTAGCGGTGTTGCCGGCCAGCGTGCTGGCCAGTGGTGTTACATTCACCTGGCTGTTGGTGCTTATCGCGCCCGCGCAGCCGGTGTAGTAGGCCGTCATCAGCACGTGGTAGGTGCCTATATCACTCATGTCTGCGTTCGATACGCGAAGGTTAGGGGTCGTAGCGCCGCTCACGCCCAGCCCGTTGGGAAGCGCGTTGCCATTGCGGTACCACTGGTAGCTTGCTACCGCGCCCGCCGTTACCGACAGCGTTACTTCGTTGCCTTCGCACACCGTTACGCTCGGTACCGGTGGTACTATCACGCTCGCGTTCGGGTTAATGGTTACAGCACTCGCTGCGCTCAGCAGCGGAGGACAGCCCGACTGCGGAGCCAGCTGAACCGTATAGTTGCCCGCATCCCCGCTCGTAGTGTTGGCTACCTGCAGGATAGCGCCCGTAGCGCCGGTTACGTTACCGCCATTGCTCAGAGGGATACCATTGCGGTACCACTGGAAGCCGGTGCCGTCTACGGATACCACGTTCACCACCAGGGTAGTGCCTTCGCATAC
>JAEUVZ010000007.1 GCA_016786665.1 Flavipsychrobacter sp.
CCGGTCCTTCTCTACCTGCAGGCTACCATCAGAGAGCGCTCCAAGCACTTTTACCTCCCATGTCTGCTTGTCATCGCTAAACCGCTGCACCCTGCCCCGCTTGTACAGCAGGTGATTGTATTCTTCCAGTATCTGCCGGGCAGAAAAAGGCTGGTATAAATTGGCCAGTATCCGCTCCCGGAGCTCACTGCGAAGCTCTTCCATATGAAACCTCTTACCCGACTGTATCCGCAGCGAGGTAGCATGTGGCAATGAATCGGGGAAACTACTTTGCAGTACATTCAGGCCCAGCCCTACCACTCCATATACCCACTGACTGCCCCTAATAACATTCTCCAGCAGTATACCCCCTGCCTTTTTGTCATTAATAATTATATCATTGGGCCATTTAATACGTATATCCCACCCTTCGTGCAACTCTTCCAGGTAGCCGGCTACTGCGGTGGCAATAGCAGCATTGTAGAGGAACTGCTCCCGTAAAGCCCTGTCGGGATTGGCGATAATACTCATCAGGAGGCTATCACCGGGCTCGGCGCTCCATTGTCTTCCGCGCTGGCCCTTACCCTGGGTCTGCTCACGGGCTACCACCGTAAGGCCTTCTTGTGCCTTATCGGCATCTATCAGGCGCATGGCATAGTTATTGGTACTGTCTATGGTATCAAGGACTATCATCGGGGCATTTAATACAGTTATAAGGCTAAGTGCCAAAAGAATGTTTTACTTTTGATAGGAGTAAAGATATTACCAAACACAAATAGTTGAGCAAATTTGGATAAAATAATCACGGCGCTGCAAGGACGAAAGAAAACCAATACCCGTCTTACCAGGAACAGTAAGCTTTTTAAAAATATCTTAAAGGCAATCAAAGAAAAAAAGGGGGAAGAAATCGTTTCGCTTGATCTGCGGAAGATAGATGAGGCGGTAGCGGACTTTTTTATCCTTTGCGAAGCCAAGTCGCACATCCAAATAAAAGCTATAGCCGACAACGTGGAGAAGGTAGTAAGAGAAGAATGTGACGAGCGCCCTTACCATATGGAGTCAGGAGACCAGTGGACCCTGGTAGACTACGTAAACGTGGTGGTACATGTTTTCCAGCACGAACAACGGAATTTTTACGACCTGGAAAGCCTTTGGGAAGACGCAGAAAGAATGGAACACAACGATTAGCGCATTAATACACACGGATAACAACGGATTTAAAGTAACAATGGAAGATAACAAACCAAAAGGCGGACAAGGCCAGGGACCCGATAAGAACGCTCCCCGCAAAGGCCCACGCTTTAATATTTACTGGGTGTACGGCATCATAGCCCTTACCCTCCTGGGCTTACAGTTCTTTGTAAGCAACACCGGCACCGGTGCACGCGAAATAAGCTTCAAAGAGTTTAAGGATAAATACCTGAAGCAAGGCAAGGTGGAGAAAATCTATGTGTATAACAACATAGAAGTAGAAGCACATCTGAAGAAAGAAACAACGCCGGAAACGCCCCCGAAAGGACGCGCAGTGGACAAAAACCAGGTTGTATCTTTCCAGATAGGTTCGGTAGACCAATTTAATGACGACCTGCAACGCGCCTATACAGAAGACAGCACCCGTGTAATGGCGGAGCAGGAAAGGCCGGCGGTGTTCTACGAAAAACGCAGCAACCTGATGCACGAACTGCTGAACTCGTTCCTGCTGCCCATCCTTATTATAGTGGCCATGTGGTTCCTGCTGCTCCGTAAGATGGGCGGAGGTGCCGGTGGCGCCGGCGGAAGCGGCGGCATATTTAATATCGGCAAATCGAAAGCACAGCTTTTTGAAAAAGGTACGCGCGTGAACATTACCTTCAATGATGTAGCGGGCCTGGATGAAGCTAAAGTGGAAGTAATGGAAATCGTTGACTTCCTGAAGAACCCTAAGAAGTACACCGCCCTGGGCGGTAAGATACCTAAGGGGGCGCTACTGGTAGGCCCTCCGGGCACCGGTAAAACCTTGCTGGCGAAAGCCGTGGCGGGTGAAGCCCAGGTTCCGTTCTTCTCCATGTCGGGCTCCGACTTCGTAGAACTGTTTGTAGGGGTGGGCGCCAGCCGCGTTCGCGACCTGTTTAAACAAGCGCGTGAAAAAGCACCTTGTATCGTGTTCATAGACGAAATAGACGCTATAGGACGTGCCCGTGGCAAAAATGTAGTGATGAGCAACGACGAACGTGAGAACACGCTCAACCAACTACTGGTGGAAATGGATGGCTTCAGCGGCGATACCGGCATCATTGTTCTGGCGGCTACCAACCGCCCGGATGTACTGGATACGGCGCTCCTGCGCCCCGGCCGTTTCGACAGGCAGATATCTATAGACATACCCGATGTAAAGGGACGCGAGAAGATATTTGACGTGCACCTGAAACCTATCAAAAAATCGAAGGACCTGAATATCAGCAAACTGGCTTCTCAAACACCAGGCTTTGCCGGCGCCGATATAGCTAATATCTGTAACGAAGCCGCCCTCATAGCCGCCCGTAAAGGCAAGACAGAGGTGGATATGGGCGACTTTAACGATGCTATAGACCGCGTAATAGGCGGCCTGGAGAAGAAGAACAAAATCATATCTCCTGAAGAGAAAAAAATCATTGCCTTCCACGAGGCCGGACATGCTGTGTGCGGCTGGTTCCTGGAGCATGCTTACCCGCTCATCAAGGTTTCTATTGTTCCGCGGGGTGTGGCAGCACTTGGCTACGCACAATACCTGCCCAAAGAGCAATACCTCTATACTGTAGAGCAAATGCAAGACCAGATAGTGGCGCTTTTTGGTGGCCGTGCCGCAGAAGAGCTGATCTTTGGAAAGATATCTACCGGCGCGCAGAACGACCTGGAACGCATTACCAAGATGGCCTACTCTATGGTAACCATTTATGGTATGAACAGCAAGGTGGGCAACATATCTTACCACGATGGGCAGCAGGAGTACAATATGGCCAAGCCATACTCTGAAGAAACCGCTAAAATAATTGATGAAGAAGTTCGCGCACTGATATTGGGACAGTATGAACGTACCAAGCAACTGCTGAGCAAACACATCAACCACCTCAACGCCCTGGCGGAAGAACTGCTGAAAAAAGAAGTGCTCTTTAAAGACGACCTGGAGCGCCTGATAGGCAAACGCCCCTACGAAGAAATGACACCAAACGAAGGTATACCCCCGGTAGCCGGCGGCGTAATGGAGTCGGACTCTTACCAAGGATAATAAAATACAACAAAGCTGTAGGAACGCTTCCCCTCCACGGGAAGCGTTTTTATTTTACCTTAGCGGTACACATTGTTTCCAGAGATGAAGACCTCGAAAGCACGAGAAAATATACTGTCTAAAATCCGTAAAGCACTGGGCACCCACAAGGCCCCGCAGCCCTACCCGGCTGCCGCTGAGGACGTGACACCGGTATATAGCACAACGGAACTTACTGATGAAGAGAACTTTGCCTCGGCATTCATAAAACTGGGCGGTAAGTTTGTATACTGCTACAATGAGGCCGACCTGGTGGAAAATATACACGTCCTCTACGAAAACTCCGGTTGGAAACAAGTGATTTGCTCCGACCCTGCATTGCAAAACGTATTGAACAAAAACCGGCTACACATCTCTACCCTTGCCGACCACACCTTCCCTGAAGCGGAGGTATGCATTACCGGCTGTGAGGCCCTGGTGGGGCGTACGGGCTCGATATTATTCAGCAGCCGCCAGTTTATGGGGCGTACAGCTCCCGTTTACTATCCTATTCACATTATAGTAGCCTATGCCCACCAGGTAGTGGCAGATACCAACCATGGCTTTCGGCTGCTGCAGGAAAAGTATGGGGAGCAAATGCCCTCTATGGTCAACTTTAACGCTGGGCCAAGCCGCACCGCTGATATAGAAAAGACACTGGTAGTGGGCGTACACGGCCCGGCTGAAGTGTATTGCTTTTACGTAGACGCATAAAAAATGCCGTAGGTAGGAACTTACAGCATTAAGCGGGTATCATCGGTAGAATTCAAAAAAAGGCAAGCGGGTACAGGGGCCGGCCGTTGTAAAACGTAAAAGGATGTAATGCATAGCAATCTACCCCTTGTGCCACAAAACAAGCACAATCTTACCGCTGGCTAACCTACCATTTGCCTAAATACAGGTTTCGTCCGACGAATGGATAGTTTCGTCCGACGAATGACATTACTCCGCATTCCTGGATTTGAGCCCAGCCGTACGGGTTATTTTGCTGAAAACGGAATTGAACTCATTGCGTATGCCCTTAGAGACTGGTATCTGCATATTGTCATCCATCACCACAACACCCGAAGTTTCAAATCGTTTTATAGAATGTAAATTCACTATGTAAGACCGGTGGACCTGGAAAAAGTTAGCATCGTCCACCAGTTTCTTGAATTCGCCCAAGTTGTAGGAACTGACAATACTGTATGACTTGGTCACCACTTTGGTGTATTTATTAACGCTCTCAAAGTATAATATCTCACTGGCGTTGAGGTAGTCGATTCCTTTCAGGTTCGGGATACCGATTTTAATAGCGCCGGAACCGGATTCGGGCACAAAAGGCTTCTTGCCCTGGTTCACGCCTTTTATCCGGTCTATCGCCTTGTTTACGGCAAAGGACAACTCATAGTCTTCTATGGGCTTTAATACATAGCCTGCGGCTGAAAACTTAATGGCCTCCATTGCATATTCGCTGTGCGCCGTTACAAAAATGACCTGGAAGGGCATATCCGGGAACAACTTCAGCAGATCAATGCCGCTTTTTTCGGGCATGGAGATGTCCAGGAATACAAGATTAACAGTGTCCATACGCAACACCTCCAGGGCTTTTTTCCATTCCGTGAATGTTCCCACCACGTTGATGTTTGGGAACAATATGCCCAGGCGCTCATGAAGCAGGTCTATTGCTTTCGCTTCATCATCAATAATCACACACTTAATCTCATGCGACATACTTAATATTTTTCAGGGTTAATGTTACGGTAGTTCCGGTTTCGGGGAACACCTTGTCAGTGTATTCAAGTTTTATATCCATCCGCTCATACTGGCGGAAAACATCCAGCAACTGATTGGTGAGCCGTGTACCGTACGACTCTTTGGTAGCGCTTTCTTCGTTTATACGGCGTGCCGCCACCCTTCCTACTCCATTGTCGTCTATTATACATATCAGTTCGGTACTGTCTTTTCCCTGCATGAATTTAAGCAAAAGTTGCCCACCACCTGTTTCTCTATGAAACAGTCCATGATTAATGGCGTTCTCTACCAATGGCTGCAGCAGCAGCGATGGTAGCTGTATGTTGCGTGCGGGAAGTTTGTTGTCCACTTGCACCTCATAGTCAAACTTTTGCTCAAACCGTACCTGCTGCAACTCTATGTAGTTCTTCAGCATCTTTATTTCTTCCTCCAGCAGCGTGTACCGGTCTTGCGATGACTTTAGGTAGGAACGTAGTAACTGGGAGAATTTATTGACATGTACGTATGCATCATCCACTCGCTTTTTGCTGATGAAGTATAGGGACGTGCTCAATGTGTTGAAGATAAAGTGTGGATTTATCTGCGAGTGTATAGCGCGCAACTCCAGGTCGGTAAGCATCTGCCGTCGTTCGTTCTTTTTAGCTACAAAGTACCGTGTTACCAATATCGTTACCGCAATAAGGCCTGCAAACAATAGTATTCCTGATATCCAGAAGATGGTTCTCCAGCGTGAAGTTTGCCACCAATAAGGGTAACGGTAAACATAGATGGTGTAGACAGGACTCTCATAAAGGTCGTCACGTACCTGTACCGCTACCGGATGGTATGCTCCCGGCTCCAGCGCTTCGAGGAATATCTCGCCGGACCCAGACTCTACGCTCTTCCCGGAAATCCGGTAGGTGTACCCGAGCTCGCCACCGCCGTGATAGTTGATGGCATCGAAGCGCATATTATGTTCTCCCTGCCTGATGCGGAATGTGTCGCCGGTCCGGATTCTGACCTCTTCGGGTGAACTACCGATGAGGGTAAACAGATCATCCTCAGCCGGACAGTATCGTGCCTGCTGCACCAGGTCTGCAAGCGTGAATGAGAACACTCCCCTGTTAGTGGATAGCATCGCATACCCGTCGTCTGTAACGCCAAAATTCATTATCTGGTTATACCTGGGTTTACCCATAGTATAGTTTGGCGCCACATAGAGCTGGCCTAGCTTTCCTTTTCCCTTTATGCGTGCATAAGCCACGCCAAAGTCGCCAGCCAGTACCAGTAAGTCATTCACTACCCGCATTTCCGCACCCCGCATGTTTACAAAGAATTCCAACCGAGATAACTTCCGGTGCTCTATATCCAGCAAAAAAATACGCTCATCTCCCAGCAGCAGCATATTGCCAAACCTATCAGGTACTATCTGCCGGAAATTATTCACGCCAGGCATTTTTGCATCGGATACCTGGAATACTTTTTCCTTGCCGGTCTTACTATTCCGTGATACAATCTTCTTGGTATTGTAAAAGACCACGTCATCAGAGCTGGGGTCAGCAAAGACCTTTTCGTAGCGGTCAAAATACAATGGAGCGGAATATACCGTATCGCCAAGTATAGCGTGCCGGAAAATATAGTCGTGCGCCAGGGTATAGAGTACGTCTCCCTGCAGGTACATATTGTGTATGTGATTGTAAATAGCCTTCTTAATATCGCTTTTGCTAGCTGATTTCAGGACAGGAGCCAATGTCTCTCCGTCATTAACCAGGTGCCCTGTAAAAACATCATCCATTTCGCGCACCTTGCCCGTCTTCTGATCGTAATGGAAAAGCCCTTCTATGCAACCGAAGTAAAGAGCGTCGCTGTTGCCCGATATTGTTTTAAGAATGATGCCGCGGGGGAGTGCAATACGCTTAGTTACCTTATTGGCCGTTACTTCGTACACTACAGAAGTTCTGTTATCCGCCCAATACGCATTGCTCCCTATCGTGCCCAGCAATACGCTACCACCGGGTAACTGTGCGCTGGTATCAATATTGTATAATGCCGGCAGTGCAGGATTCAACCAGGTACCATCGCCATTGGTGGTGTACCAGTCATTGCCATTATTGTCGTGCATTTTATACGCTGGTTGTGCCGCCGTGGGCAAAATATCCTGCAAGGATACCCGTTGCTGGCATACCAGGTTCGTGTCCAGCACATACATAAACCGGTCGGTAAACAGCGAGGTGCGCTTGTCAGTATTCCCTTTACTGTAGTGTGGGATTATCGTATAAATTTTTTCATCCGGGTACGCACCCATGCCCTTCAGCGTGATCAATCTCTTGGAGCAATTGTCCAGGTCCAGCAATTCAATCTCGTTGCCGTTGAACTGAAATATAAATATCTTGTTGTCAGGCGACATGCCCGTACGTGCCCGGTACCTACTCACTGTATCAGGCAGCACACAAACCTGGCGGGTTATCTTCCGGCCCTTTTCCAGCCGGTGCGAATAAAGAACGCCATTGCTATCTACCGTATTGAAGGTATAATTGCCCTGCGTGGATAGTACCCTGGCATTCCGGCCCAGCAACGCATAGCTGCCATCTTTCAGCAGGAATTTTTTGGCGACATCTCCCGCCACCACTACCAGGAATAGCGGGTCGTGGCCCGCTATGAAATAAAACACCCCATCTTGCTCCGCCAGGTACGAGGCTATAAAGAGCCGGTCATTGCTTTGGAACGGTAACGCCTTGTACTTATTATCCTTTATGTAGCCGAAACTATATCCGAAACTATACAACCATATGCGGTCGCTTCCATCGGCATAGAGCTGCCATATATCATCGGCGGGCAGGCCGGTACCGGCATCGAAGCGCTTGAAAGAGTAGCCATTGTATTTTACTACTCCTTTCTCGGTGCACAACCATGTATAACCCTTGCTATCCCGCAGCAGGCTGTATACATTGTTACTAGGCATGCCATTGCTTATATCGAAATGAACAAAGCGGGATGTATCTACTTTTGCTGAAACAGGCCCCGGAGCGGCTAGTAAAAATATGATTATGAACAGCAGCAGGCGCCTCATCTCCGGGTAGGTACTTTTTGTAATAATACTCAAAATAAAACTCTAAATCAATAGTAACTTTGCCCCTACTAACTTCAACGTTCATGGCCACGGACATAAGCAACGAGAGCGATATACAACTGCTGGTAAATACCTTTTACGACCGGGTGAAGCAGGACGAAACCATCGGTTATATTTTCCAACAGGCCATAGGCGAAGACTGGAGCCACCACCTGCCCATCATGTACCGCTTCTGGGGCACTATACTGCTGCACGTGGAGGGCTATAAAGGAAACGTCATCAATAAGCATATAGAACTGGACAAAAAGATACCCCTGGAGAAAGAACACTTTAACCGCTGGCTCCAGCTATGGGAAGGCACCGTAGACGACCTGTTTGCCGGAGAAGTAGCCAACGAAGCAAAAAACAGGGCCTCGCTGATGCTACACCTCATCAGCATGAAGGTGGAGTGGGCGAGGCTGGGAAAAAGCATACTGTAAAACAAAAAAACTTAATGAGCACCTTTGTTATATCCGGGCAATTGATCGATGTATTCCGGCGGAAAATATATCCCGCCATGCTGTCTGTGGACAGAGGAATTATCACTCATATTGTTGAGGTAGACCACGCACCGCCACACCATATATTGCCCGGCTTTGTGGATGCGCACATACATATTGAGAGCTCCATGCTTGTGCCTACGGAATTTGCGCGGCTGGCTTCCATACACGGTACCGTAGCTACAGTATCGGACCCGCACGAGATAGCCAATGTATGCGGGGAGGACGGCGTGGCCTATATGATAGCCAACGCCCGGAACACTGCCTTCAAATTCTTCTTTGGCGCCCCATCCTGCGTTCCCGCTACTGGTTTTGAAACGGCGGGTGCTACGATAGATGCGGATGGCATCAGCCGCCTGATGCAAAACCCGGACATATGGTACCTGGCAGAGGTAATGAACTACCCGGGCGTGCTACATGCCGACGAACAGGTAATAGCCAAACTGGCCGCGGCAAAAAAAAGCGGCAAACCTATTGACGGGCATGCGCCGGGATTGAAAGGGCAGGAAGCCGCCCGCTATGCGGCCGCGGGTATTACTACCGACCATGAATGTTTTACGCTGGAAGAGGCACTGGATAAAATTGCCGCAGGTATGAAAATTCTGATACGCGAAGGGAGCGCCGCCAAAAACTTTGACGCCCTTCACCCACTTCTTCGCTCGCATCCCGGCTCGGTAATGCTGTGCAGCGACGACAAGCACCCTGATGAACTGGTACTACACCACCTGAACGAAACAGTAAAACGGGCGCTGAAACTGGGGTATAACTTATATGATGTACTGCGGGCGGCATGTGTACACCCAGTGTGGCATTACAACCTTCCGGTAGGCTTGCTGCGCGAGCACGAGCCCGCTGACTTTATTGTAATAGACGACCCGGAACACTTTAACATACTGAAGACCTACATAAACGGGGAACTGGTTGCGGAAAACGGGCAGTCTCTCCTGAAACGTGAAAACCCGGAGCCTATCAACACGTTCAACTGCCGTCCGCGTGAAGCGAAGGATTTTCGCATACCGGTAACGGACAGCACCGCGCGGATACGCGTGATAGAGGCCATTGAGGGGCAGCTCATCACCAACGAAGTAACGGCCACGGGCAAGCAGGAAGACGGTGCATGGATAGCGGATACGGAACAAGACATACTGAAGATAGCCGTGGTAAACCGCTACGAACCCGGCCTGCCTATTGCTACCGCCTTCATCCGGAACTTTGGGTTGAAGAAGGGTGCACTGGCCTCTACGGTAGCACACGACTGTCATAATATAGTAGCAGTAGGCGCTACCGATGATGAGCTGTGCCGTGCGGTAAACGCACTGATAGATGCCAGGGGCGGCATTTCGGTAGTGGATGGAGCAGCAGTGACCTGTATGCCGCTACCCATAGCCGGGCTGATGAGCGGCGAGGACGGCTATGCAGTAGCAGAGCAATACGCCGCGCTTGATAAGCAGGCCAAGGAATTGGGCACCACCCTGAAATCTCCCTTTATGACACTTTCCTTTATGGCGCTGCTGGTAATACCATCGCTAAAACTGAGCGACAGAGGCCTGTTTAACGGGAACACCTTTTCGTTTACCACCGTAGAACTATAAATAGTGAATGCCCTCATTGCTGAGGGCATTCACTTACAGGAAACCGTTCTTTAGATACGGGAACGGTAATTACTTATTGTATTCTTTCAGGGCTGCTTCCAGGCAATCCATGGCGTGGTTGATGTCTTCCTTATTCAACACGTAGGCGAGGCGTACCTCATTCTTACCCTGCCCCCTGGTTGCGTAGAACCCTGCTGCGGGTGCCATCATTACCGTAGCTCCATTGTGAGAGAAGCTTTCCAGCAGCCATTGGCAGAATTTTTCGCTATCGTCTACCGGCAGGCGCGCAATAGCATAGAAAGCGCCACCTGGCATGGGGCAAAGCACACCATCCATGGCATTCAGGCGGTTCACCAGCGTGTTGCGGCGCAGGTCGTACTCCGCATGTATGCCATCAAAGTAGTCGGCAGGCAAGTCTACAGCGGCTTCGCCCAGTATCTGCGCAAAAGAAGGTGGGCTGAGTCGCGCCTGTGCGAACTTCATGGCAGTATCCAGCACCTGCTGGTTATGTGTTACAAACGCACCTATACGGCCGCCGCAGGCGCTGTATCTTTTGGAGATGGTATCCATCAGTATTGCGTGCTGTTCCAGCCCTTCCAGAGATAGCGCAGAAATGTGCTCTTTGCCATCGTAGCAAAACTCCCGGTAAGCCTCATCGCTGAACAGGAACAGGTCATGTTTCAGGCATATTTCTTTCAGCACCTCCAGTTCCTGCCGGCTGTAAAGGTAGCCGGTAGGATTATTGGGGTTGCAAATCATGATAGCCTTGGTGCGGGGTGTTACGGCCTTTTCAAAAGCATCTATTGACGGGAGCGCAAAACCATCCTCTATACCCGATGGAATAGGCACCACGGTTACCCCGGCGCTGGTGGCGAATCCGTTGTAGTTGGCATAGAAAGGCTCCGGTATGATTATTTCATCGCCCGGGTCCATACACGACATGATAGCAAACAGAATGGCTTCAGAACCACCGGTGGTTACAATAACCTGGTTGTGGTTGATGTTCACACCATTGCGGGCGTAGTACTCCACCAGTTTTTTGCGATAGCTTTCAAAGCCGGCGCTGTGGCTGTACTCCAGTACTTTCATATCCACGTGGCGAACGGCGTCCATAATCGCCTTTGGTGTTTCAATATCGGGCTGGCCTATATTCAGGTGGTACACTTTAGTGCCTCTTTGCTTCGCGGCTTCGGCGAACGGAACTAATTTTCTTATGGGCGATGGCGGCATGTGGCCGCCACGATTGGAAATGGTTGGCATGGGCGCAAAAATAAGCATCAATAGCTGAATTGCACACTATATATAAGAAAAGTGGCCGGCACTATCCGTACCGGCCACTAGGTATATTCGTTCTGTGGAACTTTCTATTATTTCGGAGCCACCACTTCACCCTTTATAAAGATGGAATATGGCACCTGCGTAGCGTTCGACTTGATGAACACTTCCTTGTTGAAAGGGGCTACCTTGCCCTTAGAGGCATACTTCACGAGTATGTAACCACTCTTTCCTGGCGGTATGGGCGCCTTAGGGAAGAAATCGCCCGTGGTGCAGCTGCAGCCGGCGGTTACATTCTGAATGATGAGCGGAGCATTACCTGTATTAGTGAACTCAAACTTGTGTTCGTACTGGGCATCTCGTTCCTCTATCGTTCCAAAATCGAACTTCTCCGTTCCGCTGAATTTCATATGCGGGCCGTTTATCTGTGCCGCAGCGGCCGGCTGCTGTGCATATGCAGCACCCACGCCCGAACATGCCAGGATAAAGGCAAACACTATCTTTTTCATAAGGTCTTTCTTTTCTTCTTACCAGTAAATCCTTCCTCTCGGCCAGGCAATTAGTTGGTCTTAATCATAGAGTTGTTCTCTGGCACAGAGCTGGCCGGAGCTTTCTCCACGTTACCTTTAATGGTCAGCACCTTGGTACCGGCATTGGAAGTAACAGTGATCGTCTTAGTGAACGCACCAGGACGGCCAATGGTATTGTAGGAAGCTTTGATAGAACCGGATTTACCAGGAGCTATGGCCTCTTTAGAATAAGACGGTGTAGTGCAACCGCAAGAAGCGTGAACTGACTCAATGATCAGCGGCTCTTTACCCGTGTTTTTAAACTGGAATTCGTAATCAGCGGCAGGGCCTTCTGCTACCGTTCCGAAATCATGGGCATCGTTAGTGAATACCATGTTCTCCGGTTTCAGATTAGAAGGTTTGGCCTGAGCTGGCGTAGCAGCAGGTGTAGGCGCTGCATGGTTATGTCCGTCGTGGCTTTGAGCATAAGCACCTGTGCTCAACAGAGCAACTCCCAGGGAAAGCAGAATTTTCTTCATTTTTATGATGTTTTTTTACAGATAGTAACTTAATAACAAATTTAGTACCGTTTTGAATAGCAATTGCATTTATTTACTGTTAAAAACGTTCTAAAACCTTTAGGGGTCGTATTTTTACAAAAATATTGCATATAATATTAAATCCCGCCGCATATATTGACGGCTATTCAGGGTAAAACGTTGGTAGCTACATGGATTTTGAAGAAGATATAAAGAATAGCGTGGCCACGCTGGCACAGGGTGGCACCCTGCTGTACCCTACTGACACCATCTGGGGGCTGGGATGCGATGCTACCAGTGCAGCGGCAGTAGAACGAATATTCCACATCAAACAGCGGCCGCAGGAGAAAAGCATGATAGTGCTGCTGGCTGAGCCAAAAGATATACTGCAATATGTAGCCACCCCGCACCCGGATATAATTGATATCGTGTCGCAGTTTGACCGGCCGACCACAGTTATCTTCCAAAATGCGATAGACCTGGCCGAGAATCTTGTGAATGCCGACGGCAGCATTGCCATCCGCATACCCGCTGACCCCTTCTGCAAAGCACTGCTAAAGCGCTTTCGCAAACCAATCGTTTCCACCTCCGCCAACATTAGCGGGCAACCCAGCCCGCAGACGTTTGCCGGAGTAAGCAACGAAATAATACAAGCGGCAGACTATACGGTGCGCTACCGCCAGGACGACACGGAAACAAGGCAACCCTCCCGGTTGGTTCGGCTGAACGATAACGGAGAGCTGGAAATAATAAGAGCATAAACGAAGACAAAAAGGAATGGATATCTCTTGTGACAAGGACGAATTAGCATTGCTGGAACGGATTTCCGTTGCCGCACAGGCGCTGGATGTAGAGTGTTACCTGATAGGAGGCTTCGTGCGGGATAAAATACTGGGAAGGCCCACTAAAGACGCCGATATAGTCTGCACCGGCGATGGGATTCAACTGGCACACGAAGTAGCCAATGCCCTAAAACCAAGCCCCAAAGTAAGCTTCTTCAAAAATTTCGGCACGGCCCACTTCCGTTACCACCATTTTGATGTGGAGTTCGTTGGCGCACGAAAGGAATCTTATCGCGAGCATTCCCGGAAACCTGACGTGGCACCGGGCACGCTGGAAGACGACCAAAAACGGCGTGACTTTACCATTAACGCTTTGGCCATCAGCCTGAACCGGGCTGACTATGGCAAACTGGTAGACCCTTTCGGTGGCATGGCCGACCTGGAAGCTAAAATTATCCGGACACCGCTGGACCCGGACATCACCTTCTCCGACGACCCCCTGCGTATGATGCGCTGTATCCGGTTTGCCAACCAGCTGGGGTTCACCATAGTGCCGGAATCGTTTGACGCTATCATACGTAACCGGGAGCGCATCCGCATTATATCGCAGGAGCGAATTACGGATGAGCTGAATAAAATAATGCTTACCCCCAAACCTTCTACCGGCCTGGACCTGCTTTATAAGTCGGGGCTGCTGAAAGAATTCTTCCCGCAACTGGTGGAACTGGCGGGAGTGGAAATGGTAGAAGGCAAAGGCCATAAAGATAACTTCTACCATACTCTGCAGGTGCTGGACAATGTGGCGGCACGCAGCTCCGACCTTTGGCTGCGCTGGGCGGCCTTGCTGCACGACATAGCGAAACCCGCCACCAAACGCTTTGAACCCGGACATGGATGGACGTTTCACGGGCACGAGGTAGTGGGCGAACGCATGGTACCCAAAATATTCAAGCAACTGAAACTACCGCTGAACGAGCGAATGAAATACGTGGCCAAATTGGTGGCGCTTCACTTACGCCCCATAGGCCTGGCCAAAGAAGACATTACAGACTCTGCCATGCGGCGGCTGCTGTTTGATGCCGGTGACGAACTAGACGACCTGATGGTGCTTTGCGAAAGCGACATCACCTCTAAGAACAAACAAAAAGTAAAGCGCTACCTGGAAAACTTTGAACTGGTAAAGGAACGCCTGAAAGAAGTAGAGGAAACCGACCGTATCCGCAACTGGCAACCACCTATAGACGGCGCCGACATCATGAAAATATTTAACCTGCCCCCTTCCCGTAATGTAGGCATTATAAAGACAGCCGTACGGGAAGCTATACTGGATGGTATAATACCCAATGAGTATGAAGCCGCCTACACCTATATGCTGCAGAAAGCAGCGGAACTAGGTTTGCAACCTGTTAGCTAAGGGTTTGCTTTGGGTTAACAACAATTAGGGTAAGCCTTGCCTACCTTAGCATTCCAAACGAAATCCTGAAAACATGACCAAAATATCACTTTTAAAAGGCGACATTACACGGCTGTCTGTAGATGCCATTGTAAACGCCGCCAACACATCGCTGCTGGGCGGTGGCGGTGTAGATGGCGCCATACATAAAGCAGCGGGCCCTGAACTGCTGGAGGAATGCCGGAAACTGAATGGTTGCCCTACCGGTGAGGCAAAAATCACCAAGGGGTACCAGTTAGCCGCCCGCCACGTCATTCACACTCCCGGCCCCGTTTGGAATGGCGGAAACAGGAACGAAATCAACCTGCTGCACAACTGTTACCACAACAGCCTGGAACTGGCCCGTGAGAACGGGTTAAAAACCATCGCCTTCCCCAATATCAGCACGGGAGTATATGGATTCCCTAAAGACAAAGCAGTAATGATCGCGCTATTCTCCGTCAATCAGTTCTGCCGAGAGTTCCCGGATGCGCTGGAAGAGGTGGTGTTTGTCTGCTTTGATGATGAGAATTACGACTTGTACAAATCCATACTTATCAAATAGCAAAAGCGCCCCGCAAAAGGGGCGCTTTTCATGTCTATGATATGTATATGCTAACTATTAGTAGTCGGTGTTGTTAGGATCAAAGTTAGTCCAACCTGTTGTCCAGTCAGTAGTACCGAAAGCACCCCTGAAAGCACCCGTTTGCTCAAACCATGCATCCATACCGCTGAACGACGCGCCGCTCAGTGCAGGTGAAGAACCCTGTGGCAGGAAAGCAGGAGCTGTAAGCGACCATGGATTGGACAGCATAGCAGCATTGGCGCTATCCAGCTTAATGCAACCATGTGTATTGATGCAGATAGCTTGTACGGCAGAGTCGGTAACAGTACCGCTTACACCGATAAATGGTTTGGTAATAGCGTGTACCAGGTTGTTCTTGAATTCGTTGCTGCCATTCAGGAAGCCATTAGCTGTAGCTGAAGACTCCATAGAGAAACCACCTTTCTGATGTCCTATCAGGATAGAGTTGCGGATAGTGAACTCAGTAGCACGGCGCCAGCGGTTAGCGAAGTTGTGGTTAGCCTGTGTATTAGCGCGGCCATTAGGGCCTACGAACGTGAAGTTTGAAATGTACGGGTGCGTGTAAGGAGTAGCGGTAGTACCGGTACCATCGTTATCGCACTCAATACCGTTAGACGCATCGCCTATATCAGCATATTGCGGGTGCTTTACAGACAGGCCGTATTGCAGCTTACCGCGGTAGCCAAAATCGAAATCAAAATCGTCATCCAGTGTAGCGAAAGCAACAACGTGTTTTGCGTTAACCGTACCACCAAAGAATTCGTAGGCATCATCGTTACCGTAAGATACCATTACATAGTCTATTGTAGTACCAGCACCTACACCACCCAGGGTAAGACCATTGATCTCAGAACCGGGAGACGCTGCGATACCAGCAAATTCAATACGTACATACTTCAGTACACCAGAGTTATCGTTAGGGTCAGTACCGCCATACTTCCTGTCTACGCCACCTTCAATAATAGGCTCTGTAGAACGGTTGGTTGGCGCTTTACCCAGCAGGATGATACCACCCCAGTCACCGGGACGGCGCTGACCTTTAGGCTGTCCTGATGTAAACACGATAGGCGATGATGCAGTACCTTCTGCCATCAGCTTACCACCACGCTCTACTATCAGCGCTCCTTTGTCGGTAAGGTCGCTCTTAATAACTGTTCCCGCCGGGATAGTCAGTGTAGCGCCTTCTTTCACATACACATATCCTTTCAGTGTCCAGGGGCCACCTTCCAGGGTCTTGTCCGATGTGATGTCGCCAGTCAGCACCTTAGCTTCTGGTTGCGGATCAACAGGAGGATCAACCGGATCTTTTCCACATGAAGTCATCATGGTAGTAGAACCTAACGAAAGTGCAGCAACAACTGCGAAGGATAAAAGTCTCTGTAACTTCATATAGTTTAGTTATTTATGGTGCAAAAGTATTCCCACCCTATTACTGCTATGTTAAGGCACCATTAAGCCTATGTTAACTCGGACGAAGTGTGGTACGCAGTAAAAACAAAAACCGCCGGAGACTATCCGGCGGCCTAAAGTACTTTGTTGTAGTTCTATTTACCGAACCGGTACGTGAATCCCAGATTAAAGTTAGTTCCGTACTTGTAGCTTTGGAATACGCGGTCGTTGTTCTTGTTGTATCCAAACTGGTTATCGTAGTCCCAGTAGAAGATAGTGGCCTGGTTCAGAAGGTCAGACACCGTGAGCTTCACTTCCCCGCGGCCTTTTAATACCTTCTTGCTAACCTGTACATCTATTACGTCCCTGCCACGCTCCCATGTGGCCTTGAACTGGTTGGTACCTACTATAAAGATGCGGTCTCCTATGCGGTTGTACAGTGCGCTGATACTGAGTCCAGACTTAGGCGCAGTGTAGAGTATAGAGAAGTTGAACAGGTAAGGCGATTGTCCCTGCAGTGGGCGGGCGGCGATGGTATCGGCCGTAGTACCCGTGTACTGATTGCTGATATCCACTACTGATTTTATGTAGGTAACGTTAGCACCCACCACCAGGTTCTCCAGCCACTGCGCGTCATCGGATATGAACCCTAGATTCTTCCGCACATCCAGTTCCACACCATAAGCCTGTGCGGATACGGCATTGCCGTAAGTGAATTTGAACAAGTCGTTGTTGGTCTGGCTGTTCATGATGCTCTCAATCGGGTTGTTGAAGTATTTATAAAAGGCTCCTAAAGTTACTACTTCACCCGGTGCGGGATAATACTCATAACGGAGGTCTACATTCGTAATATTGGCGCGGCCCAGGTTGCGGTTACCATTTACCGTCCACATGTTTTCGAAATCAACGAACTCGAATGGCGCTACTTCCCTGAATTCCGGGCGGTTTACGGTACGTGAGCCACTCAGGCGCACTTTCGTTTTCTCAGAGAAATCGTACGACAGGTTGATTGAAGGCAGGATGTCTATTACCGTGCTCGTAGTATCTATGGAAGTCTTGGAGAGGTTGACCGCCTGTAATGTCTGGCTGTACGACTCTACCCTGGCGCCCCACGACATACGGAACTTCTCTGTAAAGTGATTGTCCAGCATCACGTAGCCAGCATTCAGCAATGCATTGGCTGTGTATTGGTCGGTGGGGTTGGTAATCTCATTCAATTCATAACCTGTCTGGCTGATGTTGTCTGCTCCCAGTATCTGGTCGTAAGGTAAAGTAGTGGAAGCAGGATTCAGCTGTGCCTGGTCGTACGGCTGATACTGGAATATCCGTGCACCAAAGCTGCGGTCCTTGTACAGGCCCAGGTAACCCACCTTTACCGATTGCTTCTGGCTGAACAACTCAAAAGGTACATTCACATAGAAATTGCCTCCGTAGCTATTATCGGTCAGGTTACTGAAAAAACGGCGGCTGTTACGGTCCGTAAGTACATAAGGCGCATTGTCATCAGGCACATAGGTACCATCCGACTGCAATACCAGCGGGCGATTGTAAAAGGCTGTTCTCAGGTCGTATTGTTTAGCGGTAAGATTAGAATAGTTCAGGTTCCAGTACACTTTGATATTCTTCTTGCCTATGGCGTGGTCTCCTTCCAACTGGCTGCTGTACATGGTGCGGTCGAGTGGAACATTAGAGTTCATGCGCACTTCCTGGGATGAACTGTAGTTGGTACCGGTACGGTAAATGGTGTTCATATCGTGTAATGCGTTGAAGATATTGCGGAACGTCACCCTGCTTTTGCCCGACATGTAAGAGAAGTTGGCCAGTCCTGACAGTGAGGAATTGAACTTCTGTATCTGGTCGGTAGCATAAGAGTTATTGGAAGCATCATCATTCCAGGTAGCACGCACAAATTCGGGTGCATACTTATAGCCGTTGCGGTAAGACAGGCCTACAACCGTACCGAACTTACCACCATTCTTAAAACGCTGTACATTACCGGCTGAAAGCTGCAGGGATGTATTGGGCAGTGCCGTGCCGGTAGTGTACTGAAAATTGTTGGGCAACTGGCGCGCGGCGGAAAGCTGCTCTGCGCGCGACATAGACTTATACGCTGTTACATCTGCACCAAAAGCGGCGGGCAGCGCATTGTCTTTGTTGGCAAAACCCAGGTATTCGCCCGTGGTGGTTTTGGTAGTAGTATAATCTTTAAAAGTAGACTGGTTGTTGTAGCCAAGTGTCAATCCCAGGTTGTAGAAGTTTTCATCGGGTACATCTTTGGTCATTACCTGTACCACGCCGCCGGCGAAGTCGCCCGGCAAATCAGCGGAAGCCGTCTTGCTGATGATAATATTATCTATCAGGTTAGAGGGGATAATGTCGAAGGAAAACGCCTTACGGTCCGGCTCCGTGCTGGGCATTTGCGCGCTGTTCAGCATAGCGGTATTGTAGCGGTCGCTCAAACCCCGTATTACCACGAACTTATCATTCTGAACGCTGGCACCGCTTACGCGCTTCAGCACCTCGCCCGTATTGCGGTCGGGGGAGCGCTGTATGATATCTGCCGATATACCGCTGGAAACGGAAACGTTGTTTTTCTGAATGGTGTACAGCGCAGCCACATTTTCCTTCTTCATGGTTGTGGTCACAACTACTTCTTCCAGGTCGGTAGCAGAAGATAGCGCTATATTCAGGCTCACCTTCGCTTTGGCATCTACCTTTACATCGGCCACCTCTTTAGGCTTGTAACCCAGGTAACGCACCAATACCGTGTGCGTGCCCGCCGCTACTTTCAGCGTATAGTTGCCGTCCACGTCAGTAACAGTACCCGTGGTGGCGCCCTTTATGGAAACGCTGGCGCCGATAATCTCCTCGCCTGTTTTCTCATCTTTTACCGTTCCTGCTATCGTGCCCTGACCCATCGCCTGGAGGCTGATGAATAACAATCCGAAGAGCATAGAAATAATTCGCATACAAAGTGTTTTTTCGTAATGCAAAAGTCCGCCGCGTATGTTACCGCCACTTTACCCCAATGTTACGCCTGCGTGAACTCCATGTTACCGGAATATTAATTGTTACCTGTACGTGTCCTTTGGGTTGTTTTTCAATTATTTTATCATTAACTGCACACCCGGAAAATTTGCGGCCACGGTGGCTTATTTTTGCGGTATGAACACCCGCGAGTTATTCCTGAGGCACGTAGGCCAAACCTCTCCCAGCCCTGTTGCACTCAGCATTACCGGAGCCAAAGGCAACTACCTCCACGATGAGCGTGGCGACCGCTACCTGGACCTCATAGGCGGCATCAGCGTGTGCAACGTAGGACATGGACATCCAGAAGTGATAGCTGCGGTGCAGCAGCAGGCAGAAAAATACCTACACGTAATGGTGTATGGAGAACTGGTGCAAAGCCCACAGGTAACTTACGCCCACGAACTGGTGCAGCACCTGCCGCCCTCGCTCGATTGCGTATACTTTACCAACTCCGGGGCTGAAGCCGTAGAGGGAGCGCTGAAACTGGCCCGCAGGGTAACAGGAAAAACCGAGGTAATTGCCTGCAACCGTTCGTATCACGGCAGCACTACGGGGGCTCTGGCCCTTATAGGCGATGAATACTGGCGTAATGCCTTCCGGCCACTGATGCCCGGCGTTGGCCACTACGAGTACAACTCGCAGGAACTGATAGACGCCGTGACCCACGACACCGCCTGCGTGGTGATAGAAACCGTACAGGCCGAGGCGGGCGTGATAGAACCCCGGTTCGAATGGCTACAGGCACTCCACCATAAATGCACCGCCACCGGCACCCTGCTCATCTTCGACGAAATACAATGTGGCTTCGGACGAACGGGTGCCATGTGGGGCTTTCAGCATTATGGAATAGTTCCAGACATATTACTACTAGGCAAAGCGCTGGGGGGAGGGCTTCCATTGGGCGCCTTCGTAGCCGCACACGAGTTGATGTACCAACTGACTAATAATCCCGTGCTGGGGCATATCACCACCTTCGGCGGTCACCCACTTTCTTGCGCCGCAGGGCTGGCCGCTTTCCGGGTATTGGCAAGCGAGCAACTGGTGGAGCAGGTGAAGGACAAGGAGCAGCTCTTTCATTCCCTGCTGAAGCACCCGGCAATAAAAGCTGTTCGCAGCAAAGGCCTGCTGATGGCCATAGAGCTGGAAAGCAGCGAGATGGTTCTTGCTACCTTACAAAAATGCCTGGAGAAAAAACTATTCTCTGACTGGTTCCTGTTCGCGGCTCACTGCATACGCATAGCCCCACCATTAACTATTAGTGAAGAAGAGATTGCTGAAGCCTGTAAGATAATTACGTCCAGCCTTTAAAGGTTACAGCTTCGTCTCGTACTTTACCCCATTTATTTCAATGGTTGCGTCGTCGTCGCACTCGCCGTTGCCGTAATCAAATATCCGGGCGAATCCATCGCGGGGAACGATACGAATAATACCCTCTTTGATAAACCGGCAATCGGTAGATACCAGTAATGTAGACATGATATTGAAATCGCAGTAGTGGTCGTTCGCCCTCTTCAGGGAGCCTGACCCGTTCACGTGGTAGTCGTCGTCCAGGAAGTTGGTGGGTGTATTAAAGCCATTCAGCCAGATGCGCTCGCGCTCGCTGTACCAGTATATTTTTCCGCCGGCGCCGGCCAGGTGCAGGGTATCGGCCATTGTGATGCTGAACCAGGTATAGCCACTCGAGTTTTTCCCGCGGTTCTCTATCATCTTATAGCCCACCATTCGGTTGCCATTATAATAATAGTCGTCAAACTTTATTGTTCTTACACTTCCGCTATCCCAGTACTGGCGTGTGTAGTTGATAATAATTTTGCCCTTGCGCACCAGGTTGGCGGCATCCTTGCACTCCGCACCAAAGTCAATAGTCAGCTTTTTATTAGTGGTATCGTGTGTAATCAGTGGCTGGCATCCATTAATGGAAGCATTGCTGCTGTTCATAGCCATATCAGCTATGGTCTCTACGTCCTCATTCAGAAACTCCATCAGGGCGTGATCTGAGCCGAACCCTTTGTCATCATCTGACAGTATGTACTCTTTTGCCTTCATACCATCGCGCTGGCACGAAGTGAAGAATAATGGCGCTGCCGCCAGCATTATAAAAAAAACACTTTTGAATGATCTGCTTATTTGCATTACCGCTAAATTATAAAGATGATATGGTACTGAATGAGGGTATAAAGATAGCAAAACATCCTATTTGTAGCGCATGTGCCGTTTAATGATGTTTAATCAATATTTAAGCTACTTTTGCAGCCATATTTATTAAGAGTTAAGAACATGCAATTAGCAATAATAGGCACCGGCTATGTAGGACTGGTTACAGGCACTTGCTTTGCCGAGACAGGCAACGACGTGATGTGCATAGACATTAACGAAGAAAAAATCAACCTGCTGAAAGCGGGTAAATCGCCTATCTATGAACCCGGACTGGACGTACTGCTGGAACGCAACATAAAAGAAAACCGCATTCGCTTTACTACCTCTCTTAAAGAGGGTATTGAAAAAGCAGACATTATCTTCCTGGCCCTCCCTACCCCTCCCGGCAAGGACGGTTCCGCCGACCTGCAATATGTGCTAAATGTAGCCGGAGAACTAAGCCAGATCATTACCTCGTACAAAGTAATTGTAAATAAAAGCACCGTACCCGTAGGCACGGCCGAAAAGGTGGCTCATGTACTGGCACAGAAGCTGGATGCGTCGCTGTTTGACGTGGTATCCAATCCTGAATTCCTGCGGGAAGGCGTGGCGGTGGAAGACTTTCTGAAGCCCGACCGCGTAGTGGTAGGTACCACTTCGGAAAAAGCCCGGAAGCTGATGGATGAGCTTTATCAGCCTTTTGTGCGCCAGGGAAACCCGGTATACTTTATGGACGAGCGCTCGGCCGAAATGACCAAGTACGCGGCTAACGCCTACCTGGCCATGCGTATCTCGTTTATGAACGAAATGGCTAACCTCTGTGAAAAGGCGGGAGCCAATGTGGACTGGGTGCGCATAGGCATTGGCAGCGACAACCGAATAGGCAAACGCTTCCTGTTTCCCGGGGTGGGTTATGGCGGCAGCTGTTTCCCCAAAGACGTGCAGGCGCTCTCCCAGATAGCCGTTCAGCACGACTACGAATTTCAGCTCGTTAATACGGTGGTGAACGTAAATAACCGCCAGAAGACCATGCTGGGAAAGAAAATAAAAGAGTTCTTTGGCAATGACCTGTCCGGGCGCACATTCGCCATTTGGGGGCTGGCCTTCAAGCCGGAAACAGACGATATACGCGAGGCACCGGCCCTGGAACTAATCAATGAACTGCTCCAGGCCGGCGCGAAGGTGAAAGCCTACGACCCGGAAGCTATGCCTAATGTGAAAGGTATGCTGGGCGACAAGATAACCTATGCCGCCAACCAGTATGACGCGCTGGAAGGCGCCGACGCACTGGTAATAGTAACCGAATGGAGCGAGTTCCGCAACCCGGACTTTACCCGTATAGAAGCCTCACTCAACCTGCCGGTAATATTTGATGGCCGCAATGTATATACCGTGGAGAAGATGGAGGAACGCGCCTTCTACTACGAGAGCATAGGCCGGAAAATAGTACACGAGCAAATACGCAGCCGGCTGGAAATACCCGCGGCAGCGCCACTAAGGGAGCGCAATATTCACGACTAATAACACACCATTACAATACCATACGTTATGTCTAAACGCATACTTATCACCGGTGCCGCCGGCTTTTTAGGCTCTCATCTCTGCGACCGCTTTATTAAAGAAGGCTACGAGGTTATAGGGATGGACAACCTGCTCACCGGCAACATCAAGAACATAGAACACCTGTTTCCGCTGGAGGCGTTTCAGTTTTACCACCACGATGTAAGCAAATTTGTGCACGTACCGGGAAAGGTAGACTACATACTGCACTTCGCTTCACCCGCCAGCCCTATCGATTACCTGAAGATGCCTATACAGACGCTGAAAGTAAGCTCCCTGGGCACGCACAACCTGCTGGGCCTGGCCAAAGCCAAAGGCGCCCGCATACTGGTAGCCTCCACCAGCGAAGTGTATGGCGACCCGCTGGTACATCCGCAAAACGAAGAATACTGGGGCAATGTGAATCCCATAGGACCCCGCGGCGTATATGACGAGGCCAAACGCTTTATGGAAAGCATGACCATGGCCTACCACAACTATCACCAGGTAGAAACCCGTATTATACGCATTTTCAACACTTACGGCCCGCGCATGCGGCTGGATGATGGCCGTGCGCTGCCTACCTTTATGAGCCAGGCCCTGCGGGGCGAGGACGTTACCGTATATGGAGACGGCTCTCAAACCCGTTCCTTCTGCTATGTAGACGACCTGGTAGAAGGTATCTACCGCCTGCTCTTGTCCGGCTATCACCTGCCGGTGAATATTGGCAACCCATCCGAAATAACCCTATTGCAGTTTGCCGAGGAAATTCTCAAGCTTACCGGTTCCAAATCGAAGATCGTTTTTGAACCGTTGCCACAGGACGACCCCAAACAGCGCCAGCCGGATATCACTAAGGCCAAAGAGATCCTCGGTTGGGAACCCAAAGTAGACCGCAGTGAAGGACTCAAAAGAACACTGGAATATTTTAAAGAGCACATTTAGTGCTCTTTTTGTATATACCAATACCTGGAAACCGGCAGTTGAATAACCAACGGTTAATTTATTTTTTTTAAGTGAAGCTCTCACAAAATGACACTTACACACGTCTATCTGGTACACTCAATCAACACCTTTTTATGAAAAAATTAATACCAATTCTATTGGCGCTACTGGGTAGCGGAGCGATGCAAGCCGATGCGCAATGTACCTCTACCCTCAACTCCTCGTTTACCAATGTATGTTCGGGCGACTCGGTGTACCTGACGGCCGCACCAACCGGGCAACAGAACTATGAGTGGTTCCTGAACGGGACATCCATCGGTAGCGGGTCCTCGGCCTACTACCTGACCAATAACCTTACAGCGGGTACTTATGTCTTTGAGGTGGAAATAACAGACAACAACAATTGTGTGTCTACCTCCGCACCTCTTACCATAACCGTAAACACCGCACCTTCCATATCGCTGACCAACAACGGCCCCCTCTGTGTAGGCGGCACGCTGCAGTTATCGGCCACGGTGACGAATGCTACTGCCTACCAATGGAACGGCCCGCAGAGCTTCACCAGCTCACAGCTGAACCCAAGCATCAGCAACATACAGCAAAACCAGGGCGGCTGGTACTCGCTGGCAGCCACCAATGGTAACTGCACCGTTTCAGCCGGAACACAGGTGGTGGTAAATGGCAATACGCCTACCGTAACCGCCAGCGTAGACTCGGGCAGCAACACCTGTGTGGGTAGCTGGGTAATGTTTGACGGCGCAACCACCAACCTGACTGGTGTTACTTACTCCTGGTCAGGACCGAACAATTTTACGTCTACCTCCGCCAATCCCTGGATATCCAGCGTTACTACAGCCGCATCCGGCGTATATACACTTACCGTAACCGGCACCGGCTGTTCGGGCACTGTAACGATAACCGATACAGCCCTGCTGAATGTAAACACGGTGCCTACCGTTACTGCCTCCAGCAATGGTGCGGTATGTGTAGGTGGCACTATACAACTTAATGGGTCTGTAAGCGCCGGCACCTACTGGTGGTCTGGCCCTATGGGTTTCACTTCTACTTCGCTGAATCCAACGATTTCCAATGCACAACTCACGCACTCCGGTACCTATACCTTAATGGCTAACAACGGTTGTTATGCCTCTGATGCAGTAAATATTTCTGTAATGAGCAACAACCCTACGGTAAATGCAACTACCAGCGGCACTCTGTGCGTTTACGACAGCACCTTCGGCAATGGCGCATCTATCAATGCGATGGCCAGCGGCCTCAGCGGCGTTACCTACAGCTGGACGGGGCCGAACAGCTTCAGCTCTTCCTCCGCATACAACATGCTTAATAACACCTCTTCCGATGCGGGCACCTACACCGTTACCGTAACCGGTACTGGTTGCGCAGGCTCTGTAACGCTTACCGACAACGTATTTGTTTCCGGTGCGGCCTGCGATTCAGTATGGCCTGGTGATACGGATAACAGCTTTGAAGTAACCAACTGGGACCTGCTGAACATAGGTGTAGCTTACGGTGCCACCGGCACCGCCCGCACAGGCGCAAGCAATAACTGGATAGCTCAGTATGCCACCGACTGGAACACAACATTTACCAATACCAACCAGAACCACAAGTATGCCGACTGTAACGGCGACGGCGTAGTGAACGGTAATGATACCGTGGCCGTAATGCTGAACTACGGACAGTGGCATAACAAAGGTGTGCACGTACCACTGGCTAAGTCTGCCTCTGACCCTGACCTGTATTTTGATATGGCTGGCGTTACACTCACTCCAGGCGCTACCGTTACCGTTCCCATCAAACTGGGTACGAGCAACCTGAACATGAACAACATCTATGGTATCGCGGCGTCTGTGAAGATACAAGGCATTACTCCTTCCTCTTCTATGAGCATCGTTTCCAATGGATGGATGGGCGACAACACGAACTCTATGGCGATAACAAAAGCGGTAAACAATAACCAAACCGACTGGACACTGGTGCGCACCAACCACGCCAATGTAAGCGGCGATGGCACTATTGCCACACTTACCTTTACCGTACCAGCCGGCAGCGAAAACCAGAACGTGCTGCTGTACTTTGAGAACGTAAAAATGATAGAAAACGACGGCTCCGAAATCACCAATTATAACCTGGTGGAAGACAACAGTGTAGTATATCCGCTGAGCGTGAATGCCGCTATCGCTAATGCCAGCAACGCCATTATAGTTCCTAACCCGAGCGATGCGCAAGCTAACGTACAATTTTCCCTGATGAGTGAAGCCAAACTGCACATTGCCGTTACCGATATTACCGGACGCGTGGTATGGAGCCAGGAACAAATGCACGCCGCAGGCGCACAATCCATTGCACTGCCTAATGCTACCCTGGCACCGGGCATGTATCATGTTCAGCTCCGCGACAGCAAAGGTTCTGTAACTCAAAATATAAAGTGGGTGAAAAAGTAATCACCTGCTGCAACACACTAAGAAGGTCGCCGGTGGCGGCCTTTTTTTTGCCCTTTATCCCCCTTCCATAGCATCGCGAAAAAACCGCTACGGAAAGCCGCCGGCACTTTTCCCGGTAGCGGCAATCTGCTTCTGTAAGCAAGCCCGTATCTCTTTGAATTACTGGCATCCGCATTCTACTGTCAATGCCGGAACTGCGGGATATGTCCTGGCCATTGGCCTTGGGAAAGAGTATCTGTCAACCTTCGACGGGCCTCGCGGAACTGGTCATAAAAAAGCGGCTGCCTGTAAATAAGGCAGCCGCTATATCATTTCGTATAAGTACAGCTTAGTTGCGGGAGAACGGCTGCATACATTTTGTTTTTATGTACTTAGGCAGGTTGCCGAATGCTTCCAGGTAGATACCTACGGATACGGTACCGAACCAGTACCAATCGTTTGCACGGCTGTCACCACGCTGGTATTGGTAGTTAGGATTATAATTCACATCAGCACCGGGAACTGTATTTCCGCGGTAAGCCATCTGTACTGCCAGTTTGCTGCGGTATTCCATCAGTGTATCCAGGTTTACGTACGATTTGCTCACGTCATCAATATAGTCCGTGTTGGTATAGCGGAATCCGAGCTCCGTGGTCAGCACCAATGTGCGGCCCATGAAGAACTTCATACCACCACCTATAGGGAAAGCGGAATTGATCACGTTATACTCCTTACGGTCAGGATATACGGGTATGCCCTGGCCTTCCGTGCTCAGCGGACGAAGGTACACGCGCTCGCCACGTGGGCCATCAGTGTACGGGTTGGAGTAGAATACCGATACGCCGGCGAACACATAAGGCGTAACGCGGCTGCGACGATTGAGGTCAATCGGCCAGAAGTTCACTTCCAGCCCGGCGTGCATTTCGAACAGGCGGGTTGCGAACCTCAGGTTGCGCTGGCGTTTCACCGGCACTTCCGAAAGGCTGTCTGCCGCCGTAAGATTTGCATAGTTAGCTCCTATACGCAGGCCCACGCGCGGGCTCATAAAATACTTATAGAAAACACCGGCCACCGGCTTGTACCCATAACCTGGGAACAGTTTATCCTGCAGGTCGCCATAATAATTGGCTACACCGGCAGAAAGCCCCGTTTCATGGTGTGCCTGCCCCGTAGCCAGTAAGGGGAGCAAAAAAGCAAGAGAAAATATAAAACGTTTCAATGGCTTACGTTTAGTTAAAAGATGAATACCGAAAGATAATACGTTTTTCTGGAAAATAAAAAGCCGCATCAGCAGATGCGGCTTTTTTACCATTACATTATATTAACGCATAATATACATCTTGCTGTATCCTTTCTGGTTGAATTTATCGGCGGCGCTTTCGCGGCGTTCAATATCTTCTCCATTTATTGTTGTTACCACCCGGTACAGGTACACGCCGTTACCCAGCAACTGGCCATATTGGTCTTTACCATCCCACTTGTATTCGGTTATGTTACGACCTACATGCAGCGGGCCAAGTTCCGCTTTGGTAATCTCCCTAACTACCTTACCCGATACCGTGAGTATTTGTATCTTGAATTGGTTCGGTATCTGCGAACCCGTCAGGGTAAACAGGAAGGCTGTAGACGTAGAGAAAGGATTGGGGTAATTGAGCACATTAGTAATGGTTGACTTATTGATAACCTCGAAGGTCACTTTGTAGTCGGTGCTACCGCTCTGGTTACCCGCCTTATCCTTACCATTCACCGACAACTCATAGAAGCCATCCTTCAGGAACGTAGGACGGTACTCTACTATAGCTTCGTTCTTCTCCGTGCTGGCGGCCGGGATGAATTTAGCCGTCACCCCGTCGAATACCAGGTCTTCATCTATGGAATTGTCCTTAATGTAGCGTATGTGCACTCTTATATCGCTGGAGTCATCCATCATCAGGAACTTATTCTCATCCTTCAGCAATATTTTTATGAATGGCTTAGCCGACACGATATCCCTATCCAATATGTGGATGCCGTCAAACGTCACATCTATCAGCGGATTCAGCTTATCCACAAAAACACGAAATGGAATATAGCCGAGATTATTGGGATGATACTGTTCGGCCTGGTCATTATCCGGGTTCGCTTCTATAAACAGGAAATTGGCACCAGGGTAGCTTGTTGGGTCAAATGATATACGGGCATGAAGGGTGTCATTACCGTTTAGCTTCTTGTAGCGCTGGCTGCTCAGCGTATGGGCTATACCATTACCATCTATTATCCGATACTTTACCAGCATGCTATCCATAGGCAGTCCTGAAAGTTCTTCAATAGCCACTTCCAGTTCACCATTCTGCCCTACGCTCAGGCTGTCGTTGAACGACAGGTGGGCGGCAGGGTTTAGTGCAGCTTCCGGTACCGGCTGATAATGCACCCGCCAGTAGTTGAGCTGGGCACTGGTGTTATTAATGGTATCCTTGCTAAACCACTCCATCTTCAGGCGTGGGTAGGCGCTGGTACTGATACCGGCAATGCTGGTATCCGTATTAAGCGTGCTGAACAGCTCCACTTCATTATAATTATTATCCAGGCCAGACACCTTTACATACACGCTGTCGTTTGTGCCGTTGTTGTCGTAGGCACTTGTTTTCCATTTCAGCGTTTCCCAGGCTTTCGCTGGGCCAATTACCTTGCTCACCATCAGGCCTTTATTCCTGCGAGATGGTATGGTCAGGTCCACTATAATCTTATCATTGGTACTGTCAGAGAATTCCTGTGTAATAGGCCAGTTAGCATCACCCTTCTTACACATCATAATGAACACACGCTTCTTGTTGAACGAGTCGATCTTATTGAAGCCCAGGTTTTTGAAAGCGTCGTAAAGGGTATTGTTACCCCCGTTATCCTGCTCCCAATCATTAGCGAATGCTGGTATGTAAAAAGGATCGTACACAAAATTGCGTATGAGCACATAGTGGCCATTCGGTATGGCGTTGATAAAGTCGGTAGCCCATTGGCGGCTCTGCGGATTGCTCACGTCAAACTCGAAACACTCGCTATTGCGGGTATTGAAACAACGGGGATATGAGCCACCTGTTCCACCCACAGGGTTTATCCAGCGCTGACCAGTGAGGGTGTCAAACACAAACACTTGTACCGTTCCATTAAAAGGTGAACAACCTGCTCTTTGTATATCCACATCGTTGAACATAACCTTCACGTCGTTGGTAGTAAAGGTGCTGTTAGCTGTCGTGAGCACTACGTTGGAGATACTAAGGTTATTGTTTACCTGTGTAAAATTGAACTGACGGCTGTTATCTACCGCCAATGTCTGGAAGCCATCTTTCAGGTATTGGAAATAGTGCGATTGGTTCCAACCATTCTGCTGGTTCAGATAGATGAAAGAACTGGTCGTCCAGACAGGCTGGCTGCCGTTGCCACTATCTACCGCAGCACGCCAGTAATACACTACGCTGTCCTGGTAGCTCATTGCAGGCTTCCACTGTACCACACCACCTATGCTGGTAGTAGCAAATTGCTGGCGCATTGGGCTGTTAAACAGTTCCGTAGTATCTATCTCCATTTTGTAGTTAGCGCTCGGCTTAAATGGATTGAGTGTAGAGGCTTTCAGCGTAATGTCTTGCTTGCCTACTATCGCAAACTCGTGGGGCCATACCGGCACCAGCCTGTCTGAATAGATGAACACGCTGAAAGTTCCGCCGTTGTTCATCTCGCTGTTCTCGTCAAATTTTCCGTCGTAGTCAATTGTAGCGCGGTATTTATTAAGTCCTACATCAAATCCTTTATCTATCGGTACATTAACGATGTAGTCCTCTTTATTATACAAGTTCACGATAGGGTAAGTACCTACCAACGAAGTAACCCCCTGAGGATTGATATGCTCCACCTTTACATGCACCGTATCACTAATGGCTTTACCCAAGTTGAACGATGTGATCTTCAACTGGAAAGAATCCAGCGCGGTAGTCACCGCACTGGGAATGCTCGACATGCTGGCATCTGATATGTGATAATCAGGCTTCGCAATGGAGTACACCGGTGTGGCAGGGTCGCCCAGCAATATCATACTTTCCACCTCGGTAAAGTTGAAGTTGTTGGCATTGTTTACCAGGTTGTAGGCTATCAGGGTAGTATCGTAGGCGTGGGTGTAGTGTGTACCCAGGGTATTCTGGTAGTTCAGCGTTCCCAGGGTCATGCCACGGTACCAGCGCTGAAGGTATGGTTCATGGAAACTGGTATAGCCCAGGTTATCCTGCGCCGTTACCGATATAGAACCTCCGGGAGCATTGATGTAGCGCTCACTGATAGTGCGCAGGATGTTGAGTTCAAATATCTGCGACACGTCACAACCCAGCGCCATCAGGTGCGGTTGCCTTGGAGAGTTGGTATATTTCTCAGGGTCGTTCAGATTAAAGTCAAAACTACCTGCCGATGCGTGGCCATGGAACGTAATCCAGTTTACACCACTGTCAATCATGGCGTCTACCAGCTCGCTACCCGCCTGGTCTATAGGCGTTATCGTGTTTTTGGCTATGGTAGTTACCAGGGCACCCAACAACGGGTTCTTAATAATATTGGCTCCCTTGTTCAGTGTATTCAGTAGTGTGGTCTGGAGTGCTATATCACTACCGCCGGCTATATGGATGAATTTCTTCTTCCACAGTTCCGTTTCAAACGTAGGCATAGCGGCCGGAATTTGCGCAGCTTCGTATGCCTTTATTTTGGCCAGGAAGTTCCCGATCTCCATTCCGTTCCAGGCAGAGATACGACCAATCTTCACTTTCGACTTAAAATCGGAACCAAAGTTGGTGAAATCCACGTCAGAACCCGGATTACCGAATGTCGGTACTATGGGGAAAGGATAATTGTTCTGGTTTGCAAGATAGGTGCGGTACTTATCGTACAGTAGGCCACGGCCCAGCAATAGTGTGTACTCGGGCTTCTTCGTCCAGTTAGTATGGGCGTAGTACAGGAAGTTCTTAATCGACAGCGGATGAATATCCGTACCGTAGGCAAACTGATCATACAATTCTTCTACGTCGGCTACAATGGCGGTATAACCACCGCCCGCAGCAGAGGCGCGGTATTCACGGTATTTATTTACATAGTCCTGCCCGTCAGCGGCCAGGCGCAGCCTCTTGTGAGAAATGATCACAAAATCACCTTGATTAGCGACGCTTGTATAGTTGGTGAACTGTATATTCTTGGTAGGAGCTATAGTAGATGTAAAGTTGGTGTTCTGAGCCGCCAGTAACAGGTTACGGTCAGACAAAGACGCGTCTATGTAAAACCGGGTAACACCGGCAGTAGTAGTGATATCGCCTGTGTAAACTTTATTGTTGGTCAGATCATACAACAGCGGACTTACGCCACCATGTGCAAAGTTGGTAAACTCCAGGTATTGCGGATTGGCGTTCGCCTTCAGCGAAAAATTATAGTGATTCAGGCCTGCGAGGTCACAATCGCGCGCATAGACCACTTCCGCCTGCGCGGTACCTATCAGGTGGAAGCCGTTGATGTTAAAGATGGTAGTGTACGAGAACGTATTGTTGGCCTGAAACGCCGCAGGCGGAATTGAAATATTGAACTTCTTCGCGGTAGAGGGTTGCGGGTTCAGTTGCAATGTATCTACCTTTATCTGCTGCGCATTCAGGAATACGCGTATGGGCACCTGCGTTGCATACGGGTCTTGCGCTACCAGGTTGATGCGTATCGTAGCATTGGGGCCCAGTGGGTGAACGTTTGGCGTTTCCAACGTATAAGATGCCGGGTTATTGATGGGAACCGCGGCGTCTACCATTGCTTCAGCGCAGTCAAACTGTGCGGAGAACAGTTGGTCGGTAGAAGAATAGCTCGTTCCCGGAGTGTGTGCCGCGTGGAAGTATTTACCCGCAGTGTACCATGTATACAGTTCTGCCGGCGGTGGCGTACCGGGTATCGGTGTTGATACCGGGGTATAACGCAGGTAGTTTTGCAACCCGTAGCTCAGGAAGTAGGACGCGGTATCGGAAAACAGGCTGAGGCTGTCATTTACGTGCCAGTTCTGGTTATTGTATAGTTTTTTATCCAGTTGGCCATTGTTCGGGCGACCGTAAAATTCAATGTAGTCGCCAGAGCCCATCGCACCCGGTGTGGTTACATACAGGGGTATCTGCTGGCCATCGCGGTACATAAAGAACTGGTTACCGGTTGTAGTACCGGGTATTCCCGCGGCATCCAGTACCGATTTGGGAATGCGGTATATACCTTCTTTCCCTACGCGAAACTTGTAGTAAGTCTTGCTGTAGTCTATCCATTCGTTCCCGAAGGTCTGCGCCTTTGCGGCTAGTCCGGCAATGAAGAAACAGCCGAGTAAAATGCTAAAGCGATATATGTTTCTCATAAAATATTTTCAACTGGTTATTAAGGGTTACGATTGTCGTATTCTTGTTCAGAACCATCCATTTCCCTGCGGGTGGCCCCTTTAAAGAGGTCAACTCGGAGTGATATGATGTGTGTATACAGGGGATTGGACTGCGTGAGCAGGCTGGTGAAGGCGTAGTCTACTACAAAACCTTTCAACTTTAGCCCCAACCCTACAGAGGGCGAGAACAGTAATACTTTCTTCTGGTTCGTAGTATCGGCATCGTCTAGCACGCTTTGGAAGTTGCCCACACCTCCCCGCAGGAAGATCATGTTCTTATAGCTTCCTTCCAGCCCCAGGCGCGGGTCTACGCTTACGGCCTTGCTGCTGATGAGCGTGTTTCGCTTACCATCGGTGGTCATGTCAAAGCCCAGCTCGGCGAGGAATTGAAATTTATTATCCGAGGGAAGGAAATACCGGGACAGGCCGAAATTCAGCCGGGGCAGCATCACTTCATACGACTTTATGGGTATTTCATTGCCCGTCTTCTGAAACACTTCCTTGTCTTTCTCCGACAGGTTGAAGCTCCACGAGGTGTAGGTAGTAGTGATGTCCTTCGCCGTTATGCCAAAGCGCCACTCTTTATACTTACCCTGTATTCCCAGGTCTATTCCCAGGCCCCACGCGGTGGCCATCTTGCCCAGGTGGCGGTATATTACCTTAGCGTTACCACCTATAGAAGTTTGTATCTCTGTATTATTCTTAAACAGGTTAATACCTTGGGCATAAGAGAGCAGGAATGCATAGTCGCCCGCGGTCATTGATTTCAGCTTGCTTTCATCAAAAGACCCATCAGGCTGCACATAGTCTATCGTATTGGGTATATCGTCTATAGCAAACCGCATTACCGTAAAGCCAAGCGTACGCTTTTTATCCTTCAGGGGCATGGCCACGCTGGCATAGTCGTACTTAGCATTTCCGGAGAAGTACTCCGCATGCATCAGGCCTACCTGGTAGTCCTGCTTTATGTTCATCAATCCTGCGGGGTTCCAATAGGCCGAAGTGACATCCGATGACGATGCAGATACTGCATTCGACATAGCAAGTCCGCGTGCACCAACTCCTATATTCAGGTACTCATTCACATAGATCCTCTTTTGTGCATAGGCGCTTTGCAGCGATAAGGCGCAGAGGATTCCCAACGTAGCTTTTAGCTTCATTAAATACAGTTATTGAAAAATTATCAAATGATGTGTTAAAGTTAATATATAATTGCCTATGAAAATAACTGTAATTCAACATTTTTAGTGCCTTTTTTATTGCACAGTTAGTATTATAACAATCAGATTAATTTTTATTGTATTTGTATGCCTTTTTTAATCAGTTTAATGCCTTTTCTACTAAATTTGCCCGTTTTTAACCTGCTACTACATGAATTTGATACAAGACCTGCAAGCCAGGGGACTGATACAGGATATAATGCCGGGTACCGAAGAGCAACTGTTGAAAGAGGTAACCTCTGGCTATGTGGGTTTTGACCCCACCTCCGACAGCCTGCATGTAGGCAGCCTATTACCTATCACCCTGCTGATGCGCCTGCAGCGCGCCGGCCACAAACCCTATGCGCTGGTAGGTGGCGCCACCGGTATGATTGGCGACCCATCCGGAAAGTCGGCCGAACGCAATCTCCTGGATATGGAAACCATAGAAAAGAACTGCACGGGCATCCGTCAACAACTGGAAAAATTCCTGGTGTTCGACGAATCGGCACCCAATAGTGCGGTGATGGTAAACAACTACGACTGGTTTAAAGAGCAGTCTTTCCTGGGATTTATCCGCGATATAGGCAAGCACATTTCGGTTAACTATATGATGGCCAAGGATTCGGTACAGAAGCGCCTTGAAACAGGCCTTTCGTTCACGGAGTTTACCTACCAGTTAATACAGGGATACGACTTTTACTATCTAAATAAGAATCACAATATTAAACTCCAGTTTGGCGGTGCCGACCAATGGGGCAACATAGTTACCGGTACCGAACTGATACGCCGCAAAGGCGGTAGTGATGCTTTCGCATTTACCTGCAAGCTCATTACCAAAAGCGATGGCAGCAAGTTCGGAAAGTCTGAGGGCGGTAATGTTTGGCTGGACCCTGAAAAAACATCGCCGTACCAGTTTTACCAGTTCTGGTTGAAGCTGCCTGATGATGATGCTGCAAAAATGGCATTGATATTCTCCTTCAAACCGGTAGAAGAAATAAAAGCACTGATAGAAGAACACCAGCAGGCGCCGCACCAGCGCAAACTTCAAAAGGCACTGGCTGAAGAACTCACCATACTGGTACACAGCGCCGAAGACCTGGAATTTGCCCAAAAAGCATCTGAAATACTATTCAGTAACAGTGCCGTGGATGCACTTCGCTCCCTGAACGAAAAGCAGTTGCTGGAGGTAATGGACGGCGTACCACAGGTAACTGGTTCCCGGGCAGCGCTGGCTGAGGGGTTGGATTTGCTTTCGTTCCTTGCTGACAGCGGAGTATTCCCGTCTAAAGGGGAGGCACGTAAAATGCTTCAGAACGGCGGCGTAAGCGTGAACAAAGAAAAAGTAACAGACCTGGCCTACCAGGTAACCGAAGACCAACTCCTCAACGGCAGCTACCTGCTGATACAAAAGGGCAAGGCTAACTATACTTTGGCTATCTTTAACTAAACAAATCTCCTCCCCGCAAGCGGGGAGGCCGGGAGGGGTATGACTGCGCGCTCTGTAAAGAATATATTATTACTACTGGCGGTAACGGCTATTACGTTACCGTCTTTTTTCTGCAATAGCCCTGAAGAAAAAAAAGAAGGCACGCAAACCTCCGAGTGGCTGAATGTATATGATACATCTGCAAAGTATGTAGGCATGGAAACCTGCCGCGGCTGTCACCAAAGCATCTATGACACCTATATACAAACAGGCATGGGGCAATCGTTCGACTATGCTACGCGGCAGAAGTCGGCCGCCGATTTTTCTCCGGCTCACGCCCTGGTGTATGATAAAGAGCTTGACTACTATTACAAACCCTATTGGGAAAATGATTCGCTGTATGTACTGGAATTCCGGCTGGATGGAAAGGATACGATTCACAAGCTCCGGCAGAAAATAGACTATATCATTGGCTCGGGCCAGCATACCAATTCGCATATCTTCAGCAGCAACGGCTACTTTCACCAGGCCCCCATTACTTTCTACACGCAAAAGAAACAATGGGACCTTGCACCAGGATTTGAGAAAGGAAACAGCAGCCGCTTCAGCCGCATGATAGAGCTGGAATGCATGAGCTGCCACAATGGCTACCCAAGATTTGAAGCGGAGAGCCAGAACAAATTTACCCAGGTGCAGACAGGAATTGATTGCGAGCGCTGTCATGGGCCGGGTTCCCTGCACGTAGCGGCCAAACAGGCGGGCGACATAGTTGATACCTCTAAAGGACCTGACTATACTATTGTCAACCCCCGCCGCCTTTCTACCGACCTGCAAAACAACATTTGCCAGCGTTGCCACCTGCAGGGTATCGCGGTTCTAAACGACGGAAAAACTTTTTTCGATTTCCGACCGGGCATGCACCTCAGCGAAGTAATGAACGTGTTTATGCCACAGTACGAAGGCGCCCGCGACAAGATGATCATGGCGTCGCATGTGGAACGGATGAAGAAAAGCACGTGCTTCGTCAGTTCCGGAAAAATGAGCTGCATTACGTGCCATAAGCCACACGTTAGCGTTAAGTTCACACCCCGCACCCAGTACACCGATGCATGTAAGTCTTGCCACGGCGGCAACAGTCAAACTGCTTGTACCGAACAATTACCGCTCCGGGCGAAAGTAAATGACGATTGTGTTACCTGCCACATGCCCCGTAATGGCAGTATTGATATACCGCACGTTGCCGTTACCGACCACTACATCCGCAAACGGCCATCCAGCGATACACTGGAAAAAGAGATCAGCGCATTCCTGGGTCTTAAGTGCTTCAACAATGATAATGTAGATGCCATCACTACGGCCCGCGGCTATATGGAGTTTTACGAGAAGTTCAATCAAAATAAGGGATTGCTCGACTCTACCCTCGCCTACCTTAACAAAGAAAAAGCCCGGGAAGAAAAAGAAAAACAGAACCGTGACTACATCCGCTTGTACTATTTGCTCAACAACTACAGCAAGGTAACCACCTACGCAGCGCCGCTGAAACCTGCCGAAATGAACGATGCATGGACTGCTTACCGGATAGGCGAATCGTACATGCAACTGCAACGGGCGGCAGAGGCATTGCCCTGGTACCAGCGGGCTACATCTATATTAAAGTATGCGCTCGACTTCCAAAACAAATATGGCACCTGCCTGCTGGCCCTGAATAAAATGGGTGATGCGCAGAAAGTGTTCGAGTTCGTACTGAAGGAAGACCCCGCTTATGTGAGCGCGCACACCAATATTGGTTACATTCACATGCAGCAGGGCAATACCACTATGGCCTACTACCACCTCCTGAGAGCCAACCAGCTGGACCCCGACCATCAGCAAACTATCTTCAACCTGGCCATTCTATATCACAGCGAGGGTAAAGACGATCGCGCAAGAACACTGTTAACACACCTCCTCAAGCGAGACCCCAACAATGAAAGGGCAAAGATGATGATGAGTGAATTGTAATTACTACAAGTATCCGTTTCGTCGTCAGACGTGTCAACGAAATTACAATAGTGCCGGCGAAGCTTTCCCTTCAGTACAGACACAATCAGAGTTGTTTAAAAGAAAATGCAATTTTTTTTGTGTATAAATGATGGTCTTAGAACAACCATCAGAAGTCGCCTGGCTAACAACTTATAGCCCTACTGCACCAACCTATTCTCCAACTCCAGCACCACCGTTTCATTCACCTTTACATTATACGCTGCGGTATAAAGGCTCACCAGGGCTTGCACATAGCTGCTTTCGGCTTCACGTGTCTCCAGGGTAGTTGCTATTCCCGCACGGAAGCGCGCGCGTTGTATGTCCACGTTCTCTTTGGCGTACCGGATGTTCTCGCTTTGCAGGTTGTACGCTGCAACCGACAACTCGTAATTACGCCAACCTGTCCGGTACTGCCTGCTCAGTTCGGTATTCTGCTTGTCGTAAGCCAGCTCATAACGCATCGCTTCCAGCGATGCCACTTTCACCTGCCGGCGAATATTGCCGCCCCGGTAAAGCGGGATATTAATATTAACACCCGCTGAAGGCCCGAAGCTGCGGCTGAACAGCGCGAAACCTGCCGCGCTGGTATTCCGCGTAAAGGCATAAGACCCATCTATGGTAACAATTGGCAGGTGCTGCGCCCTGGCTATTTTAGCGTCCAGCTTAAAGATATCTGCTGTGCGGCGCGCTACATTCAGCGACAGGTTTACATCCTGCAAGCGCTCTTTATCCAGTGGTTGCATGGCAATATTGAACTGCAGGCTGTCGTCTACCACATACACGCGGTCCGACTCTTCCCCCAGCAATACATTCAGCGATGTCAGCGACTGGTAAATAAGCGACTGCTGGTTCAGGGAGTCCGTGCGGCGCAGGTTGTGGTCTACCGTTGCCTGCAGGAAATCTACCTTGGCGCTGGAGCCCGACTCGTACTGCACCCTGGATATATTCATACGGGTAGCTGCCAGCCCTATACCGGTATCTATAGCCACCTGCTGCTGATGCCGCCACACCACTTCGGCATAGGCCTGTATCACCTGCGATACCGTCGTTTGCACTTGCAGGCGGTATTGTACGCTAGCCAGTTCCTCTCTCTGTCCCAGTTGCTTCTTCACTACAAACATTCTTCCCCCGTCGAATACCGTCCAGAGCGCGTCCACCGAGGCGGACAGTCCGGATGTTGCCGCATTGGGTCGTATTTGCTCGGTACCATTCGATAGCTGGTTGAACACGTTGTTGGTTCCCTGCCGGTAGCCGGCGTTGGCAGCCACGTCTGGCAGCATTCCTGCATTACCCATGGTGTTGTTCGCATCCGCCTGTTTCACCACCACATCGGCCATACGTATATCGTAGTTGTATTGCAGCGCCCGGGCAATAGCATCCTGCAGCGTCAGCCGTTGCTGCGCAGCGCATAGATTGCCGGTCAGGCACAATACAAGGATATAAATCTTCCGCATTTTATTCATTTAACTTTTCCAGTGCCGTTGCTTCACTCGCCTTCCTGCGCGACAGGAACGTATAGAACACCGGCACGATAAATAACGACAGCACCAGCGAGAACAATATCCCGCCCACCATCACTATACCCAATGGTATACGGCTGGTAGCCGCCGCACCCAATGACAATGCCAGGGGCAGCGCACCGAATATCATCGCCAGGCTGGTCATCAATATAGGGCGCAGGCGCATGGTGGCGGAGCCTATCGCTGCGTCCAGCTTGCTAGCACCGCGCTCGCGTATATGGTTCGCATATTCCACTATCAGTATACCGTTCTTTGTCACCAGCCCTATCAGCATAATCATACCTATCTGCGAGAAGATATTCAGCGTCTGTCCAAACATCCACAGCGAGAGCAACGCCCCCGCTATCGCCAGCGGCACCGTGAGCATGATAATGAAAGGGTCTATAAAGCTCTCAAACTGCGCTGCCAGGATGAGGTATATCAGTACCAGCGCCAGTATCAGGGCAAAGGAGGTATTGGAGGAACTCTCCACGTAGTCCTGAGAAGAACCGGAAAGAGCCGTAGAGAATGTTTCATCTATCAGTTTTTCCTGCTTCAGCTTCTCATATATTTCTTCCATAGCCCGCACACCATCACCTATGGTTTTGCCGGGTGCCAGGTTAGAGGATATGGTGGCCGACTTGTAACGGTTAAAGTGGTATATCTGCGAGGGGCTCGTGGTTTCTTCCAGGTTCACCACGTTATCCAGCGATACCAGTTGCCCGCTGCGCGTGCGGACGAAAAACGACTGCAGGTCCAGCGGCGCCTCCCTGCTCTGGCGGGCCACCTGCCCTATTACCTGGTACTGCTTGCCATTCATGGTAAAGTAGCCCAGGCGCCCGTTACTCAGTGCCAGTTGCAGCGTTTGCGATATATCCTGCACTGACAAGCCGAGTTGCGATGCCTTAGCACGGTCTATCGTGATAGACAGCTCCGGGCGATTGAATTTCAGGTCTGCATCCACACCTTGCAGGCTGGGGTGCTGGTTGGCCACTTCCAGGAAGCGGGGCAGCACCGCCGCCAGCTTATCGAAATTGATATTCTGCAACACGAACACCACGGGGAAGTTACTACCACCACGCTGCACCGCTATCGTCTGCTCCTGGGTCGCGAAGGCGCGGCCAAAGTTCAGCTTCTGGAAATCTTTATTTATCGAGTCTACTATCTGCTGTTGTGTACGGCCCCGCTCTTTAGCCTCTTTCAGGCGGATATTGCCGCGGCCGGAGTTTACCGCACCCACACCGGTAAAGCCCGGTGCGGTTACCGATAGATAGGTTTCTCCTTCGGGTATACTATCCATCATCATGCCCACCACTTCGTCCATGTACTTATCCATAGCATCAAAGGAAGTACCCTCCGGTGCGGTAACGATGTACTGGAAACGGTTACGGTCTTCCAGCGGTGCCAGCTCCGATTGCAGGCTGGTGCCTATCAGGTAAATAATGGCGAAACAAGCCAGTATACCCGTGAGCGCCAGCCAGCGGCGGCGCATCATCCAGATAAGCCCCTTCTTATACACGCGCTCCATACCTATGAAGAACGGCTCCGTCTTTACATAAAACCAGGAAGGTTTGTGCTCTTTCTTGGTAAGATATACGTTCAGTACCGGTGTCAGCGTCAGCGACACAAAGGCAGAGATCAATACCGCACCCGCCACCACAATACCAAACTCCCGGAACAGCCGGCCCGTGAAACCCTGCAGGAAGACAATAGGGAGAAACACCACCGCCAGCGTAATGGAAGTAGAGATAACCGCGAAGTATATCTCCTCACTCCCTTCCCTGGCCGCCCGGTGTTTATCCATCCCCTGCTCCAGCTTTTTATAGATATTCTCCGTTACTACAATACCATCATCCACTACCAGGCCGGTAGCCAATACTATCGCCAGCAGGGTGAGTATGTTGATGGTAAAGCCCATCAGGTACATAATAAAGAAAGCCGCTACCAGGCTCACCGGTATATCTATCAGCGGACGGATGGCTATCAGCCAGTCGCGGAAGAACAGGTAGATAATAAGTACCACCAGGCCAAACGCTATAAAGAGAGTTTCCTCTACTTCCGCAATCGACGATTTTATGGTTTGCGTATTATCCAGCGCCACATTCAGTTTTATATCCTGCGGCACGTCCTTCTTTATATCTTCCAGCCTCTTGTAGAATTCATCGGCTATCGACACATAATTGGAGCCCGGCTGGGGAATGATGGCCAGTGCTATCATAGGTACGCCACTCTCCTTCAGCATGGTTTCTTCGTTCTCCGGGCCCAGCACTACTTCGCCTATATCGCCCATGTGTATGTCCGTACTGTCGCGGTTCGCTACTATCAGGTTGCGAAAGTCTTCTTCGGTTTGAAGGCGTCCATAGGTGCGCACGGTCAGTTCCGTTGCCGCCCCGCTCAGTTTACCCGATGGCAGTTCCACATTCTGACGGGTTAACGCCGCCTGCACATCACCAAAAGTAATATTGTAACCCGCCATCTTTACCGGGTCAAACCACAAACGCATGGAGTAGCGGCGCTGCCCCCATATCTGTATGCTGCTGACACCGGCTATGGTTTGCAGCCGCTCTACCAGCACATTCTCCCCATAGTCCGATAACTCCAGTGTATTGCGCGTATCGCTCTGCACCGTCATAGAGAGTATCGGCCTTGAGTTGGCATCCGCTTTAGACACCACCGGTGGCGCATCTATATCCTGGGGCAGGTTCCGCAGCGCCTGAGACACCTTGTCCCGCACGTCGTTGGTCGCCGCTTCCAGATCTACCCCCAGGTCAAACTCCACACTTATATTACTGCTTCCCACTGAGCTGGTGGAAGAAATGGTCTTAATACCCGCTATACCGTTTATTGATTTCTCCAGCGGTTCCGTTATCTGCGTCTCCATTACCGATGGGTTGGCACCCGAGTAGGAGGTCCGCACGTTCACAATGGGCGGGTCTATCGAAGGATAGTCGCGGATACCCAGGAAGTTAAACCCGATAACGCCAAACACGATAATAATGATATTCAGCACTATGGCCAGTACCGGGCGGCGTAACGATAAAGAAGGTAAGCTCATTTATTGTGGTGTCCTTTCTGTAAAAAGTGCTCCAAATATACCGCTTTCACAGCCGATACTCACATTATGCCCGTTTCTCTATATCCACCCCACACCGCATTCCATTATGCGCCAACACCCTGTGTAGGTACACCCATCTAGTTATCAGCGCTTTAAGCATAAGCGCAAATCGCTTTGGGCCCGCCCCTGCTTATAGGCCTATTTTAATTTGTGATGAAATAGTGGCCTGAATTTGGTGCTTCATCGCATAGGCTTAAATTTGCTACTCATTCAGTTAACCAATAAAATCTCCATACTTATGGCACACTCACTTCCCGAATTACCGTATGCGCACGACGCGCTGGAACCTCATATAGATGCACAGACCATGCAGATACACCATGGCAAGCACCACCAGGCGTATGTAGACAACCTGAACAAGGCGCTGGCCGGCACCGATGGTGAAGGCAAAACCCTGGAAGAACTGATGGCGAACATCTCCGCTTACCCTGCAGCGGTACGCAACAATGGTGGCGGACACTACAACCACACTCTTTTCTGGAGCATACTGGGCCCCAACGGCGGCGCTCCTGCCGGCGACCTGGCTACCGCCATCAACGAAGCTTTCGGCTCGCTGGACGGACTGAAAGAAAAAATGAACGCAGCAGGCGCCACCCGCTTCGGCTCGGGCTGGGCATGGCTGATAGTGAACGGCGGCAAGCTGGAAGTTACTTCCACTCCTAACCAGGACAACCCGCTGATGGACATTGCCGAAGTAAAAGGGACTCCCATCCTGGGCATCGACGTATGGGAACATGCCTACTACCTCAAATACCAAAACCGCCGCCCGGATTACCTCGGCGCAATTTGGAACGTCATCAACTGGGATGCTGTTGAAGCGAGGTATAAAGCCGCGCTGTAATCAGCATTGCTTATAATAAACTATAAAGGCCACCCCAGGGTGGCCTTTATAGTTTATTAAATGTCGTCATTGCGAACCGCAAACGAATCGAGCGCTGAATTTGCGTCTGCAGTTGACCCGGCGAAGTAATCTCACGTACTACACATCAGAGATAGCCCAACTCCCTTCTCTCCCAACAATAACGCTCCGGAACAACGTTTGTAACGACCTCAAAAGCTCACACTCAAAAAAACGGGCTGCGCATCCACGCAGCCCATTCCAAATAGGCTATCACACATCTACTGCTACCTACCCTTGACTGCTGATGTGTGCCATGCATTCTTCCAGCGAAAGCAATTGCTGCTCGCCGGTAGTAAAATTTTTGAGGCTGTACTTATTGGCGGCGCGTTCGTCATCGCCGGCTATCAGTACATAAGATATGTTGCGCTTGTTGGCGTACTTCATTTGCTTGTCAAACTTCGCAGCATCTGGGTATATCTCTGCGGTGACACCTGCCTGGCGCAGGGGCTGTAATGCCCGCAACGCGTACGCTTCGTTCTCTCCGCCAAAGTTCACGATCATAACCTGCGTGGCTACCGAAAGGGCAGCGGGGAACAGTTGCAGTTCTTCCAGCACATCGTAAATGCGGTCTATGCCAAAAGAAACACCCACTCCTGATAATCCCTTCAGGCCGAAGAGTCCGGTAAGGTCATCGTAGCGGCCACCGCCACCTATGCTACCCATGCTTACGGCCGAAGTAGTTACTTCTACTATCACACCGGTATAGTAATTTAATCCCCGTGCCAGGGAAATATCCACTTCTATTGTTGAATCCCATGCCGTATTCACTAACGACTGATGATATGCCAGGGTCTTTCTCAGTTCCTCAATTCCCTGCAGGCCTATGGCGCTGCCGGACATAATAGCTTCCAGTGCGGCGAGCTGCTCTTCGTTGGTACCGGTAACACTTATTATCTCCCGGATGCTGCTGATGCCATCGGCGCTTATACCACGCTGTTCCAGTTCTTTGGCTACACCGTCCCAGCCTATTTTATCCAGCTTATCGAGCGCGATAGTGATATCCATCATTAGCGCCGCGTTGCCGCTTACTTCCGCCAGCCCGGCCAGCAGTTTCCGGCTATTTATCTTTATGGTTACCTGCGGTAGCTTCATGGCATGAAACGCAGCCTGGTATATGCACAGCAGTTCCGCCTCGTTTATTAGCGAAGTGCTGCCTACCACATCGGCATCGCACTGCCAAAACTCGCGGTAGCGGCCCCGCTGCGGGCGGTCGGCGCGCCACACCGGCTGCATCTGGTATCGCCGGAACGGGAATGCCAGCTCGTTCTGGTTCATTACCACAAAGCGCGCGAAAGGGATTGTAAGGTCGTAGCGCAAGGCACGCTCCGTGATGGCGGGGGAAGAGAACGGTTTCTCCAGCATCTTGTTCCAGTCTTCCGCTACTTTCTCGCGTTTCGCGTCTTTCAGTTCATGCAGCCCGTTGTTCAGTATTTTAAATATCAGCTTATCGCCTTCCTCGCCATACTTGCCGGTGAGAGTTACCAGGTTTTCCATTGCCGGGGTTTCCAGCGGCTGAAAGCCATACTGCTCAAAGATGCCTTTCAGCAGGTTCAGCATATACTGGCGCTTGCGCACTACTTCAGGAGAGAAGTCGCGGGTGCCTTGTGGTATTGATGGTTTTGACATTGTTGTTACTTGTACTTATTAATTATTGCTTCACAGGTTCGCTCTATCAGTTCATACACCGGTGTGTACCCGTCTTCGTTTCCATACCAGGGGTCGGGCACGGAACCATTGCTGCCCTCCTCCAGTTCATTCAGGAAGTAGTCGAGCTTTTCCCTTTTCACTTTGTTCCCCGCCATGGCTATTACGTCAGCATATACATCATCGGCCATCACGTAGATTTTATCGTAGTATTCAAAATCATCCGCGCGAAACCTTCTCGCCCGCTGCGCCGATATATCCACGCCATTGGCCCGGCACACTTTCTGGGAATGGCGGTGGGGCGGTTCGCCCGTGTGATACGAATTGGTACCCGCGGAGTCTACCGTCCAGTTCAGCCCGTGTTGTTGTATTTTATGCCACAGCACGCCTTCCGCTATCGGGGAGCGGCAGATGTTGCCCAGGCAAACCATGAGAATGCGCATACACTGATAAATCCGGCACAAAACTATCTGATTTGGGGGCTTTTTTCAAATCCGCCTCTTTGCCTGAAAAAACTATTATTTTTACCCTTGCATGCAGCCACACACACCTTGCAATATACTTACCATTGCACCATACCGCATCCTTCCGGCTATGGGGGGCGGACATGTGGCTATTACGCAGCTGCACCATCACCTGGGCAAGCTCTGCCCCGACCATGTGGTGAGCACCCGTGACAACGACCCCGCTGATTCCCAGGCATTCGATTTGCTCCCTTTGTTCAGCACAGGCCCCTCCCGGTATATACCCTACGCTTACCAGCAAAAGCTGAAAGGCCTTGCCCGCCGCTACGATGTGCAGAATATCATTTGCGAGCATCCCTACATGGCGCTCTCGGCACACCGGCTGGCCCGTAGCCTGCACATACCCTGGTACCTGCGCGCGCACAATATAGAAAGCGAGCGCTTCCGCAGCCTGGGCAAGCCCTGGTGGCGGATACTGGCCCGGTACGAGCAATGGGCAATGGAGCGCGCCAGCGGCACGCTCTTCCTGACACAGGAAGACGCGGAATGGGCGCAGCAGCATTTTGCCATACCCGGGGAGCAATGCCACTTCCTGCCCTTTGGTACGGTTATGAACGCACATCCCGGCTCGCAGACCGCTGCCAGGAAATCGCTGGCTGAACTTTGGAACATTGATCCTTCCCGCACCTGGATATACTTCCTGGGAGCGCTGGCATACCGGCCCAACGAAGAAGCCGTGGAGTACATTATCAACGAAATTGCGCCCCGGCTCAGGCAGCAGGGTGGTAACTATCAATTGCTTATAGGCGGCAAGGGCCTCAGCGCCTCGCTGCAACAACAGGTAGCGCAAACGAGTGACATCCGCTATGTGGGCTTTATCCCGGTCCTCGATGATTTCCTGAACGCCTGCGATGTGATGGTAAACCCGGTAATGAAAGGTGGGGGCGTAAAGACCAAAGCCGTGGAAGCGCTGGGCTACAACAAAATGGTGGTGAGCACCCGCAGCGGCGCAGCCGGACTGCTGCCTGCTCTCTGCGGCGATAACCTGCTGCTCTCCCACGACGAAGACTGGGATGGCTTCTGCGCGCACATCCGCAAGGCGGCAGCGCAGCGCAGCAATGTTCCGCAGGCCTTTTACGAAACCTACTACTGGGGTAATATCGCCCGGAAAGCAGTGTCGATTCTCAGCCGCTAGAGCGAGCTTCCCGTAAATACATACTGTATCATATTGGCACCCATCTGCAACGCCTTCAGGTGCTTCTCCGGGTCTTCCCGGTGTACTTCGGGGTCTTCCCAGCCATCACCCAGGTCGGTCTCCATGGTATAGAAGCATACCAGGCGGCCTTTGTATATCAGGCCATAGCCTTTCGGTGGCTTCTCATCGTGCTGGTGTATTTTGGGTACCCCGTTGGGGAACTTAAATTTCTGGTGATAAATGGGATGCGAGAAGGGGAGCTCTGTAAGGGTTAGCTCCGGGAATATTTTTTTGAGCGCGGGACGCACAAATTCGTCCAGGCCATAGTTGTCATCTATATGCAGAAATCCGCCCGACTCCAGGTACTTACGCAGGTTCTGCGCTTCCGCATCGGTAGGGGCCCAGCGTCCGTGTCCCGTCATGTGTACAAAAGGATAGTTGAACAGCTCGGGGCTGGCCGCGTCTACCTGCGCCTCCCGGGTGTCGAAGCTGGTGCGCAATTGCTGGTTGCAGAAGGCCGCCAGGTTCTTCAGCGCGGTAGGGTTGGCATACCAGTCGCCCCCACCGCTGTATATCAGCAGCCCCAGGCGCATACTCTGCGCCTGCACATTGCCGGCCAGCAACACCAGGGCCAGCAGCATCATTGTTATCTTTCTATTCAGCATGGTTTATCATGTTAAAGTAGGCGCAGGCCGCCATAGCCGCCGTCTCGGTACGCAACCGTTGCCCGCCCAGCGATACCCCGGCAAATCCGTGGCCCTCGCACAGCAATACTTCCTCTTCGGTAAAGTCCCCCTCGGGGCCTATCAGCAACAGGGCGCTTTTTCCTGGTTGCAGGGCCACCGGCAGCGGCGCCTTTTTCTTACCGGCTATGCAGTGGGCCAGCAGCTTCTGTTCCACACCTGCGTATGTAGCGGCCAGCGTTGCCAGGGGCAGCGGCTGCGTAAGCTCCGGCAGATAATATTGCTGCGATTGAAGCATAGCTGATACCAGTATATTTTTCCAGCGGTCGTAGCGCAGGTGTTCCTTCTCGGTGCGGGCGGTGCTGAGCGGTATAATGCTGCGCACTCCCAGTTCCGTCGCCTTTTCCAGCAGCCACTCGTTGCGGCTGGCGTTCTTGGTAAAGGCCACCCCCATATGCAGCAATAGTGCAGGCTCTTTGTGGAGCGCTACACTATGTATCTGTACCGTACATTTCTTTTTGCCGGCTTCTGTTATTACCGCTTCCGCCGCACGGCCGCGGCCATCGCAGAGCAGCACCCGGTCGCCGGGCTGGCGGCGCAGCACCTGCACTATGTGGCGGGCGGCCTGCTCATCCAGCGGGGTAACAACTCCTTCGGCCAATTCACCCTCAAAATAAAATTGCGCTAACGACGCCATAAGGCGGCAAGTTAATTAAAAACGCGGCCACTATCGCAATACCATCTGGTGGTCGGCTATCATCTTGCGCAGGTTTATCAGGCCGTAGCGCATACGGCCCAGCGCCGTATTGATGCTTACCGAGGTGATATCGGCTATTTCCTTAAAGCTCATGTCGGCATACATGCGCAGCACTATTACCTCGCGCTGGTCTTCGGGCAGGCGCTCTATCAGCTGGCGCACGCCTGCGTTTACCTGGCGGCGTTCCATATTATCGGCGGGGCTGCCTACCGCCAGCGGAAGAATATCGGAAATGTCCCGGCCGTCGGCCAGGGTAACGGGTATGTCTTTCCGCGTTCGGCGAAAGTGGTCCATGCACAGGTTGTGCGCCACGCGTATCGCCCAGGGCAGAAACTTTCCCTGTTCGGCATACTTACCATCACGCATGGTTTTTATGATCTTCAGGAAGGCCTCCTGGAAGATGTCTTCAGCCGTGTACTTATCCTTTACCAGCATGTAGACGGCAGTGTAAATCTTGTCTTTGTGCCGGTAAATCAGCGGCTCCAGCGCGTCTTCGTTGCCGCCCGTAAAGGCTTGTATCAACTCCGCGTCCGATAGTTGGTGGGTGATTTGCATATACTTCTACCTTTTTTAGATAACGTACAGTTACGCCATGCTATAAGTGTGTTTTAAAGTAGAAGTGTTCTGCTATAAGCGGGTGCTTTATAAAATTTAGAAATCTAAAGTTAGGCTTTTCAGCACAGCACATGGCTGTTGCCGAAATGTTAAAACAATCTTTTTACCGTTTTATTGTGCAATATGCCAGTTATTTTCAAAAACCGGTATATGTTGCGTTCCAAAACCTGTAATTAAATTGTTTAGGTAAGGGTAAGACGTTGGGCATAGACCAAACGTTAGGGTAGCCGGATAAATTTTTTTAGTTTCTATTTAACCGGAGTCCTTCTATGTTTACAAATTATAAAATGCGTAATGAGCAAATTACCATCTATTCAGACACTTCTCTGGCTCGACTGTAGCGCAGCCTTCCTGGCGGCCGCTACGGTACTGGCGCTGCGCCCGGCCTTATCGCAGCTCTGTGGCCTTCCCGCATCGCTGCTGCTGGCGCAGGCGGTTATTACGCTGGGCTACGGGTGCTATTCCTTCACGCTGGCGGCCAGGCGGGTGTACCAGTGGCGATGGATACGTTTGCTGGCGGTAGCCAACCTGGCCTATGCCTCGCTTAGCCTGGCGCTGCTGCTTGGCACCTGGGGACAGACAAGCCCGGTGGGCAAGGCCTACTTTGCTGCGGAGGTGCTGTTCATTGCCACACTGGGTATGCTGGAGTATAGGCAGCGCACCTACCTGCCACGATAAAGCCCTCCCGGACGAACCGGGAGGGCTTTCAAAAAAACCAAATCAACTTAACCTATGAACCCTAAAATCTGCCTGTATGTATCTTAAAACCTACGCCTGTCTCTATCGTTCTTCTGCAGAAAGATCATCCTGTCCAGTTGCTTCTGCTTGCGCTCCAGCATTGCCCGCTCACGGTAGGTAACTACGCCGTCGGCTCGGGCACGCATCCAGTCGCGCTGCAGGTCTCTTTTCATCATATTTATCTGCCGTATCTCCTGGTGCGTTAGTTGTCCGCTGCGGGCTCCGGCCACCATCCTGCGGTCACCACGGTGTACCGTTTGCGCACCTGCGTCCAGGCCAGTCAATAAGCATCCTGCTATTGCCACCATCATCATTATCTTCTTCATAATCTTCCGTTTTAGTTCGTGAATCATTCTTTGATAAGCATAATGCCAACGGCGTGCCAAACTCTTTGCAAAGGAATGTTAAACCAAGCGACGGCAAAAAATAAAGCCCCTTCGGGGGAAGGAGCTTTATTTGAATGTGACAACCCACTGCATATTTGCTACTGTAAACCAAGACCGATTGCACCAGCCTCGGCGATGAACAAAAAAGATAAGGCAATCGTAAGTGCTTTTCGTACCAGCATAATAATCGTGTTGCTAAATAACATTTCGGTACATTAAAAGTTAATCCCTAAGTGAATAACAAAATCGTATTGAATGTACGCTGCTCCGAAATATTTTCGTGCCCTAATGTTGCACCCGGTATTCAATCTGTTCTTAAAGAAATTATAATCGTAACTTAATTGAGGTACAATCCCCCAATAATTTGCAGCTTCAGTATAGTTGGGACCGGTCCAACCATGTTCTTCGGTATAGTAACGACTTTCTATACAACGATTCCAACCCCAACAATAGGAAAGACCCAGCCCTGCACTGAATACGTGTTGTTTCGACCAATAGTGATTGTACGCGCTAAAAGCATCCACCATTTTGTAACCTATCCGCTCTATTACAGTTCCTCTTGTGGTATCATACCCGATACCATTATCTACAGGCTCCATCTTCTCAGCAAACCACGGTTTTCCCCAAACGGAAGCAACCCTCCATTGGCTATAGCCAATACTTACACTAATTTGCTTCAAAACTTTCCTTTCATAATAAGCTCCAACGAAACTTGTCCGAAGATTGTGATTAAGTGCATAAACATTGTAACTACCACTATGCAGCTTCACAGAATTATTAAAGGTCTTCTGCGCATTAGCCTCGGCACTATATACCAACATCATCAATAGCCAACAGATCCGCAACAATTGCATAAGTATTTTGTTTTAACAAACTTAAACATATATGCAACAAAGAACAACCGTCAAATGACGGAAGGAGACTCAAACTTCAATATTCTATATATTATAGTCTATTAAACCGTAGCCATTTGAGGGCGCGAGATACGATTACAGAACGAATAAACAATTAAAAACAGCGCGGAAATATGGATAGAACCTCCCTAAAATCAGAGCTCCCCTTAGAAAAGGGGAGCCGTACGCAATATGAAATTATAAACAAAAGAGACCGTAATTAATCAGGCTTCTTACCATCCAGGAAGGTGTTGATGGTTTGTATTGAAGCCTGTACTTGTTGTTGCTCCGGGTTGGTTCCTACGCTGTAGCCGCTGTAGAAGTTATTGGTGGAAGCAACTGAGTTATCCAGGTTAATATTCTGGCGCATATAGGCCGGTATGTTCTCCAGCTCATCGCCCGATTCTGTTCCTTTAATGTTGAAGCTCATGCGGCGGAGGCGTTCAGCGCGGTCTTCCAGCGCCTTTTTTTGTTCTTCAAAGCGGCGCTTTTCTTCCAGCTCGTGCTCCGTGAGTACGTGGCCGCCAAAGGTTGCCTGGGGCTGCGGTTGCTCTTCTTTTATGAACATCTGCAGCGGCGCTACCTCTATGTTATCTTCTTCTTCAGCCAGTTCGCTCACTTCTGCCACGGGTTCCGGTTTTACCTCCGCTACCGCCTCGGGCTGCGCGGGGCTTGGCTCATCGGTTATCATGTTCAGCACGAACACTTCCTTTTCTTCACGGGCGGGAGCGGGCTCCACGCTTACCGGGAATGCGGGCTTGGGGTCAAACGAAGGGTTGGGCGTTACTACCGGCGCTTCCACCAGCGTAGGCGCCATAGAGGCGCTTACCTCCGGGGCGGCTGACGGGGCGGGCACGGCAGGTGCCGCGTTCATCACCGTGTTTACCTGCGATTGCTCGCCACCGAGCGTTACGATGATTTTTTCCGGTTCGTTCGATTTCATGGGCTCCGGCGTAAACTCTTTGTGGTTAAAGCCGGTAGCTATGATGGTCACCGATATTTTATCACCCAGGTTCGGGTCGTGGCCCATACCCAGTATTACATCGCAATTGTCGCCAGCCTGCTGTTGCACATAGGCCTGTATCGCTTCCGCTTCGTCCATGGTGTGCTCAAACTCACCCGCGGCCGAGTTGATGTTCAGCAGTATCCACTTGGCGCCGCGTATATCGCTGTCGTTCAGCAGGGGTGAGTTCAGGGCCTGTTCTACTGCGTGCAGCGCGCGGTTGTCACCACCTACTACAGCGTTGCCCAGTATGGCTACGCCGCCATTACGCATCACCGTGCATACGTCGGCAAAGTCAACGTTTATTTGCCCGGTTGTAGTAATTACATCGGTAATACACTTCGCGGCGGTGGCCAGTATATCATCAGCTTTCGCAAACGCCTGCGTGAATGGCAGGTTACCGAATTGCTGACGAAGTTTATCGTTGGAGATAATGAGTACCGTATCTACATGCTCGCGCATACGGTCTATGCCTTCCTGCGCTTGCTTCATGCGCTTACGGCCCTCGTAGGTGAATGGCATGGTAACAATACCCACGGTGAGTATACCCAGGTCGCGGCATATTTTAGCTACTACGGGTGCGCCACCGGTACCGGTACCACCGCCCATGCCTGCTGTTACAAAAGCCATACGGGTATTCACCTTCAGTATTTTAGAGATATCCTCGTTGCTTTCTTCGCTGGCCTGCTTGCCTATTTCCGGGTTGGCACCGGCGCCCAGCCCCTGTGTCAGGTGCGGACCCAGTTGTATCTTATTAGGTACAGGGCTCAGTGCCAGCGCCTGCGAGTCTGTGTTGCATATTACAAAGTCAACGCCGTCAATGCCGAGGTTGTACATGTAGTTTACGGCATTACTTCCGCCGCCACCTACGCCTATCACCTTTATGATAGATGATTGATTCTTGGGAATTTCAAAATGTATCATACTGCTTAATAATTGTGGGGGTTAGTAAATCAGATTTTTAAAAGTAGTTGTGAACTGGTTGTTTATTTTGTCTCTCTTGTTGCTTAATCAATAATTCTGTCTTCTTCCTCTTCTTCAAACAGGCGCATGAATTTTCCTTTCAGGCCATCGAACAGGTTGGTAAATTTTTTAGCGCGCAGGCCTTCTTTGCGCTTGCGCTCTTCTTCCGTCACCGGTTCTTCTTCTATTACGGGAGCGGCGTGCGCTGCAGGTGTTTCCGGCGTGCTGATCTTAGCCAGCGTCAGTGGCTCGTCAAAGCTGGTATGCACTATGTTACCACCTTCGCCCACAAAGCGCATACGGCCGTTCTCATAGTCGTAGTAACCACGTAGAATGAGGCCGATACAGGTAGAGTACATCGGGTTCATCAGTTGGTCGGCGTGGCCGCCCGCCAGGTGCTCGTTGGGATAGCCGATACGCGCACCCAGCCCGGTAATGTATTCAGTGAGCTGTATAATATGCTTCAGCTGTGCGCCGCCACCGGTGAGGATGATGCCGCCATACAGCTTTTTATCCAGGTCTACCTGTTTCAGGTGATACACCACATAATCCATTATCTCCTGCATACGAGCCTGGATGATGTGCGCTAGGTTCTTCACCGATATTTCTTTGGGAGGCAGTCCGCGCAGCCCCGGTATGGTGATGTAAGCGTTCGCGTTCGCTTCATCGGCCAGTGCGGTACCAAACTGCACTTTCATCTGCTCTGCCTGGGCGCGCAATACACCCAGCCCGTTGCGGATATCGTTGGTGATGTTCACACCGGCGTAGGGTATTACCGCGGTATGCTTCAGTATCCCGTCAAAGAATACGGCCATATCGGTAGTACCGCCACCTATATCTACTATCGCCACGCCGGCTTCCAGGTCTTCATCGTTCATCACGGCCGCGGCTGAGGCCAGCGGCTGCAATACTAGGTCGCGGGTATTGAGCTGCGACTTATCTACACATCGCTTAATGTTGCGGATAGCATTACGGTCGCCGGTAATGATGTGGAAGTTGGCTCCTATCTTCACCCCACTCATACCTATCGGGTCCAGCACAGCGGGTGTGCTGTCTACGGTATAGTCCTGCGGTATTATGTCTATTATCTGGTCTCCGGCAGGTATATAAGTACGGTACTGGTCGCGCACCAGCAGGTCTATATCAGCCTTGTTTATTTCTTCTTCTATGTTGGTGCGCACACGGTCTCCTCGTGTTTGCAGGCTCTTGATGTGCTGGCCCGCTATCCCCACATACACCTCTTTTATCTCCAGGTTAGGGTTCGATACCAGGCAGTTCTCTATGGCCTTTTCAATAGAGCGGATACACTGCTCTATATTCATGACCACCCCGTGGCTTACCCCGGCGGACTCCGCACGGCCAAACCCCAGGATCTCCAGCTTACCATATTCATTCTTACGGCCGGCGATAGCTACTACCTTGGTAGTACCAATGTCCAGCCCTACAATGATTGGTTGTTCTTTCTTGTTCATATTTGCGTTCACTTTTGCAGGTTAGTGATTATTGTTGTAGATGTACTTTGCGTTTTTTTGTTTGTTCTCTTGTTTATCGGGCTTATGCTCTTTTGTTTTCTTTTTGTCTTCTGCTTTTTTATCGTTCTTTTTCTTTACTTCCTTTTTCGTTTCCTTCTTTACCGCTTTGGCCGGGGCTTTAGCGGCTGTCGCAGACTTCTTATTGGCCGGCGGTGGGGTCGCTTTGCGGGCAGGCGCCTTATCGGGCATCGGCCCTATCTTCACCGCGGGTTTATCCGCCTTCCGGGGTGCAGCGCCCGACTGTACTGCTGGCTTAGGTGTCGCTTTCTGCGGTGCGGCGCCTGCTGCGGGGGGCAACGGTTCCTTCTTCTCTGCGGGTTTCGGTTGTTCCACGGCAGCCCTTCCGTTGTTAGCCGCGCTGGCAGTTATGGCCTGGGTGCTCACCTGGGGCGGTGGCACACTCCGGCTTATCACACCTACATTGTTGCTATCCAGCGTAAAAGTGTTCTTATTGTAGGCCGCTTTCGATTTTATGGTCTCCACCCACTTCGGGTCGGTGAGGGCCACCCCTGCCGGTTTCTTCCACTCCAGTGCCGGCGACGCTACTATCTGTCCTTTGTAGCGTAGGTCTATCACATCATACCTGTCCCAGCCTACCCGGCTCAGCACGTTCTTGTAGAACACAAACAGGTTAGCCAGTTTGGTATCCAGCAGGGAGGTATCACCCAGCAATATCCGCTGGTCGCCCAGTACCGGAACTATTTCAAACGAGCGGTCGGCGCCCACCACTATCTGCGATACCTGCGCGCTCCAGAAGGTATCCCGCTCCACTCTTCTCACCACGTGGGCTATCTGCGCCATCAGCGCCTTGCTGGTGGTATCATTGCCCAGGTGCGGCACACCCGTCACCACTGTTGTATAGTACACATAGCGTTCAGACACCGGCATAATGCTCATGGTCTTATCTATGTAATAGCTGCTTCCGTTTTCTTCAAAGATCCTGGCCACCGGCACCCGCTGTGTCACCCGTACATGTACCACACGCTTGTTATCTATATAGGCTTCCGCGTTGGCTACCCATTTATTCTTCTTTATACTGTCTTCTATAGCCCGCAGCTTCAGGTGATTTACAGGGGTGCCTGCTATCGGCGCGCCATTGGCCCGCAGCATTATAGCCTTCACCTCCTGCTCGTCTACAAACTTGTGGCGGTTGTTCTTTATGTCTACCTCCATACCTGCCACCGGCTTGCCTATTTCTTTGTGCGACGCGCTGGAAATAGCCACTACGCAGCCTATCGTTACCACCAGTGTTACCAGCACCTGCAGTATCTTACGAACCGATATTTTGCGTTTTTGCTCCATTTATTTCTTTTCCAGCAATTCTTTTATAAGTAGCACCATTTTATCTATATCTCCGGCTCCCGCTGTAATGAACAGGTCCAGCGGCGCCGCTTTTACATACTCCAGCAATCCTTCTTTAGAGAGTATGGTCGCCTTCTGCTGCATACGCTCCACTATCATCTGCGAGGTTACACCTTCTATAGGCAGTTCACGCGCAGGGTAGATATCCAGCAGTATGGCTTCATCGGCCATATCCAGGCTTTGCGCGAACCCTTCCGCCAGGTCTCTTGTCCTGGTGAACAGGTGCGGCTGAAACACCACCACGCATCTCCTGTCGGCAAACAGTTGCTTTGCACTCTTCAGCAAGGCAGCCAGCTCTTCCGGGTGGTGGGCGTAGTCGTCAATGAAAACGATACGGTCGCTCTTCAACACATACTCAAAGCGGCGGCGGATGCCTTTAAATCCAGAGAGCGCCTCTTTCACTTTCTCCCCATCTATATTCAGCAGCCGGGTAACGCCAATGGCCGCTACTGCATTTTCTACATTGTGCATACCACCTATGGGCAGGTGCACTTCTTCCAGCTCCCATCCCTCGCCAGATACATTAAAGATGTACCCGCCTTTGCGCTGCACTATATTGCTGGCATACACATCTGCGGCATCGTTCTGCAGGCTGTAGGTCAGCCTATTGGCTCCCTCCAGATCGGCGGCGCGGTGCAATCCGTGACGGGCGAGTAAGGTACCACCGGGCTTAATGTTCCGGGTATATTGTATAAACGCCTCTTCCATGTCGGCCACGGTACCGTATATGTCCAGGTGGTCGGCATCCATAGCGGTCAGTACAGCCACATCCGGATGCAGTTTCAGGAAGCTGCGGTCATACTCATCCGCCTCTACCACAGCGGTCTCGTTATCGCTGCTCCAGTAATTCTTGTTATAGTTTACCGACACCCCACCCAGGAAGGCGTTGCAGCCATAGCCCGTTTCACGCAGCAGGTAAGCTATCATGGTAGAGATGGTTGTCTTGCCGTGCGTGCCCGCCACCGTTACCGCATGCATCGCCTGCGTGATCCACTGCAGCACATCGCTGCGCTTATACACGGGGTATCCATTATCACGGTACCAATTCAGTTCCGCATGTGCGGCGGGTATCGCCGGGGTGTACACTACCAGCTCGGCTTCCTGGTCCAGCAGGGCCACATCGTCCGTGTAGTGTATGTCCATTTCTTCCTGTTCCAGTTGCAGGGTCAGCTCTGTCTGTGTACGGTCATAGCCTTTCACCACGGCACCACGCTCCCGGAAGAAGCGCGCCAGCGCGCTCATCCCGATACCGCCGATACCCACGAAGTACACTCTATTTATTTCCCGTACATTCATTTTACTTACCTGCTATTTCAATCACTTTTCTCGCTATTCTTTCGTCTGCGTCCGTTATTGCTAACTTCTTCAGGTTTTCCTTCATTAGTTCCTGCATCGCTTCATCGTGCAGTAGACTTTTCAGTTTGTTCACCAGTTCCGCCGGTGCATCGCTATTCCTTAACATCATTGCCGCATTGTGTGCCACCAGGGCCATCGCATTGCTGGTCTGGTGGTCTTCGGCCGCAAAGGGGAACGGAACAAATATCACGGGCTTAGCCACTATGCAGAGTTCCGCTATGGCTAGTGCTCCCGCGCGCGATATCACTATATCGGCGGCCGCATATGCCCGCTCCATCTCACTGATAAAATCAAAGACCTTTACTCTGTCACTATACTTTTCCGCCCGGATCTTCGCCTGCTCGTAATAAGGCTTTCCTGTCTGCCATATTATCTGCACATCTTCCTGCAGCAACTCTTCCAGCCGGGCATCTATCGTTTCGTTTATCGATTTTGCTCCCAGGCTGCCTCCCACCACCAGCAGCGTCTTCTTCGTCTCATCCATACCCAGCCATTCCTGCCCTACCTGTCGCCCGAAGTTCATATGGGCTATCACTTTCCGTACCGGGTTACCCGTCAGTATCAGCTTTTCCGCCGGGAAGAACTTTTCCATATGTTCGTAACCCACGCAAACCGCTTTCGCTTTCTTACCCAGTATCTTGTTACTCTTTCCGGCATAGGAGTTCTGCTCCTGCACCAGGGTAGGAATGCCCGCACCCTGCGCTGCATTCAGCACCGGGAAGCTGGCGTACCCGCCTACACCAATCACCACGTCGGGCCTGAAGTCCCTGAGCACGCCCCGGGCCTGCACCGCACTTTTTAAGAGCTTAAATGGCAGTAAGAGGTTCTTTAGCAAGTTTCCCCGGTCAAAGCCCACAATATCCAGCCCCACTATTTTATATCCTTCTCTCGGCACCTTTTCCATCTCCATCTTTCCTTTAGCCCCTACAAAGAGTAATTCCACTCCTGGCGAAAGCCGTTGCAATGCCTGTGCTATGGCCACCGCGGGAAAAATATGCCCGCCCGTTCCTCCTCCTGCAATTATGACGCGTAGATTCTCTCTCATATCCTCTACGCAGCCGGAACTGCTTTTTTATTTTTAAGCGCCCTTACGGCGATTTCTTCCTGTTCTTCGTCCACTTCATCTTCCGCTTCCTCCTCACTTTCACCATACAGCGCCTGCGCTTCGCGCTTCTCCCTGGCCGCTTTCTCTTTACCTTCCATTTCGTCCACGTAGCGGCTCACGCTTAGCACCACTCCTATCGCTATACTGGTGAACCATATAGAAGAGCCTCCCATACTCACCATCGGCAACGTCAAACCCGTAACCGGAACAAGATGTACATTCACCGCCATGTTCAGCATCGCCTGGAACACGAGGGTAATGCTGAGCCCCACTGCCAGGAACGCACCAAATGCATAGGGGCACCTCCTGAATATCAATATGCTTCGCCATAGGAAGAGCAGGTACAGGAACACTATTACCGCACCACCTATCAGCCCATACTCTTCAATAATAATAGAGTAAATAAAATCAGAGTATGGGTGCGGCAGAAAATTGCGCTGCTGGCTGTTGCCCGGTCCGCGGCCCGTGATGCCGCCATTGGCTATGGCTATCTTGGCCTGCTGCACCTGGAATACTTCTTCTTTTTTTATCTCGTTGCCATTGGCATCTACTTTAACGCCACCGGTAAAATCTTCAATACGCTGCTCCCAGGTAGAGGCGCGGCCCATGCCCGTCATCTTTGATATGCCAAACAGCAGCACCACTCCTACAATACCTGCCAGCGCCAGCATGGCTATGTGTTTCACCTGTGTTCTGCCGATAAAGAACAGGATGCAGCAGGTAAAACCAAGCATCAACGCGGTAGAAAGATTCGCAGGCGCAATAAGCGCACAAGTAATGGCTACCGGGGTAAGCACGGGTATAAAGCCATTTCTGAAATCTTTTATCACTTCCTGCTTCTTGCTCAGTACACGTGCCAGGAACATGAAAAGCGCCAGCTTCGCCAGGTCAGAGGTCTGGAAGGTCAGGTTTATCACCGGCAGCTTTATCCAGCGGGAACCTTCATTTATCTTGGCACCAAACACCAGTGTGTATAAGAGCAGCGGTATGCTTATCATGAACAGCACCTGCGCCCACTTCTTAAACTTCAGGTAGTTCACTTTATGCACCAGGTATATGATAACGAGGCCCAGCCCCAGTACCATTACCTGCTTCACCAGGAAGTAGCTGGCATTCTTATCCATACGGTAAGCCAGTGACCCCGTAGAGCTATACACGGCCAGTAAGCTCACGAACGATAGTATCAGCACTACCGCCCATATCACTTTGTCGCCTTTGGTCCTATTTAGTATAGCTTTCATTCTTACTCGTTACTTATTCAGCACTCTTTACTATTTACTCTCTACTATTAACTCTCCACTCCCTACTATCTACTATCTACTCCCTACTATCTACTATCTACTATCTACTATTACTAAAGCTCCCGCACCGCTTCCTTAAACTGGCGCCCCCTGTCCTCGTAATTTTTAAACAGGTCGAAGCTGGCGCATGCCGGGGAGAGCAACACTACATCTCCTTTATCCGCCAGGGCGTAGGCGGCTTTCACTGCATCCTTCACGCTGTGGGTATCGGCTATATCAGCAATTACATCGCCAAACGCGCTCAGTATCGGGGCGTTATCTACACCCATGCACACAATCGCCTTTACTTTCTCACGCACCAGTTCCATTATCTCGTTATAGTCGTTGCCTTTGTCCTGTCCGCCCAGTATCAGCACGGTCGGCTTATTCATGCTTTCCAGTGCAAACCATACAGAGTTCACATTGGTGGCTTTACTGTCGTTAATATAGTCTACACCCCGCACGGTAGTTACAAATTCCAGGCGGTGCTCCAGCCCTTCAAAAGAAGAGAAGCTTTCCCTTATCTTTTCCTTCCGTATACCCGCTATCCGTGCTGAAATTCCCGCTGCCATGCTGTTGTACTGGTTGTGCTTTCCTTTGATAGAAAGGTCATGAATGGACATCCCGGCATCCTCACCGTCTACGCGAAAGTGTATCTCATCATTACTGATAAATCCACCTTCGTCGCTTCTCATATTTTGTTCATTCATCGTGAAATAAATTTTTTTGGCTTGTGTTGAGTGTTTGGCTAAGTATTGTTCTATTAAGTCGTCGTCCGCGTTAATGATAAAGTAGTCTGCCTGTGCCTGGTTCTCCGTTATCCTGAATTTTGACTGTATGTAATTCTCCAATTTATAATCATAACGGTCCAGGTGGTCGGGAGTTATATTCAGTAATACGGCCACATCAGGTTTAAACCGGTGTATGTCGTCCAGCTGAAAGCTGCTCACCTCCACTATGTACCATTGGGCCGGCTGCAATGCTATCTGCCTGGCAAAGCTGTAACCAATGTTACCCACCATCGCCGCATCGTAGCCCGCTTCTTTAAAAATGTGGTAGGTCAGCTTGGTAGTGGTACTCTTACCATTACTGCCCGTTATCGCCACCACTTTGCTATCCCCTTTATACCGGAAGGCAAATTCTACCTCGCTGCACACTTCTATGCCTGCTTCCCGAACAGCTTTCATTACAGGCACCTTCTCGCTGATCCCCGGGCTCTTCACTACGCAGTCAGCCCGCAATATGAGGTCAATACTATGCCCGCCGTCCTCAAAAGGTATAGCCGCTTCTATCAGCTCGTTCCGGTAGTTTTCCCTGATACCGCCAAACTCACTCACAAACACTTGCCAGCCCTGCTGTTTACCCAGCAGCGCAGCCCCAATACCGCTTTCTCCGGCACCGAGCACTACAAGTCGTTTATTAGTTGATGTTTGCACTATCGCAGTTTTAATGTGATGATACTGGTAATGGCCAATATGATTCCTATAATGAAAAACCTTGTTACTATTTTGCTTTCGTGATATCCCTTCTTCTGGTAATGGTGGTGCAGTGGCGACATCAGGAAGATTCGGCGGCCTTCGCCATACTTCTTCTTTGTGTACTTAAAGTAAGCCACCTGTACCATCACCGACAGGTTCTCCACCAGGAAGATGCCACAGATAATAGGTATCAATAGTTCTTTACGCACGATGATTGCCAGTGATGCGATGATGCCTCCTAACGCCAGGCTACCTGTATCGCCCATGAATACCTGCGCGGGATAAGCATTGTACCACAGGAAGCCCACGCAAGCCCCTACAAACGCGCCTATAAATATCGACAGCTCGCCCAGGTTGGGGATGTGCATAATACCCAGGTAGTTAGCAAAAATGTGGTTGCCCGATACATAAGCGAATATGCCTAAACAAATACCCGCTATGGCCGATACGCCGGTCGCCAGGCCGTCTATGCCATCAGTGATATTAGCGCCGTTAGACACAGCGGTAATGATAAATATCACGAACAGCACATAAATAATGGGCGTCACTGCTTTCGCGTTCTTCTCTCCAAATATGGCAGCGATGCCTTCGTAGCTCATCTCGTGCGTCTTCACAAACGGGATGGTAGTGGTGGCGCTCTTTACCCATACATACTGGTGCGTCTTTCCTTGTTCGTCTTTCCGGGTCTTTACAGGCGACACTACTTCTTCGGTCGGATTATATATCTGGGGCGCTCCTTTATAAAGGTCCCGGCTCACTGCTACGTTATCGTTGTAGTACAGGGTCAGTCCCACAATAATACCCAGCCCCACCTGGCCCATTATCTTGAAGCGGCCGGCCAGCCCTTCCTTGTCTTTCTTGAAGACTTTTATATAATCATCTATAAATCCTACCAGGCCCAGCCAGATAGTAGAAACGATCATCAGGATGATGTACACATTCTCTACCCGGGCAAATATGAGGGTGGGTATCAGTATCGCGGCGATAATGATGAGGCCACCCATAGTAGGGGTACCTTTTTTCTGGTTCTCTCCCGCCAGGCCCAGGTCGCGCACGGTCTCCCCTATCTGCTTTTTTTGAAGGTAGTTGATCAGGCGCTTACCCAGCACTGTAGTAATGATGAGGGACAGAATGATAGCCATGGCTGTACGGAAGGTGATGTAGTAAAACACCCCCGCTCCGAACATCCCGAAGTTCTCACGCAGATATGTGAACAAGTGGTACAGCATTCTCTCTCTTTCTTACTTTAAAGTTTTAATCTCTCTTATCCTCTATTAACTATTTCCCGAGCAGTTCAAACGCATTCAGCAATTCTTCTTTATCGCTGAAGTGTTGCCTCACTCCATTTATTTCCTGGTATGTTTCATGGCCTTTACCGGCTATCAGCAGTATATCGTCCGCCTGTGCAAGTGCGCAGGCCGTTTTAATGGCTTCGCGCCTGTCCGTGATGCGCAGGGCTTTTCGCTTCTGTGCCATCGTCAGCCCCGACTCCATATCGTTCAGTATCGCTTCCGCGTCCTCTGTACGGGGGTTGTCCGAGGTCAGTATCGCTTTATCGCTGTGCTCGCAGGCTACCTGCCCCATCACCGGGCGCTTTGCCTTATCGCGATCTCCGCCACAGCCCACAACTGTGATCAGCTGCTGGCCGCTCGTGCGGAGTTGGTTAATGGTTGCGAGCACGTTTATCAATGCGTCGGGGGTATGGGCATAGTCTATTATTCCCAGCACCTTGTCATTTACCGACATATAAGTTTCAAATCGTCCCGGCGCGCCATGCAGGTTGCTCAGCACCGATAACACCTGCATTTTGTCCTCACCCAGCAGGCTGGCCACGCCATATACTGCCAGTAGGTTGCTGGCATTAAAAATGCCTATCATCCGGAAGTAGGCTTCGTGGCCATCTACCAGCATCACCAGGCCGGTGAGGTTGTTCTCCAGCACTTTTCCTTTTATGCTGGCGGGCACCTTCAGGCTATACGCTTGCTTGTCAGCCCTGGTATTCTGAAGCATTACCGCACCACGCTTATCATCGGCGTTGGTCAGCGCGAACGCTCCCTGCGGAAGCTCATCAAAGAAGCGCTTCTTCACCCGTATATACTCGTCAAAAGTTTTATGATAGTCCAGGTGGTCATGCGTAATATTGGTAAATACGCCACCTGCAAATTCTATCCCCTCTATACGGCGTTGATGCACTGCGTGTGAGCTCACCTCCATAAACACATGCGCGCATCCCGCTTCAGCCATCCGGGCCAGCAGCGCTTGAACCGATATCGCATCAGGGGTGGTATGCGTAGAGACTTCCACCACATCGTGTATGTGGTTCTGAACGGTAGATATCAATCCGCATTTGTAACCCAGCTTTTCAAAAAGTTGGTAGAGCAGCGTGGTCACGGTTGTTTTCCCGTTGGTTCCCGTTACACCCACCACTTTCATCTTAGCCGAGGGGTTTCCGTAAAACGCGGCTGCCATTTGTCCGGCAGCTATCGTGGTATCTTTTACCACCACGCAGGCTATACCTTCAGGAAGGTTGTCAGGGCGTTCTTCGCATATTATCGCTACCGCACCTTGTTCTATTGCTTTACCTATAAACTGGTGGCCGTCAGCCAGCGTACCCCGTACCGCTACAAACGCAGTTCCCGGTGCTACTTTCCTGCTGTCTATGCACAGGGCCGACACGTGCACTGCCGTATCGCCTGATACCTGCTGTACAGTTACTCCAATCAATATGTCGCGCAATATTTGCATTAGCTCAGCTGTAGAATAATTTGTTGTCCTTTCGTAATTTTTCCTCCCGGCGCTACCGACTGGGAACGCACTCGTCCTCTTCCACGCACTTGTACGCGGGCACCTTGCTGCTCCAGCAGGTACACAGCGTCTTTCAGTCCCATACCGCTTACATCGGGTACTACACCGGTGTACACATGTTGCGGTGTTACCACTACCCGGCTGTTAGAGTCGCTGGATACTTGTGTAATAAGGTTATCACTCACCGACAGCGGGAACTTTATGCCCATAGAGTTCATGATAGACCGGTAGCTGGCAGCGGGGGCCTTCTGCGCCACTATGTGCACTTTAGTTACCGAGGCAATGCTATCCACGGGCTTCGTCCAGGTAGTTTTTCCCGTAGCGAATATCCGGTCAGCGATCATCTTGAATACCGGCGCGGCAATAGTTCCACCATAGTAGGCACTGGAATTTCTCCTCGTCCGTACCACTACTGCTATAGTATATTTAGGGTTATCTGCCGGCACATAGCCCACAAACGAACCCTGGTACACGCCCATACCATAGGTAATACCCATGTCCGCCACCTGTGCAGTACCCGTTTTGCCGGCCATCGTGTAGAAAGGCGACTTGTACTGTTTCGCCGTTCCGGTCAGCACCACTTCTTCCGCACAGGCACGCAGGCTTTTTATCGTCTCTTCGTCCGCTATTTGCTCTTCTACCACGGTAGGCGCTACGGTTACCACATCCTTACCATATTCGCGTATGGCGCTCACCAAGTAAGGCTTCATCATTTTACCATTGTTGGCCACGGCGTTGTACACCATACAGGTACGCATAGGCGATACCAGCACTTCATAGCCGGTTGCCATCCAGGGAAGCGTAGTAGCGCTCCACGATTTGTTCTTTGGTGTCTTCAGCACCGGCGGGCGCTCACCAGGTATATCTATACCGGTCTTTTCATGCAAGTGCAGCTTCTTCAGGTTCGCGATATACTTATCGGGGTTGCTGTGATAATAATGATCGGCCAGTTTTGCCATCGCCACGTTAGATGATTGGGCGAATGCATCACGTATAGTAACCTCACCCACGTTGTGCGAGTCTTCCATGCGCCTCTTATAAAATATCTTTGAACCACCCTCTGTATTCACCTTATCGGTTATCTTAATGTGCTTATCGCGGAACAGCGAGAAGAGCGTCATCATTTTAAAGGTAGAGCCCGGCTCTGTGGGCGTCAGCGCATAGTTGAAGTTTTCATGGTAGTGGCCATCTTTGCCCAGTCCCAGGTTAGCTATGGCGCGTATCTTGCCGGTAGCCACTTCCATTACTATACAGGTGCCGTACTCGCACTTATATTCTTCCAGTGTGTGCATCAGCGAGTATTCCGCCACTTCCTGTATACCTATATCCAGGGTAGTTACTATATCGCGGCCATTCTGCGTTTCCACCTCCGAGCCTTCCAGGGGTACCCATATGTTTCCTATGGCTTTCTGCTCTATACGGCGCCCGGCTTCCCCACGCAGTATGCTGTCATACTTATTCTCCAGGCCTATGGTTTGGCTGTTCTCCCGCCACAGTCCTATCGTGCGGTAAGCCAGCATCTGGTACGGATTCACGCGCTTTATCTTCGGGTCTTCTATAAAGCCGCCATATGCTTTCCCTTTATTAAATATGGGGAAACTTCTTACCGCCTGGTAGTCGTAGTACTTCATATTGCGGCGCAGCAGCACATAGCGCCCCTTCTTCTTGTAGGCGGCATCCAGCATACGTTTGTACTCCGATTTACTTTTGTCCTTAAACAGGTCGGACAGGCAATATGCCAGGGAGTCTGCATTCGCGTCATAGAGCTTCTGGCTGATAACCGAGAAGTCTATATGCACATCAAATTGGGGTATGGTAGAGCAGAGTAATTCGCCATCTTCCGTGTATATATTACCACGCTCAGCAGGCAGTTCTGCGGTGCGGGTATGCATCTCGTAGGCTTGCCTGCGCAGCTCCGGCCCTTCTTTTACCTGTATGGTGGCTGCTTTAATGATAATAGCAAGCCCCAGCAGGCAAATGCAGGTAAAGGCTACGTAAACTCTGAATCGTATGTCTTTCTTAATGTTCAAGATAAACCCTGGTAAAACGGCTAATTACTATGGCGGTCACTATCCACTATTATCGTGTAGGGTGGCAACATTAATGGCTTAAGCCCCAGCCCGGCTGCCGAACGGATCATTTCCGACTCCATTCCCGCATTCATTAGCTGCGACTTTATATCCATATACTTCCATCGTAATTCTTTCAAGGTTTTGTTCTGCGCGTTCAGGTCCCGCTGCAGGCTTACAGCCCTCTGGCTGTTATTTATATACAACACACATATCAGCGCCAGGAAAGCCAGGAAGGGAATATTGTTGACTATCCCCTTGTACGACACCTTGTCCACCAGCGCCTTCCAGTCGCTGCGGATGTGCTCTGCGGGCGGCTGTTCTGGCGATATGTTATCCTTCTTGCTCACGTACTCGTTCTATATTTTCTCTGCTACCCTCAGGCGCGCGCTTCGCGCTCTTGGATTGTTTTTTGTCTCTTCTTCTGTAGGCTCCACCGGCTTTGCGTTTACCGGCTTCAGCACCCATTCATTCTCGGTTCGCCCGAAAGGGTCTCTCTTATCCTCTTCCTGGTTTCCCTTTTTTATAAATTGTTTCACTATCCGGTCTTCCAGCGAGTGAAAGGTTATGATACTCAGCCTGCCGCCACTCTTCAGGCACTTCGTCCCCTCTTCCAGGAACTCGTGCAGTGCCCCCATCTCATCGTTCACTTCTATCCGCAACGCCTGGAACAGCTGGGCCAGGTACCTGTTGGGGTTGCCTTTCATCACGGGGCTAACCAGCGCTTTTAAAGAACTTATATCATTCAGCTGCATCTTACCCCGGTTGGTCACTATGTGCCGGGCCAGTTGCCGCGCATTCCTTACCTCTCCATACTGCTCAAACATTTTGTGCAGTTGCGGCTCGGTATAGGTCTTTATCACCTCCGCCGCGTTCTTTTCCGCCCGCTGGTCCATCCGCATATCCAGTGGCCCGTCAAACCGGATCGAAAAGCCTCGCTCCCCGGTATCAAACTGGTAAGAGCTCACACCCAGGTCCGCCAGTATGCCATCCACTTCGCTTATGCCGTGCAGCCTCAGGAACCGGCGTATGTACCGGAAGTTTTCCGTTACCGGCACCAGTCGCTCGTCGTCAGGCTTGTTTCGCCAGGCATCTGCATCATGGTCAAAGGCTATCAGCTTTCCCTTGTCACCCAGTTGCCGCAGTATTTCCCGGCTATGGCCACCGCCGCCAAACGTGGCATCTACATACACACCGTCCGGCTTTATCGCCAGCCCGTCTACCGCTTCCTTTAAAAGAACTGATGTGTGGTAAAAAGTGGAGCCTTCCATTCACTAATCTTCAAAAGGATTAATGAAATCACCACCTGCTACCTCAGCCGCCAGGTCACTCATGTTACCCGCCTGCTGGTTCATGTACTGGTAATATGTATCTTTATCCCACAACTCTACTTTATCCCCCTGGGCAGCAAATACCATATCCTTGCGGATAGATGCGTATTCCTGCAGGGGCTTAGGCAACAATATGCGACCCGCACTGTCCACATCCACTATATTGGCGCCGTTCAGGAACAACCTCTTGAACTCGCGCACCTTTGGGTTAAAATCATTCAGCCTGCCTATTTTCTCCGCCAACTTGTTCCACGTCGCTATGGGATACAATGTGAGGCAATTCTCAAAGCCACGCTTTACCACAAAACGCTCCTCGCTACCCTCGGGCATTTGCTTGCGGAAGCCGGAGGGCAGCAAAAAGCGGCCCTTGGCGTCTACTGCAACTTCATATTCTCCGAGAAAGCTGGACATGAGTGATTTGGAGCGTAATTTTATATTACCAACACAAAAAAACACTTTCTCCCACAAATTACCACTTTTGTTGTGAAATATATTTTTCCACAGCTATATGTTATCATATAGATACATAGGAGGTGCATAACCCCTGAAACCCTTTACTGGCTTAACTATAAGAATGTGGATAACCTGTGAATAGACGTTAATTGGGCGTTAAAACAGGCATGGTAGCCGGTTTTAACAGTTATTTATCGCAGCTCATATGCCCTTATTAGGCACAAACCCATAATTTGTCTATTTTTGCAGCCCTTATGCCGATCAGAGTACGATTTTCCTGGCTAGCTTGTGTTTGTTTGTGGTTATTAAGCTCTTGCAGCGGGTACGAACGCCTGCTGAAAAGCAGCGATGTAAACAAGAAACTCGCAAAAGCAAACGAGTTTTACGACAAAAAGCAATACCTGAAGGCCAGCCAGCTCTACGAAAGCCTAATGCCGGTAGTAAAACACACCAAAAATTACGAGGCGCTTTACTTCCGCTATGCCTATAGTGCTTACTACATGGAAGACTATATGTCCGCCTCCTACCACTTCCGGAATTTTACCGAAATATTCCCCAACAGTACTGACTTAGCCGAGGCCGAATACATGCATGGCTATAGCTTGTATAAGTTCTCCCCCGGCTACAGCCTGGACCCTACCTATACTTCTAAGGCCATAGGGGCGCTCCAGACGTTCATATCCAATCACCCCAACTCCAAATACGTAAAGGATGCCAACAAATACATGGACGAGCTGAGGGGCAAACTGGAGCGTAAAGACGCGGATGCCGCCAAACTCTACCTGAATATAGGCCAGTACAAAGCGGCCGGGGTAGCCTACGCCAGCGTTATGGAAAACTATCCTGAATCGGATAAAGTAGACGAATACCAGTATTACATAGCAAAATCGTTGTATCTTTACGCCCGCGAAAGCGTGAAAAGCAAGCAGGAAGAGCGATACATAAATGCTATGAATGCTTACAATACACTAAAAGAAGAGTACCCCAATTCCCCCTATGTAAAGGAAGGAGTGAAGTACTATCAATTAGCCGAAGACAACTTAAAAAAATTACGAAATGAGCACAAATAAAAAAGCAATGGCCGCCGTTAACCCCCTGGTAGAAACACGGGATGTTATCGCTCTGAAAAACAAGACCGGCAACTTGTACGAATCCATTGTGGTGATATCTAAGCGCGCCAGCCAGATATCAGTGAACATGAAGGAAGAACTGCACCGCAAACTGGAAGAGTTCTCCAGCCACGCCGATAGCCTGGAAGAAATACACGAGAACAAAGAGCAGATAGAAATATCGCGCATCTACGAACGCATGGCCAATCCCGCGCTCCAGTCACTCACAGAATTTGGGGAAGATAAAATCTACCACAGGAAAAAGTAAAGAACCGCTGAAGCACGATTTATCGTGATTCACTATACCATTACCTTGATTGTAAGAGTTTCTAACTCCTATTATCAAGGTAATTTTTTTAAACACAGGGGATAGGCCATTGAAATTAAAATAGCTCCAAAATCTAAAGAATCGTGGTTCAAAAAACATACAAACATCTCTTCTTCGACCTTGACCACACCCTGTGGGATTTCGACAAAAATTCCGAACGTACGCTGAAGCAACTGCATGGCGAGTTCCGGCTGCAGGAAAGGGGGATTACCGACTTTAACGCCTTCCATACTGCCTACTGCATTCATAACGATAAGCTCTGGGAGCGCTTCCGGAATGGTTATATAAAGCGCGAAGAGCTGCGCTGGAAACGCATATGGCTAACCCTCATTGACTTTAAGATAGGAGACACTGCACTGGCACACGAAATGAGCTCGGCCTACCTGGAAATACTTCCTACCCAAACGGCGCTGCTGCCCTATGCTAAAGAACTACTGGACCACTGCAAAGACCGCTATGTGATGCACCTCATCACCAATGGCTTTGAAACCACCCAATGGCTGAAGCTGCAATACTCTGGCATCGCCTCCTACTTTACCGAAGTGATCACCTCTGAAAAAAGCAATAGCCTGAAACCCCACCGCGAGATATTCGACTATGCGCTGAAAGCTACCGGGGCCGAATCGCTGCACAGCATCATGATAGGCGATGCGCTGGAAATAGACGTAATGGGCGCCCACAACGCCGGCTGGGACCAGGTGTATTACAACCCGGCAAAGAAAACACACGAACGCAAACCTACCTACGAGGTATCGTGCTTTAGTGATTTGATAAAGATATTTTGATGCTGGATTCTTCGGAAGAAGCAACCAGGGCTGCTTTGTAAAGGGGCTATCCTTGCCAGGCGTCAGAGGGGCATTAATCCTCTAAACCTGGCCCGGAACTTACTTCACCACTATATCAAACACGGCTATTTCGCCCAGGTATTCGTTTATGTTGTCTTTCAGTTGCTCTTTACCAAAAGTGAGTTCCTGCTTCAGCGCAGCCATGTCGGTGTAGATGGTAAGTACCCCGTTGTAGAGGTTGATGCCGCGCGTATATTTAGCAATGGTTTTGCCTACTATCGACTCCCACTCTTCTTTAAGTTTTACCTCGTTTACCTTCGGCTTCCACTTGCTCTTTTCAAGCAAAAGATTGAGCGCTTCCCCTATGCTGTACGACCCCATGTTTTGTTTTGTTTGTCTTGCAATTTACGGGAACTAAGCGTTTGCACGGAAGGGATTTTATCCCCAATATTGTCACAGACAGGCGCACATATCACAAAGCCGTACATACCGCAGCCTGCTCGGGTTGCCCGGCCCTGGAAAATCCTCTCAAGCCTGCGGGCCTCCACGCATTAAGCTATTTTTGCACTTATTATGGGCGATATTGCTCAAAAGCCTGTTTTTTCTGCATTAATTATTGACAGGGGTCTGTTTAAAACCCGTTTTTTTGAAATATTTGCGTATATTTGCAGCCTGAAAAACGTGTCGTTTATTATAAAAACTGATGTAATGTCTCATTTAGCTGCCGAAAAGAAAGCAAACATTTTTAAAACTCACGGTGGAAGCGAAAAGAACACCGGCTCCATCGAAGGACAAATTGCCATGCTCACAGAGCGCATGAACCATATCTCTGCGCATCTGAAAAACAATAAAAAAGATTTCTCTACTCAACGCGGGTTGATGCAGCTCGTAGGTCGCCGTAAGCGCTTGCTCCAATACCTGAGCAAAACTGACCTTACTTCATATCGCGCTCTGATTGAAAAACTTGGTATCCGTAAGTAAGCGGAACCCCACTCGATTATTCCCAACCCACGGTTGGGAATAGTTTTTTTTGAACATATTTAAAATAAATTTTATGATTCCAAACCCCAAAACCGTCTCCTTTAAGCTGGACGACGGCCGCGAAATAAGCATAGAAACGGGGAGACTGGCCCGCCAGGCCGATGGTGCCGCCGTGGTACGCATGGGTAACTGCATGCTGCTGGCAACAGTAGTAGCCAACCCGGAACCAAAGCCGGGACAATCCTTTTTCCCACTGACTGTTGACTACCAGGAAAAGTTCGCTTCTGCCGGACGTATACCCGGCTCGTTCTTTAAACGTGAAGGACGCCTGAGCGACTACGAAATACTGATATCGCGCCTGATAGACCGCGCGCTTCGCCCGCTGTTCCCCGACGATTACCTGTGCGAAGTACAGGTGCTGGTAACGCTCATCTCTTCCGACCCTGAAGTGATGCCTGACTCGCTGGCCTGCCTGGCCGCATCTGCCGCCCTGGCGGTATCGGATGTGCCCATACAGGAGATTATCTCCGAGGTTCGTGTAGCACGCATCAACGGCGAATACAAAATAAACCCCTACCGCACCGAACTGAAAGAAGCCGACCTGGACTTTATCATAGCCGCTACCGACAAGAACATCATGATGGTGGAAGGCGAAGCTAAAGAATGCCAGGAAGCCGACCTGCTGAAAGCGATAGAACTGGGCCACCATGCTATACGCGCCCAGGTAAAGATACAGGAACAACTCCGCGACCTGGTAGGTGCCACCACCAAGCGCGAGTACACCAAGCCTTATACCAACGAAGCACTGGAAGAGCGCATTCGCGCTTTCGCTGCGGATAAAATGTACACTGTCGCCAAAAGCGCGCTGGGCAAGCACGAACGCCGCGAAGCGCTGAAAGCGATTCACGAAGAGTTTGTAGCATCGCTGGCGGAAGGCGAGCTGAGCGATGAAGACGCAGCGCTGGTAAAAGGCTACTTCCACGATGTAGAAAAGAAAGTAGTGCGCGACATGATGCTGAACGACCGCGTTCGCCTGGATGGCCGCGACCTCACTACCGTTCGCCAACTGACAATAGAAAGCGACTTCCTGCCATCTCCGCACGGTTCGGCACTCTTTACCCGTGGCGAAACACAATCGCTCACAACGGTAACGCTGGGTACCAGCGAAGATGAACTGCTGCTGGAGTCAGCCGCAACTTCCGACTATGTAAAATTCATACTGCACTATAACTTCCCTCCGTTTTCTACCGGTGAAACCAAGCCTATGCGCGGCCCCGGCCGTCGTGAGGTAGGACACGGTAACCTGGCCATGCGCTCGCTGAAGCAAATGCTGCCTGCGGATTACCCCTACACCATCCGTATCGTTTCCGACATACTGGAATCAAACGGTTCTTCTTCAATGGCAACGGTATGTGCCGGTTCGCTGGCGCTGATGGATGCGGGTGTACCCGTACCCAAGCACGTGAGCGGCGTAGCGATGGGCCTTATTTCCGGAGACAACGGAAAGGTGGCGATCCTTACCGATATACTGGGCGATGAAGATCACCTGGGCGATATGGACTTTAAAGTAACCGGTACGCGCGATGGCATCTGCGGTATCCAGATGGATATAAAAGTAGATGGCCTGAGCCACGAAATACTCACCCAGGCGCTGGAGCAGGCTAAGGCCGGCCGACTGCACATACTGGATGCGATGTATGCCAACATACCGGCTTACCGTCCGGAACTGAAACCACATACTCCGCGCATTGAGCAGATCATCATAGACCGCGAGTTCATTGGTGCCGTGATAGGCCCTGGTGGTAAGATCATACAGGAAATGCAGCGCGAAACCAACACTACCATCAACATAGAAGAAGTAGATGGCGTAGGTGGTGTAGTGAAGGTATTTGCAGCCAACAAAGAGAACATTGATGCCGCAATGCGCCGCATTAAGAGCATAGTAGCCGTTCCCGAAGTAGGAGAAGTGTACGAAGGTGTCGTGAAGTCGATAATGCCATTTGGCGCCTTTATCGAGTTCATGCCGGGCAAGCAGGGCTTGCTGCACATCTCTGAAGTAAGCTGGAGCCGCCTCGATACACTGGAAGGTGTACTGAGCGAAGGCGACAAGGTGAAGATAAAACTGGTAGGTACCGACCCGAAAACCGGCAAACTCCGCCTGAGCCGCAAAGCACTGATGGACAAACCGGAAGGTTATGTAGAACCCGAACAGCGCGAGCGTCGTGAACGCCCGGAACGCCGTGATGGTGACCGTAACCGCGACCGCGGTGGAGACCGTGGCGGACGTGACCGCGGAGACCGCCGTGATGGTGGCAACCGCGAACGCCGTGACGACCGCCCTAAGCGCGAACACCACAACAACGGCGATGCGCAAGCACAACACCCCCAAGCCGAGCAGCAGCCACAACAATCATCTGCACAAGATGATGCAGACCTGGCACTGTAACGGTTGAATGTTTATAGCATTGAAAAGCCCCGCAAATTTGCGGGGCTTTTTTTGTAATTTCCATTTATAACGCATCCCTTATGGAATACAAAATAACCCAGGAACGCGCGGAGTTCCTCGTAGAGCACTTTTTCGAATTCAGCTTCGGTGATGAAGCAGATAGCCCACCAAACCAGCAAGCCTTCAACACGATAAACAATCCGTTAGAACTACATTTTATAGCAGATAACTATAACTGGGATGACGGTGTAGAACTCCTTGATTGGATCATCAATAGCCCGCTTTGTGATAAAGCGACAGCAATGATGCTATTTTGGCGGGCACAGCCGGACTATTATACAGAGTATGCCACAAAAGAGGAAGCTAATTATGACGGAGACATATGGATGCTGTTACAAAGAATCATCCAAAACGTAGAAAAAGGCTTTTACACTCACCAACAACTGGAGTATGATTCGCGTAAAGACCCCGCAGCAGAAAAAATTGATATGGACAACCCCAATTCTAAATGGAAGATACCCGACTATATGAAAGTAGCATTAAAGGGAACGAACGTCAACGAATTCTATGAATCACATTATCCGGCTTAGCACATTTTACTTCTCAACTCTAAAATCAAGCAACACCAATTTCCCCTGGAGGGCTACCCCTTTGTAGCAACAATCCCACCAAGGGATTATGCGGAGCGATGCCAGAGTATGCATAACAGGTAACCGCTCAGCTCTTGAAGGAGCTTTCCTGGCTTGGATGGGCTATTCTTGTTTACTATGTTGACCACCCTGGCCCCGGCAATGCTAAAGGCCAGGCGGCGGCCACCCCTCCTTGAAAAAAGGACGGGAGCTGTTTGACATTTGCTATTGTTGAAGCTTAATTATTTTCCGCTGTATGGAAAATAATGGTTTCGGGTGAGGCCAGCAATGACGGTATACATACTTTTTGTGTGACGCATATGAAGCCGGAAAGGCTTCCGACGCTATCTGCATTGGTTTAGCTAAACAGGAAATCAATATCCTCTCTCGTCAGGCGCTTCAGGAAGGCGCTGTCGTCGGAGACGAGCTCGGAAGCCAGGGCGCGTTTACGCTCCTGTAGCTGCAGCATCTTTTCTTCAATCGTTTCCCGGCAGATGAGGCGGTAGGCGAAGATGTTCTTCGTCTGGCCTATACGGTGTGTACGGTCTATGGCTTGCTGCTCCACGGCAGGGTTCCACCACGGGTCTACAATGTACACATAGTCGGCAGCGGTCAGGTTCAGACCGATACCACCCGCCTTCAGCGATATCAGGAAGACGCGGCACTCCTCGTTGTTCTGAAACTCCTGTATCGCCACTTCGCGCTGCGTAGAGGTGGTGCTGCCATCAAAGTAGGCGTAGGGTATGCCTTTCGCTTCCAGTTGCTGGCGTATCAGCCCCAGCATGCCCAGGAACTGGGAAAAGATAAGCGCTTTGTGGTTGCCTACATTCTCCATTATCTCGCGCATCAGCTCGTCCTGCTTCACCGAGTGATTGGGGAGCTTATCCTCCTCGTTGAGTATAGCGGGCGAATCGCATATCTGGCGGAGCTTCGTGAGCCCCTGCAATATGTGCATCTGCGAGCGCTCCATGCCGCGCTCTTCTATCATGCCCAGTATCTGCGAGCGGTAGCTGTTGCGGTACGCCTCATAGATGCGGCGCTGGTCGGCACCCATCTCGCAATACAGGATTATCTCGGTTTTTTCCGGCAGGTCTTTGGCCACCTGCTCTTTGGTGCGGCGCAGGAGGAACGGATAGGTGAGCTTGCGCAATTGCTGCTTCACTTCATCTTCCTGGAACTTATCGATGGGCGTGGCAAACTCGTTCATAAAAAACTCGCGGCTGCCCAGCAGGCCGGGATTCAGGAAGTTCATCTGCGCATACAGATCAAAGGTATTGTTCTGTATGGGCGTACCGCTCAGGGCGATACGGTTCTTCGCATTCAGCAGCAGGGAAGCCTTCGCTACCTGCGACTGCGGATTCTTTATTGATTGTGACTCATCCAGCACCACGTGGTCGAACTCAATGTCTTTAAACATTTTTATATCGCTGCGCATGGTACCATAAGTGGTAATGATGACATCATACGGCTCAAACGCCTTGCCCGATGCGGTACGCTTTGGGCCATGGTGAATGAAGTGCTTCAGCGTGGGCGCGAATTTCTTTATTTCGTTCTCCCAGTTGTACATCAGCGTAGTAGGGCATATCACCATGAAACGTGCTTCCGGGTTCTTCTCCTTGCTGTGCATGAAGAAGGCCAGCGTCTGCACTGTTTTACCCAGACCCATATCATCGGCCAGTATGCCCCCCCAGCCCGCCTCGTTAAGGAACACCAGCCACTGGAAACCCGCCAGCTGGTAAGGCCTTAGTTCGGCCTGTAGCTGCCCGGGTACCGACACACTACTGAAGTCGCTGGAGATAATTTCCGACAATCGTTCTTTCTTCTCTTCCAGTTCCTGCTGCAGCGCGTCTTCATCTATTTCCGTCAGCAGCTCATCCAGCACGCTGAAGTGGTACTTCTTTATACGGATTTTACCCCCTTTATTCTCGCCCATTTTCAGCAGGAGCGAGTACTTATTTATCCAGTCTTCCGGCAGCAGTCCGATGGAGCCATCACCCAGCTTCACGAAATTCGCTTTTTCGGCCAGCGCCTTCTTCACATCCATTATCGTCACGGTCTGGTCTCCGAAAGCTATCTCTACCGAGGCGTCAAACCAGTCGATGCCGCTGCTTACCTGCACGCGGGTCTCTGGCTTATTGGCATTAATGCGCAGGTTTTTCAGGCGTTCAAACCCAAAAAGCTCTACGTTCCATTCCTTCATCACTTCTGTGAACCGGAAAAACCAATTATTGGCCAGTACCGAGCTGCCGGGCAGGTAAAAGAAATGGTCGCGCGCGTTCTGCTGCATATCGCTGTGCAGGTTGCGGAGCATGTGCGTAAAGTGCAGCTCTTCGCTGTCATCGCGCTCCACTATCTTCACTACCCCATTCTGCGGTTGTATCACGCTGCCATTAAAGCCCCATTTTATTTCCACACCACCGTACACAAAGGCGGGCTGCATTACAAACATCTGCTCCCGCTCCTGCAGGTACAGGCGGTACTGCGGCTTCACCGTCAGCATATGCTCTACCAGTTCGTCGGCAAACTCTATGTGCACTATGGAGTTCCACTCCATTACCTTCTCTTCCAGGTATGCCGGCCAGTTAGCGGCATCTACCACTATCTGCCCGTCCGGCAGAAACTCTTCCACCAGTTTTACCTCGGCAATAGAAGCGGTGGCATACAGTGTAAAGTCGTGCATCAGCAGCGCAGCATTGTACTGCGTCATTTCCTTGCAGGGAACTATTGATGTACCCAGCAACCACTCCAGCGAGAGGGTGTAGGCTTTCTTTTTCTTTTCTATACGCACCTGCGGATGCACAGGGCGCTCCGCGAAGGCCACCGGTTGTATGGTGGTGCTGCTGAGCGGGCGTGCAGTGCTGTGCACAAAGGAGAGCTCGTGGTGCCGGAAACGCTCCAGTATTTTTTTATACTTGGGCAGCAGGTACTCCCACAGTTGCTCTTTTACATCTTCCGATGGGGTTTCTTTCAGCACCTCTTTATAATCATCCAGCAAGTCGCCGAAGGGAAGGTTCTTTTTCAGGAACTTGAGTATCTCTTCCGGGGCAAATTTGCGCACCACGGGCACCAGGTCGCGCTGCTGCTCTTTGTATATCTGGGTATTAATGTACTGGTTCAGTTCCAGGCGTTCTATACCATTCAGGAACTTCTTACCGTCTTCATCGGCTATGCCATCTACCAGCGTGAAGTGTACAAAGGGGTACCAGCCAACGGAAGTATCTACTACTATACCCAGGCTTCTTTCTTCCTCCTTTACTTCTACCACAGGCTGTGCGGCCACAGGCCGGGGCGCTGCTTCCTTCACAGCCACCTTCTTCAGCGTAGGGTCCAGCACGCGGAGGAAAGGTTTCCCATTCTCGTAGGTGAAGGTGAACTTATTGCTCAGGTCATCATCCAGCGTATAGCCATACTGGCGCAGCAGCTTGTTTTTCTGCTCATCCCAGTCGCGCATCGACTGGAAATATTGCGAACCATATGCATTCAGTACCTGCAGGAACACGGCCGCCTTGTGCACGCACAGGGGGTGCGTACTGGCAGCGCAGCCGCAGGAAGTATCAAAATAGCGCTCGTCGTTCTGTTTTATCAGTACCTTATACGTGTGCTCATCATCCGGCACTTCGGCTTCTATTATATCGTTCTTGTTGGCGGTAATGATGGCTTTGCTGTTAGATGCCCATATCTCGGCATACTCCAGTGCCTCCGCTGCAGCGAAAATGCCCAGCGTCTGGCGGTTCACATTCCGCATACGCACAACGGTATGCTTCTGGTCGTAGGTAATGTCGGTGTTTTCAAAAAAGCCGCTCTGCACTATATCGTTGAGCTGAAAGAGCGCGGCCACCTCGTGCCGGCATATGTCGCCCAGGTTGTAGGGGCACTGGCACCGGATGGAAAGATTTTTGGGGTCCAGGTATTTGCCAACCGTAACGGTGTAGTAATTCTGGTACACATCATTGCGCACACGGAAACGCACCTGCTCTATAAGGTGGTCTACATCCAGCAGCTGCACGCCCGTGGAGTGGAAAATCTTCTTCCCGCGGCGAATGACTTCCTCGGTTCCGAAATTGTATACGTGTTTTAATAAGGGTGGTAACGACATTTATTCTATTCCCGCTCAGAAAAAAGCAACTCCAAAGGTAACAAAAACCCCGCTATATAAGCGGGGTTATGTTTAAAAATATGTTAATCGTAATGCTATGAGAACAGGTAGAAAACACCATACACTATTGCTGCCAGCAAACCGCTCACCGGTATTGTAAGTATCCACGCCCACAGCAGGTTGACCGTAACCCCCCAACGCACCGCCGACAGGCGCTTGGTAGCCCCCACCCCTATTATGGAGCCGGTGATGGTATGCGTGGTGCTCACCGGTATTTTCAGCGACTCGGTAAGGAAGAGCGTAATAGCACCGGCGGTTTCCGCAGCCACCCCTTCAAAAGGTGTCACCTTGGTGATGCGGGTACCCATTGTTTTGATGATCTTCCAGCCGCCGCTCATGGTACCCAGGGCAATAGCGGAGTAACAGGCAAGGGGCACCCAGTTGGGCATATCATGAAAATCGTCTATAACGCCGCCGGCAATGAGAGCAGCGGTAATAATACCCATTACCTTCTGCGCATCGTTGCCACCATGGCCTATGCTGAACGCGGCGGAAGACACCAGTTGCAGCCTCTTGAACCATACCGTGGCACGGGCATTGGTAAGCGTACTAAGGAATAAAGTGAACACCGACATGATGACAATCACCAGCGTCAGCAGTATCCATTTAAAGTTCCTGCTTTCCAGTATCACGTCCAGCACATAGTTATCGTGCTTGTTCTTGAGCTTGGCCGGGTCAGTAATCAGGTTGGTATAGAGGGCGTAAAAAGCCACCATGATAATAGCTATGGAGAGAAGCCGGGGCCAGAGGCTCTTCCGGAACGAGTTGATGAACCACAGCGAAATAATGAAGGCGATGAACATACCCACCAATGGCGCCAGCAGTATAAAGCTTACCGTCTTCAGTACCGGGTCGGGATTGATGGACGAAAAACCGGCGTGCGCTATGGCCGCCCCCGCAAAGCCACCTATAAGTGTGTGCGAGGAACTGGAAGGGATGCCAAACCACCAGGTAACGAGGTTCCAGCTGATAGCCGCGATAAGGCCCGATGTAATGACCGGGAGGGTAATGAACTCTTCCTTCACCGTCTTGGCGATGGTATTGGCCACGCCGTGATCTTTAAAAATAAAGAAGGCGGCAAAGTTGAATACCGCCGCCCACACTACCGCCTGGAAGGGCGTGAGTACTTTAGTGGAAACTACCGTAGCGATGGAGTTGGCCGCATCATGAAAACCATTGATGTAGTCAAATATCAGCGCCAGGGCTATGATAATAATTAATAATGCTGTCATAAAAAGCCTTATGTATTAGGCATATTTAACGATGATGGACTCTATTACGTTTGCTGCGTCTTCACACTTGTCGGTCACTATCTCCAGTTCCTGGTAAAGGTCTTTTTTCTTTATCAGGTCTACAGGGTTGATGTTGGGTGTAGAGAACAAGCCCGTCATAGCCTCGTCAAACAGGTCATCGGCTTCGTTCTCCAGGCTGTTGATGAGTACGCACGACTCAATAATAGCGCGGAGGTTCTTCATATTGCGCAGCTCGCGCACGCCGGTGTGGAGCGCATTGATGCTGCGGTGCATGATGTCGGCGAAACCGCGAACCGTATCGTCCACATCGTGTATGTAATAGTTGGTCAGGCGCTTGGCGGAGCCCCAGGTATAGTCGGCAATATCATCGAGCGATGTAGCCAGCGCGTGGATGTCCTCGCGATCGAATGGGGTAATGAAGTTGCTCCCCAGCTCTATGAAAATCTTGTGTGTTGTTTCGTCGTTGCGGTGCTCCAGGTCTTCCAGCGACCGGAGCATCTGCGACCTTTTCTCGGGATCCGATTCGTTCATTGCCTTCTGGAAGATGTCGCCCATTTCCACCAGTGTTGTCGTCACCTGCTCAAAGAGGCTGTAGAACACCTTATCCTTTGGCATAAAAAGCTTTACAATAGAAGCTAAACCCATATAACATTCAGTTTTAAAAAGAATGGATCGGCGGCAAATGTATCTTTAGTTGTTCACGGCTGATAGCCACAACTGAAACTTAATGATTTCTTAACCCACGAACCGCCAGCAAAAGTATCTAATATTATTAACGAGTGAAATAAATGTATCAGTAATGTTATTAACGTAGGGATATTAGAAATTGAGCTGTGCCTGCAGGCGCAGGAGCCTGCCCGCCTGTACATTATTCTGCTTTACAAAATCCTCGAACCTGCGGCGGGAAATGGTGTACATAGCAACAAACTCGAAATTCTTCATAGGTTGCCACTCTACGCCCACCTCGTACTCGTTTACCGTGTAGCTACGCGCGTCCAGCTCAAACTTTTTTCCGCCGTTATAGTACTGCGCCCGGGCAAACGGGAAGAACAGCTGCTTTTTCCACGGAAGCATGGCATTGACCATTATATAGCCACCGGTAAGGTTTCGGGTCTCTATAGAGTCAGTAGCGGTATTGAACTCGGGTCCGCGCCCTATATTGTACTCAGCCGTTACGCCTATGGGCTGCGGATAAAGCACGAATGTACCCGCTACGCGCTCGTCCATGTAAGTAAAATCGGGACGAACCTTTGTTCCTTTAGAAATCAGGTCGGAAGCCAGGGTGTATTTACCGGTATAGGCTTGTATCCCCGGCTCTATTATCTGCTTTTTGCCCACCTTAAAGGGATAGGAGGCGCGCGCTACTATATGCGGCAAGTTATTCAGCTCGGGTTTATTGGCCGTTTGCCCGTTAAACGCGCCAAAGGCAAATACCCCATAATCGCCGGAACCCTTAAGGCCATCGTTTACCAGGGAAGCAAAGCGTTTGCGTATCTTATCGGGCGCCCAATAGAGGAACACTCCCAAATCACGCTCATTGGAAACGGCACTGTTCAGCGCATCATTCCGGTCGAGCGGAAGGCGGTTCTGGCTCGATTGCATGTTCTCAAAGCCATAAGGCACCTTGCTCTGGCCTATACGGGCGCGGAAAGTATTCTTCTTATTGAAACCGACATCGAAATAGGCATCCCTGATCTGGCCGAAATGCAACCCGGTAGAAGAAGCCGAACTGGCAAAATCGGGCTGAATGTAGAAATAAACCCGCTCGTGCACCTGCCCGAAGAAGATAACCCGCACCCGGCGGAGAAAAAACCCGCCATTTTCGCCTATGGAGCGGTCGCATTGCTCGCATTTCAGCTTTTCGTTGGTTTCCAGCAGGCGGTTGTAGCGCGCCTGCACGTAGCCCCGTATAGATACCTTTTCGTACCACCGGGAAGGCTTTGCGTCTGCTGAGATGCTATCCTTTTGGCTATCGGTCTGGGCGGTTGCGGCAGAGGCGGCAAACAGAAAGAAAAATAATAATTTATTCACAATTCCTTAATGATGGCGCAAAGGTAGTTTCGTATTACAGATACAATGTAAATTCAATGTTATGTAATTATTAACTCTGAAACCGGGCGTCTGAAATGAGCCATAGCGGCTCATTGACAATAGCCGAACCCTGGAAAACTTAACATTGGGACGAATGGGGGGACAAAAATAAGACCCCTAACGGAACTTGACACGGGGGTCGAGGAAGCTGTAGAGCATATCCGTGAGCAGGTTGACAATGATAAAAATAAAGGCCGTAAGCAGCACGGAACCCATAACGAGGGGAAAATCGAACTTATCAAGGGCGTCTACCGTTATTTTACCCACGCCTTTGTAGCCAAAAATATACTCTACAAAGAAGGAACCCGCCAATAGCTCGGCCAGCCAGCCGGATATGGCGGTTACCACGGGATTGAGCGCATTGGGCAGGGCATGCCGGAAAATAACCTGGCCGGTAGTGAGCCCCTTGGCATAGGCCGTCCGGATATAGTCCTGGGAGAGGACATCGAGCACGGAACTGCGGGTAAGCTGGGTGATGATGGCCAGCGGACGGATGCCGAGCGCCACCGCGGGCAGTATAAGGTTGCGGATAGCCAGGTGCCTACCCGTGAAGGGGTCGTAGTCCCAAAGGCTGCCAGTCATATTGAGCCCGGTAACGCTATGCAGCAGATAGCCGAACACATAGGCTATCACCAGCCCCGCAAAAAAGGAAGGCATGGAGATACCGGCTACGCTGGCCGCGATGGCGGAAGTATCCATCCAGGTGCCCTTTTTAAGAGCGGCCACTATACCCAGCAGGATTCCGAAAAAGGTAGCTATAAGCATAGCCGACAGCGCCAGGATAATGGTACCGGGCAACGCCTCGCCCAGTACATCGGCCACATTGCGCTTCGTGTAGTAAGAGCGGCCCATGTAGGGCCATTTTAAGGCCAGGCACTGCTCCCCGGCGGGCAGCAGTGCTATATAGCCATACTTCTGGCGGGTAGCGCTATCGCCGCCGTGCCAGCCTATGGGCGAAAGATCATTGAGAAAGAGTACATAGCGCGTGAGCAGGGGCTTATCCAGGTTCATTTCCCGGCGGGCGTTCTCTACGGTCGCTTTATCGCTACGCTGCCCCATGGTGAGCCGCGCGGGATCGCCGGGCAGCACATTGAACAGGAAAAACACCACGGTGACTACCCCCGCCAACACCAGCAGGCTGTACCGGAGCCGCTTTACCAGGAAACCGAACACCTGCCTACTTCAGTTTTCCGTTTACCATTACCGCATCTTTGGGGTAGTCCATATAGCTCCATTTATTCACTATGGTACCCTTATCCAGCAGCATGAGGCCGGGATTGCTGCGAAGAGCTGTCTTGCTGGCCACTCCGTCCAGCGTGTAGAATGGTACATTTTCCAGCCCATGCTCCTTACGGAATGCCGCCGCTTCTCCCTTGCCCGCCGAGCACAATACGTAGAATGGAATATTCTGCTTCTGCGCATTGGCGATGAGCGATTTGAGCACATCCATATTGGAGGTGTTGGCCTTCTCTACATCGCGCACAAACCAGAGATACGTTGGGCCGGGGGTAGAAAGTATGGCCTGGGTAACATCCGCTCCAGACTCATCGCTGATAACAAAATCCTTTATTTCCACCTCGCAGTTGCCCTTACGCACCAGGCTGTCTATCCGGTCTACATATACCCATGTCGTATCCTGCCAGGGGATATCAGTGGAGGCAAACTTCTGCTGCACCCCACCCTTCTCGTAGATAAATATGTTAACAAAGCTATCGGGCACGCAATCCGCGGGCGGCTGTATCTTCTCCATGATGTTCGCATTCTTCTTATAGGGGAGGCAATCGTGGAAAGGCAGGTGCTTCAGCGCCCACCATTGTATGCCGAACGCGAACAAGGTTACTACCGCCATCACTATATGGCCTACCTTACCCTTCAGTACGGGCTGAACGCGCTTGCTGAACAGGAACAATACCAGCGACATAGCCGTGAGCACCACATCTTTCCAGAACGTTTCCTCGTTGGAAATCTTAATACAATCGCCGAAACAGCCACACTCCTTCACCTTATCGGTAAACAGGGCATATGCCGTAACGAACAGGAACCATGCATTGAGCAGCAGCATGAGCACGGAGAATATCCGGAACGCATAGCCCAGCAGCACGGCCACACCTGAGATAATCTCGAAAGCAATAATAAGTACAGAGAACGTAAAAGCGTACTCATTGAGCAAGGTAAGGTGCAGCACCTCGAAGAACTCCTGCATCTTATAGGTGAGCCCCAGCGGATCATTCGCCTTTACCAGGCCCGAGAAGATAAACAATCCACCAACGATTATGCGGAATAACCAGAGCAAATATTTCATAAGCAACGTTTAGCGATGATAAGTTTACTAAAAATAAAGAAAAAGCATTCATCTAACCGCTCCCTGAAGAGCGGGAAGAATGTTAAAATTACTTTTCAAGCTTAATTAATGCGAAAATCGCGTAGTTGATGATATCGCAAAAATTAGCGTCTATTCCTTCTGAAACGATGGTCTGGCCATCGTTGGCCAGTATCTGCTTAATGCGCAGGAGCTTCACCAGCACGAGGTCTACAAACGACTGCTGGCTCATATCGCGCCACGCCTCGCCATAGTCGTGGTTTTTCTGCATCATCAGGTCTTCTACCTCCGCGGCCTTGCGCTCGTACCAGTCTTTGGCCTCGGCCGGGTCCAGCTCGGTATTGTCGTTACCCGCCAGTGCCGACTGTATGAGGGCGATAATGCCGTAGTTAACAATGGCCACGAATTCGCTTTCTATGCTGTCGCCAATTTTTTGTGTTCCCAGCTCCTGTATCTGGCGTATTCGCCACGCTTTGATGTAAATTTGGTCAACTATGGAAATAGTACGCAATACGCGCCATGAAGTACCGTAGTCGCGCGCCTTTTTTGCGTACAGGTCTTTGCAGCGGCCTACAACCTCGCGGTATTGCTCTAAAGTATTCATAGTTGCGCTATTGCCGATGGAACTATTGTGCATTTTCTTTGTTAGCCAATGAACGCCAAAAATACACTTTTACCCATTACCAGCACCCTGCAAAGCCGGGGGCGCCTGCTGGACCTGTCGGCCCCGGTAGTAATGGGCATACTGAACGCCACCCCGGACAGCTTTTACAACAAAGGCAGGGACAGCGACCTGGCCTCGCTGCTGCAAACCGCAGAGCAGATGCTGGAATCCGGCGCTACCCTGCTGGACCTAGGGGGCGCCTCTACCCGACCGGGGGCCCCAATAAGCAATGCCGACGAGGAACTGCAGCGCGTGCTGCCGGTAATACAGGCATTGACCGCCCGGTTTCCAGGGGTATGGCTGTCGGTAGATACCTACCATGCCGAGGTAGCCCGGCAAGCGGTGGAAGCTGGTGTCTCCCTAATAAACGATGTAAGCAGCGGGGATATAGACCCGGACATGCTGCCCACGGTAGCCCGCCTGCGGGTGCCTTATATAGCCATGCACATGCAAGGCACACCGGAAACCATGCAACAACAGCCTGAGTATGGCGACGTAGTAGCAGATGTGCGCGACTACCTGCGCGGCAAATGCGACCTGTGCCGGGCACATGGCATAGCCGATGTAATAGTGGACCCGGGGTTCGGGTTTGGGAAGACGACAGAACACAACTTCGCCCTGCTGAACAATCTGCACACCTTCCGGATGCTGGGGCGGCCGGTGCTGGCCGGGCTCTCCCGAAAATCGATGATATGCAAGCCCCTTCGCATAGGCCCGGAAAACGCCCTGAACGGCACCACAGCCCTACACGTTATTGCCCTGCAGCAGGGAGCCAATATACTACGGGTACATGATGTAAAGGAAGCGGTGGAGGTGATAAAGCTGATGAAACATCTGTCGTAGTTCATCAATTTCTTGTAGAACACATCCTAAGCCCAAAGACATCTTTTTTTGGTAAATTTGTAGAAGCTACAAGACAATCTATACTATGCTCACAATACACCCCCAATACATCACAGACTCAGCGGGAAAGAAAATATCTGTCATCATCCCGATGAACGAATTTAATAGCATACTAGAGGAATTAGAAGAATTGGAAGACGTGAAGCTATACGATGAGGCAAAATTATCCGATGAGCCCACAGTTCCCATTGACGAAGCATTCAAGATAATTGAGGCCAATAGGAAAAATAAGGGTTAATGGCGTATCAGATATCTTTAAAAAAACAGTGTGGTATAGGTCTTTCAACACCCGCATCTGCAAGGTAGAGCGGGATTATGGGATGAGCGGGGATTCTTTAGATTAGCTGAATGGCCGGGATGAGTGTTATGACCATCAATTGCGATAGATTGGCTTATTCGTAATTCATCTGCCTGGCAAAACATTCCATAGGTGCTATTAATCACTTAACCATGTTAAATACTGTAACCCTGGCTAACATTCAAAAAATACTTGTTTCCGCGCTGGCACTACTTATAGGTGGCTGCCAAGTGTATGTTTCTGCCGACGGGAGCAAGCACCGGCAGTTTTTACCGGCAAAAGACAATACCCGTGCAACCAGCCTGGATACTGCGTGTTTCATTCGTCGTCCACCTTGGGAAGTAGCTCACGGCATTTTGCCAACAGATGTACAAGGCCGGAGGATAATAGTACCTGTAACCGGAGCAGACATGAAAACCCTGGCTAATGATACTACAGAACACTATCTATATTTTGCCAATCCGGGCTGCCCGGCAACTGCACTTGACATCCGTATAATGGACAGCCTGGCGCAAGCAGGGAAGCGTGTGCTGGTGTTGTCACTCAGGAAAAACTATGCAACTATTGACTCTTTGCTCAAAAAAACTTCCTTCGCAGGACAGCCCTACTATGTGCCAGAGCATTCCAGGTATGGTAATGTGCTACTGGTAAAACAAATCAGGTTCATAAAGGAGCTCTGTGAGTCTTGTTATACTCAGTACCGCGACGATTTGGCTTTAGCCAGCTATGTTGTTGCAGGCAAAGGGACTGTCAGGGTTGTTATGCATAATGATGCGGATAATTTGCTGAGTCGCCCCGTATCCCCCTGAAGGGGAAATGTTTAGTGACGGACTTGTACAAGAAGTCAATCTGTCCTGTGCCCGGCGTGGAACAATTTGCCTCATCCGATTATCTCCCTTCGTTTAAATTCCTTTTCCCTGTTGAACAGGTAGCGATAGGTGGATAGCTTTCGGCTGAGGTGGGTGCCGAGGCTTTGGGAGATGTGCACCATTTTGGGGTTGAAGTCGCCAATCCATTGTATCTCGTAGCGCTCATATTTACGCCTGGGCTGTATCACGTTGGCCCCTTCTATTATAAGATAACCGTCTACTCCTTTGCCCTGGAACTCAGGGACTACACCAAAGACAATGCCTACAAAGCGGTCGCACTTGCCAAACTTTTGCAGCCAGAGAAAATGTAATTTTTGCAAGAGCCCGAATTTTCCATTCATGTGCCTGAAATACTGGTTGAGGTCGGGTATATTGACCCACATGGCAATGGGTTCATCGTGATAATATGCAAACCAAATGATGTGCTCGTCCATAACGGGCAGCATAGCCTTGAACATCTTCAACACCGTCTTTTCTTCCAGCCCCTTTTCTCCGCGGCCAGCCCACGCCTTGTTATAGATACAGGTAAAATCGGCGACGTATTTAGCCAGCCTGCTCTTTTCTATGTGGCGGGCGGAATAGCCCGGGTCTTTAGATAGCTCCGCATGGTACTTATAAAACTTATCCTGCAGGGGGGCATCCACATGAAGCGCGTAGCAAAGCTGATGGTAATAGACCTGGAAACCATAGGACTCCAGTAGCTGCTGGTAGTAAGGCGGATTGTAGTTCATGCAATAGAGCGGCTGCTGGAAGCCGAGCACCTGCAGCCCCCACCATCGCTCCTTCTCCCCAAAATTAATGGGCCCGTCCATGGCCTGCATGCCGCGTTGCCGTAGCCACTCCCGGCAATGGTGGAACATGAAATGCGCGGCGGCTGTATCGTTTATACACTCAAAAAAGCCAATGCCCCCCGTAGGCTGTTCCTGGTCGTTGCTGTACTTAGCACTTACAAAGGCTGCTATGCGGCCTATGACCGTACCCGCCTCATCCACCAATATCCACCGGCAACACTCCCCATCGCGAAACAGCTTATTGCGGCCAGGGTCGAACACCTCCTCTATATCCTTATCGAGCGGGCGAATCCAATTGGGGTCGTTGCGGTAAATGCGCACCGCCAGGTCCAAAAAAGCCCTCTTGTCTTGTTCCGTTCTAACTTCCTTTAATTCCATCCGGCACAAAAGTACGGAAGGCAACAGGAGCAGCCATCAACAAATGCCTGCCTGCCAGCGCCCGCCTACCATTTTAATGTAACTAAACGCCACAACATGGAATAATTGAAAAGCCGCTCCAGGAAAGGGTTTTGGAAGAAGCACCTGGTTTTTAGTTACATTTTGCTATCATATACTTACATCACACTTTCATCGTATCTACAGACAATTACAGCATACTGACAGACAACTACATGGTAGTAACAGATGGTGCCATTTTGCTTTCATTTTACTTTCATTGATGTTTTTACTTAATTTATATTTAATTGACAATAAAATCATTACGCCACAATATTGCCTAAAATAAAGGTACGACCCAATGCCCTGAACAACAAAAATTGATATGCACACTGGCGGCTACCGCCTTGCCGAACGCAACGCCCCCACCGCAGCCACACGCGAGCCAGGCAGGCACAAGCCATTATCAAAGATTTTCTTTAGATTGCCATAGAATGCAATGGTTTCTTTGGATAATAGCAGTAATAGCATCGGCAGGCGCGGGATATTGGGTTTATAGAGCGGACGTAAAGCGGGCGGTACCCTACCCGTGGATCACCTCGCTGCTGCGGGCGGTAGTGGTATTTCTGACACTGCTGCTGCTGCTGGCCCCCGTTATCAGCATCAGCCGGAACGAAACACAGAAGCCCGTCATCCTCTTTCTGCAAGATAATTCGCGGTCGGTAGCGGAAAACCTGGGCAAGGACAGCGCCCTGTTCCGCAGCAACTCTGAAGACCTGCTGCAACGACTCTCGGATAAGTACAAAGTGGTGAAATGGGGCTTTGGCAATGGCGTGCAGCCGGACAGCCTTTTCAGCTACAAACAGCAAGCTACCGATATCTCCACCGCCCTCGGCCGGGCACAGGAATACTACGGACTTCAGAACCTGGGTGCCATAATATTACCCACCGACGGCCGCTTTAACCAGGGGACACATCCCCTGTACCAGCAACTATCGCTGAACGGAACCTTGTATACCGTAGCCATAGGCGACAGCATAGCGCAAAAAGACCTGCGGATAGCCCAGGTGTACCACAACAAAGTGGTATCGCTCAACAGCCAGTTTGAAGTGCGGGCAGATATAGTGGCCAGCCTGTGCAACGGATACAGCAACAGCGTGCAACTGACAGAAGCAGGCAACCTGGCGGGCAGTGCGCCGATAACCGTAAGCAGCGACCGCTACGACCGCTCGGTGTCGTTTTCCGTGCGGGCAGACCGGCCAGGGCTGCACCACTATGTGATACAGGCGCCTGTAATGGATGGCGAAAAGAACGTGACCAATAACCGCAGAGACGTATTTGTAGAAGTGGTGGACCAGAAAAAGAATGTGCTGATAGCCGCAGCAGCCCCCCACCCCGACCTGAATGCGATAAAAGAAGCGCTGAGCGGCCTGGAAAGCTTTAAAGTGACCGTGAAAATGGCTGATGAATTGCCCGCCTCGCTGAGCGACTACCAGGTAATAATACTGCACCAGCTACCTGGCCAGTACCGGGAAGTGCTGCAAAAGGTGACAGCCGCCAAAAAGCCGGTGTGGTGCATAGTGGGCGCACAACCTAATGTGAATACCGCCAACGAAGTGCAAAGCGCTGTAACCATCCGCCAGCCAGGTGTGGCGCGTGATGTGTTTGCGGGCTACAACAGCTCGTTCAATATCTTTACGCTGCCGGCAAGTACACAGGCCGTGCTGGATAAGATGCCTCCCCTGTTTACTGCTACGGGCAATATTGACGTGTCGCCATCGGCCCATGTATTACTGAACCAGCGCATCAACACGAGCAACACATCGGCGCCACTGTGGGCACTGCAGCAAGGCAGTACGCCCTCGGCCATACTGGCGGGAGAGGGACTCTGGCGCTGGCGCCTGTATGAGTACCGCCACTTTAACCAACACCTGGTGGTAGATGAACTGATACGGCAAACGGTATCGTTCCTGTCGGTGAACGCCAATGAGCGCCCCTTCCAGGTGGAACTGCCGAAATACATATGGAGCGACCAGGAAGCTGTAACCATAAATGCATACCTGCTGAACGCCAATAACGAACAGGTAAATACCCCCGAAGCCAAGATAACACTGAGCGACAGTGCGGGTAAAAAATACAACTACACCCTGGAACGCTCCGGAACAGCCTATAAGCTAAACACCGGGATACTGGCCGGAGGCAGCTATAGCTACAGCGCACAGGTAACCTACAATGGCAAACCGTACACGGCTACCGGCAGCTTTGTAGTAGAGAGTATGCCGCTGGAACTGATGGAGACCGGGGCAGACCATGCGCTACTGTATAGCCTGGCGCGAAAATATAATGGCTCCATGGTGCCGGTACGCAACATCAGCAACCTGTATGACAGCCTACTGAACAACCAGAACATAAAGCCACTGATACAGACGGAAACAGAAACTGCGCCACTGGTAAACTGGAAATGGTTCTTCTTCCTGATACTTTTACTGGCCGCGGCTGAATGGCTTCTTCGTAAATACTGGATGGCGCAGTAGGCGGGTGGAAGCAAATGCCCCGACCAGTTTGGGCTACTCCTTCGGCCAGGGTGCGGGCCGTGTCTTTTGATTTTTGCTTCTTAAACCAGCTTCTAGAGATTGAAGCATCGCTCCGGGAATTGGGCGGCGTGCTTGTATACGAGATTGCGGATAAAGTCGTTGTCCTGCATGGGTTCCAGTTGCTGCTCCAGCAATGCCATGCTGCGGAGGCTATCGCGATTGTTGATATACCCCATACCATAGAGGTTACCTCCTTTTATAAGGATGCAGCTTTCTTCATTTTCAGCGATGCCCTTATCGATAAAGGCAAACGTAGGCAGATGCCGGGCTATCCAATCGATTGCTTTATCCACTTGTGCATTGTAGGCCTCGTGCTGGCTGTGTACGGAACACTCGCCGGCGGGTGTGGGGCCATCACCACAGTCGGCCACCTTAGCGAGGTAGCAGAGCCTGGGGCACAACTCAAACTCGCTGATGAGCTCGCGCAACCACTGGTGCCCTTCAAAGATGGTATTGAACGTAAATAAAGGCTTGAAATTCTGCCGGGCCTTTTCGATAATGAACCGTTTGAACCCCTGCCTGTCTTCGTAGACAAACAGTCCGAAGCGTGGAAGGTATCCTCTCTGGCTGCGGTTGTACACCGGCCACAATTTTCGTATCTCGGTACTTTCCAGTATGTGCGCCATCAGTTCGGTGGCGCACTCCTTATAGCTGATTCTGTAAATCTCGCGGAGGAAATCCTGTTTCTGCTTATTGGCTTTATTGTTGGAAAAGTGGCTTTTCACCCGTTTGATGATGTTTACCGCCTTGCCCACGTAAATTACCTTTCCCTTAGCATTGTAAAAATAATAGACTCCCGGAGTAGCGGGGAGGCTATCGAGCTGCTCTACGGGCAGGTGCGGCGGCAGGTATTGCTCCCTGTTGCGGCCCTTCAGCATGCCGGCGATAACCATTTTGTCATCTTTGGCTACCAGCATGGAAAATATTTCGGCCGTGGCGAGTGCATCTCCACCGGCGCGGTGATGATTTTCCAGCCCTACATTCAACTGATGGCACAGCTTGCCGAGGCTATAGCCATTGAGCCCGGGCATAATCTTGCGGCTGAGGCGTACCGTACACAACTTGCGCGTGTCCAGCGTGAAGCCGGCCTCCTGCAGGTGATGCTTCACAAACGAATAATCGAAGTTGACATTGTGGGCCACGAATATCTTGTCTTGCAGCAAGCTGTAAACATGCTCCGCGACCTCGTGAAAGGAGGGCGCTTTGGCCACCATCTCGTGATTAATGCCGGTAAGGTTCTGAATGAAATAGGGAATGGGACGGCCGGGATTTACCAGCGTTTCGTAGAAGTCGAGCACCTGCCTGCCATCGTGTATTACAATAGCTATCTCCGTTATGCCATTTCCCATGGCATAACTACCTGTTGTCTCTATATCTACAATCGCGTATAGCATAAATTCTGAACTGCCGCGGCTCCGTTGATTTCTGTTTTGCAAAGGTACAGCCCCCGGGCTGTTATAAATGCAAATCCCCTCCGGTGTGGAGGGGATTTGGGATATCTTTTTTTTGAAGAATCGCTTACTGCATACCGCTTACTGATGAGTGGTATGTTTTGCCGGCGAGGTCGTCTACCATAGGCGAACACTCTATGAGACCATTGATGCTCTGTGCCCAGCGGGGCTTACCGGTAACGAGGTCGAGCGCATACATATACTTATCGTGGCTGCCGCAATAGAGCATACCATCGTAAAGCATAGGCGAGGACTTTACCAGGCCGTATGTTTTGTACGCCCACTTCTTTTCTCCGTTGAGGATGTTAATCGCATAAATGTTGTAATCGTAGCTACCCACATAAACGATATTAGCGCCTGCCGTAGGAGAAGAGCGGATTCGGTCGCCAGACTTAAAAGGTTGCTGCCAGCGGTGCAGGCCAGTAGCAGAGTCTACACAGTAGAGCTTGCTGTCGTCGCTGCCGAACAGAACGCTTCCGCCATATACCAGGGGCGAGCTATAGATGGGTTCCGCCGTAGGGAATGTCCATTTCAGTGTACCGTCTATACCGTTCAGGGCATACATTTTTTTGTCTTTGTTTCCCGCAAAAAGGAACTTGCCACTGGCTACCGGCGAAGAATGAAATTCGTTTCCTGCGCCTGCATCGAACGTCCAGTTCAGCCATCCGCTTACCGCCTGGCAAGAGTACATTTTACCGTCGAGGCTGGCTATGATAACGTCTACCCCGTTCCATATGGTGGGTGAGGCCACTATATCGGCACCTGTTCCGAATTTCCACTTCACGGCGTCGTTCTCCAGGCAATACATGGTATCGTTGGTAGTAGCCACATACATCAGCTTCTCGTGCACGATGGGTGTAGCAATGATGGAGCCTCCCGGGAAGAGATTGATGGTATTAATGAGCGTACCACGCTTGGCATCTATCTTAAAGAGATTGCCGTTGAGGCCGGCAATGTAAACACAGGTATCGAGCAGGACGGGGGACGCCTTAACGGGAGTGTTGAGGAACAATTCCCAATGCTTCTGCCCTGTTTTGGGGTCGAAGGCGTAAACGAACTGGTTATCGCTGGCTATATAAACAGAAGGATAGAAGACCTCCGGCAGGGGGTCGTCGCCGCTGCTTTCCTTTTTACACGATGCTACGGTTACCGCAGCAACCACACTTACAGCCAATAAAGCCTTTTTCCAGAAATATGACATGGTCTGAGATTACAAAATTATTACTGCAAAATAGCGATTTTGCCGCTGTATAGCAATACTTTAAATAAAAAATCCGGTCTTAAGAAGAAGACCGGATCAATTATGCCAATGGTTGGCGTATTTTAAGCAACTGCTGCTAATTTACCTTTCTGGCGTTTTACCTGGTTGACCATAGAGTCGAAAGCCAGGCCAAAAGATTCCTCGAACGTTTTGCTGGCGTGCTTCACGAAAAACGAGTGTTTGGGTACATGCACCTTTATCTCTGCTATCTTATCCCTTACCTGCTGCGATAGATTGTCCAACTTCAGGTAAACCTCCACCCCTACTATCCGGTCGTGAAAAGTCTGCAGCTTTTCAATTTTGGCGTTTACGTAGTCAATCAACTTCTGGTCAGCGTCAAAGTGCACTGTTTGGATTTGCACGTTCATAACGAAACAATTTTAAGTTAACAATATATATCTACCCTTTCGGGTGGTTAAGTCTATGTATTTCTTTCAGTTTTTCGATGTTATTATGCGTATATACCTGCGTAGCGGCAAGGCTGCTGTGGCCAAGCAGGTCTTTAATGGCCTGTATATTGGCCCCATTGTTCAATAACTGGGTAGCAAACGTATGCCGCAACACGTGGGGGCTTTTTTTAGTGAGTGTAGTGCCTGTTTCCGCCAGGCGGCTTTTTACCACCTTGTAGACATAGCCAGCATATAAAGGTCGCCCGGAATCCAATACCAAAAGATGATCCCGGTCAGTGCCTGGGCGATCTTTTTTCTCTTGTATATAATCCTTTAAGCTATCTATGAGCATAGGGCTGATGGGTACCAGGCGCTCTTTATTACCCTTCCCTAATATACGCACCTGCTTCATGCCCCACTCAATATCCAGCTCTTTTAGCTGTACGAGCTCTGCGCGGCGCATACCTGTCTGGTAAAGCAGCTCGCATATCATACGGTCGGTGAAGCCCCGGAACCCCTCTCCGAAGTTCTGCTCTTCCAGGAGCTGCTCTGTTTCCTGCTCTTTAAGGTAGGAAGGGAGCCGCTCGGGCAGGCGTATGCTGTGCATCTGGCGCACGGGATTCTTTTCTACCAGGCCCTGGCGCATGAGGTAGCGGAAAAAGGAGCTAATGCCCGAAGACTTTCGGTTGATGGTTTTGGCGGTCTTTTTATCGTCTTTGAACGTAACCAGCCAGGACCGTATGTGGAAATGGGTGACCAGCGAGGTGTCGTTAAGCCCGAACTCGGTAGCCAAGAAGTCACGGAACTGGATGAGGTCGTTGTGGTATGCTACAATAGTGTTGGGAGAGTATCTCTTCTCAAACTTCAGGTACTGGAGAAAATTGGTGATGCTTTCGTCAATCATAACAAATACAAACCCGGTATTGTAAATATACGCATTTACAATACCGGGTGCAAGAATATTTCCGAGGCTTTTGTTAAAAAAAGCCGGGTATCTTATTTGTCAAGACGGCCATCAGCCATCTGATCGCGGTAGATCGCTTTCAGAATTTCTTTACGACGGCGCACGGAAGGCTTCGTGAAAGACTGACGCTCACGCAGTTGGTTAAGAGTCCGGGATTTTTCGAACTTCTTTTTGTACTTCTTCAGCGCTTTGTCAATGTTTTCGCAATCTTTAGAATCGATGATCAGCATATTGTATACCCCCTTTTAGTAATTTGGGATGGCAAAGATAATGAAAATTGCATTTCTGGCAAACTTTTTGGGCGTTAGTATGTAAAGTCCATAATTTTGAATGTATTATTACGTTAGAATTAGGATGCGGTAAGTGAACCTATGCGACACATTTTGATTTTATTTATGTTATTGCCTGCTTTGCTGGTCTCCTGCTCTAAACAGATGGATCCGCAGGCTATGAGTTATGAAGGCCAGGATACCCTGTATTGCAACGACCCCGAGGCTATTAACTATAATCATAAATTTCCCGGCACGGCCGATAATATGGTGTGCCTGTACCCCACGGACGTGTTTGTGGGACGCTATTACCTGGAAGACAGCGTGTACACGGCTGACTTCGCCTCGTACTATGTAATAAAGGACACCGTGAATATATACCAGCTTACCAAGACCAAAATGGCGGTAGTGGGCTTTTGCGGGCCTTTTGATTCGCTTAAGCTGACGGCCGGCCGGTACTACCGCGCCACCCTGGACAGCAGCAGCGCGAACGGGCAACCCCTCTGCAGCCCTAAGGACACCATTAGCGGGACCTTTAGCCGGGTAGCCTTTGACAGTACTATTGTGCGGCTGGACCTGACGATGATGAGCGACACCGCAGGACTGAAATATCATAAAGGCACCGCTAAGAAGATACAATAAGCACGTACATGTTTACCGGAATAATAGAAGCCGAAGGCACTGTGAACGAAATAGTGCAGGAAGGCAGCAATATAGACTACTGGATAGAAAGCGGCCTGGCACAGGAACTGAAAGTGGACCAATCGGTAGCGCATAATGGCGTGTGCCTGACTGTAGTGCAGGTAAGCGGCCAATGCTACCGGGTAACGGCAGTGGCGGAAACCCTGGCCAAGACCACACTGGGCCAGTGGAAAGAAGAAGACGTAGTGAACCTGGAACGCGCGCTGAAAGCAGGCGACCGCCTGGATGGCCACTTTGTGCAGGGGCATGTGGACTGTATAGGTACCTGTACCGAAAAGGTAAAACTGGACGGCAGCTGGCTTTTCCGGTTTGAATTTCCCGAGGAATATGCGGCACTGGTAATAGAAAAGGGCTCGATATGCATAAACGGCGTGAGCCTGACCGCCTTTAATATAGGCCGAAAAGAACTGACCGTAACAATAATACCCTATACCTACAACCACACCAACTTTGGGTACATAGAGCCCGGGGACGCGGTGAACCTGGAATTTGACGTGCTGGGCAAGTACCTGCTGCGCCAGGCATCGCTGGCACATAACATATAATGACTTATATTGCGGTCAACATTTTATCGGCCGCCAGCCACCTGGCTGCGGCGATTTACCCCTTATGCGAAAAATTGAATTAAAACCTGAGTATGATGTTACCATCATAGGTGCAGGTATCGGCGGACTAACGGCCGCAGCACTGCTGAGCCGTTTTGGCTACTCGGTATGCGTACTGGAAAAGGAACCGCACGAAGGCGGCTACCTGGCCGGCTTCCGGCGGAAAGACTTCCGCTTTGACACGGCGATACACTGGCTGAACCAATGCGCCCCCGGCGGCATGGCAGAAAAAGTGTTCCGAATACTGGGCAGCGACCACCCCAAAGTGATTCCGCAACAACGTATCCGGCGCTACAAAGGCGAGACACACGACTACCTGCTGACCAATAACCCGGATGAGCTTAAAGCTCAGCTGATAGCCGAATTTCCGGATGACAAAGACGGTATAGAGCGATTCTTTAAAGCCGCCAAACGGCTGGGATATTCGTTCGCTAACTTCGGGAACATCTTCCGGACGGAGGAGACGATGAACGTCTTTGAAAAGATGGCCAACAAAATAAAGCTGCTGAAGTTTGCCCTGCCCTTCATCCAGTTCATTGGCTACTCGGGCGAGAAAGGCATAAAGAAAGGGCTGAACAAATACTTTAAAGACGAACGGATACACAAAATATTCTGCTCGGACACGGAACTGCTCTCGTGCCTGGTGCCCATAGGCTGGGCCTACTACGGCGACTATCAGTCTCCGCCCAAGGGAGGCGGCCAGGTGATAGGCGAATGGATGCGGCACGTGATAGAGTATTGCGGGAACGACCTGTTCTTTAAGTGCGACGTAAAGCAGGTGCTGGTAGACAATAACCAGGCGCGTGGCGTGGCCTTTGAACACCGGGGACAACGCTATGAAGTAAAAAGCCGCTATGTAATAGCCGCCTGCGATGTGGAACTGCTGTATGAAAAATTGCTTCCGCCTGCGGTAATACCGGGCAAGCTGAAAGACAAACTGCGCGAGGCAGAACTGTACAGCTCTTCGGTAACAATATCGATAGCGCTGGACTGTCCTCCCGAGCAACTGGGCTTTGGCGAGGAACTGATACACCTGAGCAGCGAACTGGTGCCCCGCGATGAACAGTGCGGCGGCGACCCCACCAAAAGCGAAATATCTATACTGGCCCCCTCGTACCGCGACCGATCGCTGGCACCGGAAGGCCAGGGCACGCTGGTACTTTTTATGCCCGCCTATATGCACCTGAACAACAACTGGGAGGCGGGAATAGATGAACAAGGCAACTACGTGCGCGGAGACGAATACAAAAAACTGAAACACCACATAGCCGATGTAATCATAAAACGTGTGGAAGAACTGATAGCCCCGGGGCTGCGTGAGCACATACTCTTCTACGATGTGGCTACGCCGGTGACCCACTGGCGCTATACCGGGAATAAGAACGGCACCATGATGGGCGCAAAACCCGGCCGGGCCAATATGCAGAACAAGATAGCCCACTACCAGACACCCGTAAAAAACCTGCTGCTGGGTGGCCACTGGGCAGAACTGGGCGGCGGCGTGCCTATAGCGGTAAAAGCCGGCGCCAACGCCTGCCTGCTGATACTGCAAAAAGAAAAGAAAGACGCCTTTCAGCTACTGGCGGACTATATGGACGGAAAGACGGAAGGCGATGCCATACTGAACAGCCCCCTGTACCGGCCCTACGACAACTCGTGGGTGGCAGCGCCCACCCCGGCACAGAAGAAAGCGATGCGGATGGCCTCGGCTACGCCTACTGAAATGGAAGAAGAGGAGCAGGAAGAAGAGCAAGCCTAACCGAAAGCGAGCGTAATACATAACAGAAAAGTCCCACCGTAAGGGTGGGACTTTTCTGTTGCTATAAATATCTTTCTATTTGCTGGCGGCACTGAGCTTGTACCACTTCTGCAAGGTGCCGCAGGTTTGGTATTGCGGATCTATCATCAGGTAGTAAGTAGGCATCTTCTCCTGTATCCACTGCTCCAGGCGAAGCATTTTTTTCTGGTTGAGCGCCTGTGTCTGTATCATGGCGTAGTCGTCTTTCAGGTTTACCTTGTGTGGCGCTATTCGGGAGCGAACGTACACGATGCGGCAAGACTTCTCGCCCTTCTCGTTGGTAAACACCTGCGGCTGCGAGAAGGAACCTTCCTTCAGGCTATCGAGCATGAGTACCATACCGGGGTCCAGCTTATCAATTTCAATCTGTGTGTTTCCGTTGTTGGGGTCGGCAATCATACCACCGGAACGCTTGGAGTTCTCGTCAGTGGAATACTTACCTACGGCCAGTTGGAAAGTCGTTTGCCCGGACACGAGCTCAGAGCGCACACTATCGAGCTTATTGAGCGCCTTCTTGATGTCTACACTGGTAATAGCGGGGTGAATGAGGATGTGACGAATCTGCGCCTGGTCGCCCTGGCGCTTTACCATCTGTATAATGTGGTATCCATACTGGGTCTTTACCACCTGCGATATTTCGCCATCCTTCAGCTTGAACGCGGCTGTAGAGAATGCCGGGACGAGGTCGCCCCTGCCTACCACACCGAGGTCACCCTCGCTATCGCGGCTGCCGGGGTCGTTGCTGTAAATACCGGCCAGGGTACCGAAGCTTTCGCCACCCTCCACTATACGCTTGCGGATGTCTTCTATCTTTTGGCGGGCATCTTGATCCAGCTCTTCGTTCACGGGAGGGTCTATTACAATCTGTCCCAGCTCTACCGTGGCGGGAACGTAGGGAAGGCTATCGGCCGGTATGGAAGCAAAGAAATCCTTTACCTCGCCCGGGGTAATTTTCACATTTTGAATGAGCTGGCCCTGCATTTTCTGCGCCAGGAGCTGCTCGCGGTAAATCTCGCGGTATTCTTCCTTAATCTGGTAAATGGTTTTGCCCAGTTCCTTTTCCATACGCTCTTTAGAGCCATAGGCCCGGATGTAGTAGCGAATGTTGTTATCCAGCTGGCCTTCCACATCCTCCTCGCTTACAAACACGCTATCGCGGTCCGCCTGCTCCAGGAGGAGCTTCGAAAGTACCATGCGCTCCAGCAACCCGCATCGGATGGTATCGTTAGCGGTATCCATATTGGGTTCGTCCAGCTTCATCTGCTCTACCTGCTTCTCCAGCTCTGAGTTGAGGATGATCCGATTTTTTCCTACAACGGCTATTATTTTATCGGCCACCTCCTGCGCCTGCACGGAACCGGCAAACAACAGCGCAACGAGGAACAAAAAAGGACGGGTATATGCAAAATTTTTACTCAGGGACATTGAATCTTATTAAAAACGGATGATGTGGGCAAAAGTAGTGTATTTAAAGGCTATATGACCAGCAGCCGGTTATTTTTAACGTTTGTTGTTCTTTTTCTGGTCGAAAAGTCCCTTCACTAATTTTTCGTTGTAAAAATCGGAAGAGGAAGGTTTGTACTTGTTTTGCTGCAACCATGAATTGAACGCAGGCATGGCCTTCTCGTGAAACTTCTGCCAGGCTTCAAACTCGGCAGGATTATCCGCTTTGGCGAACAGCCACTGATTGTATGCATCAAAATACCCTTCGCGGAGCATCCTGTCGTGAAAAGAAAACAGGCTATGCGGATAACGGGCTGCGTTGTTGGCCATCCAGTCCATAATAAAGCGGGTGCGCAGCATAATAAGGTTTTCTGTATTAACGCCATCGCTCACCACCGGGGATAGCCTGGTAAGCGTGGCCGTAGCCGCCGCCTCAAAAGAAGTAATGGTCTCTACCCGGGCGTTCTTACTATACCGGGGCAAATCTCCTGAAGGAACAGTGTAGAATATCTTTTTGTAAGCGGCCAGCAGCATAGCACGGGTTTCCTGGGAGCGGGGAGTGAACTGCTCCAGGTTTACGAACACTTCGCCGTAAAGGATGGCCCACAGGGGCTTATCAGTATTCATATACATGCGTGCCGCCTCGTAGTAGTTCAGGTGATAGGCGGGGTCGCGCTGCATTCCATTGAGCCAGGCGGTGAGCGCCTGTTCGGGCTCGTCCTGCTCTTCGTACATTACCCCCAGCTGGTGGTGCAATATGCCCGACTGCGGGTAGGCGACCAGCCCCTTCTGCAAGGTAGCCCTGGCCTTCTTTTTATCGCCGTTACCACCCTCTATGGAAGCCATCACCTGGTAGGTCTGCTCATCGGCCTCGCCGCTCTTCAGTATTGGCTCCAGAATTTCTTCGGCCTGCTGGCTGTTCCCGGAAAGATAATAGGCGCGCCCTAAGTCGCGGTGCAGCACCATCTGCCCCGGGGCCAACTGTATGGCCTGCCGGTAAGTGACGATGGCCTGCTGCAGTTTGCCGTTGGTGAGGTAGCCACGGGCGGTATTATACATCTGCTCCACCTCCGGCGAAGGCCATCCCGACTGGGCGACGGCCATGGAGGGCAGGCAGAAAGCTATCCATATGTACAGTAATAAACGCATAAAGAGGCTGTAAAATAGCGCAAAAGTCCGGATAAACGGGAAAAGAGGCTCCGTGGAGGGGAGCATAAAGTTTGGATATATCTGTTTAACACAATCTTATCCGTGATAAACGGGGCAATAAGCGTTTTTTAATGTTAATTTGCAGGAGATGAAAAAACTGGTTGCGTACATCTTCCTCTTTATCTTCTCTTTCCAGGTGCTGCCTGTGAAAGAGCTGGGTAAGATGCTATTCAAAAACCAGTTGACCGAAGAAATAAAAGAAGCGGACTACTCCAGCAGCGATAAAGGAGAAGACCTGAAGCTGAAAAAAGAGGGCGACCCACTAATGAGTGAAGAATGGGAGCAAGCCTGCACCGCCCGCATACAATACTTATCTCACTTTTTACAGATCGTTATTCACGAAGCCGAACGGCTCCCCCACCAGCATGTGGGCGAAATCTTTACCCCGCCGCCGAACTATTGCGCCTAACACGCAATCGAATTCAACATTTTTTCACCTAGCATAACAGACAACCTACTGACTGGTTTGCCATAATGGCAAACACAGGCGTAGCGTAATGAATTCAGCATATGAATCAAAATAAATCAATATTCGGATATATAAAACGGGACGCATTAGCGGGGCTTATCGTATTCCTGATAGCCCTTCCCTTGTGTCTTGGTATAGCGCAGGCATCGGGCGCGCCCTTGTTTTCGGGCGTAGTAGCAGGAATAGTAGGCGGTATAGTAATAGGAGCGCTGAGCGGCTCCGCACTGAGCGTAGTAGGGCCCGCCGCGGGGCTTACCGCAATAGTGCTGGCGGCCATCAGCGACCTGAAAGCATTTGACATCTTTCTATGCGCCGTAATAGTAGCGGGCGCGCTTCAAATGCTCTTTGGCTTTCTGAAAGCAGGGTCTTTTTCCAACTACATACCCTCCAGCGTGATAGAGGGTATGCTGGCGGGCATAGGGCTTACCATCATCATTAAACAAATACCCGACGCAGTGGGTTTTGACCAGGCCAAAAAAGCCATTATGAGCGACTCGGACGACGGTTTCTCCATGGATACGATTAACCTGGCACTGAGCCACGTGGAATGGGGCGCGGCCCTGATATCGATACTGGGGCTGGTACTACTGGTACTGTGGCAGACCAAATGGTTCCGCAAGCTATCGCTGGTGCCCAGCGGGCTGGTAGTGGTAGTGGTAGGCGTTATCATTAACGCCGTCCTTATCTCGAATGGCTCGGTACACGCCCTGGAAGACACCCACCTGGTGAGCCTGCCGGTAGCATCATCGTTCCAGGAGTTCATCGGGCACTTTACGCTGCCCAACTGGGAGGGCTTTAAACAGGCCAAAGTTTGGGAAATAGGAGCCATAATAGCCGTAGTAGCCTCGATAGAAACATTGCTGTGTATAGAGGCTACCGACAAGCTGGACCCGATGAAACGGTACACCCCCACCAACCGGGAACTGAAAGCACAGGGTATAGGCAATATGGTGAGCGGACTGATAGGCGGACTGCCGGTGACATCGGTTATCGTGCGGTCCTCGGCTAACATTAATGCCGGTGCTCGTACAAAGATGTCGACGATAATACATGGTATGCTGCTGCTGGTATGCGCAGCCTCTATACCGTGGCTGCTGAACCTGATACCCAAAGCCGCCCTGGCCGCCATACTGATATACACCGGCTACCGCCTGTGCAACCCCAAATCGATAAAGCACATGTGGGACGGCGGCTGGACCCAGTTTGTACCCTATGTAGCTACCGCCCTGGCCGTGGTGGGACTTGACCTGCTGAAAGGCGTAGGTATCGGTTTGCTCATCAGCATCTTCTACATACTGCGGCAAAACATGCGGATACCTTTCTACTACATACGCAATACGTACAAAGCCGGCGACCTGGTGAAACTAACCCTGGCACAGGAAGTATCGTTCCTGAACAAAGCGAGCATAAAAGAAACACTGGACAACATACCCGCTAACAGCAGCCTGATAATAGACGCCTCGCTTACCGAATACATTGACTTTGACGTGCTGGATATCATTAAAGAATTCCACAGCATAAAGGCACAGGAAAAGAACATTACCGTATCGCTGGTGGGCTTTAAAGAAGAATACAAGGTGCCTAAATCGGCTTCGGAACGCGAAGTGGTACACGCCCTTGTAGATGAGAATGAAAGCCCGCGGCGCTCCTCCGGCACCTATACAGACCTGCTGGAACAACTTAAAAATGATAAAAATTAACCACTACTAACAGAAACTATTTAAAAACGGAAATAAGATGAAAGAGCACAAAGGACTAACCAAAGCAGGACTGACACCGGAACAGGCACTGGACCTACTGAAAGAAGGCAACCACCGCTTTCTGAACAACCTGAGCCGCAACCGGAACCACCTGGAAATAGTGAACGAAACCAAAGACGGCCAATGGCCCTTTGCGGCGATACTGAGCTGCATGGACTCGCGCACCTCGGCCGAACTGATATTTGACCAGGGCCTGGGCGATATATTCAGCATACGGATAGCGGGCAACATCTCCAATGGCGAAATACTGGGCAGCCTGGAGTATGCCACCGCCGTTGCTGGCTCTAAGCTGATACTGGTACTGGGCCACACCGGCTGCGGCGCGATAAAGGGCGCGTGCGACGATGTGAAATTCGGTAACCTGACCCAACTACTGGAAAAAATAAAACCCAGCGTGGAGCAAGAGACCAGCTTTAAAGAAGACCGCACGAGCAAGAACAACGACTTTGTAAACGCCGTAGCCGACATAAACGTAAAAAATACAGTGAAAGACATACTGCGCAACAGCGAAGCCATACGCGACCTGATAGAAAAGGGAGAAATAGGCATCGCCTCGGCTATGTATGACGTTGCTACCGGGACAGTAACCTTTCATGATGAAGAGGCTATTATCTTCCGCAAAGACGCGCAGCAGAAAGTGGCCGTGTAGCCTACCAGCGACATTGTACTATAACTATGAACGAGGGGCTGCCGGCAGGCGGCCCCTTACTGTTACGGCACAGTTTATGTAACTTTCGGGAAAAGAAAACAGGAGCAGCGGTATGATACGTAAAATAGGAGTAATGACCTCGGGCGGAGACAGCCCCGGAATGAACGCGGCCGTGCGGGCCGTAGTGCGCACAGCTATATACTTCGGGATGGAAGTGTACGGCATACGCAGGGGATACCAGGGAATGATAGAAGGGGATATATACCCGATGCAGGCCAAAGATGTATCGAACATCATACAACGCGGGGGCACCATACTGAAGACGGCGCGCAGCAAAGAATTTATGACCGACGAAGGAATAGCGAAGGCCTACCGCCAACTACAGGAGCATGGCATAGAAGCCCTGGTACTGATAGGAGGCGATGGCACGTTCCGGGGGGCGGTGAAGTTTTTTGAAACCTACACCATACCCGCGATAGGGCTGCCGGGAACCATAGATAAAGACCTGGCCGGAACCGACTATACCATAGGCTTTGATACTGCGGTAAATACCGCAGTAGAGGCAATAGATAAAATACGGGACACGGCAGAGTCTCACGACCGCCTGTTTATAGTAGAGGTAATGGGCCGGGACGCCGGGTATATAGCGCTGAACAGCGGCATAGCCTGCGGGGCGGAAGACATACTGCTGCCGGAGACCTATACCGACATAGATGAAGTGCTGGAGCGAATAGACATGGACGAACGCCGGAAGAAAACGGTACACATACTGGTAGTAGCCGAAGGGGATGACTTTGGCGGCGCAGACGACCTGATGAAAAAAGTAAAAGAACGCTTTCCCGGCATGGATACCCGGGCGGCGATACTGGGACATATACAGCGGGGGGGCACCCCTACCTATGCAGACCGGGTGCTGGCCAGCCGGCTGGGATACGCCTCTGTACTGGCGCTGAAAGAAGGCAGAACACAGGTGATGGCCGGCATAGTGAACGGCGAGGTAACCTACACCCCTTTTAGCCAGGCGGTGAAAGAAAACAGCACCATCAGTAAAGATATGCTGGATATGATACGGGTACTGGCGGTGTAAGCGCCGGATAATACCGGTTGGTTTACTAATTTTGTGCTGCGATAGTATTATATGAACATAAACGAAGTTCCGCAGGACCCGAAAAACTTTAAGGGCGCCGAGAAAATGAAAAAACTGATGTATGCCACCGACAAGGATGGCAAATACACCGGCGTAACTTCCAGCGGATGGGAAGCAGAGAACGAAGCAACCCGTCAAGCATGGGAAGATGCGGACGAAACCCTGGCCCAAACAGAAGCACAGGTTCGCCAGGGCAGCCTGAGCCCCATAGCCTACTACATGCAAAAGAACCTGATGGAACTATCGCTGCTGGCCAAGTATGTAGGCAAATGGCAATGGCAGGTGAAGCGCCACATGCGGCCTTCCGTATTCCGGAAGATGGATGCGGCGCTGCTGCAGAAATACGCCGAAGTATTCAACATAACCACAGAAGAACTGAGCAACTTCGGTAAATAGTCGCAGTACCATATACATGAGCACGAACAACTTTGTACATAAACAACACGCGCACTGCGAAAGCGGCGTGACGGCCAACCTGCTGACGCACCATGGATTGCCCATCAGCGAACCGATGGCCTTTGGCATAGGAGCCGGCATCTTCTTCGCGCACCTGCCGTTCGTAAAAGTAAGCGGTACACCCGGCACTACGTTCCGTACCTGGCCGGGGGCCATCTTTAAACGGGTGACCCAGCGGCTGGATATAAAGATGCATACCGAAAAGTTCCGCTCGCCGGAGAAAGCCAATGAAGCGCTGGATAACGTATTGCAAAGCGGCCGCCCCGCAGGTATGCTGAGCAGCGTCTTCTACCTGCCTTACCTGCCGGAGGCATTCCGGTTCCACTTTAACGCCCATAACCTGGTAGTGTACGGAAAAGAAAACGGCCAGTACCTGGTGAGCGACCCGGTGATAGAGGACGTAAGCACCATAGACCCGCTGGACCTGGCAAAAGCCCGCTTCGCGAAAGGAACGCCGGAACCGAAAGGCTTTATGTACTATATAGAAGAAGTGCCGAAGACCGTACGCTTTGACAAAGCGATACAGGCCGGCATCAAGCAAACCTGCTTCTTTATGCTATCGCCGCCCCTGCCGTGGTTTGGCAATAAAGCCATAGGGTTGCTGGCCAAACGGATAAAATCATACCCGGCCAAACTGACGCCCCGCAAGTCGGCCTTGTACCTGGGCAACATTATCCGTATGCAGGAGGAAATAGGCACCGGCGGGGCGGGATTCCGCTACCTGTATGCGGCCTTTCTGCAAGAATCCTCTGAACTGCTGAAACGGGACGACCTGGCCGAGCTCTCGGGCGAACTGACACAGATAGGAGATGGCTGGCGCAACTTCGCCTACCATGCCGCCCGCCAAATGAAAAACCGGACAACCGACCTTGTTTCGTTTGACGAACTGAGCGAACTCCTCCGTGTAACCGGGGAAAAGGAAAAAGACTTTTTTGAGCGGCTGAAAAAACTAAAGTGGTAGCCGCCGGGGCTTTTAGCTGTTGTTACCTAAATTCATTGCGGAAAACCTTATTTTTGCCTCCTCTTATTTGCAGGTGTTGCGGTTTATCAGACATATAGTATTAGGAATTATTGATTTTTTTCACAAGCCCTTTGCGAAATACATCAATAAGACCAACTTTCGTTACCTGGCATGTGGCGGCTCCAACGCCCTGCTGGATATTATAGTCTATTACATCAGCTACCACTATATAGTAGACGTACGGCAACTGGCAGAGGTAGATATATTCGGGCTCTTTCACATGACGCCGCATATACTGGCGCTGGCCATTGCGTTCTGCACTACGTTCCCTATCGGCTTTGCGCTGTCGAAGTACATCGTTTTCCCGGAATCGGAACTGAGAGGGCGCGTTCAGCTATTCCGGTACTCACTGCTGGTAGCCATGTGTATAGGGCTGAACTATGGCTTTATGAAACTGTTCGTAGAGGTTTGCCACATCTACGCTACCCCCTCAAAAATACTGACTACGGGACTGGTAGCGATATTCAGCTACGTATCTCAGCGGAAATTCACCTTTAAGATGAAGACCATAACGGTAGAACCCGACCCTATAGTGGTAAACGACAACCATTAAGGACCGGATAGTCTACCATCATAAACCGCTTACTTCAGCGTTCCTTCTATCTTTGAACTATGCCATTCACCTTTGCACATCCCGCGGTAGTAATGCCCATCAACCGGGTCTTCCGGACGAGGCTTTCTTTATCGGGCCTGGTAATAGGAAGCATGGTGCCTGACTTTGAGGGCTTTATACTGGTGACCGATGTAAAAACATACAGCCACACCTGGCATGGCATGTTTTGGCTGGACCTGCCGCTGGGCTTTGCCATCGCCTTTCTTTTCCATACCGTGGTACGCAACACGCTGATAGACAACCTTCCGAAATTTTTCCGGAAACGGCTGATAGGATATAAAGAGCTGAACTGGGCAGCATACTGCAAAGCCCACTACCTGAACGTACTGCTGGCGATGCTCATCGGCATCTTCTCTCACCTGGCACTGGATGACTTTACCCATGCCGACAGCCTGGCCACGCGGTACCTGCCTATACTGGAACGCTGGTACTATATAGGCGGCCGGCCTTACCCTGTTTATAAAATGCTGCAACTAGCCACCTCCATCGCCGGGGTAGCCATAGTGATAGCCGGTATCGGCACCTTGCCGGTGCAGCAGCACATACCTGAATGGAGGCGCTCTAACTATTGGGTGATCGTCGGCTGCATCGCACTGTCGTTTGTAGCATCGCGGTTTATGCTGGACCTGGCCATCACCGATATCAGCCTGCTGCTGGTGACCGCCCTGTCGGGAGGCTTCCTTGGCGTAACAATAGCACCACTGCTATTGGGGAAAGTACGCCCTGGGCCGGCAAGGCGATGAAACCGCTCTCCAGCATCACCACCCCATTAACAGAAACTATTGTTAAGAATCTTCCTGCTTATGTACTGTGAGGATTGAGCGGGGTATCTTACCGTTATGAAAGTGAAGTACCTGCTGAGCCTGCTGCTGCTATGGGCCGCACCGGCGAACGGACAGACGGACTATAGCGGGATGGTGAACAACTTTAAACAGGGAGCGCGGGACAACGCAGCTGCCATATCGCTGATAAAAGCGGCAATAGCGGCCTTTGACACCGGCCATGTATATGAAGAAAAGCCCCTGGCCAATGGTGGCTGGGCCATAACGCTGAAGAACGGGACCCAACACCTGATGACACCGCAGGAACTGGAAGAAGCCATCCGCAGCGCCGACCTGTACCTGAAAGACGGCAAAGACAGCAGCGCCCTGAAATGTGCCTGGAAGTGCTACGCACTGATGGCCAAACAACGGCAGCTACAGGTTGCCGGCATGGGTTATGCGGATGCCCTGCAACACCTGGATGGCCAGGCCGATGTGGAAACAATATATGAGCTGCTGGGACTGGAAAAGAACATAAAGAAATTCCGAAACGGGGCCTATGTAGAGAACCTGTGCGCCATAGTAGCCTGGCGGGGTAAAGACGTGGTGTACTCGTGCAACGGCATTATGGACCGTAAAGGGAAGCAGATAAACATGAGTGTATTCTACCGGGGGCGGTTCCAGGTAGTGGATGAATGGGATGCTGACCTGAACCCGGGCAAGATGTAATGAAAAGTGGCGGGTATAGTACCCGCCACTTTTCATTACAAGAAGATGCCGCACTTAGAACGTGGACGTGATGCCCAGCCTTACCCCGCTGAAGGCGGGTTCGTAACGGCAAACACCACCGGTACAGTTGATACCTTCTACCTGCTTTACATAAGCAGCAGTAAACCTATGAGGGCCCTTGGTGTGGGCTACAAAGAAATTGTAGTAGTGCTTGGGCTCTGAATACTTCGTGGGGTTGGGAACAATGTTGTACATGTCGGAAGCGGCAATAGACCAGCGCGGCGCAATGTTGAACTCCAGCAAAGCAAATATCCAGGAACCGAAATCCTGCCGGGTAGACTGGTACTCCAGCTGTGTGCGGAGCGACTTGTTCTTAGTTATTTTATAAATAATCTCCGCGAATGGAGTCACTGCTTTTACAATAGGCACGCCGGGCTTTACCTGGTATATCTCCTGGTTGTACTCCATGTACTGTACGCCCCCTGTAAATATCCACTTATCCATACCCCGGTACTCGCCTTCAAAATAGGCTTCGCGATAGAGCTTTACATCGTTGAGCGCATTGATGTGGGTGTAAGTGAGCGTGAGCGATATGTCATCGTTGGGGGCAATAAGGACGTCGCCGCTACCCGCTATCTCTGAAATGTCCTGCGACGCCGGTGTGTACCGCGCCATCAGGCGCTGCGGGCGCAGGCGGGCCACAATAGGCTGCCAGTTGAGCATACCGCGCAGCAACACTTCGTTGGGCGATGTGCGCATCATAAAATTTTCGGTACGCTTACCGGTGAGGTTTACCGCTATACCCTTCTGCGCATAACCCAGCGTGGTGAACAGTACCGTTCCCTGCTCGTCTTGCAGTACGTTGTCTTTCAATATCGCCTCGTGCGTTTTCAGTGCGCCTTCCGCATACCAGGAAAAGTCGCCTACGGTTAATGTGTTGTAGAGAGAGAACGCGTACATGTTGTACTTAGGCGTAAACCGCGTAACTACCGCCTGGCTGTTGATAGTACCCACTACCGCAGACATGGAGTTGTTATCGAGGGTCCGGTTAACCGCGCCTACGCCGGGGAGGATGTGCACCTTGCCCACGTTAAAGTCGCCTTCGGCATTAAAGCCCTTGATGATGGGGTCGTAACGCTGGGTGACCGTTGCCACATCCTTCTGCTGCCCGGTGAAACCTTTAAGCAAAATGTGGTCGTTGAGCTTGTACTTCAGGTGGAGCCCAACGAGGGCATTATCTATCAGCAGCCCCCTGTCTTCGTAAGCACGGAACAGGATGCCGCTTCCTATCTGATCGTAAATATACCCGCCTGTGATGGTGAGGTTGTTAAACTCCTTGCTCAGGCTCCAGGCACCCACACCGAAACCGCTCAGCGCCGAGGTGGGATTGTAGAGGTTGGAATTGTGAAAGGCATCCGCCCGGACGAACGCGGTGAAGCCTTTGTAATTATAGCGCAGCGACAACCAGGCTTCGCCACCGCTCAACACATTATCGTACAGGGGATTATTGGAAGCGTTGATAGCCGTGTCCCTATCGAAGAAATTGACATTCATCATCAGGTCGCCCGAAAGGTTGCCTTGAGCGTATGATTGCAGGGATGCCAGGCCGAAAAGCAAAAACAGTGTAAATTTTCTCATTACGAGCTTTATTAACTAAAATTTTCCGAAATTAGCCTCTTTCATAAAAACTGGCAAGGTTTTAGATTAATATTTATAAAACAATTACTTATGAATAAGATTGTTGCTGCCGTGGCAGCCCTGTTTATCAGTACTGCATCGTTTGCGCAGTCGGAAATGCCTGATACGCAGGTGAAGGATGTTAATACCGGTAAGAAAGTGGCTTTTAACAAGACGGTTACCGAGGGGAAAGTGACGCTCATTAACTTCTGGGCTACGTGGTGCGTACCTTGTAAGAAGGAAATAAAGAATATAACGAAAGCGATGCCCGACTGGAAAAAAGAGGCTGACTTTGAATACATGACCGTATCGGTAGACGAGTCGAGGGCGGAAGGCCTGGTGCGCAGCTATGCGAAATCGCAGGGTTGGGAGTTTCCGTACTACATAGACGCCAACTCTGACCTGAAACGCTCGCTGAACTTCCAGAATGTGCCTTTTACGCTGATCATTGACAAGCAGGGCAAGATCGCCTATATGCATACCGGCTATGAAGAAGGTGGCGAAGAAGAAGTATGGGCCAAGATAAAAGAGCTGAACGCGAAGTAGATTGGCGGGAGATAGTGGCTCTGTAATCTCGCTGCCTATGAAGTTGGTTAGACTGCTTCGTGCCTAGCAGTGACAACCCGAGAGTGGTAATTTGATAAGTGATAGTTCCCTACGAAACTGGTTAGACTGCTTCGTGCCTCGCAGTGACAACGGGAGAGTGGTAATTTGATAAGACTACATTCTTTTAAATAAAATAGAGAAAGCCTCTGCGAATGCAGAGGCTTTCTTTGTATCGTGAAGCAACGAGACGGGTGATTATCCCTGTGCTGCTTTGAATTTCTTCACTGCTTCGGTGAGTTTCGGTACTATCTCCAGCGCATCACCTACTATACCATAGTCGGCAGCTTTGAAGAACGGAGCTTCCGGATCTTTATTAATCACCACTATAGTTTTAGAACCATTAACGCCAGCCAGGTGCTGAATGGCACCGGAGATACCTACCGCAATGTACAGATTGGGACGAATGGTGCCACCTGTCTGCCCTACGTGCTCGTGGTGCGGACGCCAATGGGAGTCGGCTACGGGACGAGAGCAAGCGAGCGCCGCGCCCAGTGAACCGGCGAGGTCTTCCAGCACGCCCCAGTTTTCCGGGCCCTTCAGGCCACGGCCACCGGATACCACCAGTTCCGCTTCGCTCAGCGGCACTGTGCCAGTCACCTTGCTTACTTCTTTCACCTGTACACCAAAATCCTTATCGCTGAATGCAACGGAGAGCAACTCCACCGCAGCACTACCCTCTCCCTTCTTTACCTGGAACGTGTTGGGCATCAGCGTTACCACCTTCACATCGCTAGTAACGTTAACGAACGCAAATGCTTTACCGGAGAAAACTGTTTTCTTAATTACAAAGCCCTTGCTCAAATCAGGCTGCGATACCGCACCGGCAACCATACCCGCTTTCAGCCTGGCAGCCACGCGGGGCGCTACCGCTTTACCGGTAACATCGTGCAGCGCTACTATTACCTTAGCGCCTTCTTTTTCGGCGGCCGTAGCCAGCGCGTTGGTGTAAGCACGTGCGTTGAGCGCATCAAGCTTCGCATCCGCTACGTGCAGCACTTTTGCCGCTCCATAAGCACCCAGGCCCTGCAGTTCGCTCTCGCTTACCGTACCCAGCGCTACCGCGGTAACGGTAGTGCCCAATGCCTTCGCTATATCCGATGCATATTGCACCGCTTCAAATGTCTTTTTCTTAAAAACGCCTTGCGCATGCTCGGCCAATACTATTACAGACATGTACTAAATATTTAGATTGAGTGTTTTAAAAAATGAGAACCCTTAGCACCTATATCACTTTTGCGTCGTTGTGCAGCAGGCTCACCAGTTCGTCCATGTTATCGGCGCTTATCATTTTAACCCCTGTTTTTGCCGGGGGCATTTCGTAAGAAACGATTTCGCTCAATGGCTGTATGTCAGCGGGAGCCACCACTTTCAGCGGCTTAGTGCGCGCCGCCATGATGCCGCGCATGTTGGGGATGCGTGCTTCGGCCATACCCTTCTGGCAAGATACTACCAGCGGCAACGGACAAGTACCCGTTTCTTCACCACCTTCTATTTCGCGCTTTACGGTAGCTACACCACCCTCTATGCTGAGTGAAGAGGCGAAGCCTACAAAATTCATATCGAGCAGTTCGGCGAGCATAGCGCCCACGGAGCCATTGTTGTAATCTATCGACTCTTTTCCGCAGAGCACCAGGTCGTATCCCTCGCTCTTTGCATATTCGGCTATCTGCGCAGCCACTACATACGGGTCGGCGCTATCGGTGTCTATGCGGATGGCTTCATCGCCGCCCAATGCGAGCGCCTTGCGGATTACCGGTTCTGCATCGGCTTTACCCACGGTCACCAGGTTTACGGCGGTGGCGGTGCCGGCCTCTTTCAGTTCCAGGGCACGTACCAGTGCATACCATTCATCGTAGGGATTGATGATAAACGTTACACCTTGATTATTGAACGTGGTATTGTTATCGCCAAAGGCAATTTTGGTAGTCGTATCCGGTACCTGTGCAATACAAACTAAGACTTTCATTATATTCTGATATTTAATTATAAGAATGCGTCTCCGTTACCGAAGATGGCTGCAAACCTACTGCAAAAAAAGGTAAAATGAGACGATGTGGGCCAATAGCTACATCGCTCCCGGGCAATAATATACAGCCATGGCAATTAAAAAGTTGCGGGAACACGGCAATACTGTATGCTTTATTAATTTTGCGCTACCGTAAAATGAATTTTTTAATAAGAATAAGCGGGCGGTTGCTGCTGCAAATAGTATTGTTGCTGTTGCTGTACTTTATAAGCAGGCTGGCCTTCGCCCTTATCAATATACAGTACTTTCCGGCGCTGGGCACCTCCTCGTTCCTGGAGCTGGCCTTTTACGGCACCCGGTTCGATGTATCGGCTATTTTGCTGACCAATGTTCTGTACTTCTTCCTGCTGTTGCTGCCCATACCCCTGTGGCAAATGCCCCGCTGGGAGCGACTGACACAACGGGTATTTGTAGCCTGCAATGCCATAGCGTTCCTCTTTGAGCTGAGCGACTGGGCTTACTTCCCGTTCAATCACAAACGCTCTACCGCCGACGTGCTGGATATGGTGACCCGCAAGGGCGATTTCGTCTCGCAACTACCCACTTTTGTGGTAGACTACTGGTATGTGCCGCTGGCCTGGCTTACCGTGATGGCCCTATTGTATGCAGGCAGCAAAGCCATTATGCGCGCCACGCCGCTCCCGCCACCCTCGCTGACATCCACGCCGCTAGTGGTGGCCGGCCAGGCGGGATACCTCCTGCTGTTCGTAGCCTTTATGGTGCTGGGCATACGCGGCGGCACCCAACTGAAACCTATAGTGCTTACCGATGCCATGAAGTACACGGACAATGAGTTTGCCCCTATCGTACTCAACACACCGTTCAGCATTATTAACTCGCTGAACAACGACCGCCTGCCAGAGGTACGCTACATGGACGATGCGACCCTAAAGAGCTATATACAACCTGTAAAAGATTACAAGGACCGCACACCCAAGAATACCAACGTAGTGGTAATAATACTGGAAAGCTTCTCACGGGAATTCACCTCGCTGGGGGGCGGCCCCAGCCGGACCCCCTTCCTGGATAGCCTGATGGGGCAATCGCTGACCTGCAGCAACGCCTATGCCAATGCACTGCGGTCGGCAGAGGGCATACCGGCGATAATAGCAGGCATCCCCTCGCTGATGGAAGAACCTATTACCACCTCGGTGTACGGGAACAACAAAATAACCGCCCTGCCCAACCTGCTGAAGCGCAGAGGTTACCGCTCGGCGTTCTACCACGGCGGCAGCAACGGCACTATGAACTTTGACCTGTTCTGCGCGAACGCCGGATATGATAATTACTACGGACGGGAAGAATATGGCAATGAGAAAGACTATGACGGTAACTGGGGCATATGGGATGAACCCTTTCTGCAATACTTTGCCCGCGGGCTGAATACCCTGCCACAGCCCTTTGCCGCCACAGTGTTCACGCTGACCTCTCATCCGCCTTACGAGATTCCCGAGCAGTATGCCGCCAGCATTCCCCAAGGCAAATACCCTATAGAGGCTGCCATAACCTATAGCGATATGGCACTGCGCAAGTTCTTTGAAACTGCGGCAAAGCAGCCCTGGTATAACAACACACTCTTTGTGCTGACGGCTGACCATACATCGATGCACAAAGAGAAGAAGACGGCGTATAGCGACTATATGGGGCTGTACTCTATACCTATTCTATTCTTTGCCCCGGGCGACAGCCTGCTGAGGGGCACCTATACCAAGCCGGTGCAACAGATAGACATACTGCCTACTATAGCCGACTACCTGGGCCTTGACGAACCGTTCTTTGCGCTTGGGAACAGTATATTCAGTACCGGGAAGCGATTTGTTATTAACGCTATCAACAACAACTACCGCTACTACCAGGAGGGTTACCTACTAATGAGCAACGGGGTAACCCCGCGCCACCTTTATGCCTATCCCGCTGACCGCACCTATAAAAATGACCGGATAGCCACGGGCGACAGCATTGTAAAAGACCGGCTGCCCTACCTGAAAGCCTTTGTGCAGGCCTACAGCCAGGCCATGAACCGGAATGAAATGTGGGTGCCCGCCCGCTGATGCACTACTGCTTTACCCACTGGCCGCTGCATGTGTTGACACTGGCCCCGATGGTAACCGTATAGCCGACACTAATGCGGCCATCCTCGTACACCCCGCCGCCCTGCACCTGGTAGCCCTCGTAAGTAGTGCCCGCAATGGATATATTGTTGCCCGATATGGTAGCGTAGACGTTGGTCTGGTAGTTACCAAAATTGCTAATCTTCAACGTCGGGTCTCCGCTGGCCTTCATGGAGATGATAGTAGAATACGTCTTGGTATTGTTGCCGGTGCAGGTATCCCGGGCGGCATACATGCCCAGGAACTTATTAACTATCTCACAATTATCGCCGCCGAAACCGGACGGGCACTTGCAGGTACCACTGACACACATTCCACCGTTGTAGCAGCTCACCCCCTGGCACAAATCTGTCTCGCAGCGGGAGCCGGTGATACCCGGCGGACAAGTGCAAACGCCCTGGTAACAGCTGCCTCCATTCATACAAGTGATGTTCCGGCATTTATCGCGCTGGCAGGCTGAATAGGTAACCAGGCTGAATACCGCCAGCGTAGCGAGCATGGTGACGAAAAAATAACGGAAGCTCACCATATAGTGATTTATTATACTAAAGTTACAGAAAAAACAAGGGCGATAGATTGCCGGTTGTGGAATAATGCCTGCACTTCGTCTTATAGACGTAAAATGTGGCGGTAAAGGATAATGAAGGGACTGTATAATTGCGGCACATTGTTTGTGTACAAACAGAATACTATTAATACATTTGCATCATAAATTAGAAATCCAATGAAAAAACAGACAATGTTATTGCTGGCGGGCGGTCTGCTGACGTTTGCCTCTTGTACCAATGAACAAGCCGGCGGTGGTGGTTTCACTCAAGAATATGTAGACTCTGCTGTAACAGCGATCGTAGCTGAAAGGCAGGCGGAACTACAGGCATCCAATGATTCCATGATCAATGTGATGGCCCAGTGGAAAGCCGACTCTATGATAGCTGCAGCTAAGGGCGCACCAGCACCTACCAAGCCGAGGGTAAACAACCCGGGCTCTACAGCTCCAACTACAACAACTCCACCTCCTCCGCCAAAGCCAACTGAACCTGCTGCTACCGGCAAAAACAATGAGGCGCAGAAAAACGGCGAAGCAACCGGTAAAAATAACGAAGCTCAAAAGCAGAGCGGCGAAGCAACTGGCAAAAAGCGCTAGAAAATCCAGGTATTTTCTAACCTCATACCTGATATATAAAATAAAGAGTCCCCGAATATTCGGGGACTCTTTATTTTATATCTGTAATGTGCTTACCAATTACTTTGTAAGGGTAGCAGTACAATTGTCGGTATTAGCTGGTGGGTAAGTTGCAGTATAAGTGAAAGATACTGAACCGTTAGAATTGTAAGTACCAGTAGCGTTCATCTGGTAAGTACATTCGCTATCGTTGATAGTTAATGTAGCACCGTTAACAGTACCATCAAAAGTAACTGTACCACCTACAGTACAACCATAGTTGCCTAAGTTAGATACCAGAACTTTGGTAGGATCTGAACCATCGGCAGTAATTACTACCTGGTAAGTAGCTGTTGATCCTGAGCAGTTTTCAGCTGCAGACCAAGTACCTACAAACTTAGCGTTCATTTTTGTTTCACAGGTAGCACCTTCGTAGCCTGTAGCACAGGTACAAGAACCATCATCAGAATTACAGCTACCGCCGTTGGCACATACTACATCTTTACACTCATCCGGATTACAAGATGTAAAAGTTACTGCGCCAAATGCGCTTAAAGTTACTGCTGCTGCAAGAGCAATGCGACGAATTGATTTCATAGACATTTTTGATTTTTTGAGATAAACAATTTTAGTTTGCGATTAGAGGCGCAAAATTTGTGCCAAAGATAGTCCTATATTCTCTTATATTCCAAATGAATAGACTTATTTTATTGGGTTAACCCCTGGCAAATTTGCGGTGTAATCTGTGTGATGGCAACACTAAAATATTGTGCCAAGGCGGATTAACAGTGAATATATAATGTAATAAAGTTGCCATCCCGCATTTAGAACTCTATTTTTACCCTTATGAGAGCAATAATCGTATTATGCGCCCTTTTGCTGTGCCCGGGACCGCAAGGCTTCGGGGCCGGCTATACATACGACTATAACGATCATTGCCGGCAGGCCTACGAAAGCTATATGTCGCTGCACCTGAGCGACGGCAAAGCCCGGATACAGGAGGCGCTCCGCGACAACCCCAATAACCTGATGGCCGTATACGTGTCGGACTATGAGGACTGCCTGCTGCTGCTGCTGAATGGCAACAAAGCCGACTATAACCTGAAGAAAGGCAACTTTGACGAGCGGCTGGAACAACTGAACAAAGGAAACGATACCGACCCCTGGTACCGGCTCAGCAAGGCTGGAGTGTACCTGCACTGGGCGCTGGTGCACCTGCGCTTTGGCGATAACATGAAAGCCGCCTTCCAGTTCCGCAAATCGTTCGCGCTGCTGAAAGAGAACAAAAGCAGGTTCCCCAACTTTGACTACAACAATATATACCTGGGGCTGGAACAGTCGGTGGCCGGCGCTATACCAGACAAGTTTAAATGGCTGGCCTCCATGTTTGGGATAAAGGGCGATGTAAAAAAAGGCAGCGCGCTGATCACCCGGTTCCTGAATGACCATACATACGATGACCTGTTTCAGTACGAGGCGGCGCTGTACTCAGTGTACCTGCGGTTGTACTTCCTGTACCAGCAGAAAGAAGTATGGGCCTTTATGAACAACAACCAGCAATACCCCGCGCAAAGCAACCTGTTGCTATCGTTCGTAAAAGCCAACATAGCGCTGAACACCCGCAAAGCCGATGTAGCATTGCAAACCCTGAAAGGCGTGCAAAACGACCCCTACTGCAATGTATTTCCCATGGTGCAGTACGAACTGGGCAGCGCCTACTACTACCACGCCGACGCGCAATGCATTCCCTACTTTCAGCAATTTGTGGCCCGCTACAAAGGCAATATGTTCGTAAAAGACGCCTGGCAGAAAATGGCGCTGATGCACTACCTGCAACGCAACCCGAAAGAGGCCGGCAACTGCCGCGCGAAAATAGCCCAGCAGGGCAATACCATAGCCGACGTGGATATGCAGGCGCAACGGTTCTCGCAAAGCAAAGAGTGGCCCAACTATACACTGCTGTATGTGCACCTGCTGATAGACGGCGGGTTCCATAAGATGGCGCTGGACAAACTGAAACAGTATAAAGAAAGCGACTTTCCTGATGCGGCCGACAAGCTGGAATACAACTTCCGCCTGGCCCGTATATATGATGAGATGGACGACGATAAAACCGCCGTAAAACTTTACCAGCACACCATTAATACCGGAAAGAACCGGAAAGAACATTTCGCCGCCCGATCGGCCCTGCAAATGGCGCTGATATACGAGCGCGTAGGAATGAAAGAAGAAGCGATAAAACGCTTTAAGGAATGCCTCTCTATCCGCGACCATGATTTCCAGGCGGCGATAGACCAGCAAGCCAAAGCCGGGCTGAACCGGCTGGGCGCTCAGTAATGTAGTATGCTGTGCAGCAGGGGAATGTTATCGGTAAGGATGTAGTCGGGTGCCTTATCTACCACTTGCCGCAGTGCATATCCCCGCTCCCCGTATATCTGAACGCGAAGACCTTTGTCGTGCGCGAAAGCCACCTCTTCGGCCGTGATGTGCTCGCTCTTGCAGGCCACGCCATAAAAACCGTTCGCCGCAGCCTCCGCAATATTCCCCTTGCTGATGGCCACATCAAGAAACACCTTCACATCCGGATATTTGTCCCTGGCCTGCATCAGCCATTCAAAGCTGTTGGCCTGTACAAATACATAGTCATAAGCATTGTACCGGGACAGCAACTCGTTGATAGCATACATGGTGGTAGCATAATACCACTCCTTCCGCACATCAGTAATGTTGCAGCCAAGGTCTACATGAAGGTCGATAAATATTACCGGCTTCACGGCGCGGTTGCTGTAGCGTTCTATCACCTTCTGCAGGGGAGTGAGGTAGCAGGGCCCGCTGAGCGATGTGCCCACCGGCTTAAAAGCACACTGTTCCAGTTCTTCGGCCCTTAGCAGGAAGCTGCAACCCGAACATCCGGTAAGCGACTCCAGTTCCTTATCGTGGTACATAAACAGCACACTATCGGCAGTAAGCTGCACATCTACCTCTACGCCATCGGCATTGTTTATTTCCAGCGCTTCTATAACACTCTCGTAAGAGTCGTGCGGCAGATTACTGTTCAAACCCGGGATACCGTTGCCGGCATGGCCTATCACCGCCACCTGGTTGCCGTTCAGGTTCTTCACAGGCTGGGGCTTGCTGCACGCGGCCCAGCCCAGCGCTATTATCACTATGTATGCCAGCCTTCTCATGAGCGGGTGAGCTTATAAATGAGGCCCAGTCGCAGCTGGTGCATGAGGCCGCTGTTGGTAGCCGTAGTAGCGGTATAGCGATTGTACGAATTCTCGAAGTAAATGCCCGTGCCCAGCGTGACACCTATAGCCAGCCGCTGGGGAACCGCGAAATAGTTGAGGCTGAGACCGCCTGAAAGCTCCTGGATACTGTTGTACTTTATCTGCGCCGGCACTCGGTAAGCGGTGTGCTGGTAGTCTACATTCAGCCAGGTAACCCAGCGGTCCTGGTCGATGATGGCGAAATTGTAACCAATGTTAGCGCCCCATAAAGTACGCCCCGGTAAAAAGCTCCTGCTCAACACTGCTTTGGGCCCTACGTATATCATATGCCGGCGAAAGGCACCCGCCAGGGTAACATATGTATTAATGCCCGTGTAGGATATACCGCCCGAAACGGACGCGAGCACATTTACCGTTTGCACGGGTTCCGGCCGCTGCGCGTGTGCCGCGGGCGCCAGGGAAAGCAACAACAAAATGACACATACGCCGCGAATGCGCCCTGTGAACGGGATGGTAGAAAACATGATTAAAATTACTGACTTTGAGCGATATGGCTGTTTGTTTTTACATTTGAACAAAGAAACAGGCGACCATATGCTCCGGACAGACTTCCTGGTAATAGGCTCAGGGATAGCGGGATTGACTTTTGCGGTAAAAGCGGCAAAACAATTTCCTGATAAAACCATAACGATACTCACCAAGGCAAACACAGACGAAACCAACACCAAATACGCCCAGGGTGGCATAGCCGTAGTGAACGACATGGAGCGGGACAGCTTTGCCAAGCACATAGAAGACACCCTGGTGGCAGGCGATGGACTCTGTAACCGGGACATAGTGGAAATGGTAGTGAAAGAAGGCCCGGAACGCGTGAATGAAATAATAGACTGGGGGGCGCGCTTTGATAAAAACGCCGAAGGAGACTACATGCGCGGCAAAGAAGGCGGCCACTCCGAATTCCGGATACTGCACCACAAGGATATAACGGGATTTGAAATTGAGCGGGCACTGGTAGAAGAAGCCCGCAGATACAGCAACATACACATATACAACCATTGGTTTGTGCTGGACATCATTACCCAACACCACCTGGGCTACCTGGTCACCAAGTCGACACCGGATATAGAATGCTACGGAGTGTACGCGCTGAACCTGCAGAACCACAACATAGAGCGGATATTATCGAAAGTAACGGTAATGGCCTCGGGCGGAGCGGGACAGGCATACCGCACCACTACCAATCCGAAAATAGCCACCGGCGATGGCATAGCCATGGTGTACCGCGCGAAAGGACGTATAGAGAATATGGAGTTCATCCAGTTTCACCCCACGGCGCTGTATGAGGCGGGGGTCAGCCCCTCCTTCCTGATAACAGAGGCCGTGCGGGGCGATGGGGGTATACTGCGCAACAAAGAAGGAGAGGCCTTTATGACCCGCTACGACACCCGCGCCGACCTGGCGCCGCGCGATATAGTGGCCCGGGCTATAGACAGCGAAATGAAACGCACCGGTACCGAACATGTGTACCTGGACTGCCGCCATATGGACGCTGAAAAGTTTGTAGCACACTTCCCCAACATCTACGCCAAGTGTAAAAGCATAGGCATAGACGTGCTGCAACAAATGATACCCGTAGCACCCGCCGCGCACTACTGCTGCGGTGGCATAGAAACCAATAGCAACGGGCAATCTTCCATCCGCAACCTGTATATATGCGGCGAGTGCTCCAGCACGGGACTGCATGGCGCCAACCGCCTGGCATCGAACTCGCTGCTGGAGGCGCTGGTCTTCGCCCACCGGTGCATTACCGACGCTGCTACGCGCGTGAACGAAACAGACTTTAAGGAAAGCGTGCCTGACTGGAACGCCTCGGGGACAACCGACCCGAAAGAAATGATATTAATTACCCAGAGCCTGAAGGAGCTGCAACAGGTGATGAGCGACTATGTGGGGATAGTGCGCAACGACATACGCCTGGAACGCGCACTGCGCCGCATAGACCTGCTGCATGCTGAAACGGAAGAACTGTACAAGACCACTACCGCCTCCCCGCAACTTTGCGAACTGCGCAACCTCATTACCATTGGCTACCTGATAGTAAAGAGCGCCCAGTTCCGGAAGGAGAGCAGGGGGCTGCACTTTAATACCGACTACCCCAACAAGAGCGACTTACTGCAGGATATTGTGTTGTAATCAACTCTGGACGTCGGTATCCGATACATCCATAGTATAGTCAGCTACCCGCTTCGATTGTTTGTGCTCTTCCCAAGTGGCGAGAGTCGAAAAATCCCTTTTAAGATCCACGGTATCTTCATTCACGATACGGACAATATTCGTGTACCCGGTAAGCTCTCCTGTACCTGTGGGAACGGGTCCACCACCACTTATTCCGGATCTCATGAAAACGGTCTTTTTCTCCCCGGGAGCTATTGAATCCATTAAAGAAGCAGGAGAACCATTATACCAATACACTTTTGAAAAACTATTATTCTGGATATTGAACGTCTTTGTCCCCGCAGGGTCGCAGGAGCAAAGCGAAAGTATTGCTGCAAGTATTAGTATTGGTTTGATACTCATAACCTGCTATCCGACAAGTATTATGCCATTCTTGCTTCTTTCCGCTCCCCTATCTGCTGGCGCCACATAGCGTAGTAGAGGCCTTTTTCTTCTATCAGCTGGAGGTGCGAGCCCGTTTCCACTATCTGTCCCTTTTCCAGCACATAGATACGGTCGGCGTGCATAATGGTAGAGAGGCGGTGGGCAATCATTACCGTTAAGTGCTGGCGCTGGTCGGTAATATCACGCACTGTCTGCGATATTTCTTCTTCGGTCAGTGAGTCGAGTGCAGAGGTAGCCTCATCAAATATCATCAATCGCGGTTCACGGAGCAATGCGCGTGCTATCGACAACCGCTGGCGCTCACCACCTGAAAGCTTCAATCCACCCTCGCCTATCACCGTATTGATGCCATTCTCCGCGCGGGATAGCAGGTTTTGACAAGCCGCCTTAGCCAATACTGAATCTATCTGTTCATCAGTAGCCCCGGGATTTACGAACAACAGGTTCTCCTTTATAGTACCGGAGAATAGTTGCGTATCCTGGGTTACCATACCTATCTGGTGGCGCAGTTCATCGAAATCTATCGTATCATCAGCAAGGTCGTTGTAAAACACTTTACCCTCGTTAGGATGATACAAACCAACAAGTAGTTTCACCATCGTTGTCTTACCGGAACCCGACGGCCCTACAAATGCAACTGTCTCCCCTTTCTTTACCTCAAAAGATATTTGCTCCAGCGCGGCCCGGGTAGCGGTATTGTGCTTGAATGTAACATTATCAAAACGCAGGCTATGTATCTCATTAATAGCCGATGGCACTTCCGGCTTACGCTCTACGGGCTTATCCAGTAAGGTCTCAAGGTTGTTCAGGGAGGCCTGTGCTTCCCTGTAGCTGAGTATTACGTTGCCTATTTCCTGTAAGGGGCCAAAGATGAAGAACGAATAGAAGTTCATCGCTATCAAAGCCCCCAGGTTGATCTTATCAATGAACAGAAAATGCAACAAGGCGAACATCACACACTGCTGTAAGAAATTCACGAACGTACCCTGTATAAAACTGATGGAACGAATACTCTTAACTTTCTTCAGTTCCAGTTTTAATATCTTATACGTATTGGTATTCAGCCGGCGTATCTCCTGCTGAGTAAGCCCAAGGCTCTTCACCAGTTCAATATTCCGGAGCGATTCAGTGGTAGAACCCGCAAGTGAATTGGTTTCCTTTACGATACTCTTCTGGATAACCTTTATCTTTTTACTAAGGGCGCTCGTAAGTATAGACAATATAACAGCACCTACCACATAGACCAATGGCAATAACGGGTCGAGCGAAAAGGCATAAATGATAACGAATACAATTCCCACGAACGTAGCAAAAGCCACATTCACGAAATTCATGATGAACTTTTCGCAGTCGATCCGTACCTTCTGAAGGGTTGACAATGTTTCACCACTTCGTTGGTCTTCAAACTCCTGGTACGGTAAGCGCATAGCGTGCTTTAATCCATCGGTATATATCTGTGCTCCAAACTTCTGTATCACCACATTTACCGTATAATCCTGGAAAGCCTTTGCGATACGTGACACCATAGCTATACCTATTACCAGGAATAAGGTATTGATGACACCGGAGTAAAACGCTCCCTGAGGCATCGTACCCGCGTGTTTCGCATATTTGTCGATGAGGACGGTACCAAATACCATCGGGTTCAGCAAGGAGAACACCTGGTTAATGGCTGCCAGGAGCAACGCAACAATGATCAGAACTTTATATCTACTTAAATATTGTAGGAGCAACTTCATAGAAAGGCAAAGGTAAGCAGGCGCATGGCTTTTGCTACTGATGGGAGGTTAAGACTTTTCTATATCAGCCAAGGCTGTTGCTATACAGGGTAGCCAGCATACCCCCCACTATCTTATCGATAGGCAACGTAAAGGTTTCCCCGGAAACCGCCTGCAGGGGCATCCAGTAGGTACGTTCGCCATCTACGTGATTAGTAATGGCTGCGGTGGGGTCGCCACCGCTTACTAAATAATAGATGCTGAGCACCTGGGAATCGTCGTAGGCGGAAGGCTGAAAAAAGTCGGTAGTGTAAAAATGGTCCAGCACCTCAATATGCAGGCCCAGCTCTTCGTGCCATTCCCGTTTCAGGCCATCAATCGTTCCTTCGCCCAGCTCCAGCCCCCCACCGGGAAACTTGGTCACCTGCCTGCCCCTGATGCGTTCCTCGTTCACCAGCAGGGAGCCATTGTGTATCCAGATGCCGTAAACGCGCACGTTGAAACGGGAAGGCGCCATTTTCAGAACCACTTCTTTTTGTTAAAATACAGTACCATGGCCGTAGCCGCCAGTACCGACAGCACCATTGCGGCATAGAACCCGAACAGCTCGCCCTCGTAAGGCACCTTCACGTTCATACCCAGGAAACTGGCTATCAACGTAGGCACCGAGATGAGGATGGTGATACTGGTGAGGCGCTTCATCACCAGGTTCATATTGTTGTTGATAATGCTGGCGAAGGCATCCATGGTACTGACCAGGATGTTGTTGTAGGTATCGGCCATTTCAAGGGCCTGTGAAAACTCTACTATCAAATCGGAAAGGAACTCCCGTTCTTCCTCGTCGCAATTGAGGAAGTTGGTGCGGTCCATCTTCATCAGGAGCAGTTCGTTGGAGCGCAATGCCGTTACAAAATATACCAGGCTCTTCTGAATGCGCATCAGGTAGAGCAATTCCTCGTTCCGGTTGGCATCATAGAGTTTCTGCTCCAGTATATTCCGGCGGTGGTTTATCTCTTTCAGCACTTCCATAAAATCCATCACCACCTTTTCAAATATCTTCAGCACCATCATGTTGGGGCGCTCCGGGTGCCGCTTCGCGAATGTATTAAGGAAGCGCCGTATAGCCACGTTCTCAAACGAGTTAACGGTTACTACCTGGTTGCTCTCGGTAATGATGATGGCTATGGGTATAGTAATGTAATAAGCATCGCTTTCGTTCAGCGATTTGTTCTCTACGGGTGTCTTAAGGATAATGAGCTTTACGCCGTCCTCTATTTCGTAACGGGAACGTTCTTCAATATCCAGTGTATCGGCAAGAAAGTCGCGCGGAATAGCGGCGGCTTCAGAGAGCTTGTCAATTTCATTCTCCTGGAACGGGGGCGTTACGTTGATCCAGTTAGCACCTTCGGGCTGCTCAATCTCTAACGTCTTCCGGTTGATATTCTTGTAATACTGTACCATTAGCCCGATGAATTAAAAAATGCTTACAAATTTACCGTTCGTAAGCCATAAAACTAAGTATTGACCGTAAAATAACATCAATGTTTCATACATGTATGTTTTGCTGATTTTAAAGGGTATTTGGGGTAATCTTACTATTTTTGCCGGTACGGATACAAATAACATTACATAATGGGTTTTGGTAAGAAATTAATGACCCTGGACGAATTCACCATCCAGGAAACACGCCGCTTTCCGCAGGCTACTGGCGAATTATCGGCGCTGCTGCGCGATATAGGCCTGGCCTGTAAAATCATCAACAAACAGGTATTGAAAGCCGGCCTGGTAGACATACTGGGCAAACATGGCGCTACTAACATACAGGGCGAGGAAGTGATGAAGCTGGATATATTCGCCAACGAGACACTTATCAGCGTACTGCAGCACAGCAATGACTGCGCGGGTATCGCCTCGGAAGAGAACGATAGCTTTGTCTGCTTCGACGACCCCTACTCCGCCAACTCCAAATATGTCGTACTGTTCGACCCACTGGACGGCTCCTCTAATATAGACGTGAACGCGCCCATCGGCACTATCTTCTCCATATACCGCCGCGTAAGCGAAATAGGCAAGGCCTGCACGGAAGCGGACTTTCTGCAACCAGGCAACAAACTGATGGCCGCGGGCTACGTAATATATGGCTCCAGCACTATGATGGTGTATGCCACCAAACTGAGCTGCAATGGCTTTACCCTGGAACCCTCCATAGGTGAGTTCTGCCTGTCGCACCCCGACCTGCGCTGCCCGGAAAAGGGAAAGATATACTCCATTAACCAGGGCAATACCTGCAAGCTGGATAATGGCATGAAGAACTTTCTGCAATACTGCATGGAAGACAATAAAGAAGAAGGTCGCCCGTACTCGCACCGCTATATAGGCTCCATGGTGGCCGATATGCACCGCACTATTATAAAGGGAGGCATCTTTATGTACCCCGCTGATAAAAGCGCGCGGAACGGCAAGCTCCGCCTGCAGTATGAGTGCAACCCCATGGCCTTCCTGATGGAAGCCGCCGGTGGCAGCGCCGATTGGGGACACGGCAGCATACTGGAAATACAACCTACGGAACTGCACCAACGCACCCCCATCTTTATAGGCTCTAAAAACCTGGTGGCCAAAGCACTGGAATATGTGCGGGAAAGCGAAATAGTGGCATAAGCCGGCGTACATACTCTCCAACAAAAAATCTACCTGAAGCGGTAGATTTTTTGTTTTTTGGTAATTCGCTTAATTATTTAGACATTTGCCTAAATATACAATTAGCGAAATGAACAGCCTGTTCAAAGCACTGAACGATAAAACGCGCAGGGATATACTGGAGCTGCTGAAGAAGAAGGATATGACGGCTGGTGAAATAGCGGACCACTTTGACATGACAAAGCCCAGCATCTCTCATCACCTGGACCTTCTGAAACAGGCCGAGCTGATAGAGGCGGATAAGCAAGGGCAGTTTATCATTTACTCGCTCAATACCTCGGTATTGGATGAAATCGTAAAATGGTTTGTACAACTAAACGGAAAAAGTGATGCAAAAAAATCTACTACGGCACATCGCGGTAATGGCCATAGCGCTCATCCCGTCCGTCTATCTCGCGGTAAAATGGGAAACGATACCTGAGGTAGTGCCCGTTCACTTTGACGGAAAATTTGAGCCCGACCGGTATGGCTCCCGTAACGAATTGTGGCTGATGGTGGCTATTATAACAGGCTCCTCTCTGCTCACGTACCTGCTGCTGGAGAACCTGCACAAGATAGACCCCAAACGGAAAGGCAAACCCCTGCCCGTGGTATTTAGCCGGCTGGGGACCGGGCTGGCCATGTTCTTCTCAGCACTCTGCCTGCTGGCCGTACTATCGTGTACAGGCCCGCTGCACCAGGTAGACCACCTGCTGGTGCCAATGCTGGGCTTTATTATCGCCTTCTCCGGGAACATAATGCACAGCCTGAAACCCAACTACTTTGCCGGCATACGCCTGCCCTGGACACTGAACAACGAAGAAAACTGGCGAAAGACACACCAACTATCTGGTAAGCTATGGTTCGCCACGGGGGTGGCGATGATTGCAGCCGGCCTGCTACTACCCCGGCTACACCTGGAATATGTGGTACTCACCAGCATACTGGTGCTGGCGGCCATACCGGTTGCCTACTCTTACAGCCTGCACCGGAAACTGAAACCAACCAACAACCACTAAAAGTAACTATATGAAGAACATACTTATATTATCGGCCTGCATGCTGGCTGCACTGTGCTGCCATGCCTACAGCCCGGCAGGCACCTGGATGGGTAAGCTGAACATAGGCAAAGAAATAAGAGTAGTTTTCAACATTACGGAGCAGAACGGCACCTTGTCGGCAACGATGGACAGCCCCGACCAGGGCGTAAAGGGTATTGGCTGCTCGCAGGTATATGTGAGCGGCGATAGCCTGTACATCCTGATGGAATCCTTTAAAAGCCAATACACCGGGCGGTTCCTTTCTGACAGCAGCATTTCGGGTGTAATGCAACAGGGCACAAAAAACATGAACCTTGACATCCGCAAAGTGGAAAAAATAGAAGGGCCGGTACGGAAACAGACACCCGTGCCACCCTTTCCCTATCGCAGCGAGGACGTAATATATCATAACAAGGACAAGAGCATGCAGTATGGCGCTACCATTACGCTGCCCGATGGCCCGGGCCCCTTCCCGGCAATAGTGATGAGTACCGGCTCCGGGCAGCAGAACCGTGACGAGGAAATAGAAGGCCACAAACCCTTTGCCGTGATAGCGGACTACCTGACCCGGAGAGGATACATAGTGCTGCGCATAGACGACCGGGGTATAGGACAGACAACCGGAAGCCCGGAAACCTCCACCACAGCCGACCATACCCGCGACGCACTGAGTGGCCTGGAATACCTGAAGGGCCGGAAAGAAACGGACCGGAAGAAGATGGGCATTATAGGACATAGTGAAGGCGGGCTTGTAGCCGAAATGGCCGCAGCACAAAGCAAAGACATCGCCTTTATCGTATCGCTGGCCGGGCCGGGCATCAACATCATTTCGCTGATGGAAGAGCAAAACGGCAAAGTGCTTCGCGAGGCGGGGCTGGCCCAGGAAGCCGTAGACGCCTACCTGCCCCTGTACAACCAGGTATCGATGATAGTGGCCCATGCGGCAACCCGCGATGAGGCACGCAAAGAGATAGACATGGCGATAAAAGCCTGGAAAGAAAAAGCGCACCCCAATGTAGCCTTCGCCTTTGGCTTGCGCGATGAAGCCTCGGTGGGCAAGATGACCGACGAGTTCACGGGATTGTATGATAATCCCTGGTGGCGCTTCTTTATAGCCCAGGAACCGCAGCAATTCATTGAAAAACTGCAATGCAAGGTATTGGCGCTGAATGGCGAAAAAGACATACAGGTAATACCGGCATCGAACCTCAACGGCTTCCGGGAAGCACTGGCGCGGAGCAAATCGCCCGCCTACGAAGTAAAGGAACTACCCGGGCTGAACCACCTCTTCCAGAAATGCAAAACCTGCAAAATCAGCGAATATGGTACACTGGAAGAATCGTTCTCGCCTGATGCGCTGACGGTGATTGGAGACTGGCTGGATAAAAACGTTAAATGACCTGAACGAGGATTTTACTGAGTTCACAAATTAACCACGTGTACCAGAGATGTTTAATCCCAGTCCGGTTTTCCCTTGCCAAGGATGATGCCCGATTCGGAATCTACAGCGGTGTATAGCTTGTAGTATTCACCTTGCTGCTCCAGTAGTGACTGGTGATTACCGCGCTCAATTATATTGCCCTTATCCATTACAATAATGCAATCGGCCTTGCGGATGGTAGAGAGGCGGTGGGCTATCACTATGGAGGTGCGGCCCTTGGTGAGAGTATCTATGGCGTTCTGTATCAGTTGTTCGCTCTCGCTATCTACCGACGAGGTGGCCTCATCCAGTATCAATATAGCCGGGTCGTACAGAAGCGCCCGTGCAAACGATATTAATTGCCGCTGCCCCTGGGATAGGGTATTACCACGCTCCATCACATTGAAATCGTATCCGCCCGGCAACTGCATGATAAACTGGTGTATGCCCAGCATGCCGCACACCTTTTCTACTTCAGCGAGCGGTATGTTGCTGTTGCGTAGGGTGATATTGTCGTAAATAGTTCCCGAAAACAGGAACACATCCTGCAGCACGATACCTATCTTTCCGCGCAGGCTATGGATGTCGTAGTCCTTTACATTTACCCCATCTATCAATATCTCACCGTCCTGTATCTCGTACATGCGGTTGAGGATACTGATGATGGATGTTTTTCCCGCGCCGGTATGCCCCACTACAGCCATTGTCAGCCCCGCCTCCAGCTTAAAGGATATTCCTTTAAGTACCGGCACTCCTTCTTTATAGCTGAAATGCACGTTTTTAAACTCCACTTCTCCCTTTAGCGCGCCGGCCTGGCGGGCGCCATTGTTGTGCAGGTACTCTTCACTATCCAACACGGTAAATACCCGCTCCCCGGCAATCATGCCCATTTGCAGTACATTGAACTTATCAGCCAGCATGCGCAGAGGGCGAAACAGCAAGTTGAGGTACAGGATAAACGAAACGATGGCGCCCTGCGTTACTGTTCCGCCCAGCATCCGTGGCGCGCTCCACCACACCAGCAAGCCCAGGGACAACGCGAGGATAATCTCCACAATGGGGAAGAAAACAGAGTAGGCGAAAATCGCCTTTATGTTCGCGTTACGGTGCTCTTTATTTATCTCGCGGAACTTATCCATCTCGCGCTTTTCGGCAGCGAACGCCTGCACTATGTACATTCCCGTAATATGCTCCTGCGCAAACGCATTGAGCGAGGCAACGGCATTGCGTACCCGCTGAAACGATTTATTCACCGCTTCCTTAAACCAATACGTCGCCAGTATCAATATAGGGAACGGTATGAGCGATATTAGCGTCAGGCGCCAGTTATCCACCAGCATCACTATGATGATGGTAAGGATAATCAGCACATCGGCGATGATGGAGATAATGCCCTCCGAAAACACATCGTTCACCGCTTCTATGTCGTTAATGGTACGAGTAGTAAGCGTTCCTATCGCCGACTTATCGTAGTAGGCTATGTCCTGGTTCAGCACCTTGCGGAAGACGGCCTTACGCATATCGTTCACCGTTGTTTGTCCCAGCCATGCTGTGCGGTAAGAGAACCAGAAGCGCAGCACACTCTCTATCATCAGCAAACCCAGCTGAATGATGCTGATGTATATGAGCCCTTCCAGCAGCTTATTGTTAATATACTTATCTACGGAATACTCTATCAGCTTAGGGCGAAGCGGCGTGAGCAATGCGAGCACGATAGACAAAGTGATAGACAAGTAGAGGGTTCTACGGTAAGGCCCTGTGAAAGAGAATATCCTCCGCAGCAGTTTCAGGTC
>JAEUVZ010000015.1 GCA_016786665.1 Flavipsychrobacter sp.
AGTGGCATTTAATACAGAGGAAAATAATAGAGGGAAAAAATTAGTCAACAGTTCCGCGCCTGATAAACCCTAACAGTAGTGACACTACGGCCAATACCAATAAAATGTGAATCAAGCCAGTAGCATTTCCTACAAAATAGCCGAACAGCCATCCTATTACCAGGATTATCGCTATCAAATACAGTATCGTTCTCATAATCTATAAATTTTAGTTGTTTACTACAGAGTTTAAAATACTATGCCACGATGAGGCGGGTAGGTAAGCTCTGCGCTATGGCACAGAATTTTCTTTGCCTGGGGTATGGACCTGGTATCTGAACATCCCTACTGGCTGATGCGCAATGGCATCCCGTTTTCTTATCCATCGCTGCAAGAGAATATTTCTACCGACATTGCAGTAATAGGCAGCGGAATCAGCGGCACACTGGTCGCTCACGCCCTTATCCAAGCCGGGCTGGACGTAGTACAAATAGACAGGCGACACGCCGCTATGGGCAGTACGGTAGCCAGCACATCGCTGCTGCAATACGAGATAGATATACCTATGCACCGGCTGGCTGAAAAAATAGGCGAACAAAATGCAGCCCGCAGCTACCAGCTATGCCTGGAGGCCATCTACCAACTACAGCAGATATGCGCCCAATTGCCGTGTGAAGAGACCTTTCACCTGCGTAAAAGCCTGCAGCATGCATCGTATAAAAAAGATGTAGCCTCCCTGCAAAGAGAATACAAGATGCGCGCGAAAAATGGCTTTGACGTGGAATGGCTGGAAGAACCGGAACTAAGCAAGCACTATGGATTGATAGCGCCCGCAGCTATACTATCCGGCGATGCCGGGCAGATAGATGCCTACCTGTTTACCCATCACCTGCTACAGGACTGCCTGAAAAAAGGCGCACGGGTATTTGACAATACACTGGTAACAAATATTACCCACCACAAAAAAAGTGTAGAACTATCCACAGATACGGGGCATACAATAAAAGCCCGAAAGCTGGTAATGGCCTGCGGCTACGAATCGCTGCTATATATACCCGAGCGGATTGCCCAACTCTACTCTACCTATGCACTGGTTACAGAGCCCATACCTGAAGATATAATATGGCGAGAGCGTTGCCTGATATGGGAAACAGCCACCCCTTATATGTACTACCGGATAACCGACGATAACCGCATACTAATGGGCGGAAAAGACGACGCCTTCTACAATCCTGACAAACGCGACGCACTGGTGCGCAAAAAAGCGGAACAACTGGAGAAAACTTTCCGAAAGAGATTTCCCGGAATAGACATCAGAACAGACTTCCGCTGGGCGGGAACCTTTGCGACAACGGAGGACGGACTGCCGTATATAGGCCAGGTAACCCAAATGCCGCACACGTATTTCGCGCTGGGCTTTGGGGGCAACGGCATCACCTATAGCGTAGTGGCAGCAGACATTATCCGGGACATGATAACGGGGACGAAAAACAACGACGCCGCGCTATTCCGCTTCTACCGATGAAATGCCCGTACCACCCGTAACCGTAACCGCGGGGAATCCTACCATAAACCGGGTCCCCTCGCCTTCTTTAGAACTTACCTCAATGCCTGCTTTGTGCGACTGGAGTATATTGAGCGTAAAAGCCAGGCCGAGCCCCATACCATTCCTCTTCTGGGTAAAATAGGGCTCAAACAACCGGGAAATGTTTTCCTCGCTGATGCCGCATCCGTTGTCTTCTATCACCAGCATTACCTGCTCTGCTTCCCGATACACGGATATTTCCAGCTCACCGCGGCCTTCTTCCATCGCCTCTATCGCATTTATAACAATGTTCAGCAAGGCCAGTTTCAGCTTCTCATCATCGGCATCTATCATCACCGCTTCATCCGGGTAATTTACTTTGAGCTTTATCTTCTTCAGTGTGATGCGGTCTATGGAAGCATCTATTACTTCGTCGAGTATGGACTGTATGAATCGCTGCTCCAGCGTAATTTCAGAAGGCCGGGAAGTATGCAACAACTGGCTGATAAGATCGCTGATGCGCTTACTGTTCCGCTGTATGATATCCATGTACACCTTTATGCCTTCGTCCTGCACGTCGTGCTGCATCTGTTCTACGGAAAGGGTAATGTTATTGAGGGGATTGCGCACTTCGTGGGCCAGGGTACGCACCAGCCTGCCTGTTGCGGCCAGCTTTTCTCCCTGCAAGGTGGCTTTCTCCATTCTCCGGAGATTGGTGATATCGTGCACAATGCCTTGCACAAAAGAGAATCCGGACGGGTCATCTTCCTGCTTCGCGGTTATCATACAACTCTTACGCTCTCCATCTTTAGACACCAGTACCACCTCGCGGTCGTTCACTTCCTTCTTGTAGGCTAATGATTGAAAAATAAACTCCCGGTGCGCCTCCTGCTCTACCAGGTCGCAGAGATTCATTTGCAGTAATTCCGCCTTAGTGTAGCCTAACAACAGGAAACCCGCATCATTAACGTCTTTAAAGTCCAGCGATTCATCGGTAAGAAACACCAGGTCTTTCGACTTCTCGAAAATACTGCGGTACTTCCGCTCGTTGGCCCGGAGCGCTTTTAGCGTGGCAAACCGTTCCAGGGCGTAGCGGATACACCGCTCCATTTTCTCTATCGTCAGGTCGGATTTAATCAGGTAGTCCACAGCGCCTATCTGCATGGCTTCTATATCTACCTCGTAGTTGCCCTTACCTGTGAGTAAAATTATTGGCTCCTCACAGCCTGCATCCAGCGCCTCTTTCAAAAGCTCCACACCCGAACGGGCACCCAGCCGGTAGTCAACAAAATAGAGGTCGAACTCGTGCGCGGCCATTTTCTGTAGCGCGTCTTTATACTTAGGGCACCACTCTATTTCAAAGTTACCCCCGGGAATATGCCTTATGTAGCCACTGGTGATGATGAAATCGTCCTCATCGTCGTCTACAATCAGAATCTTCTTCTTGCGCGTATTCGGCATGCTGGTATCAGTTGGTATTAATTGCTGGTAAAATAATAGTGAAAGCGGCCCCGTTACCTTCCTGGCCTGTGGCATAGATGGCTCCCTTATGATGCTCGGCTATGCGCTTGCAAATAGCCAGGCCGATACCAGAACCGGGATACTCCGACTTGCCATGGAGCCGCTGAAATATCTGGAATATCTTCTCCGCATATTCCTTTTCAAATCCTATTCCGTTGTCCGTTATGGTTATTTTGTGGTAGGCGGCATTGGGCACCAGGTTGGCTATCAATACTTCTTCCTTGGGGAGCGGCGCTACCGCTATGGTAATCAAAGGGGCTTCCCCTTCTTTACGGAATTTGATAGCATTGGCTATAATGTTGCAAAATAATTGCTTAAGCTGCGACAGCGAGCCGTTTACCTGCGGTAATGCTTCGCTCTTGATAATCGTTTGAGTCTCTTCAATAGATAATTCCAGTTCATTCTTTACCTGTGCGAGAACAAAATTCAAATCAACCTGGGAGAAAGGCTGCTTATCGCGCGTAACCCTGGAGAACTCCAGTAGATTGTTGATAAGGTTCCGCATATTATCAGCGGATGCTATCATCCGCTCCAGATACATAGTACCATCGCCGGTAAGTTGGTCACTAAATTTCTCCGACAGGATACCGCTAAAGGTGCTTATCTTCCGCAAAGGCTCCTGCAAATCGTGACTGGCCACATATGCAAACTCTTCCAATTCCTTATTAGAGCGATTCAGTTCTTCCACCTTATGCTTCAGATCCTGCTCTATCTTTCGTTGTCCGCTGATATCTTTTATGCTTCCTACAAATTTGATGGGCTTACCGCTATCATTGAAGATAAACCGGGCCATGGCCCTTAGTATCTTCAGGTTCTGCTTACCCGTTATGATGCGCATCTCCACTGTTATTAACTCCCTGGAGTCAAGCGCCTGCTGAATGGCCGCTGCCGTCCGTGCGGCATCGTCGGGGTGCGTAAACGTGGAAATCATCTTCCTGTCAACAGGGGTGTCGCGGTCTATCTCGTAAATATCATAGAGGCTTTCCGTCCAGAATACCTTTTGGGTACTCAGCATCCACTCAAACGAGCCGTGCATCTCCGTTTCTATCTGTTGCAGAAACAGGTCGCGGGAGTCGAAGGAGTTAAATGGGAAACTCCAACTGGACTTGTCGGGTATAATGAGCGTGTGGAACTTATCAGGATGTCCCTGTAAAGGCGCCAGGTATACAAAGTAGGAAGCTTCCCGCTGCTGTCGGTCTTTCAGGCGGTACACCACGTAGCGGCTCAGCGCCTCGCGGTTGCCCTGCACCAGTTCCACCTGCATCATAAAGCGCTCCAGCTGGTCTTCGCTTATCAACTGCCGGAACGTAAAGCCCGGTGCCTTTACCTCCTGCTCATTGTAACCGAACACATACTGGAACTGGCTGTTGCAAAATACCACTTCGTAAGTACGGATATCAATAACGGCGACCGAGCCCGGCCCCGATTCCAATATGGACCAGGGGTCGGGCAAGGCGGTATGCGGTTGTTTGTCTGTCAATTGGCCCAGGGCAGTATGGTCCATGTTATTCAACATTAAACTCTTTAAACTGCTTCATTTTATTATACAAAGTTTTCCTGTCTATATTCAGGAGCTTTGCCGCTTTACTCTTGTTGAAGTTAGCCTGCTTCAGCGCCCCTAGTATTACTTCATATTCAGCATCCAGGTTGGCACTTTTCAGCTTGTTCTCGAAGGAGCCGTTCGTAACGGGTTGCAATGCAGGCTCCTGCCTGGCGGGAGGGGTGGCTTCTTCGTCAAACTGCAGTTTTCTGAAATTGGTGATCTCAAAGGGCAGCGATTTTACTTCTACATACTCCCCATCAGTAAGGAGAGTAGCACGCTTCACTACATTCTTCAGCTCACGAAGATTTCCGTACCATACGTAATTAACCAGTATGTCTTCCACTTCCGGTGAGAAGCCGGCTACATTCTTGCCCAACTCCTCGTTGGTAATGGTAAGGAAATGCTGCGCAAAGGTCATAATGTCCTTGCGGCGCTCCCTGAGCGGGGGTACGTTGATGCTGAACTCATTAAACCGGTGATAGAGGTCTTCCCGGAACTTTCCGTTACGGGCCGCGTCCCACAGCTTCTCGTTACTGGCCACTATTATGCGTACATCTATCTCAATATCCTTATTGCCTCCCACCCTTCTTATCTTCCGCTCCTGCACCACGCGCAGCAGTGATACCTGTATATCGTAAGAAAGGTTCGCTATTTCATCCAGGAAGATGGTGCCCTCGTGGGCCAGCTCCATGCTGCCTATCTTCTGATTGAGGGCACCGGTAAAAGCTCCCTTCTCATGTCCAAAAAGCTCGCTGCCTGCCAGTTCTTTCGACAGGGCACCGCAGTCTATGGCAACAAAGGGCTTGTCGGCACGCTTGCTTTTGCTGTGTATCATTTGCGCTATCACTTCCTTACCACTACCGCTCTCGCCATATATAATAACGCTAAAGTTGGTAGGTGCTACCAGTTCTACCTGTTTGGTAATATTCACGAATTCCGGGGTAGTGCCTATAATGTAGTCAGTATTGCCTTTCGCCTTGCTCTTGGCCGCAGCTGGCTTACCCGCCGCGGGACGTGCTTCGGCCTCCGGTTTCGGTTCGTTGGAAAGCGCCTTCTTGATAGTCAGCAATATTTCATCCGGGAAGAGCGGCTTTGTTACATAATCGTAAGCCCCCATTTTCATTACTTCTACCGCGTCTTTCACGTCGCTGTATCCGGTAATGATGATTACCGGTGCATGGGGATGCATCTCCTTACTTTTAGAAAGCAGCTCCGCGCCGGTCATGTCGTCCAGGCGAAAATCGCACAGCGTCAGGGCCGGCTCATTCTTCTTCATCCAGTCAATTGCCGCTACGCCGCTGTTGACTGCGCTGACCTCGTAGCCGTGCCGGGAGAGAAAACGATTGAGCAACATGCACATATCGTTATCGTCATCAATTACCAGTATTTTACTCATATGTTGTTTTGTGTGTGTGTGAAACTCAATGTTGTTATGCCCATACCGCGCGTATCTGCGCAATAGGTATTTTCAATTGTTCGCGGTATTTAGCCACCGTTCTGCGGGCTATGTTGTACCCTTTTGCTGTCAGGATGTTTACCAGCTGCTGGTCAGTATAAGGCTTCATCTTGTCCTCACGGGAGATAGTCTCCTGTATCACCGACTGGATAACCTTGTTACTGATCACTTCTCCCTTTTTGTCAGCGATACCCTCACTGAACAGGTCTTTGAGATACAACAAACCAAAATGTGTATCAGCGTATTTATTGCTGGTAATCCTTGAAATGGTAGATATATCCAATCCCGAAACCTCTGCAACATTACGCAGTACCATCGGCTTCAGCAAGCGGATATCGCCCTCCAGGAAGAATTCCTGCTGCATTTCCACTATACATTGCATAATGCGCATCATAGTATCTTCCCGTTGCTTTACAGCATTTACAAACCATAAAGCAGATTGCAGCTTGCTTTTTACATATTGACTGGCAGAGCGGTCGCGAGCACTTACCTGCTGAGATAGCTGGTCGTAGAGCGATTGATTCACATACATATTGCCTGCCCGGCTGTTCTGGAGGTTCACTTGTATGGCGTCTCCGTAGCGGGTAATGACATAGTCGGGAATGATTGTATTCTTCGGCTCATAATTGGAAGCCGACTCACAAACGGGGTAGAATTTCAGGGAGCCAATGAGGTTCAGCACTACACGCAGCTCTTCGTCGTCTACATTCAGCACATGGTGTATCTTCTCAAACTGGCGGTGCATCAGGTCGTTGTAGTGATTCTGCACCAGCTTAATTGCGCACTTTACGTCAGGACGCTTGGCATTCATCTGGTGCAGCTGCAGCAGCAGGCACTCCTGCACGCTACGGGCGCCTATACCCACCGGCTCCAGTGTCTGTATTACTTCCAGCACACGCTCTATGGTCTCTACCTCCACCATGCTGTGCAGCTGGAAGGAAAGATCGTCGGCCACCTCTTCCAGCGGGCGGTCCATGAGCCCTTTACTGCTCAGCACATCCACCAGGTAATCGGCTATGGTGCGGTCTTCATCGCTCATATCCAGGAAGTGCAATTGCTGCTTCACCTCATCTTTAAAATGGGTATAGCTGCTCAGTGGCATTTCCGGAGTATCTTCTGAATTGAAATAGTTCTGGTATTCCGTCTTGTAGTCCGGTATATCGTCATACGCCTTTTCATCCCAGTCATCGTAGTCGTGCGTATCATCTTTCGATGGCTTCTTCTCCGTTTCGTCGTACTTGTCCTCCTCGGTCATTTCCAGGAAGGGGTTCTCTTCCATTTCGTTCTTCATCCTCTGTTCCAACTCCAGGCTATTCAAAAAGAAAAGATTCAATAGCTGGATCTGCTGAGGTAAAATTTTCAGTTGTTGCTTCTGTACCTGTTGCTGCGAAATCATACTTTTTCCCTTTTTACTTTCCTCCTAGTAAGGCAACCATGAAGCCAAACTCTGCTCTATTGGCAAACTTTTTATGCATTTCTGCCAAATTACTGAAAAACAGCAGGAAATAAAACACACAAAACAATAATGCATCAATAAAACTCATTATCGAACGTTTACCCCATCTTTGCAAGTGAGTAATTTATTCTACAAAATGTAGAATTCTGTTCTTCTATGAAAAAGAAATTACGGATACTGGTAGTCGCGTTTTCCATTTCGTTCCTGACGATGGCGGCGCTGTCATTCTATACCATGAAGCAGTTCGAGAGCCTCATTGGCTTCTCTGAGCAAATAGAACATACCTACGAAGTGATCAATCTCCTGAACGTGATTGAGAATACCGTACTGGAGCTGGACATAAAGGAACGGGCTTATATGATAACCCGCGACAGCACTAACCTTCGCCAGGTAGATAGCGTGCTCAGCAAAACAGAACCCATACTAGCGGAGCTGAAAGAAACTATATCAGACAACAAGGAGCAGCAAAACCTGCTCGTCATACTACGTACCGACCTGCAAAATCGAAAACACTCTATAGAATCAAATATCGCCTACCTGGCCAGCGACTCCAGCGGACGTGTTTCACCCCATTATACAGAGGGTAACCGGATAAAATGGCAATGCCTGAACATCATCGCCAAAATGGAGGCCAATGAGCAAAACCTGCTAAAAGCGCGAAACGACGCCAAGCGCGACTATCAGCGGGTGACCTATAATACCATCCGCTACCTGTTGTTCATCTTCTGCCTGATAACCGCGGCCTTGTTCCTGGTAATGATCAATGAGCTAAAACGCCGCTTATCGTACCAGGACGAACTGCAGAACAAAATAATAGACGTGAAGCGCTCCCACTCCGAGCTGGAACAGATAGCCTATGCTTCTTCTCACGACCTGCAGGAACCACTGCGGAAGATACAAGTGTTCACCGACCGGTTTGCCTGGATTCATCGCCAGAACATGACCGAGGAAACATCGGAGACCATAGACCGCATAAAAGCCGCCGCTACGCGGATGCAGGAACTGATTGACGACCTGGCCAACCTGACAACGCTAACCAAAGACAATGACCTGAAGGAAACAACCGACCTGAACCGTATACTGAACCTGGCTATACACGACCTGGAACAAAAAACGGAGAAAAAAGAGGCGACCATTTACAAAGAAGTGCTGCCCGAAATACAGGGGCACCCGCACCAGTTGCATATCCTCTTTAAATCGCTGCTGGATAATTCCCTGAAATTCTCCCGGGAGGATGTGAAGCCGCTCATCTCTATACGGAGCGACCGGGTGAATGGTGATGAGCTGCTGGAGGTGAACGATAAACTTGCCGAAAAACAATTCTACCGCATCACCTTTTCCGACAATGGGATAGGGTTTGACAATAAGTTCATTGACAAGATGTTCCACATCTTTCAGCGGCTGCACAACCAACAGTCGGATTACGAAGGGAAAGGCATTGGCCTGGCCATCTGCCAGCGTATCATGGCCAACCATGAGGGGTACATCATCGCCCATGGCCATACCGAAGTGGGTGCTACCTTCAAACTGTTTTTCCCGATTGGCGGCAACTAAGAGGCCATGAGGTCTCCACCGTTTACATGAAGCACCTGGCCCGTAACGTATGAAGCGTCGTCGCTGGCGAGGTACACATAGGCGGGCGCTACCTCGTGCGGATAACCCGCCCGTTTCATAGGAGTATCTTTCCCGAATTTGGATAGATGCGCCGCATCAAAGGCCTCTATCACCAGGGGTGTCCATATGGGTCCGGGCGCTACCCCATTCACCCGGATGCCCCGGCTTACCAGGTTTTCCGCCAGTGAGCGTGTAAAGGCCACTATCGCACCTTTGGTAGCGGCGTAGTCTACCAGGTGGTCGCTTCCCCTATAAGCGGTAACCGAGGTAGTATTAATGACAGCAGCCCCCTCGCCCATCACCTCCAGCGCGGCCTTGGTGATGTAGAACATGGAAAACATATTTACCTCGAATGTCCGCTGCAACTGGCGGGCCGATATATCGGCAAGGTCCAGGTCTTCCTCGTGCACCCCGGCGTTATTAACCAGCACATCCAACCTGCCGAATCGCCTGGCCACTTTTTTCACCAGTTGGCGGCAATTGGCCTCCGATGCTATGTCGCTCTTTATCAGCAGGCAGGCACGGCCTTCCGCTACCACCAGTTCCCGTGCCTGTTCGGCATCCTTATCGCTCTGCCGGTACACGATAGCCACATCGGCACCCTCACGTGCAAAATACACCGCTACCGACCTACCTATACCGCTGTCGCCCCCGGTTACCAGGGCCACTTTACCCTCCAGTTTGCCGCTTCCCCTGTAGCCGGGCTGCACGGGGGGTACTTCCAGGTGTTTCATGAACTTCTTCTTTCCGTAAGTAGAACGCGCCATATTTTATTGTTTACCTACCGTTCCAAAAGTTTCATTCCACAAAAGCAAAGAAGCGGCAAAAATTGCCGCTTCTTATCTATCCCAGGGATGAACCTCTGAAGGAATATTGTTACGCTTCCGGTTTATGATTCCGGTCGGTCACTTTCTTATTAAGGTCTTCTACCAGTTGCATGAAGGCGGTTACATTTATGTCTGAATAGGGGCCATAAGCATCTATCAACGTCCCCTTCATACCATCGTCTGTTTCTATCACATACATGATGGCGTTATCCGCGGGATCAGATTCTCCTTCAAACCGGTAGAAATTCAGCACGTGCACTTCCGCCGGAGAAAAGTACTTTTCTTTAGAGGGAGCATAAAGGCCTTGTTTCGTTACTTTGAACGTATCTGTATATCCATCCTTCACTACCTTGTTCACGCAAGCAGTCAGCGTATTCATGAAGGTCTTTTCGTTTGGTTCACTCAGTTTTTTTGCCCACATAACTTTCGATTTTATAGATAAAGCATTGAAAAATCCCTGCCTCATTCCACCGTTTCCTGCAAAAGTTTTCAACATTTTACAAGTTGCTGGTTTCCAGCACATAGCTTATCGCGTTTCGATGCCATACACAATTCCTTAACATCAGGGCATAATAATGGTGCCAGCATTTGTAGAAACCATTCTACATATCGCATAAAAGAACAAGGGCTGGTATATGCTACCAACCCTTGCTATCTTCTTATTTAGCGGCTACTTATTTATCCAGTTTGTCTTTCAGCCCTTTCATCATGTCCAGGTGCGAACGGAGCTTTGGCAGCGCCCCGGCTACCAGGGTGCGGAGACTCTCGTCTTTCACATCCTGCTCAGCCCTTTCAAATCGGCGAATAGCTTTTTCGTGTTCGTCTACCATTTCAGATGCCCATTTTTTATCCCAGTCGCGTCCTTTCTTTTCATTTATGTCCGCGGTGCCGGTCGTGTCTACATTCGGCATTTCCATACCTTTTGCAGTTGCGTAGTCTTTCACAGCGGCTCCCAGCGCCTCGTGGTCGGTCATCATCATTTTGGCATGGCGTTTCAGTTCCGCATCAGTACCCATTGCCATACCTGCGTTTATCCAGGCCAGTTCCTTCGTGTTCATTTCCACGGCATCTTTTACAAACCGCTGGTCTACATCCCCCTGCAGTGCTGCCTGTACCGAATCGGCGCCGGCTTCAATCCTGTCGCCTACCGACATGGTATCATCTTTGCGGCCATCGCCGTCTCCTGACCCGCAAGAGGCCAACACCAATGCGCCCCCAAGCGCAAACATTATCATTTTGAACTTTATCGTTTTCATAAATTCAGTTTCTTTTTTGTTACAGATAATTAACGCCCGTGTGCGTCACGATAGCGCTTAATGAGGTCGTGTGAGTTTTGCAATGACTGTTGCTGCTGGGCCACTACCTGGCGGCAGTCGCCGTCCATATCAGCATCCAGGGCGCTGCGGTATGCACGCTGCGCGGCATCTTCGCCAAACTCGCACGATGCCAGTATCGCCTTGCGGTCGTTGCCGGTAAACTTTGCTTTCACATCCATCCAGGCGCGGTATATCTTTCCGGCCGTGGTGGTACCACTCTCTACCGTGCCGCCGTGCTGGCGGATCTTATCGGTAAGCTCTTTTTTGTTTTCTTCGCTTTCTTTCACCATGCTGCGGAAGGTAGCCTTCAGGTCTACATCCAGGTCTTTAGACTCGTTGATGGCGCGCTCGTACCCGGCTATGCGGTCATTGTTAATAAGCACCAGGTCGTTTAATACTTCTACTGATCTTGCGTTTTCCATAGGAATGTTCTTTTTGGTTTTATTTGCCTAGTACGGAAAAAAACTATGCCCTCATCCATATAGCCGCACGGCATTGTACCCCTCAACGCATGGGGATATGCTTATAAATCAATAAAAGCCTTTATTTTGCTCTCGCTAAAAGCTAATTATGAATCAAGGAGTAATGACAGTACTGGAAATTCTTAAATATGTAATTCCAGGCATCGTAGTTCTTATTGCAACCAACATGGTTGTTGGCCGCTTCCTGAACTCGGAGTTCCGGCAGAAACAACTGGCCATGCTGAGCCAGACCCAGGATGTAACGATACGCCTGCGGCTACAGGCCTATGAGCGACTCTCCCTCTTTGTAGAGCGGATACATCCCCGGCAACTGGTACCCCGCATATACCAGCAGGGCATGACAGTGACCGACCTGCAGCAGGCGCTCATTTATAACATCAATACCGAATTTGAGCACAACCTGGCACAACAGATATATGTTACCCGCCAGGCATGGGAAACCGTTCGCCGCACCAAGGAGCAGGAAATAGCCATGATCAGCCAGATCGCGAAGAATCTAGACCCGACGGCCCCCGGCCGCGACCTGCATGTAAAAATTGTAGACTACATACTGACCACACCGGGCGAACTCCCTACCGAAATAGCGCTCAACCTCATAAACGAAGAAGCGAAACGCATTCTTTCCTACGGTGCGCAAGCCTGATACCATTTATATACTACTCTTGAATTGAACGGCCATGCCTGAAAAAAAAATCACCACCGATTCCGGTATTGAAATAAAACAACTGTATTGCGAACCCGTTGCCATGACGGAAAAGCCGGGCGAGTTTCCGTTTACGCGCGGCGTACACGAAGCCATGTACCGCGACCGCCTCTGGACGATGCGGCAATATGCCGGATTCAGCACGGCTGAGGAATCGAACAAACGCTATCACTTTCTGCTGAGCCAGGGAGTAATGGGCCTATCCGTAGCATTCGATCTCCCAACCCAGATTGGTTATGATTCCGACCATCCCATGTCGGAAGGAGAGGTGGGCAAGGTAGGTGTGGCCATTGATTCACTCGAAGACATGGAGCTACTGTTCAAAGACATTAAGCTCCAGGATATATCCACGTCTATGACCATCAACGCCACGGGATTCATCCTGCTGGCACTCTACATAGCGCTGGCCAAAAAGCAGGGAGCGGACGTAAAAAAAATCTCTGGCACCATACAGAATGATATACTGAAGGAATATGCCGCGAGGGGTACTTACATCTATCCCCCTACCCCCTCCATGCGCATTATCACCGATATTTTTGAGTATTGCAGCAGGGAAGTACCCAAGTGGAATACTATTTCCATCAGCGGATACCACATTCGCGAGGCGGGCTCTGACGCGGTGCAGGAACTTGCCTTTACCCTGGCCAACGGCAAGGCCTATCTGAAGTCGGCCATTGAAAAAGGACTGGACATCAATGTATTTGCACAGCGCCTGTCGTTCTTCTTCAACGCGCACAACAACCTTTTTGAAGAAGTAGCCAAGTTTCGAGCAGCCCGGCGTATGTGGGCGCATATTACCAAAGAACTGGGCGCCACCGAGCCTAAGGCGCAAATGCTCCGTTTCCATACCCAGACCGGAGGCAGCACGCTTACCGCCCAGCAACCGAAGAACAATATAGTGCGCGTGGCCATGCAGGCGCTCAGCGCCGTGCTGGGGGGCACCCAGTCGCTGCACACCAACGGGTACGACGAAGCGCTCTCCTTACCTACCGAGGAAGCGGCGTCTATCGCCTTGCGTACCCAACAGCTGATAGCCTTCGAAAGCGGTGCTACTCACACGGTTGACCCACTGGCCGGTTCGTACTACATAGAAAGCCTTACTAACGAAGTGGAGGCGGCGGCCTGGAAGCTCATCAACAAAATAGATGTAATGGGCGGCGCGGTAAAAGCGATAGAGCAGGGTTTTGTGCAGGAGGAGATAGCACGGGCCGCTTATGAATACAACAAGGCAATAGAAAACGGGGAAAAGATCATAGTGGGTGTCAATAAGTTTACCGTTAAGGAAGAGGCGAAGACACCGGTAATGAAAATTGATGATTCTATACGCGTCACCCAGTCGGAGAAACTAAAGGCCTTGCGGGCGCGGCGCGATGCGGCAAAGGCACAAGCTTGCCTGGAAAACATAAAGCGCATAGCCGGTACCAGCGAAAACCTGATGCCAGCAGTAATTGAGGCTGTTGAGCACCTCTGCACCTTAGGAGAAATAGCTGATACCCTGCGGGATGTATGGGGCGAGTATAAAGGCTAAGGAATAGAACCAGGGCTGCGATCACCTCGCAGCCTTTTTTGTTCCCAGGCATAGGCGGTATTCACCACATCTTCATACGACTCCAACCCTCGTTCCTGCTGGTTCAGTTTCAGAAAATTATCATAGAACAGGTTACTGAGCCGGCTGACCGGGCTTCGGTATTTGCGGTGGCGGGCCCGCAATACTTCCAGGTGCCTGCGGGAAACCGGGTTTAATCGCGCCCGCATTTCATTCGCCAGTGTCGAATCACGTCCCCGAAGTTTGCCATTGGTATACAGCCATACATTGAGGTAGGCCGAATAGCGAAGGTCGGCATCGCCCGACTCCGTACAAGCTATATAAGCGAGCAGGTTGGCATCCTGCTCCGCCGCTATACCCATCTGGTGCGCCATCTCGTGCGAGATAACAAACGGGGACAAAAAATCAGGCAGTTGGGCGTTCAGTTGCCCTTCTCCGGTAAATGGATTATAATAGCCTTGTATGCCTGAATACTCCAGCAGGTTGCCGAATACAGCGGGTTTAATGCGCGTGAGGCGAGCTTTCGCCGCTGTTGCGGGGATATGATAGTAATTATCGCGGCACAGTTGCTCCGTTTCCCGGAAGGGCCGCCCTTTAAACCGGGGTGCGTACTCCTCCAACCGGGCAATAAGAAACAAATCGAACTGTATCAGCGCACTATCCTGCTCCAGGTCTCTGCCCAGGGGCATTTGCCAGTGCTCCGCCAGGGATGGCTTGGCATAGTTGCCACCCCAGCCGGCGAAAAACCACAGGTACATAATACCGGCCGACAGGAAGAACCGCAACAGGGAACGCAACAATAACTGCCGGTGTGTCTTCCATTTAGCCAAGTAGTATATCCATCTACCCAACAGCACAATAAGCATTATTGATGCGAGGATATAAAGTATATCTCCCACACTGACAGTCACTATCGAAAATAAATTATTTCGCAGGTATTGGAACGGATAGAAAATGCAGCGCGAATAAACAGAAACCGCACCGGGCGAGAAAGAAAAACTGTATTGCACAATGGTAATGAGCAACAGCAACACGACGATTACTACAAATGGCTTTTTGTGGGGCATATCAGTAATAACTATAACGGGCCCGGCTATCTAAGCCGTAAGTTCAATACCTTTGGCGTTCTCAGATTCTAAGTTATACACCAAATGTATATAATGAACCTCACTTACCGGATTTTAGTTTTATCTCTCCTTACCTCAACCATACTTGTTTCGGGATGCTCCCGGAAAAAAGAAGAACCAAAAGGCGGCGGCCGCCCTAAAATGCTGACCGCCCAGGCATACATAGTGCAGCCGCAAAACTTCAGTGAAGAGTACCTGGCCAGCGGCACACTGCTGCCCAACGAAGAACTCAGCATCCTGCCGGAAATATCAGGACGAGTTACCGGCATTTTTTTCACCGAAGGCGCCAGGGTGCGGAAGGGTCAAAAACTACTGCAACTATATAGCGCCGACATAACCGCACAGATCCAAAAACTGAAAACACAGCGGGAGCTGCAGGTGAAGATACGCGACCGCCAGTCGGAACTGGTTAACATTGGTGGTATCAGCCGCCAGGATTATGAAACCACCCAGACCCAAATTGAATCAATAGACGCAGATATCGCCTTCCAGGAAGCACAATTGCGTAAGACCAGTATAATAGCCCCCTTCGATGGCGTTGTAGGTATCCGTAACATAAGTATGGGAGCTGTTATCAGCCCCTCCACCATCGTCACCAAGCTGCAGCAGGTACACACACTCCGCATGGAGTTTATGCTCCCCGACCGCTATAAGAACAAAATAGCAAAAGGCAAACAAGTATTGTTCACCATAAACGGAAGCCTTGACACACTCACCGGCGCTATCAGTACCATAGAGCCAGGCGCCGATGTAACTACACGTAACTTTAAAGTACAAGCGGTAGTACCTAACACTAAGAACGAATTGGTACCCGGCTCTTTTGCACACGTGGTCATTCCATTCAACGATAATAGCGAAGCACTGCTGATACCCTCTCAGTCGGTGATACCAACGACGAAAGAAAAAAAGGCGGCAGTAGTAAAAAACGGTAAAGCCCAGTTGGTTACCGTTGTGTTAGGCACGCGTACTTCCGATAAAGTGGAAGTCATCAGCGGCCTTTCCGCCGGCGACACTATTTTAACCACCGGGATGATGCAGGTGAAGCCCGGAATGGACGTGAAAGTGAGTAAAATTACCCAGTAGCAGAACTACAGTTCCAGTAAAAAAGCATAACCATATTGGTTATGCTTTTTGTTTAACTAATTACCCCCAAATTTAGCACTCCAAAAAATAATATGATACCGCTAAATAACTAAATACCATTATTACAATATATAACCTAAAGAAATATAGCGGCTTTGCAGGCATGTATTTGTTTAAATACTACGGACAATCTATATATTTATACCAAATTTAAACAGTCTGATGCCGAAGAATGACAATACCCCCAAATCGGTAGCAATAACTGATACACCTCTCATAAGTGTTGCTATAGCGGAGAAGAATGAACTGGTTCGTGCAGGGTTAGTAAGCCTGCTGACAGCCACGGGAAAGTACAAAGTGATCATGCAGGATGACAGTGATGTGAACCTGCTGGTGAAGTTTGAAAAGTCGAAGCACCTGCCTCTCATCTGCATGGTGGACATCAACACGCTCACGAACAATTACGAAGGAATCAGGCGTGTAAAGTACGACTACCCCAAAGTAAAAGTGCTGGCACTGGTAGAACAGTATAATACATACACATTACTGAACCTGCTCCGCAGCGAAGTAAACGGTATCATCAGCATAAACGAAAGCGCGAAGGAACTGGAGAAAGCCCTGTCGGAAATACATACTAAAGGGCATTACTACAACAAGCACGTTACTAAGGAACTGGCTGATGGTGTTCGTTATCGCGATATACGGGTACCGGACGTAACCAGGAAACAACAGAAATTCATGGAGCTCATCAGCAGCAACCTGAGCTACAGCGAAATAGCGCAAAAGCTAGGTGTAGGCGTACGTACCGTAGATGGATACCGCGACCTGCTGTTTGAAAAATTCAACCTGCAGAACAGGACCGACCTGGTACTGTTTTCTCTTAAAACAGGCTTGGTGCGGCTGGAGAATACCATCTCTACCGAAGCCGGCATTGTAAAGTACAGGGAGCCGGAACAACAGGAACAGAAATAAGATAGCCAGCAGTTGGTTTTATACCCTTAACCGGGGTAGGGAGTGCTATGTATTTTTCCACTACTTTTACGAAAAGTAAAAAATCATAACACAATGATGAAATGGAGTTGTACACTCGGGCTGGCATTGCTGGCCGGGCTACAGTCGTGTAAGCCCACCACCGGGCAATCACCAAAAGAAGATGTACTCATACGGAACAGGGATACTACCGTAAGCCCGGCCGATGATTTCTTTGAATATGCCAACGGCGGATGGATAAAGAGCAACCCAATACCCGACGATAAAACCAGCTGGGGTATTGGCAGCGTGATACAAGACACGCTATTCATACGCCTGCGCAGCATAAACGAAGACGCAGCCAGGGCAACAAACCCCGACCTTACTACCCGGCAGATAGGCGACTTCTGGCACAGCGGCATGGACTCTGTGAACATTGAAAAACAAGGGTTGGCTCCACTGAAAGAAGAACTGGAACGGATAAATGCCCTGAAAAACCCCGCCGATGTAATGGCCCAGGCAGCCAGGATGCATTCCTATGGTGTGGGTGTTTTCTTTGACGATGGCGTGTACCAGGATGCCAAAAACAGCGAGGTGAACGCATACTACCTATCGCAAGGAGGACTGGGCCTGCCGAATCGCGACTATTATTTCAACACCGATGCGCGTACCCGGAAAATAAGAGAAGAATACCCGGGCTACCTGGCGCGTATGCTGGTACTAATGAATGTTCCGCAACAGGAGGCTACCCGCAAAGCACAGGCAGTACTGGCTATGGAAACACGCCTGGCCAAAGCATCCCGGAAACTGGAAGACCTGCGCGATCCCTATGCCAACTACAACAAGATAGCTATAGCCCGCCTGCGCGATGTGGCCCCCTCTACCGACTGGGCGCTTCACCTGCAGCAAATGGGCGTTAAGAACATAGACAGTGTAATAGTGGGCCAGCCGGAGTTTTACAAAGAACTGGACAAGGTGATTGGCACCACTGACCTGCAGACGCTGAAGGATTATATGAGCCTGCAACTGGTGAGCAGCTTTGCGGAGTACCTGAGCACACCATTCTTCTCGGCGGAGTTTGACTTTTACAACCGCACCATCAGGGGCCAAAAGCAACCGTCCCCGCGCTGGAAGCGGGTGCTGGCTGCGGAAGAAGACGCGATGGGAGAATCGCTGGGCAAGTTGTTTGCCGAAGAGTATTTTGATAAAAAAGCGAAAAAGCGCTACGAAGATATAGTGGAGAATGTACGCGATGCATACAAGGCACGCATAGAAAAGCTGGACTGGATGACCGCCGAAACAAAGCAAAAGGCGTTGAAAAAACTGGCGTCCATCAGCAAGAAAGTAGGCTACCCGGATAAATGGAAAGACTTCTCCTCTATGAAAATAGACAGGGGGGCTTACGCCGGAAACATCCTACGCTCGCGCCAGTGGTGGAACGACTACCAACTCTCTAAACTCGGCAAGCCGGTAGACCGCAATGAATGGGATATGACACCGCAAACCTATAACGCTTACTACAACCCCTCCAACAACGAGATAGTATTACCGGCAGGCATCTTTACCGTACCCGGCTACCGGGATGAAGAACTGGACGACGCACTGGTGTACGGATACGCCGCTGCATCAACCGTGGGCCACGAGATAACGCACGGCTTTGATGACGAAGGACGCCAGTATGATGATAAAGGCAACCTCCAGAACTGGTGGACCGACAAAGATGAGCAGGAGTTTTCCAAAAGGGCCGATGTACTGGTGCAGCAATTTAACGCCTTTATGCCGCTGGATACGCAACGCATCAATGGCAAAGCCACACTGGGCGAAAACCTGGCCGACCTGGGCGGCATACTTATAGGGCTGGATGCATTCAAAATGACAAAAGCGTACAAAGACGGTAAGTCCATCAATGGCCTCACTCCCCTGCAACGTTACTTCCTGGGTTACGCCCTGGGCTGGCTCTACCACCAGCGCAATGAAGAACTGGCTACCCGCCTGCTCACCGATGTGCATTCGCCGGCTAAGTACCGCGTTAACGGGCCGTTCCCTAACGTGCCGGAATTCTATGAAGCATTCCAGGTAAAGCCCGGAGATAAAATGTACCTCCCGGAAGAGAAGAGAGTAAAACTTTGGTAAGTATGGCCATATCATAAACGAGTAGAGGCGCCGGTTTGGCGCCTTTATTCGTTGGTAAGCCACGATTCGCGCACCGCGTGCAAGGCGTCCCCACAGGCGGTAAGCCCGGCCAGGCGCTCTATAACGCGTTCCACAAGGGCATCCGGGCAGGAAGCCCCGGAAGTGATAATCACCCGCAGGGGCCGGTGCGCCGGTAGATAACCCTCCGTAACTTCTTCCGTGTGCTGGTGAAAGTTGAAATGACTGATAACATTTTCTGACAAAAGGCAGCCGTCGTCTTTTATAAAGTAGGTAGGCAATTGTTCCTCGCAAAGCTCCACCAGGTGAGAGGTGTTAGAACTATTGTAGCCACCAATAACCAGCGCCAGGTCGGCCTGGGTTTCCAGCATACCTTGTACCGCGCTTTGATTGTCGTTGGTAGCATAGCAAAGGGTATCCCGTGTATCGGCAAAGCGTGTAGCTGCTTCTCCTGGAGGTACCTGGAAGTGCGTCAGTATTACTTCTTTCAAGTAGTCTGATATAGCCTGGGTCTCACTGGCCAGCATAGTCGTCTGGTTCACCACTCCTATCCGCTGAAAATCCGTCTTCACATCAAACCCCTCAGAAAACTGTCCCTGGAAATCCTTGTAAAATTGTTCAGCGGGCAGCTCCCCGGTAATAAAGCGGGCCAGGTGCTCCGTTTGCTCCATATCCTTCACTACCACGGTAGGGGTGTTGGCCCTGCTGTGCGAGAAGGTTGCCCGGGTTTCTTCGTGCCTGGGTTTACCATGTACCACAATTGTGTAGCCGTCCTTCCCTATCTTCTCCGCGCGGTTCCATACTTTTTCTACAAAGGGGCAGGTGGTTTCGTAGCGCGATGGCTCTATACCTTTAGCGCGTAGTTGCGCTTCCAGTTCCAGCGTAGTGCCAAATGCGGGTATGATCACTATATCATCGGCGGTCAACTCATCCCACTCCATCAGCATTTTGCCGCCGGTATCCATGATGAATTGTACACCCAGCGCCAGCAAGTCGGCATTCACGCCGGGATTATGTATCATTTCACTAAGCAGGTACACTCGTTTATCCGGGTTCTCTTCTACCGCCCTGAAGGCTATCTCTATGGCGTTCTCCACTCCATAGCAAAACCCGAAATGCCTTGCCAGTATTACCTCCAGGTTGCCCAGCGATAGTATCGTTGGGCTAAAATCCTTCTTCAACTTATCATCGGCCTTACGCTTCTGCTTTATGGCAGTCACCAGCGGGCTTCGATAGTGTACGGGAACGTTAAATGATTTCATAATCAGAGGCACAAAGGTACTGTATACCCGATGATTTTAGCCAGTAGCTTCCAGGGGGAAAGATGTTAAAATAGGTTAACGTGTCGGCTGCTTCACCAGGGCTATCATATCATCGTGCTGGCCCAGCAGCACCGTCTGGTAGCCCTTTATCGCCCGCGTATGCGGGTAATTATACAGCACCGTCACATCCGGCTTGCTGTGCCGGTGCAGCAAGGCCAGCAACCGGTTCATCAGCGCGGCATCGTTTATAGGGCGATACAGGTATATGACATCCACATCCTTCAGCCGAGACAGGTCGGTCTCCAGTATGTCTCCGTACAGCACTTCTACTTTCGCCTTTTGATGCACCGGTTTCAGCTTTGTGTTTATCTCATAGCCAAACGACCGAAAAAGCATTTTGCCTGAGTACAGCACCATGTTACCTATACCGCAGCCAATATCGCAGAATACGGGTGTTTCCCGGTACTGCGCCCGGAGGTAATACAAGTACTTTAGTATGTCATAGTCGGCGGCTATCTCCCTGAAGTATTTTTCCTCTCCATCCAGGAACAGGGCCTCGTGCGCATCTTCGTCCAGGTACTTATCGCAAAAGCTGTAGTAGTTCCGGGAAGTGAAGGGCAGCCGGGTACCTGCTATTTCGTTCAGCAGCGTATCGCTCAGCTGCCAGTATTTACCGGCAGGCTTTGAGTGTTTTTTAAAGAAGGCGAACGGCTTCATACGCTAGCTGAGTCCGTCAATTTCACCGTTAACCAATTTTATCCGCAGCGCCTGCGGGTCGGCGGGCAATCCCGGCATACGCATTATCTCTCCGGCCACCGCTACAACAAAACCCGCGCCGGCATTTATCACCAGGTCCCGGATGTGCAGGGTAAACCCTTCGGGCGCGTTGATGCGCCGGGCATCATCGGTAAAGGAATATTGCGTTTTAGCAATGCATATAGGCAGGTTGCCCCAGCCCAGCCGTTCAAACTGTTTCAGCTTTGTCTGTGCCGGGCCGCTGAAAGTTACCGCGCCCGCACGGTATATCCGGGTAGCGATCTTTTCTATTTTCTCGCTGATGCTGTCACCCAGGTTGTACGTAAAGTTGATATCACCCGAAGGGTTGTTCTCAATCGCCGCCACTACCTTCCTGGCCAGGTCAGCCGCTCCTTCGCCGCCTTTTGCAAACCCTGCATTGACAGCAAACGATACGCCTTCGTTTCCACACCATTCTTCCAGGTACCGTACTTCCTCATCCGTATCATAGCCGAACCGGTTGAACGAAACGACAACACTCTGCCCGAAGCCTTTCATATTCTGTATATGGCGTTGCAGGTTAGGCAGTCCGTCTTTCAATGCTTCCAGGTTAGGTTGGGCTATATCTGCATCGGCCACGCCCCCATGCAGCTTCAGCGCTCCCGAGGTCACTACTATCACGGTCGCCCTCGGGCGCAGGCCAGTGAGGCGGCATTTAATATCCAAGAACTTCTCCGCGCCCAGGTCACTACCAAAACCCGACTCGGTTACTACATAATCGCAACAACTCAGGGCCATCTTGGTTGCCAGTACCGAGTTGCAACCGTGGGCTATATTGGCAAACGGGCCTCCATGCACAAAGGCCGCAGTGTGTTCGGTAGTCTGCACCAGGTTGGGCATAATGGCATCTTTCAGCAATACAGTAATGGCCTCCGCTACACCCAGGTCTTTTACCGTGAACGGCTTTTTATCCTGCGTAAATCCCAGTACTATCCGCTCTATGCGTTGCTGCAGGTCGTGCAGTCCCTCGGAAAGGCAAAGCAACGCCATAATTTCAGAAGCCGGCGTAATGTCAAACCCCGCCTCCGATGGTATCCCATTAGCATTACCGCCCAACCCGGTAATGATGCTTCGCAGCGACCGGTCGTTTACATCCAGCACCCGTCTCCATACAATGCGTTCCAGGGCCTGGGGTGTGTTGCGGTTTTGGTACTGGTAGTTATCCAGCAGTGCGGCAATCATGTTATTGGCGCAGGTTATTGCATGAAAGTCGCCGGTGAAGTGCAGGTTTATTTCCTCCATCGGCAGCACCTGGGCATACCCTCCTCCCGCAGCGCCACCCTTCATGCCAAAGCAGGGCCCCAGGCTGGGCTCCCGCAGCGCTACCGCCGCCTTCTTTCCTATATGGTTCAGGCCCAGCGACAGCGCCACACTCGTCACCGTTTTTCCTACGCCCGCCTTGGTAGGCGTTACCGCGGTTACCAATACCAGGTTACTGATCTTTATTTTTTCATCATCCAGGTACTGCAAGGGAACTTTCGCTTTGTAATGTCCGTAAGGAATAATATCCCCGGCTTGGATGCCCAGTCCCGCCGCTATCTCAGATATTGGCTTCAACGGGGTGCTTCTGGAAATTTCAATGTCTGACAGCATGAGAGGTGTATTTTATGCTATGAAAAATAGAAAAGGAAATTCAATATATTCAATTCAATTTAATAATATTAAATAAATATTATTTGGTTTAGCCGCCCATATTCACGCTATTTTAATTACGTAATTTCAAACTTTGCCATAAATTTGAAGCATGGAGCAGATACCAGTAACACAAGACGATTTATTTGACCTTGGATTTGAACCGATGGAAACAGAGAATACCAAGTCCATGCATTACGAACATAAGGAGCTTGGCATCAGGCTATGGAGAGGGATGTTCAGCGCCTCGCCGGAGGCAAAGTACTGGAAAGCGGGCTTTGGTAAAGACAAGATAATATTTGAAACCCTGGAGCAGCTCCAGGCATATATAGAAGAAAAGAAAAACGGCGAATAGTTCGCCGTTTTTTTATTGTTGTACCTGATTAGCGTTTCTTTTTCTTTGCGCCCCGGGTTTTGGGCTTGCCGTATTTTTCTTTCATTTTATCGGCGTGGCGTACTTTCACGTTCACTTTCTTATTCTTCGCCAGCTTTTCATGAAAAGCGCCTCCGCCTTCGTAGAGCTTCGGCAGTTTTATCAGCACTTCCTTCATTTTTACCTTGGGCAGTTCGTCTTCCGTAAGTTCGGTAGATATTACCAGGCCCTCCGGCAACACCGCCACGGGTATCTTATAGTTCATCAGCGATTCAGCGGCATCCCGTAGCGCGGCTTCGCGTTCGGTAACAAAGCTGACCGCTACCCCCTTCCTGTCTGCTCTGCCGGTACGTCCTATCCGGTGCACATAGTGCTCCGGTATCTCCGGCATATCGAAGTTCACCACGTGGCTTACCTCCGCAATATCTATCCCGCGGGCTATAATATCAGTAGCTATTATAAACCGGTACGTTCCTTCCTGGAATTTATTCACGGTATTGAAGCGGTGGTTCTGTTCTTTGTTGGAGTGTATCACGCCTGCCACCCCGGGGAATTTTTCTTCCACCTGTGCGTATACATCATCAGCCAGCTTCTTGGTGGCCACAAACACCAGCACCTTGTTCATTTCCGGCCGGGTAGACAACAGCAGCTCCAGCAGGTTTATCTTTGTGTAGAAGTTGGGCACCTCGTACGCTACCTGCTCTATATTCTCCAGGGGGCTGCCTGCCGGTGCCGCCTCTATACGCTCCGGCGCACTGAAGTAATCGTCCATCAGCGCTTCTACTTCTTCGGTAATGGTGGCCGAAAACAACAGATTTTGCCTGCGCTCCGGCAGCATATCCAGTACGTTGTTTATCTGCACCCGGAAACCCAGGTTCAGCATCTCATCCATTTCGTCTATTACCAGCTTCTTAATGTACTTTAGTTTCAGGTTGCCGTTGTAAGCCAGGTCCAGCAGACGCCCCGGGGTACCTACCACTACATCCACCCCGTTCTCTATCGCCGCTGCCTGCGGTTTCATGTTTACACCGCCATACACACCTATCACCTCCAGGGTCAGGTATTTGCTGAGCTGTT
>JAEUVZ010000069.1 GCA_016786665.1 Flavipsychrobacter sp.
GCCGGGCCTCTTCGGTATCTTCATCTATATAGTCGGTAATACCATTTACCAGTGCGTGTTTCAGTCGCTCCTGCACCGGTGCGCTTCTCCATGCTTCGTCTTTCTTTACTTCCTTTCCCTTCGCTTTCACCGTATCGGCAAAGGCCAGCAACCTGTCGGTAGCATCCGGGCGCTTGTTCAGCACTACGTCTTCGCACAGTTCGCGAAGCTGGGGCTCTATCTCGTCATACACCACCAGCTGGCCGGCATTTACTATGCCCATATCCATGCCTGCCTGTATGGCGTAGTACAGAAACACACTGTGCATCGCCTCGCGCACCACGTCATTGCCGCGAAACGAGAACGATATATTGCTCACGCCCCCGCTCACTTTCGTCAGTGGCATACGCTGCTTTATAATGCGGGTTGCTTCTATAAAGTCTACCGCATAGTTATTGTGCTCTTCTATACCGGTGGCTATGGCAAAAATGTTGAGGTCAAAGATGATATCCTCAGGGGGGAAGCCTACCTGCTGTGTAAGTATCTTATAGGCCCTTTCGCAGATGGATACCCTGCGTTCCAAGGTATCTGCCTGCCCCGCCTCATCAAATGCCATTACAATCACCGACGCGCCAAAGCTGCGGCATACTTCCGCCTGCTCTATAAATTTCTCCTCCCCTTCCTTCAACGATATGGAGTTAACGATACACTTACCCTGCACACACTTCAGCCCCGCGGCGATGATAGAAAACTTAGAGGAATCGAGCATGATGGGGATACGGGCTATATCAGGCTCGCTTTGCAGCAGGTTCACATAGGTGGTCATAGCCAGTTCCCCGTCCAGCAGGGCATCGTCCATGTTTATGTCCAGCACCTGCGCCCCGTTTTCCACCTGCTGGCGGGCTACGGAAAGGGCTTCTTCATATAAATTTTCACGTATCAGGCGCGCGAACTTCTTGGAGCCGGTTACATTGGTGCGCTCTCCTACATTCACGAAGTTGGTCTCCGGGCGTACTACAAGGGGCTCCAGGCCACTTAACCTGAGTAAAGGTTTGATTTCAGACATTCTAGCTATTAAAAAACGTGGGCAAAGTTACATAAAGCGAAGCCCCTTTCCTATTATCCAAAACTCAATAAATAAAATATACTTGAATGTATTAGTAGGGAGAGAACTAGCTGGTATTTCTGGGTTATTATTCTGCAAGCCGCTTTAGAATGTCTCCGTACTTCTCCTTAATAAAATCATAGTGCTCTGCGAGATTCAACTTATCGCGATTTTCATTCTTCCTATCATCATGGAAGTCATGTATTGGAGGTAACGCTTGCCCAATCTCCGTTGAGGAGCGCTTATTAACGAACTTATCGGACATGTTCACCTCACTTATCCGCCACCGCCCCAACTATGTCAAATACAACCGACGTGGTTCCTTTCGGCTTCTTTACCTTCACTTTTACCGACTGCGAACTCTTGGGGCCAATAGTAAGGTTCAGCGTCTTCCGGTCCTTCTCCAGCACGTCTCCTTCCTTATCTTTAAACACAATACCTACTTCTATCTCCTTGTAAGAGACCAGGGTGGCGCTGTTGCTGATGGTTCCTTCTATCACCACTTTGTTCACCAGGTTGCTTCGGTCGCTGTTGTTACTCATTTTCAGAAATTGGAGCGGGTTGTTGCGTTCCGTCTCTTCCAGTGAACTCTTCTTTTCCTGGTATTGGGCAGTTGGCTTTTCTTCGTTGGCTGTGGAACCGCAGGAGGCAACAAAAAATACTGCCATCACGGCGACAATAAGATTTCTCATGTGTGCGTCAGTTATGCATTCACTAAGTTAAGGAATTCATCCTCAGTTAATATGCTCACCGTTCCCAGCTTTTTGGCTTTCTCCAGTTTAGATCCGGCGTCTTCGCCCACTACAAGGTAGTTCAGCTTGCTGCTTACCCCGCTTAGTATACTGCCGCCTTTTGCTTCCGCCATGGCTTCCGCTTCAGAGCGCTTCATCTTTGTCAGCGTACCGGTAAAGAGGAATGTCTTTCCCGCCAGTTCGCCGGTTGCTTGCTCGCCGCCTTTATGCTGGTTCACCAGGTTCAGCCCTTCTTTTTCCAGCATATCCAGCATGTGCCGGTTCTCCTCGTTGTGAAAAAACTGCGCTACCGATGAAGCCACCTTAGGGCCAATATCCTCCAGCGTGCTGAGCTTTTCTACATCCCAGTCGTAGAAATCGCGAATGTGGGTTACAGCGTTGGCCAGCGTTTTAGCTGTGGTTTCGCCTACAAAGCGGATACCCAGGCCATATATCAGCCGGCTCAGCGGCTGCTTCTTGGAGTGCTCTATGGCCTGCTTCAGGTTGGTGATGGATTTATCGCCAAAACCACCCAGCTTGCTCACTGCTTCCCAGTCAATATGATATAGGCCGGGGATGTCCTTCAGTAGTCCCAGCTCGAAGAATTTTATCACGTTGGCACCACCCAGGCCACGTATGTCCATGGCATCTTTGCTGGTGTAGTGAATGATGCGCTCTGCCACCTGTACCGGGCAGTTGATATTTACGCAGCGCCACGCGGCTTCCTCCTCGTTCTTTTCCAGCGCTTCCCGGCATGCCGGGCAACTGTGCGGAAATGCGATTGGCCTTTCTTCCCCGGTGCGCAGTTCAGCAAGCGATTTCACTATGTAGGGAATCACGTCGCCGGCCCGCTCCACCACTACGGTATCACCTATACGCAAGTCTTTCTCCCGTATCACATCTTCGTTAAAGAGCGATATTGACCGTACTGTTACCCCGCCAATAGGCACCGGCTCTATCTTGGCAACCGGTGTCACCGCACCCGTTCGTCCCACCTGGAACTCCACGTCCAGCAGCTTGCTGGTCGCCTGCCGTGCCTTGAACTTGTAGGCCACCGCCCAGCGCGGGTGATGGGTGGTCATACCCATCTTATCCTGCATGTCAAAATCGTTCACCTTTATCACCAGCCCATCCACTTCAAAGGGCAGGTCATCGCGCCTCACTTCAAAGTCGTCGCAGAATTGTATCACCCCTTCTATGTTATCAAACTTGCGCATCTCTTTCGCCGGCGTGGGAAACCCCAGGCTATACAGGTATTGTATTGAGTCGTAGTGCGTGGTAAGGGTAGCCGGGCGCTGGTTGTCGGCCGTGGTATAATAACTGATGTGGTAAAGGATGGCGGATAGCTTCCGTTTGGCTACTTCCTTCGGGTCCAGTATGCGCAGCGTGCCGGAAGCCGCATTGCGTGGGTTGGCCAGCGGCGAAAGCCCTTCGGCAATGCGCTGCTCGTTGTATGCGGCAAATACGTTTTTGTGTATCACCACTTCGCCCCTTATTTCTACCTGCCCCACCTGGTCCTTCTGAAAGTTGGCCGAGAGCGGTATTGATTTTATCTGCCGAATGTTGGCCGTTATCTCTTCACCCATCACACCATCGCCCCGGGTGGCGCCCCGGGTCATCCTGCCGTTCTCGTACACCAGCGATATGCTGGCCCCGTCATATTTCGGCTCTACGCAGTATTCTATTTTATCCGTTCCCGCCAGTTCTTTACACTTGCGGTCAAAATCCATAAGGTCTTCGGCATTGTACGTATTGTCCAGGCTCAGCATCGGCACCAGGTGCGCTACCGGCGGAAACTTCTCGCTCAGCCCCATAGCTACCCGCTGCGTGGGTGAGTCTTCGGTTACCTGCTCCGGATACTGTTCTTCCAGGCTCTTCAGCTTTTTAAATAGGGTATCATACTCGTAGTCGCTCAGCAGCGGCTCGCTCTGCACATAATATTTCCAGTCGGAGAAGTTGATGACTTCCCGCAGTTGTGCCACTGCATCTTCTATGTTCTCGGGGGTGCTTGCTATCAGCGATTTTGCCTGTTCATAAAGGCGCTTTTCGTCTTGTGCCGTGTACATAAGCACAAAGAAAAGGGTATTTAGCCAATTATACTTATGTCGCCCGCCCCCTCGCGTACCAGTTCGGGGTAGCCTGCGGTGCAGTCTATTACGGTAGATGGCACCACTTCGCCTATGCCGCTGTCTATTACTATATCCACCACGCTGCCAAAGCGGTCGTGCATCAGTTCGGGGTCGGTATAATACTCTATATCGTCATCCATGGGCAGCGACACGCTCATGATGGGATGTCCCAGTTGGCGCACTATTTCCTGGGATATCTTATGGCCCGGCACCCGTATGCCTACGGTGTCTTTTTTTGTTTTCAGCATTTTGGGCACCTGCTTGCTGGCGTTGAAGATAAACGTGTAGGCGCCGGGGAGTGCCGCCTTTAGCAAGCGGAATATCGGGGTGTCTACGCTCTTGGTGAAATCGCTGATATGGCTGAGGTCGGAGCAAACGAACGAGAACTGCGCCTTTTTGGGGTCTATATTCTTTATCCGGCAAATGCGTTCTATCGCAGCGGTATTGTAGATGTCGCAACCCAGCCCGTAAATGGTATCGGTGGGGTAGATGATCACTCCCCCACTCTTCAGGCAGTCTATTACGGTCTGAATATTTCGCTGCTGCGGATTGTCCGGATGAATATTGAGTAGCATATCGTTCTATGTATTATTTCGTATGGCTTCCAGGGCCCGTTCCAGGCGCTCTTTCTGCCCGCCGCTTATGTCGGCCCAGGGCAGCCCGCTCTGCTGTACTATATCGCGGTATATGTTGTAAAAATAATGCCGCTGGCTATGCTCCCGGTGCTCGCGCAAGGGGTCTTCTTCCCAGGCCACATCTATATTGGTGAGCAGGTAGAGGTCGTATCGCCGCCGGGCTATAGCTTCCAGTATCCATTTATGACAGCGGTCATACCGGTGCTCGCTCCATACGCGCACCACCTGCAGGTCGGTATCGCACACCAGTAATGTTCCTGCTTTCATCGCCTGTTCATCCTCGCTGCGCAGCTGTCCCTTTGCTATCTGCAGCAGGTCCGCTTCCTCGTAGGGCCTTGCCAGCTGCTCCAGGTACTCCCGCGCATACTCGGGCACCCACTGCGTGCCTAATGCATCCGCAAGTTGCCGGCTCAGGGTACTCTTCCCGGTCGACTCCGGCCCTATCACTACTATCTTCTTCAGGGTCACCGCAGCTTTCTTTTTCTTTTGTGCAGCCACTTATTGCCCAGGTGGCAGAGCCAGGCGCTGCCCGCCCCCACCGCTGCGCCCAGCAGCACGTCGCTCGGGTAGTGGTCTCCTGAATACAGCCGGCTATAGCCTATACCACCGGCGTAGAGGCATGCGGGTACCGCCACATACCACTTTTTATATTGCAGGCTAAGGGTCGCAGCCGTACTAAATGCTATGGACGTGTGCCCGGAGGGCAGGCTGTGCCCGCTCTCTTTTCGGTAAGGTATTATATCGGCATAGGTCTCATAGGGCCGCGGGCGGTCAGCCGCATATTTTATGGCATAGGTAATGCCCGTCGTCACCACCAGGCTGGCCAGGGTCTGCAGGCCCAGGCGTTTGTGCGTGCTGTCGTTCCAGGCATAGCCATATAGTAGCTGTGCCGCCGGCGCGGCAAGAGCCACCCCGTAGCTGGTATAAGAAAATGCTTCCATGGTTGCCGAGCCCCCGGGACGATGCAGCGAGCGCAGCCAGCGTATATCGGCCGGCTGTGCGGACGCCCTGCCACACAGCAGAACTACTATTGCCACGACCACGAAGCATCGCGCTGCCGTTGCTGCTTTTTGTATAATTTTCTCCATTCTATATATCCGAATATAGCGACAATAAATAAGAATAAGGTGAGCCCTGCGGTCAGCCACAATCCTTTGGTTACCAGTAGTGGAATGGCTAGCGCGTTCGATATATTGAGCAGTATCCAGTTCTCCAGTTTGCGCCTTGCCAGCAGCCACATCCCCGCCCAGGCTGTTGCGGAAACCAGCGCATCCCAGGCAGGCACGGTAGAGTCGGTGTAACAGGCCAATACGGTGTACAGCAACGCCCAGCCCAGCACCACCACCGCGGCCGAAATGCTTTGCTCCCTGGGGGTCCACCTGGTGATGGGCAACGCCACGGAGCCTTTCCGGCTCAGCCAGTGCGCCCAGCCATAGATACTCATTACCAGGTAGTACGCATTCAGCGCCGACTCCGCATACAGTTTGGCATCCAGCATCAGGTACACATACAGCAGGGTGCTTACTATCCCGGCAGGGTAGAGCCATACATTGTTGGCGCGGGCCAGTAATACCTGCAGCACTCCGGCGCCGACAGCTATCCATTCCCACACGCTTGTTGCCATTACCTGGCGCAGCAATTCATTTCCCCACTGGCCTGTTTCCATGCGGTAAAGGTAACCACGCACCACACAAATAACAATCCGCCGCGCTCTAAACCCGTTTATTGGCGTAATTTTATTGCCGTGTTATAAAAAACGATAGATATGAAGCGTATTTACCTGCTGTTGCTGCTGGCGGCCATCACATTCAGCGCCCAATCACAGAATTTCACCGTCCGGACGGTAAAAAGTAACCTCTTTATCCCCTGGGAAATCATCTACGGCCCCGGCGATAGTATCTGGTTCACGCAGAAAAATGGATTTATCTGCCGCCTGGACGCGGTTTCGGGACACACCGACACCCTTTACCACGAGACCAACAATGTGATACAGAGTGAAGGTGGCATGCTGGGCCTGGCCCTGCACCCTTCCTTCCCCGATACCCCCTACGTATATGCCGCCTACCAATATAACCAGGGCGGCTACAAAGAACGCATAGTGCGCTATACCTACTTCTACCAGGGAGACACGCTGGGCAGCCCGCTTACATTGCTGGACAATATTACAGGCGCTAACTTCCACAATGGATGCCGGCTGCTGATAGTGAACGACAAACTGTTCATCACCACAGGCGATGCCGGCAATACCGCCACGGCACAAACCCTGTCCTCGCTGAATGGGAAAGTACTGCGGATAAACCTGGATGGCTCCATCCCCAACGACAACCCCATACCGGGCAACCCCGCCTGGAGCTGGGGCGACCGTAACAGCCAGGGCATGGTATACGCCAACGGCAGGCTCTATACCTCTATGCACGGCGATAGCAACGACGATGAAATAAATATTATAGAAGGAGGGCGCAACTACGGCTGGCCCAATGTGGAAGGCTACTGCGATGGCAGCGAACTAACCTTCTGCAACGACTCCAACGTGGCCGAACCTATATATACCTGGACCCCCACCATCGCCCCAGCCGGGCTAGACTACTACGACCATCCCATGTTCCCACAGTGGCAGAACGCGCTCATTATGTGTACACTGAAAGATACCAGTATGTACATTATGAAGCTCAACGGCACGCACGACTCCATAATAGCAGCCATACGCATAGACACTTTACATATCGGCCGCATCCGCGACATATGTATTTCGCCCAATGGAAGCATTTTCCTGTCCACCAGCATGTCGCCGGCCAGCGGAAACGGGAACAAAATAGACCGCATTGTGGAATTGTACGATTCCAGCTTTGTGCCGGCAGGTGTGCCGGTTGCGGTAAAGAACAACGCGCTGCGCGTTTACCCCAACCCTGCCCGGCAGGAAGTAACGGTAAGCCTGCACAACGCCACCACCACCGGCCTGAGCTACCGCCTGCTGAACGTTACCGGCCAAGTGGCCAAACAGGGGAAAATGGAAAAAGGCACCATTTCCATAACTGAATTACCGGCCGGCATGTACCACTTGCTGCTTACTGACACAAAAGGAGCTGTTTTCACCGCCAAAATATTAAAAGAATAAAGCTATAAGTAAGTTTTGGAGAATTAAGGTAAAATCCTATTTTTGCAATCCCAATTGCGGGAGATGGTGCGGTAGCTCAGTCGGTAGAGCAAAGGACTGAAAATCCTTGTGTCGCCGGTTCGATCCCGGCCCACACCACTTAAAAAGCGGAAGATTTTTCTTCCGCTTTTTGCTTTTATTGCTTTATCCCGCGATATACTATACTTCCAAAATTCCCGTTGTATAGCATCATATATACCTCAGCAATATCATGTAAAATTTATAGACCTCCTCCACAACCATCGTACATGAAAAAAATACTACTCTCACTATTAACGCTTTTTCCTTTTGCCCTCTACGCCCAAAAGCTGGATATAGGCCTGCACGCCGGCCCCACCATTCACGGCCCCGAAAGCTGGACCGTTCCTTTGGGCATGGAATACAAGTTCCCTATTGGCTATACTGCCGGAGTTTCAACTATGCTAAACCTGGGAAAATGGCAAACCGGTATCGTCATTGATGCCATTTCACTGCCCACTATGGAGAACTATTTGAATTATGTGATTGACTTCAACAGGCCAACTGTAGCCTTCCGGGCCATTGGCAACCGTAAATTGGGCGGCAACAGCCGGTATTTATACGCGGGGCTTACATTGGGCTACATTACGGCTAACTTATCCATGCCCTCTTTAGATCACTATGGCAAGCCACTCCATTACAAAGATAACGCCGATGGAACTATCGTTGGCCTCCAGGCGGGCTATGTATGGCAACTCAGCGACCACCTGGGTGTAAACATGGAAGTATCTCCGCGCAGGTATCAGTACTGGAACCGTGTCACCGTTCCAATCACGATATACACCTGCCCCGTAACTGCCGGAGTCCGTTTCCGTATGTGAGGTGTACCTTAGCTCAAATGCGTCAGGATAATATCCTTGTAAAAATCTTCATGGTCCCAGTAGTCGCTGTGGGTGAAGGAGAAGATGTTCCCTTTAAAGTTGCAGTTCACATTCGTTAGCGGAGCGTAAAAGTCCAGGTCGCCGCTTACATAGTCGTGCTGGTCGTAGTAGTTCGTCCATTTCATATCATCCAGCAGGCGCTTGGCATCTTTATTCTCTATTTCAAAGTAGCCATACTCCTCCTGCAGGCTCAGCGACCAATTGCGTTGCTTAAAGTTCATCATATGGTTCAGTAGCTGCTGCCGCACATACTGTGTATCAGGAATATTCTCCCGCAGGAAGAACGCAACCTTATCCAGCGGAGAACCAAACGTAAAATATCCCTTCATCTGGTCGCACACAGTTTTTCCTTTAGCATTCTCGTCGCATACCACCTTGCAGAAACCCGCCCCGTCATATGTCTTCAGCAGGCAGCTATTCACCATCAGGTTTATCCGGTTAATCGCATCAAACGACACCACGCTGCCCAGCGAGTGTCCGCCAACAATAATTCTCGGGTAGGTACGCGCACCGCCCTTTACCGGCTCCCCGCTGTCATCCAGCACGCCTTCTTCCATCAGGTCTTTTATGCCATTTACAGCGCCGTCCAGTATGGCGCGCCGTACCGGGTAGTATTTATTCTTCGCATCCGTTACCGTATAGGCTACCATATCACCCACTATATTCGACAGGGTCCTTCCCGTACTCTCCGTTACGCTGTTCAGGTTATTGGATAGAAGGCCGCCTATCAGGGGAACACGGCTGAACAAACTGCTCAGCCCCCTGAGAATACTCCGCCAGAACAGGAATATCCTGCTCACAAAGCCGATAAAGAATTTATACTTCCACTTAGATACCAGTGGCCCGTTGGTCTCAAACGTTACTGACAGTTTGCTGTTCTTCTTATAAAATTTCTCAGCGCCCTTCGTCACACCCGATAGCCACTGGTTAATGTCCTCCCAGTCTGCCATACCTTCGGTATGGTGCGCCCAGTAATATTCATACAGATCTATATAATGTTCGCTGCCCTTCATGCGTATACGCAGAAAGTTATCATACCACTCCCGCGAGCCGCTGTCGGCGCTTTTAGGCTTTAGCTTATGCTCTACGGTTATGTTGTCATACCCCAGGTACTTCTTGTAAGTATGCACCAGCGTACGGCTGAATTCATCTATCGTTTCCAGCGGCTTCTGGTTGCCAATACCGTGAACGATGAATATCGCCGTAGTCTCCGGCACCCAGGCTTCCGGGTTACGGCCCCCCAGCTTTTCTACCAAGGAAATGTTTTCATTACGCTCTGTGGGCGATGTCTGTGCGTGCATCGGGTATGTTTTAGTTATTAGTAAATATTTCCGCCAGCGGCCGGCCCTTATACACCATATACGCCGTGTAAAAAAGGAATATGCTCGCCGCCACTTTCAGCAACCCCCAGGATATAGCCGAGACGAATTTCGCCTTGCTGTCCGCATTGGTATGCTTCTGGAAATAAGCATCCCGCTTGCCGAGCTCTTCCTGCAAGCTGGCTATTACCTTTTTCATTTCTGCTGGTGTTTGCTGCTCCATATTATTAGTTGAAAAACAGGATTAAACTGAATCATATAAAATAAACACTATTTCTCCTGTTACGCAACAGTCAAACGACGGAGCGGCCAACATAAAAAAATCCCCCCGGTTGGCCGGGGGGATGTATTATCTCTGTAAGAGTATTTACTAGCGAACGATAGAGATATCGCCTTTCAGGCTGATCTTAGTACCGTCGCCGCAGATGTACTCCATTATGTATACATAAGTATCCGGAGTCAACGGCTTTCCTTTGTACGAACCATCCCAACCAAAGCTCGGATTGTTTGCAGGGAAGTTGAACGCTTCAAATACCTTCTCACCCCAGCGGTTGAATACCATCATCGACTGCATCTTGTTAATACCCGGTGTTTGCGGGTAGAAGTAATCGTTGTTACCGTCACCATTCGGTGTGAATGTATTGGCGATGAACAGGTCATTCTTCTCACAGGTTACATTAATGTTGATATCGTCAGTGGCCGAGCAACCCGGGTTAGATACTGTTACTACATAGCTTGCTGTCAGCTCTACAGATACAGTAGGAGCGTCGCAATCATAGCAGCTCAGGTTGGTTGGCGGAGCCCAGGTAATGTTATCAGCATTCGCGGTATCTGCGGTGATGATGATAGTAGAACCGGAAAGCTCTTTCCTGTCTGGTCCCAGGTTTACAGTCGGGCGCTGGTGTACGCGCACTTCCTGTATCAGTGTATCAGAGAAACATGGATTCTGAACCACGATTACCTGGTATTGGGTAGTAGCGGTTGGCGTAGCCACCGGATTGTAGATACTGCTATTGTTCAGGCTTTCACCGGGTGTCCATATATAAGACTCACCACCTGTGGCCGTCAGCTGGGCTATGTCGCCCACACATATATCCTTATCCTGTCCTACTGCCGTTACCTGCTCGCGATATACAGTTACCGTTACCTGGTCGGTACCCTGGCATCCGTTCGGATCGGTACCGGTTACCAGATAAGTAGTAGTAGCGTTTGGCGTAGCTACAGGATTAGCGATAGTAGGATCGCTCAGTCCTGCACCCGGAGTCCATTGGTAGCTTTGTGCGCCGCTGGCGTTCAGTTGCACACCATCCAGTCCGAAACAGTAGAACTTATCCGCACCGGCATCCACCGTTGGTGACGGGAAACCGCCTACTGTTACCGTGGTCGACTTCTGGCAACCATTGCCATCTGTTACCAGCACTGTGTAGTTACCCGGGTTCAGGCCAGTGGCGTTCAGGCCGGTTTGAGGCGGCGTGGTGCCCCATGCCACTGTGTATGGAGTAGTACCACCGCTTACCGTAGCTTCGGCTGTACCTTGGTTCATGCCTTCACAGCTGCTGCCGGTAGCTTGCGCGCTAAACACGATGTCGGTAGGTTCGTTGATGATCACATCCGCTGAATCCATGCAACCATGATCATCTGTTACAATCATCTGGTATGTTCCGGCGCTCAGGTTAGTGGGGTTCTGTACGTTAGAGCCAATCGGGTTCCACAGGTAAGTATATGGAGCCGTTCCGCCTGCTGCGGTTGCCATAGCAGAGCCATCAGCGCTGCCGAAGCACTTGGCGTCAGCAGGGTTGTTGATAGCCGCAGCCAGCGGAGAGGTAGGCTGTGTAATATTAATAGTAACGGTACCAGGGCAACCGGTAGCATCGGTTACGTTCACAACGTACTGGCCGGCTGCCAATCCTGTGGCAGAGTCAGTAGTAGAGGTCGTACCGGTCCAGCTAAAGGTGAATGGTTGCACACCTACAGGCACGTCTACCGCAGCCCAGCCATCTTGCAGGCCGAAGCAGCTTACGTCGCCTTTCACAGCATCCACTGTCAGCGATGTAGTACCCTGTATATTAATAGTTACGCTGGCCGGGCAGTTGTTGGCATCTTTCACCGTGCAGGTGTAGCTACCGGGTGCCAGGCCGCTGATAGTTGCGGTAGTTTGTGCATTGCTCCACAGGAAGGTGTACGGAGGTACGCCACCGCCGGGAGTTACAGTTACGGTACCATTGTTCTGAGAACAGGTAGCGTTTGCCGAAGCGGTAATAGTTGCCGTTACCGGTGGAGGTTGGTTAATAGTTACCTGTGCGGTATCAAAGCAACCTTGTGCGTCGGTAACGGTTAATGTATAGGTACCTGCGGCAAGGCTGGTAGCCATAGCGGTATTTTGTCCGTTGCTCCATTGGTAGCTATACGGCGGTGTTCCGCTCGTTCCAGACCCCATTGCAGAACCGGTGAAGAGGCCATTACAGTTTACATGGGCTATGTTGGAGATAGCGGCGTTAACAGCAGGTGGTTGCCCTACGGTTACGTTACCAAAGGCTACACATCCCTGTGCATCAGTTACTGTTACTATATAGTTACCTGCGGTAATAGGAGTAGTGGTAGAACCTGTACCACCTGAAGGCGACCATACATAGCCATATGGCGGAGTACCGCCTGATACCACTACACTAGCGCTACCGTTCGACTGGCCGTTACAACCTGCATTTACGGAACTCATCGCCAGGTTCATCTGCGACGATGAAGCAATCTGCACTTGTGTGGTTGTGGTACATCCTTTATTATCGGTTACGGTTACCGTGTACAGTCCCGGTGCCAGGCCGGTAGCCTGGGCCGTTGTCTGGCCATTGCTCCAAAGGTAGGTATAGGGAGAGGTACCGCCGTTAGCCGTTACAGTAGCAGAGCCGTTAGAGCCGCTACAGGTAGTATTTATCTGGTTGGTGATTGCGGCGGTCAGTTGGGCAGGTTGTGTAATAGAAACCGTTGCAGTTGCTGTACAGCCGTTAGCGTCCGTTACCTGGCAGGTATAGTTACCGGCATACAGGTTACAGGCGGTTGCTGTGTATTGTGGTGGCGTAGAGCTCCAGAAGTAAGTATACGGAGGGGTACCACCGGCAACAGCCACAGTAGCACAACCGGTATTCTGGCCAAAACAGTTGATGTGCTGTATGTTGGTCATAGAGGCGGTCAGTTGCGGCGGAGAGGTTACTGTTACGGTTCCTACGCGCTGGCAGTTGTTGGCATCAGTTACGGTAAGGGTATAAGTACCACCGGTGAGGCCGTTCACTGTAGAAGTATTGGCGCCACCTGGCTGCCAGTTGTAGCCATAAGGAGGCGTACCGCCGGTCACTACCACGCTTACACTACCGTTCGTCTGGCCAAAGCAGTTGATGCTGCTTCCGGTCATCTGCAGGTTCATGTTAGGTGGCTGTGTTACAGTAGCCGTTTGTGTGCGTACGCAACCCATGTTATCGGTTACAGTCACCGTATAGGTACCCGGGGCCAGGCCGCTTATTGTAGAGGTACTGGCGCCACCTGGCTGCCAGCTATAAGTATAGGGCCCCTGGCCGCCCTGCGGCACAGCGGTAATGCTACCCGTACCGCCAAAGCAAGGTATGTTGGTAACATTCATCTGTATATTATTAAAGTTGTTTACGGTAATATTAATAGTATCCAGCTTAATACATCCGTTTGTATCTGTTGCAGATGCATAGTAAGTTATAGAGCTATTTACTCCTATCGCAATCGGGTTAGGACTGTTCGGGTTGCTCAGGCCGGTAGTGGGGAACCAGGAATACGTGTAAGGGCCCGTAGTACCGGTAGCCTGCACGTGCAGCTGCACATTCGCACCGGGGCATACTGTAGTATCCACGCTGTTACCGGGACCGAACACCATGTCGGTTACATTCACGGTAGTAGTGAGTGTATCCGGGCAACCGAAGCCGGTTTGTGGTTGTATCACCACGTGGTAAGTAGTTGTTACGGGAGGGGTAGGTATAGTTATTATCTGTCCGCTACCTACCGTGCTGGTATAGCCGCTGGTGTACCAGGTATAGGTCTGGAAGCCATAAGGCGCTGACAGGGTAGTGGTAGATAAACCGCAGGCGTTACCTGACACCTGGAACAAACCGCAGTTCATATCCACATAGCCATAACCGAAGTGGCCCGAGAGCGCGCAGTCACCGGAAGAGAATTCCAGTAGTACGGTGTTACCACCCCAGCCCGAAAGGTTGAGCGAGGCAGTCGTCCAGGCTTTATACCATACGCCGGCGTTTACCGTCGATTGAGTGAAGCCGGTGTTACCCTGGCCAGACGATATATAAGTATACGTGGCGCAAGGTATCGGCGTCATGGTAGCCGAGTCATAACCGCGCACTTCAAAGCGCGGCTGATCATTCGCATTGTGGCCTGGGTTTTCGAAAACCACCGCATAGCGATACACCAGGCTGTAGTTATTAAGACCCGAAGGTACCTGTACGTAATAGCGTACACGTTCCGCCTGCGCGCCGGTAACGTTGTTACCTAACTTCAGTGAGTACTGGTTACCACCAGGCGCCACTATGGGAAAGTTACCATACTGGTCTACACCAGGGCCATTGGTGATTTCATGGCGTCCGTTAACGGGCGCGGTCGCCGTCATGTTTGCAATCGGGCAACAGGTGCCGGTGTAGCATAACCAGTTAAAAAAGTTGCCTTGTTCAAAGTCAATGTTTGTAGGGCAGAAATTGATGATCTGCGCGTTCACAGAACACGGCAATAGGAAAACAAGAAATGCTAAAAGAGTAGATTTAAATGGTGTCATTGGTCTCTTTTTGTTATTATTAAAACATTAAAGTAATCATTATCCAAGAAATATCAATACAAAACGTTAATTTTTTTTCCACCTTAACATCCGCTTAAAAAATACAATGCATTACTACCTATGTATGATGCATTTATTTTGCTGTCTTATTAAAATATAAAAAGATGGATGATTGGACTAATCTGTCCCACTGTGCGGTACTGCAAAAGTTAATAAAGACATAAGAAAAATATCTTCGGTTGGAAATATAGAAGATTTTTTGACGATTATTTTCCAGGCTCGCTCCTCATCCTCCGAAACCCTTTACAGGCGTGCTTTGCAGCGCTTACCTCTTCGTTTCTGTACGGCAAACTTCCATCCACAGGGTACGGCTCGCGGTATCCAGCACGTATAGCCACACATCTTTCTTACCGCTTCGTTCGCCGGTGGCTGAATCGCATTTCTGGTAGAGCGCTGTTTCGGCAATGGGCTTCAGCGCTTCGTTAAAGGCGGTATATCCCCGGAAATGGCCGGCTGTAGTACGCTGCTGCTTATCAAAACCGTTAGCGGCTATGTAGTCTGCCATGGGCAGGCTTTTATCCAGGTAAAAGATGTTGGCTTTTACCTGCCGCGCCGCATCATAAAAGCAACTGCCGTCCGCCCTAAGTGCAGGTATATTTATCCGCGTACGCAGTTCTATATTGTCAATGTTGAACCGCTCGCAATCCAGCCGGTGGGCGATGTGCCACGTAAGCCCGGCGCATCCGGCAAAAAGCAGGATGAAGGCCAGTAATACCAGCCCGGCTATTTTAATAAGGCGGAGTAGCAGGTACGGAGATTTTTAATAGTGCACAAAGCAATCTTCACATAACGGATATACGCACCGCTTTATTGGATACCGGGGCATAAATAAAATCCCCGCTTTAGGCTCCATAAATTTGGATAACTCGCATACTTAATTAATTTTGTCAACATTATATAATTCACTAAAACAAAGAATTGTGGCGTACGACAACAAAAATTTTGGCGATAACCGTAATAACGAGAGCCTTTTTAGCAAGCGCATAAAGGCAGGAAAGAGAAGGACTTATTTCTTTGATGTCCGCTCTACACGTGGGAACGATTATTTCGTGACTATCACTGAAAGTAAGAAGCGTTTTGATGACAATGGCTATGACAGGCACAAGATGTTCCTCTACAAAGAAGACTTCAACAAGTTCCTGAATGCGCTGACAGAAACTGTGAATTATGTAAAAACCGACCTCATGCCTGACTTCGACTTTGATGCGTACAACCACGACAACGACCAGGAAGAAGGCGGCATTACCGCTACTACCGACTCTGTAGTTACCGCTGCGGAAGAAGGCAACGTAGATGACTGGAAGATCTAGAAATCAGTACATAAAAATAGGAACGGGAGCACTGGTGCTCCCGTTCCTATTTTTATGCCCGGCGGTACCGGTTACTTTATAGTGGTCTTAATAACGGCCGAGCCATCGCGGCTGGCTATCTTCACCACGTAATTACCTTTTGCCAGGCGGGAGAGGTCCAGCGTACGCCGGTTAAGCCCTGCCGCTACTTTCCATACGTCGGCATACATCACGCTGCCCGTTATGCTCACCACTTCTATCGTGGCTTCTTCCGCTTTGCTGGCGGTATAGTCCAGCGTAAACAATCCCTCGCCCGGGTTAGGGTACAGAATGCAATCCGGGCCGGTACCCGCATATTGATATACACCCAGTTGCTGTATCAGGGCTTTCACCGCTCCATACGCATTTATCTTTCCACGCCCCCAGTTATTGTTCCCCTGCTGTGGCAGGTTGCCGGTATACACATCTTTCAGCGCCGTGTTGAACAGCAGGGTCTTCATAGCCTGCGGTGTCAGGGTTGGGTCTACCTGCAGCAGCAGTGCCAGTATGCCCGATGCCGCCGGGGCCGAGGCTGACGTACCCATAAACTCAGCATAGTAGTATTTATTGTTGCTCATATCAGTATACTCGCTCAGGGTCAGGTCACTGTTAGACCCTGTTGCGGTAAACGAAGTATCGTATGAGGTTACCGAAGTGCCTACCGTTAGCCCCGGCGCTGTTATATCCGGCTTTATACGTCCATCCACGTATGGCCCCCTGCTGGAAAAAGGCACCAGTCCGTTGTTGGGTACATAGTTGTTGTACGACATGTTGTTGCCGTTTATGTCGGTAAAGCTGTTCTTGGAGCAATAAGCGCCCACCAGCAGTACCGACTCTGAAGCGCCCATATCACTCACCGTAGATATGGTATTGCCCGTAGTAGCCCAATTATTCCCGTTGTCGGAGAACCAGCTTTGGAATCCTTGCGGAAAGCCATAGTAGTAGTATTCATTCCACATGTCTATCGCTCCATCCGTGCCCGACACGCTTACCTGCGCGTCGTCGCCCGTCTTGTTGAAAATATTCACAATGGTGCGCGGCTTGCTGTTAAACTCTGAGGAACTGGTAATGAACTGCACAAAGCAGGTGTCCAGCCCGTTGTTCGATAACAGGAAAGTATCATGCACCTGGTCGTCTATGCAGAAATAGCCGGTGGTATTGCCGGCAATGTTATTGTTATAGAGCGTCACACGCGCGCAGAACGTTTTGCCGGTATCTCCCCACACATCCACCCAGGTACGTTTGTAATGGGTGGGGTTAAAGCTGAGGAACGTATGGATAGCGGTATCGGTAGTGCTGAATGTTTTGGACAGATGTATCAGGTCCTGCCCGTCGTTGCCGGCACTCAGTACCACCAGCTTCCCCGCGCCGGTAAGGGCGTCGCAGGCCTGGTTGAACAATGAACTGCCGTCGTGCGGGCCCGACTGCGACCCCCAGCTGATATTTACTACCGCGGGCTTGCCTACCGACTGTGCATAAGTAAAAATATAGTTGATGCCATCTATAAAGTCAGAAAAACCACTCGACATCCACTGCCCCCCTATCGAGTCGCGTCGAACGCCCACAAATACCATCTCTGCATCAAAGGCCATCCCCCGGTATTTGCGGTGAGTATTATCCCCACCATACCCGGAGCCCGCCGCCATCCCCGACACAAATGAGCCATGGCTCTGCTCCGCATTATCGGTGCCCTGTGCTTTTATGGCGTTGGTATCCGTTATTTCGTGGCCATAGGTATAGCCACTGGGCGGCGTACCATTACTATTCAGTTCCCATACGCGGCTGAGCCGGTATGTAGTACCCAGCGTATCGTAAAGTGTAGGATGATTATAATCAAAGCCAAAATCGATAACGCCCACTATTACGTCTTTCCCCGTGTAGGGCATCGGCAGGTTATAGCCTCCATGCACAGAGTCTACTCTTGTTTTCGTTCTCGCTGCGTTCAGTTGCGGAAACACGACTGCTTCATCCAGCTGCACATAGTCTATGCCATTTACCAGCGCCAGTTGGCCTACCCGGTCCACCGGCAGTTGCACGGTCCAGATGCTGCCCGCACGCGTACCGGTGTGTGCGCCTATATTCCGCAGGCCCGCTTCCGCCAGGGCAGGGTTGCCTACCTTCAGCAGTGCGCTGATGTACACCTCTCCCTGGGCCGATTTGCGATACACGTAGCCTTCCGGCAATAACTGCTGCGCGGCAAGGGCCTTGTACTCCGCCAGGTATTTACGCGTGAGGGGCGATAGCCTGGTACTCTTGCTCAATGGCTGGGCGGCAGCGCTCAGCGAGAGGCAGCCGGCCAGCAATAAGTAAATAAGTCTTTTCATCAATGCATGCGATTGTCTCCAGTAAAATTAACGCATTCACGCTATTGTATATGTCACGGGCAGGTTTATTTTAAGGGTTATTTATATACTTTTACACCACACGCATGCAAGCCGAAATACTCAGCCACCGCGATATTGATGTGAATGTATGGGACGCCTTTGTGCAGGCTTCCCCGCAGGGCATGATCTATTCCTGCCACCACTACATTTCCGCGCTGGAACCGGAGTGGTATGCAGTGGTAGTACGCGGCGCCGACATGATACATGCGGCAATGCCCATCATCCTGCGCAAAAAAGGCGGTATTATGTACAGTACACAGCCCATCTTTACCCAGTACTGGGGAATCATGTTTCGCCCGGCGGAGGCAAATACCGCACGCTCCTTTGAGCAAAAGCGCCAGTGGGTAAAAGCGATCATCAACGCGCTGCCACCCGAGCTGCGTCTTTTTCACTACAACTTTTCCCCCGCCTTCGACTATCCCCTCCCCTTCTTCTGGAGTGGGTATTCCATATCGCCGCGTTACACCAACCAGGTGGACCTGCGGCAAACGACCGAAGAACTCTGGGCTAACATAAGCGAAAAAGCACGTGGCCATATTCGCAAGTCGGAGAAGGACGGCGTAGTAGTCACCTACGGCCACGAGGTGGAAGAAGTGGTGCATATCTTCCGCAAAGCGAAGGACGAAAAAATAAAGAACATGACGCCCGCCCACTACTCGGCCATCACTTCCGTGGCGCATCATTACGCACAGAAGGGGATGTGCCATACCATGGTGGCGCGCGATGCTGATGGCCTGCCCGTGGCGGGATGCATCTACTTTACCTTTCGCGGCACCACTATACATTTCCTGGGCACTACCGACCCCGACTACAAAGGCAGGGGCGCCATGGCGCTGGTAATATGGAAAGCGCTGCTGCAGGCCAGGGAGCACTCGTCCGTCTTCGACTTTGAAGGCTCCATGATAGAACCCATTGAGCAATTCTTCCTGAGCTTCGGCTCCGTACCCACCCCCTACCTCAGCATCAAAAAAGAAAGCCTCCCGTTACCGGTAAGGCTTCTTAAACGTATAATGGGTAAGTAGTCCGTTATTTATATTGGCCCAGCTTCGCCTGTTCATCCCGTATCTTCTGCAGGTGTGGCTGCACTTGCTGCATCAGCGCTTCTTCGCTTATGTCCAGCGCTTTCGGGTCGGCCACCAGTGCCATCCAGGGTTTCTCTCCGTCAAAGGGATAGTTGCCGAATACTATTACCGGGGTGCCGTTGGCCTTCACGTTATCGGTACCTTCCAGCACCCATTCATCGGCCCAGGCATACATCTTGCGGGCATCTGCCTCCAGCATCCGCAGGCACGAGTGTGAAGCGGGATATCCCGGCATGGCATACTGGTGCCACCCCACGCCTAGTTTATTCTCAATATTAAAATTCCATTTCAGCTCCCATTCATCGTTAAAGGTGCTCGTGGTTTCTTCTGCCTTCCAGTTACAGAAGTACAGTCCCGTAGGTGTAGGGTCGGCCTTGCGCCCCATATTGGTGGGCCCGGTGTGTACCAGGTAGCCGTTCTCATAGGCGGCGAATACCTGGGCGGGATATGAGAAGAAAACGATTTTCTTCACCTCGTTCAAGCCACTCACCCGGAAAGGGAACGGGCTGTACTGCATTACTTCCGTGAATACGGAAGGGACCAATACCGTATCTTTCTTGCGCAGTGCGGCTTCATCGCAGCGATTTACAAATTGCAACGCCTCTATTTGCGCACCGGCATATCCTTTCAGGCTGCTGTCCTTTCCGGAAACGAAAGTATAGGTCACCTTCTCCCGGTCCGGCACTTTGCGCTCCGGTACTGATGTGGAATCACTGTCTTTGCCGGTGGAATCATTGCCTCCCATTCCGCAGGAGGTCAGCAGCAGTGTAGCTGCCAGGGCGGCTGCGCCCGTCCATTTCATTGTAAGCATAATCTTAATTGTTCAGCTATAGCATTGAAAATTCGTGCCAACTCCCGGCGCTCATCTCCCGGTATTACCCGTTCGGCAGCCAAACATCCATTTTCGGTTACTATTCGTATATATCATCAAATCCCCTGCATATCTTCACTAAACAGCTAATTATGCATATGAGAAAATCAGCCATCATCTTCGCCGCCATCACATTCTTCGCGCTGTCGTGCAAAAAAGATACTACCGAGCCGCCGGCTACGTCTACGTTCGACTGCAACACAGTTACCTATTCAGGCACCATCGCCTCGCTGGCCACCAGCAGGTGCAATGCTTCCGGCTGCCACAATTCAGGCTCCGGCAATGGCGACTTCACTGCTTACGCGGGTTTAAAGGCAAAATTTGATAATGGCTCCCTCCGGCAGCGTGTACTTGTAGAAGAGAGCATGCCCCAGGGTGGCTCCCTCACCGACGAGCAATACAAACAATTCGAGTGCTGGATAAATGCCGGAGCGCCTAATAATTAGTATAGGTGGGGAACGAGCAGGAATCTTTCTACGACATTAGTGAGTTGGTATAACTAGTATTATACCACATTACAGGAACAAAGGGTTCTGTAATTAAGCTAACTCGTATGGAATAATAAATTGGTTAGTATTATCAACCTGTACAATTTCAACTTTGAATTCATTTGAAAACTCAACTATTTCCGTCACTTCAGATTTTGTAGTATGTTTTGCCTTGAGAATTTCGAGTTGTTCTCTTTCCTGCAAAATCTGAAATGCATTTCTCATCGTCGAAACAATTGCAGAGGATTTTACATCTTGAACGTACACCTTTTGTAGATTAACCATTTTATCAAAAATTCTCTTATCAATCTCTCTATTAAATACAGGAAAGGAATATCCTATTACCACTAACACTTCTGTCTGCTCAGCCAGTTCTTCCGCAAGAGCCAGATTGTTCCGATAGCCAGAATATTTCCCATGGAAATTATCGTCACACTCCCATGCAAAGTTAAACGCCATACAAGGGTCTGAATTGACATCATGCTTGCCTTTTAGGCTGCAAATATTATAGTTTTCTAAAAAATGTATTAGGCGCATTTCATTACCATCATCTAAATTTCGATTATCAAAAACTGTACGCTTTAGCCTATAGTTTTGTTGGGATGAATAATCGAAACACGCATCACCGTTTAGCTTCACCATTGCAAATTTTTCCTTATTAACTGCAATAAAGTTGACTTCAGCTTTTGAATTTTGATTGGGAAAAATCTGAAAACTCTCTTTTACATGACTAATAATTGTTCTCGTCAAAAGGGACTGTATAGTTAGCTCAAACTGCATATCATAATTCCATGACAAAACCGAAATATTTGGATTAAGTGTGAAATCAAAACTGTCAGTCCTAGGAATATTACTGGCAGAGATAGGATAAGATTTTTTTGTGATGCCTGCAATAAAATTGCTGTACCGTTTGTCTATATAACTCTTCTTGAAACTATGCTCGCACTTTACATCGTTTGGAACTAAGAGAATTTGCTCTAAGGAAAAATATATTATTAATATTTTCTTTAATCTTATCAATTCAGTTGAATCGCCTGCTAGATAGAACTTCTTAGCCAACGTATCAATTGAATAGTAATCGCCTGCTTCTTTTATCAACCATTGAAGCTCATCATTTATGTGTTTCAATTGTACCACATACTCTTGCAATAGAATTGATAAATTTCCTGCTTCCTTGCTTTCGCTGATAGCGGTAGATCTTTTAATAAAATCTTTAAAAAAAATCGACATTTCTTTCATTCGCTCATGCATATCTGCAACGACTGGTATTGCGTTCGCGCTTGCACCAGCACCAAATAGGTATGTAACTTTCTTACCCATACTTACCAAAGCGATGAAATAAAGTAAACCATATTAGAAATTAGAAAAAATAGATGAATATGCCCCTTATATAAAGAAAGTGCAGTGCCGCCGGCCAGGTAGAAGTCCTTTAGCTCCGGCAGGCTCATAAGACACCTTAGTAGGTCCAATGTCCGGGGTTCGACTGTCCTGTATTGTAGCATTTATAATCAGTAAGGTTATTGTCCAGTATTGCACAGGCAAGGTAAATGGTATGCAGCGATAGCCACTTCGCATTCGTAAGAACTTCGGCAATTTTCTCGTCACCGTAGTATCTTCGGCAAGCGCGGATATCGGGCACATCACCTCTCTCAAATACCCGTTCAATAACAAAAGATGCCCTTTTCTGATAATCCAGGTTATCAAAATCCACATCCCAGAAGATGCGTTTACTAAACTGTGGCCTTTGCTCGCCGGAGTGCATGTTTAAAAGTACATGCTTTTATCATAATAGAAAAACGGGCTTTAGGCTCACTCAAGCTCCGGCAAAAGCATGTGTCATCCCACACTTCACACAGAAGTCCTAAATTTGCACTTCAACCTAATATAATAGCGTTTCTTGGGCAGCAATGATAATAGCAGGGTAATATACTTCCCCGACGATGTACTGGAGAATACCCCCCTGCCGGAACGGTTTACATTCCCTTTTTACTACGAGCCGCACCCGCTCACCAAAGTTGCCGCCGAAGCGCTTCAGCAATACCTGGAGGCGCAAACCCACCTGGACCATAATTTCGGACTCACCGCAGATGCGGGGGAGATGCCCATTGGCAAGATGTTCGGCGTACTCCTGGTACAGGATGGTAACGGGCGCATAGGCTACCTTTCCGCTTTTTCCGGTAAGCTTGCGGGCACCAACGACCATTCCCGGTTTGTGCCCCCGGTCTTCGATATGCTCACCGAGAATAGCTTCTTCCTTAAAGAGCAGGAAGTAATCAGTTCTGTGAATACCCGTCTGGAAGAAATACTATCCAGCGATGGATATCAGCAACTAAAGAGTGATTTTGTACAATTCTCTGCGCAGTCGGCCGAGGAACTGGCGGCCTTTAAGCTGGAACTGAAAGAAAACAAAGAGGCCCGCAGGCTACGCCGCGAAGAAAACCAGCACAACCCCGACGCGGCATCGGCAGCCACAATAGAAGCCGAACTTTCCAAAGCCAGCCACTACGACCGCCATCGCCTCCGGCTGCTGAAAGAGGAATGGAAAGCGCGCCTGGAGGAAACACAAACAAAGCTCTCTCAGCTGGAGGCACAAATAGAGGCACTGCGCAACGAGCGCCGGGACCGCTCGGCAGCATTGCAAAACCAGCTCTTTGAGCAATACACCTTCCTGAACAAAGACGGGGAAAGCAAAAGCCTCTACGATATTTTTAAGGACACGGCATTCGGTAAGCCTCCCTCCGCGGCCGGGGAATGCGCCACGCCCAAGCTGTTGCAGTTCGCTTTTGCCCACGGGTTTAAACCTTTGGCCATGGCGGAGTTCTGGTGGGGCGCTTCTCCAAAGTCAGAGATACGGAAGCACAAGCAGTTCTACCCGGCCTGCACCGGCAAGTGCAAACCCATACTGGCGCATATGCTGGAAGGGATACCACTGGATGAAAATCCCTTCCTCGCACCGGCAAGGGAAGATGTGCAGCTAACCATTGTGTACGAAGACAACCATCTCCTGCTCGTCAATAAGCCTTCCGGGCTTCGCTCTGTTCCCGGTGTGAATATTGACGATTCAGTTTTCACGCGGCTCAAAAACCATTTCGGTATCCCTGCGCCCTACGTGGCGCACCGCCTGGATATGGCTACATCCGGCCTGCTGCTGGTGGCCAAATCGTCCGATGTATATAAGCTCCTCCAGCGCCAGTTCCTGAAGCGCACCATCAGCAAGCGGTATACGGCGCTGCTCGCTGGCCGCCTGGCGGAAACATCAGGAGAAATATCGCTACCCCTCGCCGCCGATTATTTTAACCGGCCCGTGCAGATAGTATGTTTTGATACCGGCAAGGAAAGCATCACGCGCTGGGAGGCGGTAGAAAGCACTGGCGATACTACCCGCGTTCATTTCTGGCCGCTCACGGGGCGCACACACCAGCTACGGGTACACGCAGCGCACCGCCTGGGGCTGAATGCACCCATTGTAGGCGACGACATATACGGCACCGCAGCCAACCGCCTGCACCTGCACGCTGCGGAAATAACCTTTACACATCCGGTCACTAAAGAGCGCCTGACCTTTGAGGTGGCAGATGAGTTCTGATGGCGCTATCGTGAATGCAGGCGATTGTCCCTATTCTTCGCGGAATACATTAGTAGGCACGTATTGCAAGCCTCCCGTCATTCTGCGATACACGGAAGGATGCACATTGCGCGGCATAGGTATCTTCCGCTGACGGGCGGGCAGGTACCGGTAAAACGATTCCCGGTGCGACTTCCGCGCCAGCCCGAAGCAATTGGGCTGCGTAAAATTCTTGTAGTTCGTATCAAACACCAGGCCCAGTTTCTTCGCGCGCTCTATCATGCTTATCAATGGTATGTCCGAGAGGCTGTGGTCTGAATAGCCTCCGCCTACATTAGAGTGTACTCCGGCAAACCATTCCTGCACCACGTTGGGGGCTTCGTCCCAAAGTACGGGCGGAAACAGACCCCGCCGCTCATCTACCGATATGGCATGGTAGGCATGCTTCACGTTGGCGGATAGTTTGTTGTCTATAAACGCATATTGCCGCTGGCTCGATTTCACCAGGAACTGGCTCACCCGTCGCAGGATGCGCTCCATAATGGTAGCCCGTGTTTTTATCACATCCGCCAGGGAGGGTATCCCCAGCGCCGACACGGTATCCCACACCCCAAGGAACTCGATAGACAAAGCCCCGGGAGCCGTGGTAGTATACGTGGCATTCACCATTTCCCGAAGCGGGTTCTTCTTCGCGAGCACGTCAGCGGCGGTATTGGTTTTCAGCGCGGTTTTAAATTCCTTATACAGTTCCCGCTTATGGCTCTTGAACGATTCCTTTATATCATGCACGGCATCATACAGGCTCTTGCATTGGGCGCACACGCGTTTAAAGTCGTATGTATCATTCCGTTCCGTCACCAGTTGCGAGTCAAAGCAGGTGTGGTTGTGGTTCAGGTAGTTCGGGTTAGTGCATTTGTAGTCACCCGTCAGTACGCCTATGTTGTTGAGCACGCCACTGAGTGCACGAGCTGTATAAGCGCCCCTGCTGAAACCAAAGATGAAGATGCGGTCGCCTGGTTCATAATGCGCGCACACAAACCGGTATGCCTCAAAAATGTTCTCTATAAGGCCTGCGCCGGAGATTCCGCCTACAAATCTGCTTATTCCCTTACCGGTGCCAACTCCGGTATCGTAGTATTTCACCTGCCGGGCCTGGCCCAGTTTCTTGCCATAGCCCCCTTCCATGTAGTTGTATATTTTCCACACGTTGGTACCTTCCAGGAAGTCGGGCTTGTTCCAGGTGCCGTCGCAGCATACAGCTATGTTCTTGGTGTTCATCATGCCGGTTTAAAGAACGAAGAGGTAAGGAATGTATTCACGTTGTCGTGCGCTATTTTCGTCAGCATCACGATATCATTCAGCTCCGCAAAAAAGCCGGTCTTTATCGCTTCTTCATATTGCTCTACCGATACCACGTAGTAGTCGGTCCCAAAAAGTATGCGCCGGTTGATACGCTCGTCATTTATATCAGCGGCCAGCAGGCCGGCCACGCTTTTCTTGGTGAGCGTATACGATATGTCGGCATACACGTTCGGGTAGTGTACTTCATCTTCCAGCATCCGCCGGATGATGCCGTACCAGTTGTTAGTATCCGTACATCCGTCCTTGTGGTACTGCGCCATACGGCCCGCGCCACCAAAGTGCGCGAAGTTCACCTTCAGCCGCGGGTGTTTCTTCAGCACGGTCTCGCGGAATATATAGGGGTTGGTCCAGTTGTCCTGGAAGTCGCCCGGTTTGCGGCTATGCACGAACAGCTCGTTAGGCACTATGGTATCGCCATCCATCCTGTAATACAGCGGGTGAAAGAACTTTCGGTTGTCTATGTTCCGTTTGTTCAGCGCCGGTGGCTTGCCCAGGTAGTGGGTGGGGCCATGCGTGCAGTGGGTAGTGATAGGCAGCCCATGCTCCTCGGCAAAGGCGTACATATCTGCCAGGCGCTCATCATCGGGGTAGTACCCCGTAGCGGGATATAACTTAATACCGGCAAAGGCCTTCCCTTTGCCTATGTACTCCTGCACAAAGCGCAGGGTCTCGTTCCGGTCTTTGAACCGGTCCGGGTGTATCCCCAGGAAGGGGATCATCTTATCGGGGTACTGCACCCGCAGGCGCATCAGGTCATACAGTTGCTGGCGGTAAGGCTTCCCTATCGGGCCACCGCCCATGTATTCCATATCCATAGGCAGCACCACAAAGCGGGCGTCTCCCAGGTTGGCGTAGTTCTTTTGCAGTATGTTGAATATCTCCTCCTGCGTAGAGTTCATACCTATAGCCACAAAGTTCAGCACACGGCTTATTTTGTTCTCGCCGGCAAGGGCCGAATACTTACCGGCCAGCACCCGGCTGAACTTGGAGGTTACTATTTTATTGATACCTATCCATTTCAGGTACCACTTGTCGCTCATGTGATTGGGCACACACTTAAAATCAAAGATGTGGGAGTGTGCGTTAAAAAGGTACTTTCCCATAGTGAGGTGTTTGCTATTTCTTCTGTTCCGGCTTTTTGCCCGCGCTGCGCAGGTTCACTACTTTAGATAACAGGTCGAACCAGAACGGGGCGCCCCTGGAGATGGCCGTAGCTGCCGCCAGCCAGCCGAGTATCAGCTTCAGCCAGCCGCCATCGGCCTTTTTCTGCTCTTTCCATTGTTCCCATACCTGCCCCCAACCGCTGTCATCCGTATCCGTGAATTTATAACCCACGGGCAATTCTTTAATATCCGCCAGTGTCACATTCCACTGCACGGAGTCACGGTTGGCACCCTCAAAGGCTACCGCCCGCTTAGCCACCATGCTGCGTATTTCAGAGTTTTTATTCAATGTCTTCAGCAGGTACACCGCGTCTACGTTAAAGAGAAGCACAATACCCAGGCTGATGCGCCAGAGCCATTTAGAAGAATCCTTCTTATACCAGCCGCCTATGCGGTCCATGTAGTGCTCGTACCAGGTGATGATATTTTTCTTCAGGTCCTCGTAGCGGTCTGCATTATTGGTAAAGCTCAGCAGCATCGATTTTATACTGCTCTCCTTCAGCGATTCGGCCGCCTTTATGTATTCGGCCAGCATTTGATTGCGCTCCACGGCGGGAAGTTCCGCCCGCGTCAGTTCGTCGGTCTCCTGTTGCTCAAAGTAGGCTTCGTGGGTTATCTTGTATTGTATCACTACTTCTATCAGTGCGTTGGCAAACACATCGGCCGATATATAAGAGGGCAGGTCGTTGCGGTCTTCTTTCAGCCCGGCCACCAGCGGATGCGCATATACCAGCAGCGCAAAGTCTACCTGGTTAATGAACTCATCTTTCAGGTTCTGGCTCAGGCAACTTTGCAGAAATTTCCCCCGCTTCTTCCGCAGCTTGTTAAAATACTCCAGCGTAGCCGAAGCGATAGCGCTGAAAATAAAAATGATGAATACGAACGATACCAGCGTATCTATAATGGATGGCAGTTGCATAGATGTAAGGCCGCGCAGTATGTTTTATACATACTTCTAAAGCCAATATACAATTTATTGAGAAATTTATATATATGGTGTGTTAAGTTTCTGCGGGAGGGGGAGTTGGCAAGAAAAAAGGTCCAGCATTTCTGCTGAACCTTTGTGTTGTCGGGAAGACTGGATTCGAACCAGCGACCACTTGAACCCCATCCAAGTACGCTACCGGGCTGCGCTACTTCCCGAACAATCAGGAGCACAAAGATAATTCAAATTTCTTTTGCCCGAAAATATTCCGCCCTTCCTACCGAAATTAAAATATTGAGGCTTATTTAGCGTTATACATTAAAAAATGAACTTATGAAACAGTTCGCCTTAGCCCTGCTGTTACTCGCTCTCTTCACCGGTAGTGCCGGGGCGCAGGATTGCCTGGAGTGGAAAGAAGGACGGAAAATTGCCTGGAGCGACTTCACCGGCCGGCCCGATAACACTTCCGAACACTGGGCCTACACCCGGTATTATATCAACTACAAGTATAGCTACAACAATACCGGCGCTATCACTATTACCGTTACCTCCTGCTTCCGTAAGGATCAATCGTGGAAAAAAGCGGAAAAGGAACTGACGGCGGCACTGCTGCTGCACGAGCAGCAACATTTTGATATAGGGGAGCTGTATGCCCGCAAGATAAGAAAAGCATTTGCCAGCTATACCGCTACACACAAGCACAACGCTAATACAACCAGCGAACTGAATGCCTTGTTCGAGAAGCTAATGACGGAGGCCGCCGGTTACCAGGACCAGTACGACAGCGAAACCGACCACAGCAAGAACAGGGAGAACCAGGCGCGGTGGAACAGCCGGGTAGCTACAGAATTAGCCGCGCTCGCCGACTACAAAGCACACTAGTACAGGTCGGCTGTTATCAGCTTCAGAAATTCGGAACGTGTTTCGTTCGCCTTAAACTGTCCGCTGAATGCCGAGGTGGTCGTTACACTGTTTTGTTTCGATACCCCGCGCATCATCATGCACAAGTGCTTGGCTTCTATCACTACGGCTACCCCCAGCGGATTCAGTGTTTCCTGTATGGCATCCAGTATCTGGTGGGTCATGCGCTCCTGCACCTGCAGGCGGCGCGCGTAGCAGTCCACCACGCGGGCAATCTTACTCAGGCCGGTGATGCAGCCATTGGGTATGTACGCTATGTGCGCCTTGCCAAAGAAGGGCAGCATATGGTGCTCGCAAAGCGAGTACAGCTCTATATCTTTCACTATCACCATTTCGCTGTACGACTCATGAAACTTCGCCGAGTTCAGTATAGCGTGCGCATCCATGTGGTAGCCCGCAGTTATATACTGCATCGCTTTAGCTATGCGCTCGGGCGTCTTTTCCAGTCCTTCGCGGGTAGGGTCTTCCCCCACTCCTTCTATTATACCCCGGTAGTGGGTCATCAATGCGCTGGTTGCTTCCTCGCTGTAGAACTCTTCCTTACTGTAAGCCATTGCTCGGTGGTGTGTGTATATGTGTGATGATGTACTTAACCGTAATACTCTACGTAGATATTCGGTGTCTCCTGTAGTTTCAGTTTGTGCAGTTGCACTCCTTCCTTCTCTATGTGCGGCTTCAGCTCATTCCATATGCTCATCGCAAAGTTCTCAGCGCTGGTGAATTTACCTTTCATAAAGTCCACATCCAGGTTCAGGTTACGGTGGTCTACACGCTCTACTATCACATCCTTTATCAGGGTGCTGAGCGTCTTTGCATTAAAGATAAATCCTGTCTGGGGATTAGGTTCGCCTTTTATGGTTACGTGCAGCTCGTAGTTGTGCCCATGCCAGTTGGCGTTGGCGCACTTCCCGAATACTTCCAGGTTCTCGGCCTCGCTCCAGTTGTCGTTATATAGCTTGTGTGCCGCATTAAAATGCTCCACCCTTGTTAAATAAACCATTTTACTTAATTATCGTGCAAAATTAGGCTTACATTATGGTTTAACAAAAATGTGTTTACTTGCAGCTATGAAACTATTGCTGGCAGCCGCTACCGAAGCGGAGATAACACCACTGCTGCAACATCTGCAAAAAGGCTGGACAGCCTCACCGGGCATGGTTTACACCAGGGGTGACAACCACATTCACCTCTGCATTACCGGTGTGGGAATGATGTCCGCCGCCTATCACCTGATAAAGAAAATAGATAACCCGCTGCCGCAACTGGCCATACAGGCGGGTGTTGCCGGTAGCTACCACCAAGATATTGCCCTGGGCGAGCTGGTGACAGTGGCGAGCGAGCAATACGGAGATCTGGGGGCCGAAGACCACTACCATTTCCTGGATGTGTTCCACCTCGGCCTGCTGGGGAAGGACGAAGCACCCTTTGCAGACGGCCGGTTGCCGGCTCCTGCACTACCCTGGCAAAGCCACCTGCCCGCCCGCCGCGTGAGCGGCCTCACGGTTAACACCGCAGGGGGCAGCGAGTTTACCATCCGGTCGCGGAACGAAAAGTTCCGGTGCGATATTGAAAGCATGGAAGGCCTGGCCTTTCATTACGTATGCCTGCGGGAAGGCATACCTTTCGCCCAGGTGCGCGCTATTTCCAACTATGTAACGCCGCGCGACCGGGAAAGCTGGAAAATGAAGGAAGCCATTATCAACCTCAACAACTGGCTGATAAATTTTATCGAAACACTGTAAAGGTGCTCATCGCTTACCTTTGCGCTCAGTAACTTTTACACTTTACGAACGAACATTTTTAAAATGAAACTCACCCTCGGATTCAGCCCTTGCCCGAATGACACGTTCATCTTTGATGCCATGGTGAACGGCAAAACAGATACATACGGGCTCGAGTTTGAGTACGTGATGGAAGATGTAGAAACCCTGAACCTCTGGGCCGAAGACGACCGCCTGGACATTACCAAGCTGAGCTACAACGCCTTTCTCCATACCGTAGACAAGTACGCCCTCCTCAATAGCGGGAGCGCACTGGGAAAGGGCGTGGGCCCTCTGCTCATTGCCGGCAAACCACTCAACCTTACTGATATCGGCGATTTAGCCATCGCCATCCCGGGCCGCAATACTACGGCCAACCTGCTGCTGTCGCTTGCTTTCCCGCAGGCGCAGAACAAAACAGAACTCGTATTCAGCGCTATTGAAGACGCCGTTAGCAGGGAGCTGTTTGATGCCGGGCTGGTGATACACGAAAGCCGCTTCACCTACCAGGCCAAGGGACTTGTGAAGCTCATAGACCTGGGCGACTGGTGGGAGCATTCAGTAGGCGCCGCTATACCACTGGGTGGTATAGCCGCCAGGAGAAAACTGGATAAAGAGGTACTGCAAACTATAGACCGGGTGATAAAAGAAAGCGTGCAGTACGCCTGGCAACACTACCCCGCACTTCCACCGTTCGTTACCGCCAACGCGCAGGAGATGGAAGAAGAGGTAATGCGCCAACACATTAACCTCTACGTAAACGAGTACACTACCGACCTGGGCGAAGAAGGAAGAAGGGCAATAGAAACCCTCTTCAACAAAGCCAAAGAAGCCGGCCTGCTCCACGCAAACCGGCTCCCAGATAATATTTTTTATTAAGGCCCTTTAAGGCAGCCCTTTACTCTGCCAACTCGTACAGCTCCGGTATGTTACGGCCCAGGCCGTCATAGTCCAGCCCGTACCCCAGCACAAACTTATTGGGCACTTCAAAGCCCACGTAGTCAGCTTTCACCTCGTACTGCAGCGCATCGGGCTTGCTCAGGAATGTAGCTATTTTCAGCGATGCGGGCTGGCGGTGTACTATTTCCGGAAGAAACGCATGCAGGGTTTTACCCGTGTCTATTATATCCTCCAGCAATACAACGTGCCGGCCGGTAACGGCTTCTTCCATACCTATGGAGGTGATCACGTTGCCGGTAGAGCTCGTTCCTTTATAAGAGGCCAGCTTTATGAATGATATTTCAGCGTCAATCGTTATGTGCCGGAACAGGTCGGAAGCAAAAACGAAAGAGCCGTTCAGTATGGCTATAAAGAGCGGGCGCTTGCCCTCATAATCCTTGTCTATCTGTTTGCCCAGCTCGGCCACGCGGGCCTGTATGGTTTTCGCGTCTATAAAAGGCCTGAATACCTTATCGTGAACCTGCATTTGTCGTGTATCATTTATTGCTTTACCATCAGCTTCTGGCCGGGGGTCACTTCCGCCCAGTCCATATTATTCCATTCCATTAGCTGGCGCATGGTCAGCTTGTTCTTCTTGGCTATGCTGGCAGCGGTATCGCCTTTCTTCACTATGTAGTATTTATTGGCCTCCGCAGCTTTCTTCTCATCGGCCAGCTTCTTTTCTTCAGCAGCTATTTTATCCGCTATCATTTTCTCCTCCGCTTCCCTTGCCTTCTGCGCGTCTATGGCATCACTGGCATACACTACTTTGTCCAGCTTCGATTTCAGGCGTGAGTATTCGTCGGTAGCTTCTTCTTCCTTTATCACCACGCGGTTCGCCTGCCGGGCCTGGCGTTCTTCTTCCGCCTTCAGCCGGGCTTCTTCCGCTTCTTTTTCCGCCTTCGTGCGTATCGCTATCTTTCGGTCTTCCTCCTCCTGCTGCGCTTTCAGGGCGGCGGCGGCCTTCGCCTCTTCCTCCGCTTTCAGTGCGGCCACTTTCGCATCCTCTTCCGCTTTCAGCGCGGCCTCTGCTTCAGCCTTTTGCGTGGCGGCGCGTTCTTCTTCCGCTTTCAGCGCGGCCACCTTCAGCTCTTCTTCTTCCCTTGCTTTAGCGGCGGCGGCACGGGCCTCTTCTTCCTGGCGCGCTTTCTGCTCCGCCAGCTTCGCTTCTTCTTCACGGCGGTTCTTTTCCAGTTCTTTCTTTTCTATGTAGGTAGGCTTGCGTCCATCAGGCGGCGTATTTTTTGCCGATGGGGGCAGGGTGGTATTCTTTGCCACCAGTTGCGGCTTTTTGCTCACCACGCGCTGCAGGCTCAGCACCTCGCCGGGCATGGGCTCTTCACCCTCATCCAGTTTGTTCAGCTCCCGCAGGCTCTGCATCTGTATTCCCTCTGCCTGCGCTATCTGCAGCAGCGACTCGCCACGGCCTACTGTCCGGCTGGGCTTGCTGCCCCTCGTCTTTTTCTTATCCAGCAGCACATACATGTTCTCTTTCAGCGGGGCGTCGGGCACTTCATTTATTTCCAGCAGGCGCTCGTAGCGTACGTTGTTTTTAATGGCATAGGTCAGCAGCACCTCGCCTTTCAGCGCATATATGGCACGCAGCCCGTTTATGCGCACCAGCTTGCCCGGCTCCCCGGCCAGTGCTTCCGGCGCTTCGGTTGCGGCCTTAGCTTCAGCAGCCTCGGTTATGGTCTGCATTTTTTCTTCCACTACCGGCTCTTCGGCGGGTTTGGTTTTCAGGTTAGGTTTCTTCTCGCCTGGTTTCGATGTGCTGGCTACCGGCTTCTGCGTGTTCTTTGGCTCCGGCTTTGAGGCCAGGCCCGTGGCTGGCTGGGCGTCTGCTTCCGGCACTATCTCGGTAGGGTATATTATATCTTTATTGTTCGCTGCAAAGGTGTAATCCTGCAGGTGGTTGTCTTCTATTATTTTTATCAGTTGCTGGGCATAGCGCGGATTGGTAGCATAGCCAAACTTCTTCAGTCCCTTCGCCCAACCTTCATAGTCCGTTACCGGCAGGCGGAACAGGGGGCTGTACCGCGGCTGTTTCAGGAAGTCAGAGTGGTCTTTATAAGAATCGTAAGTGCTCGGGTACTTCCGGAAGCATTCGTTGGGTGCATCGTCGGTATGGGCAAAGGTCTCCCCTTTCCAGCTCAGCTTACACTTTATGCCAAAGTGGTTGTTGGCTTCGGTGGCCAGCTCGCTGTTACCGGCTTCGGTCTCCAGTATACCCTGACCCAGGGTAATGGCTGCGGGCACACCCGTGCGCTGTTGCTCGGCCATAGCATACATTTTGTGCTTTTCTATGTAGGCCGCTGCGCGTTCTTTATAGCCTCCCCCCTGCGCATAAGCGCTGGTGGCCAGTATCATCATCCCCGCACAGGCTATCTTCCACTTTTGCATAATGTATTCGTTTTTTATTAAGATGCAATTTTCCGCATTATCAATAAACCATCCCGCAGGGGCAGCAGTACCTGCTCCACGCGGGGGTCATTCATTATCTTTTCGTTAAAGGCGTGCATCGCACGGCCATTTTTGCTCCTTTGTTCTTCGGGCAGCACCACTTCGCCTTCAAAAAGCACATTATCGGCTATGATAATACCCCCCAACGGCACTTTGTCTATCACCAGGTCGTAATACAGACCATAGTTCTGTTTGTCCGCGTCTATAAACACCAGGTCGAATGCTACCGATAGCGTAGGGATAACTTCTGCGGCTTTGCCTATGTGCTGGGTGATGCTATGCTCCAGGCCCGCCTCGCAAAAATAACGAAAACACAGGTCTTCCAGCTCTTCATTTATGTCAATTGTATGCAGGTGGCCGCCTTTTTGCAGGCCCTGCGCCAGGCAGATGGCCGAATATCCCGTGTAAGTACCTATTTCCAGCACCTGGGCGGGACGGAGCATATGGCTGATCATTTGCAGCAGCGCCCCCTGTATATGCCCCGATAGCATTTGCGACATCGGCACTTTCATGTGGGTCTCCCGGTTCAGGCCCGCCAGCGGTTTTGACTCCGGGCTGGTATATCGCTCTGCATACTGGTCTAGTTCTTTCGGTATCAGCAATCTGGTCATATCCTCGGTTAGAAGTTCGGCTGTAACTTATTGTGGGTGTAAAATTCCGTCAGGTAGGCTACTACCTCATCTACGGTATCGTATATTTTTATCATATCCAGGTCGCCGGGGCTTATGTTGCATTCCGCGTCCTGCATTATTTCCTTCATCCAGTCAAACAGGCCGCGCCAGTAGGCCGCGCCCATGCATATCATGGGGGTCTGGGTCAGTTTGCGGGTCTGTATCAGTGTCGCCACTTCAAAGAATTCGTCCATAGTACCCCAGCCACCGGGCATCATAATAAAGCCCTGCGCATATTTGGTGAACATCACCTTGCGCACGAAGAAGTAATCAAAGTCCAGCGATTTATCGGGGTCAATAAAAGGATTGGAGTGCTGCTCAAAAGGCAAATCAATATTCAACCCCACCGAAATACCCCCGGCCAGGTTGGCGCCTTTGTTCGCGGCCTCCATTATACCCGGACCGCCGCCGGTGATGATACCAAAGCCTTCCTCGGCCAGCCGTTTGGCCACTTCCACGGTCAGCTCGTAATATTTGTGGCCGGGCTTGGTGCGCGCCGACCCGAAAATAGAAATGCACGGCCCTATCTTCGCCAGGGTTTCAAAACCCTGTACGAATTCCGCCATTATCTTAAATATCTGCCAGCTGGAGTGAGCTTTGGTCTCCGTCCAGTCGCGCAGTTTCAGCTTCGTTAGTTGGTCTTTCATCTTCAGTATTCGTTTTGGCTATGCTGCCTTTTTTAGAGAACAGGAACAATAGCAGGAAGGCTATCGCCGCGTTGATAATAAGTAATTCCAATCCTATTTTATAGCCGCCAAACAGGGAACGGGAGAGCTCCTGCAGGGAGGCTTCGTAGGGCTTCAGGGAGGCTATCTTGCTGGTGTACCACTCCGGGTTATTCAGGAAGTCGAGCCCTATGGTCAGCAGCAGCGCATCTATGCACACCATGGGTATCAGCTTTTGGTTCACGGTGCGGTGCGTAAGTATGCCAAAGGCAAACAAGCCCAGCAGCGGGCCGTAGGTAAAGCCGGCCACCTTCAGCAATATGCTGATGAGCGAGCCATTATCCACTTTCCGGAAAAAGAACACGAAGAACAAAAACACGACCGCCATAGCGCAATGCACTGCCAGGCGCGTGCGTTCCTGCTTCTTTATACCTTCAGGGTCTTTCTGTTTCAGCCCGGCAATTTCTACTTCTTTGTTCAGCTCCGGGTTGCGCTTTATGCCCAGTATATCTATGCAGAACGACGAAGTGAGCGCCGTAAGCGCGCCGTCTGCACTCGGGAAAAGGGCGGAAATAAGCCCTATCATAAAGCAGACGGTGATAACGAAGGGCAGCGCGCTGGGTATTTCCGCCGTGCCTACCACTATGGTTGGGAACAGGGCGTCGCCCGATGCCGTGATGCCCTTAGCACCCGCATACAGGTACAGCAGGCCGCCCAGCAGCAGGAAGATGAACACTACCCCCATCTGCAGAAAGCTGAGCGTAAGCATGTTTTTCTGCGAGTCTTTCAGGTTGCTGACGCTGATGTTCTTCTGCATCATCTCCTGGTCCAGGCCGGTCATGGTAATAGTGATGAAGGCGCCCCCCAGCACCTGCTTGGCAAAGAAGGAAGCGTTCATGGGGTCGGTACCTATCATCCGGGTGTAGCCGCGCCCGGCCATCGCCGTCCAGGTACTTCCCAGGTCCAGGTTCAGTTCGCTCATTATATAGCCCACGCACACCAGCAGGGCCACCAGCATAAAGGTGGTCTGCAGGGTATCGGTCCACACGATGGTCTTTACCCCACCGCGGAAGGTGTACAACAGTATCAGCAGCAGTATTACCACACTGGTAACCTCGAAAGAGATGCCCATACTGTCCAGCACAAAGAGTTGCAGCACTTTTATCACCAGGTACAACCGCAGGGTGGCGCCCAGCGTGCGGGAGAGGATGAAGAACAGCGCGCCGGTTTTGTAGGCCGTACGCCCCAGGCGCTTGTCCAGGTAAGAGTATATGGAAGTAAGGTGCAGGCGATAATAGAGGGGCAGCAATACATAGGCCACCACAAAGTAACCCAGCAGGTAACCAATAACCACCTGGAAGTAATCGAAGCCGGAACTACCCACCGTACCGGGAACGGATATGAACGTCATACCCGAGAGCGAGGTGCCTACCATACCAAAGGCGACCACCCACCATTTACTGTTCCGGTTGCCGATAAAGAAAGATTCGTTGTCTGAACCCCGGGAGGTGTAAAAAGCGATACCCAGCAGCAGCGCGAAATAAGCCAATACTATTAACAGGAGTAAAGCTGAATTATCCATGTACGTAAAATAAAAAGACTTTGCCCGAAAAAGGCAAAGCCTGTTGATTATTTTTTCAGAGATTAAAAGCCAATATTGAAGCCTACGCGCAGGTTGATATTATTCCCGTAGGGACTGGAAGGGTCTTGCACCACATCGTACAGCAGCATAAAGAACAACGACAGCGAACCAGTGATAGGCTGGCGTATGCCGCCACCCACCAGCACGGCGGGCACCCATTCCCGCTCCTCATCGGCCACTATCCTTCCGCTGTTATCCATCTGGAAGTTGGTAGGTACGCCTATGTTCATGTATTCGGGCTGCACATGCACAAAAAAGTTGCGCCACACCAGGTAGCGCAGCCACACACTACCGGTATAGAGGGAGGTTTTCCGGTCGAACGGATAGATGCCATACGAACTACCGCCGGGGCCTATCAGTTCCACCGGCTCGTATTTGTTCCGGTAATATTGGTAAGCCAGCCCTACACCGGCCGCAAAGTTGTCGGTTATTTTATATCCTATCATGGGCGAGATACCCAGGTTGGCATAGCCATTGCCAAAACCAATATTGGCTCCGCCACCCAGCACTACACGGCTCATGTCAAAACCCTTAGGTTTCAGGTCTTTCTTTTTAGGAGTGCCCTTCTTGCCGCTACTATTATACACCTCCTGCGCCATAGCCCCCTGGGCAACGATACACAGCATCAATGCAATAAGTATCTTCTTCATATTACGAAGTTAGGGTAAAAACGCCATAGGCCGCCCTTATAGTACGGCCCGGCTGTTAATTATTGACAAATATTTTACCGGGGTTCAATATGCCATTGGGGTCAAACACATTCTTCAAACGGCGCATGAGGTCCAGCTGCACATCGCTAAAGGCTATGTCCATGTATTCCTTCTGCACGAGCCCTATTCCATGCTCTCCCGAGAGGGTACCGCCCATGCGCACCACTTCGGAGAACAGCTTACGGATGCCGCGGGGCACTTCCTCTTCCCAGGCGGCATCGTCCATGTCGCCTTTTACAATATTCACGTGCAGGTTGCCATCACCCGCGTGGCCGTAGCACACCGATTTAAATCCATACTCCCGCCCTATCTCCTTCACTATACGCAATAGTTCCGGCAGTTCCGCCCGTGGCACTACGGTATCCTCTTCTTTGTACACGGAGTGGCTCTTTACCGCTTCGCCCACCTTTCGGCGCAGCGCCCACAGCTTTTGCTTCTGGTCATGACTTTCGGCCAGGAGGAGCTCGCCTACATCGTAGCGCTGCACCACCGCAGCAATGCCTTCCATTTCCGCCAGCAGTGTTTCCGGGTGGTTGCCATCTACTTCTACCAGCAGGTGCGCCTGCACGTCGTCGGGCAGCGTTATCCATTCCGTGTGTGTATAGCGCAGGCTCCACTCCAGGGCGTCGCGCTCCATAAATTCCAGCGCCGATGGGGTATAGCCCGCCAGGAAAATGGCGTTCACCGCCTCGCAGGCCGCTACCGCGGAGCGGAACGGCGCCAGCAGCAGCATATCGTGCTGCACTGCCGGCAGCAGACGCAGCACTATTTTGGTTATCACCGCCAGCGTGCCCTCGCTACCTACCAGCAGTTGGGTCAGGTTGTAGCCGGTGGCGTTCTTCAGCACATTGGCGCCTGTCCATATTACCGAGCCATCGGGCAGCACTACTTCCAGGTTCAGTACATAGTCTTTCACCACGCCGTACTTCACGGCCCTCGGCCCGCCGGAGTTTTCTGATACGTTGCCGCCTATAAAGCATGAGCCCTTGCTGGCCGGGTCGGGCGGATAATACAGCCCATGCGCGCGTACTGTCTCCTGGAGCACTTCCGTTATTACCCCGGGCTCTGTAGTCACCTGGAAGTTGCGGGTATCTATGTGCAGTATTTTATCAAAGCGCTTCATATCCAGCACCACCCCACCCATAGCGGGCAGCGCCCCGCCACTCAGTCCGGTACCTGCGCCCCTGGGTGTTACCGGTATGCGCCGTTCGTTGCAGTATCGCATCAGCTGGCTCACCTCGTGGGTATTGCCCGGCTGCAGCACTGCTTCCGGCAGGCACACCAGGTCTTCTGTTTCGTCAGTGGCGCAGCGTTGCAGGTGCGCTGCAGCAGTATGCACATAGTGCTCCCCCAGCACCAGCCGGAAGTACTGCAGGTCGCCTTCGTCTATGTTCTTAAACGACATAAGCCAAAGGTAAACGCTTCTAAGACAATTTTACCCAAACGGAAAACCACGGATAGGCCGGGAGTTTACTTTCCCGGTACCGACTTCAATATCAATTTGTCCAGCTGACTGCGGGTAACAGGGTAGGCGCGGTATTGCTGGTAAGGTGTCCACTGCTCGCTGTCCGGATCCCATATTTCCACCACTGCATTATACAGCACTTTTTTCGCCCTGTTTACGATAAAGATTCGCGGCGAGGCTCCCATGCACACAAACAAACTGCCATCGGCCAGCTCCTGCACATTCCCGCCCCGGGTGGTGGCCGCAGGCGCTTCCCTGTCTATGGCGCATTCAAACTCCCATACCTTGCTGTAGCTGCTGTCGGCTTCATGCTCCCGCAGCAGCACTACCGACGCTATGGTATCGCGCATATCTTCCCCGGCTATCCGCTCCGCCATCGGTATCTGCACCAGGCGTCCGTTGTTGTTGCTGAATACGCAGAGCAGCCCGTCGCTGGTAGTGCCAATGCTGTGCTGCTTCAGGAAAGCCGCGTCTCGGCCATCATCATCATTATAGTCGGCCACTACCTGCTTTCCGGGATACCTGATTTTTACAATCCGGCTCAGGTCACGGAAGCCCGCATATACAAATCCTTTTTCCTCATCCACATGAAACGCGTTCATGTGCGAGGTGGTATTGTACGCCCCGGTTATGGTCATACGGCGAAACAGATCGTTGCCTGTAAAATATTCCGCCGAACGCCACCGCCACACCTCATTGCCGCTGGCGTCAAACTCTATAATCGTTCCCAGGTCGCCGTTCATCACCCTGGCCGGGCGGTCGCCGGGCTCACCCGGCGGCTTTATGTCTTTCGTATCGGCCGATAGCACCATATAGTGGCCGTTAGAGAGCCGCGTAAAATCGTGGTGATACCGGTAAGTGAGCCCCTCGTGGCCTTCGTTGGCTATCGCCGGTGTTATCCAAAGCGGCTTGCCGGCATAGTCTATCTCATAGCCCTTATTACCCATCACAAACGTGATGGTACCCGCCGCGGTTACCTTGGTTGCGTTCATGGCGCTCTCCGGCAGAAAGTCTTCCGATGTACGGGGCAAGTGCCACAGCACTTCTCCTTTCATATTGTACAGCGCTCCGGTTACATCCACAAAAAAGCAAAGGCCCGTATCGGTGTACTCGTTGGACAATACCCTTACGCGGGAGCGGACGTTGGCTCCCTTCCCCTGCTGCGATAATACGCGGAAATGGCCCAGGGCGCTTTCGCCCAGTACCTTACCCCTCGCATCCTTGTACACTACCTGCCAGGTGTACTCCTGGTCGTACAGGGGTAGCTGCACTACCGCTGTGTTCGTGCTTCTCTTCTCACTAACCACTACGCTCTTGCGGAAGGGGGGTATGCTGTCGAAGTTGCCCGCGGCTATGAGGTACGTATAGGCGGCCACCTCTTTCCGCTCCGGCACCTGCAATGGTAAGCGGGTTGCGGTAAGCGCAGCACGTTCCGGTGGATACACCTGGGCGAAAGCTCCCAGGGCCAGCACAGAAAGGAAAGCTGTCAGCAGGAACCTGGAATAGGCGCTCCCCTGCTGGCCTGCCCATAGCCTGCCATCGTGGAAAGTGCCCATAAAAGAATCGATGAACATCTGAATCGGCTCACTACGCATTGATAAAAGATGCCGCAGTGCAGGGCAAATTACACCCTAGGCGGGGCACAAAAAAAAAGCACTACAACTTTGTTTCCTTCATAAGTAAGCGAATGAAAATCAGCAGAATGGAACAAAGGAAATAGTTCGCCTATTTCCCGAAAGTTAAACCCGGCACGGTAGCCGGCAAGTTCATTAAAGGCGGTTACCGCCGCGTGCAAGGTTACACTACATTTCGCAGGCGGGCGTCTATCTCTTCGTCCAGGTCCTCAAACACGCGCGCTACCGCTTTTTTTACCTGCGAGTTTACCTGGTTGTCCGGGTCTTCGTAATCCACAAAAAACATAATGTTGGCCACATCCAGTATAGCCCGCGGTATCAGGGTGTGAAACCATTTTACATACTCGGCATGCAGCCCCGGTTGCTGCAAGCGACAGGAGGCAAAGCGGATTGCCCCTGCGATTTTACGCATACACTTGCTATTCCTTATCAAATAATTATCCGCCTTGCCTCCTATTGCTTCCAGGGCCAGCAGCAGTTCTTCGTGCTCACAAAGTACTATTACAGGTATGTCCGGGTATAGTGACTTGACATAGCCTGAAAGCACCTGGTCGTTGAGCAATGCCACATTCACAAAGAGAACCTCGGGCACAATATTGCTATCGTGCGTTTTCAGTTCCAGTGTGGAATAGTAGCAGTACACAGCAGTGTACTGTAGTGTCTCCAGTGCTTCCTTTAATGCCGCTACACTTTCGTCACTTTCGCCAACAATTAGCGCCATTGCTGTTTTCATTTGTTCACTGTGCTGGTTGAAACCGGGCGTAAAGAAAACCCGCTTTTTCATCTACTTCTATACCGAAATGTCGGTATGGGTTGGTATATTATTCGGCTTTGTCGGGAGACGTGCTGATGATGTGGCGCTTTATGGCTTTGGCTACCGCTTCGGTACTGCTGTTCACCTGCAGCTTCCGGTAGATGTTTTTGATGTGGGTCTTTACGGTTTCGTTGGAGATACCCATTTGCGCCGCTATCATCTTGTAGCTGTTGCCCTGCACCATGTACTCCAGTATGGTTTTTTCTTTGGGGGTGATGTTCAGCCCTTCAAAGTTATCCTGGCTGTACACTTTCAGGAAACGGATAACACGGTTGGAAAGTGTGGCGTTGCGCGCTTCCAGCATCATTTCTTCCGCGTAGAGCGAGCTGACCATTTGCTCCGGGGTAATGATTTTTACCATCCCCACCGATGTTTCGGCATAGAGGTATTGCAGTATTTCGTTGCCATCCTCAAACGAGGAAAGGATCACTACCTTAGCGCCTTCGTATTTGTGTTTGATGCGCTTGCTGGCGTCCATCACACTGATAGACGGAGACTCCAGGTCCATCACTATGAGGTCCGGTACTTCCGCCGGCAGAAAATGAGAGAAATTCCCATCAAAAGCCTGCGGCCGGTAGCACTCAAAGCGAGCCGAAGTACTGATTAAATAATGCAATGCATCCCTTAAAATATTGTTCTTCTCAAAGACAGCGGTAACTATCTTTTTAGCGTCTGTAGACATGCTCTCTGTGTGTTTTACCCCCCATTATTTCCCCCCGAAGATGTTTTTGCCCTAGCTAAATCAAAAATCTCGCCAAAGTCAAAATCCTGTTATCTACATCCCCGAAAAACAGGGCGCAAAACTAGCCGGATAAAGTTTTGGCACAATACCTAATATTCGGGAGATATTACCGTATTGTATTAATTGACACAGCGGCTGTCACCGCTATAAAAACTACTTTCCGTATCTTTGTGCTTCAAACGTCTCTATATCAGCATGTAGAATACCTCTCTTTTCCGGTCTATAACACGCACTGGCTCTATCCGGAGCCCTGCAATGTATTCACCTTCCTAAAAAGAGATTCATGCTTTCCACCAGGAATTTATCATATACGCATCCCAACGGGGACACGCTTTTTACTAACCTGGAGCTTAACATCCAGGCACAGCAGAAGTTGGCACTCATAGGCAATAACGGGTCGGGCAAGTCTACTTTACTAAAGATTCTTTCCGGCTGTTTGCAGCCGGTGTCGGGCAGCATCGTGTGCGATGATGCACCCTACTACGTACCGCAGCACTTTGGCCAGTTTCACACCCTTACCGTGACAGACGCGCTGCTAATAGCTGACAAGCTGATTGCCCTTCACCAGATACTGAATGGAGAGGTGACCGAAAACAATATGACACCGCTTAACGACGACTGGTCAATAGAAGAGCGGTCGCAGGACGCACTTGCCGAATGGGGACTCCACGATATAAATCTGCAACAGCCTATGGCCTCGCTAAGCGGCGGACAAAAGACAAGGGTATTACTCGCCGGTATCCGCATACATGAACCAGGAATAATATTGCTGGACGAACCAACTAATCACCTGGATAACGCAGGCCGACAGCAACTGTATGACTATATAGACGCCAGCAACAAAACGCTCATTGTGGTAACCCACGACCGCGCGCTGCTGAACCTGTTACAACCTATATACGAGCTTAGCCCTAAAGGGATAACTGTATATGGTGGTGATTATGCCTTTTACAAAGAGCAGAAAACAATAGAGGCAACTGCTCTTGCAGAGGATCTCAGGAGCACGGAAAAAGCCTTGCGAAAAGCGCGCGAAACTGAGCGCGAGACAATAGAGCGCCAGCAAAAGCTGGACGCGCGGGGAAGAAAAAAACAGGACAAGTCGGGCATGCCCACTATCATGATGAACACGATGCGTAACAATGCCGAACGAAGCACCGCAAAAGCCAGGGACATACATGCGGAGAAAACACAGGGGATTACGCAACAACTAAACGACCTCCGCAAGGAACTCCCCGAAAAAGACAAGATGAAGATAGGCTTCAGCAATGCCAACCTGCATAGTGGTAAAATACTGGTAACAGCCACCGAACTAAATGCGGCTTATGACGGTACCGCGGTATGGGCTACCTCCCAATCATTGCAGGTAATCAGCGGAGAGCGTATCTGCCTGGCAGGTGGTAATGGTTCCGGGAAAACCACATTGGCCAAGCTGCTGCTCGGCGTGCTGCAACCATCATCGGGCAACATATACCGGGCCGACTTTCAGTCTATATACATAGACCAGGACTACGCCCTGGTAGACGACAGCTTAACACTGTATGAGCAGGCACAACGCTATAACACCGCACACCTGGAAGCACATGAAGTGAAAAGCAAACTAACCCACTTCCTGTTTGCCAGTGTGCATTGGGATAAGATGTGCGGAACACTAAGCGGCGGCGAAAAAATGCGGCTGATACTCTGCTGCCTTACCCTGGGCAAAACCGCTCCCGACTTGATAGTACTGGATGAGCCCACTAATAACCTGGACCTGCAAAACATGGAACTACTTACCAATGCCCTGCGCGCCTACCGGGGAACACTTATCGTTATCTCACACGACCGGCACTTTCTGCAAGAGCTGCAAATATCACGTACAATAAATGTAAATTTTGAAGCCTGTTAAAAATGTAGAAACGCCTTGCGGCACTCTAAAACTTCGGGACATGCCAGGTTTTCGCTGTGCCCTATATTGTAGCTACCGAGCCCGGAAGAGGACAATAGGCATAGATGATAGGCCATAAAAACAAAAGATCGCCTTGCGGCGATCTAAAGCTGTGGAGGATAACGGAGTCGAACCGATGACCTCTTGCATGCCATGCAAGCGCTCTAGCCAGCTGAGCTAATCCCCCATCGGGGCAGCAAATATAGGGCAATTTTGGAAACATTACCTAATTTTATGGCAATGAAAAAAGGCATCTGGCACCAGATATTAACTTACTTCTACCTGCGCAGGCGGGAGAAGGACGCTCCCCGAAGCACCGACCTCTTCCTGATGCACGGAATGAACCGCATTTCCATCTTTGTGTTTTTCATCGCCATCATTGTGCTTATCGTGCGCTTAATCCGTGGCTAGGGCCACTATCTCCGCTGCGGCGCGGGCCGATGCCGGGCTATCGCCCAGGCGGTGCCATAGAGTGGCATAGTCGGCTAATAGCTGGCGACGGCGGTCGCTATCCGCCAGCAGGGCGCCCAGCTCTTCCAGCAGGCGCTGCTCGTTCAGTTCGTGCTGAATCAATTCGGTTACTACGGGCTTATCCATTATCAGGTTCACCAGCGATATATATTTTACTTTTATCAGCTTTGTAGCCAGCCAGTAAGATATGGGGTTCCCTTTGTAGCACACCACCTGCGGCACCCCAAAGAGGGCGGTTTCCAGCGTGGCCGTTCCGCTGGTGACCAGGGCCGCGGCCGACTGCTTCAGCAGGTTGTAGGTATCGTTGCGCACCAGCATTACCTTTTCGTTACCAATCAACTGGTGGTAAAGGCTATCGGGCTGCGAGGGCGCACCGGCCACTACAAACTGGTACTGCGGAAAATGCCGTACCATCTGCAGCATAATGGGCAACTTTATTTTTATCTCCTGCCCGCGGCTACCCGGCAGCAAGGCTATAGTAGGTTTATCGCCCAGGCGGCGCACCGGCACCTGCTCCTTCTCGTGGCGCACCACCTCTACCAGCGGGTGGCCTACATAGGTGGCTTCAAAATTCCACTTGCGGTAAAAATCGACCTCAAAGGGTAGTATCACCAGCATCTTATCTACATCGCGCTTTATCTTTTTCACGCGGCCCTCCTTCCAGGCCCACACCTGTGGCGATATGTAGTACACCACCTTTATACCCTGCCGGCGCGCCCACTCGGCTATGCGCATGTTGAAGCCGGGATAGTCTATGAGCACCAGCACATCGGGCCGGAACTCCAGTATATCCCTTTTGCAGAAATCTATATTGCGTAGTATGGTGCGCAGGTGCTTCAGCACTTCTACAAAGCCCATAAAGGCCAGGTCGCGGTAGTGCTTTACCAGTGTGGCCCCTGCCGCCTGCATTTTATCGCCGCCCCAGCAGCGCACGTCTGCGGCTTTATCCTGTAGATGTATCTCCCGCACCAGGTTACCTCCGTGGAGGTCTCCGCTCGCCTCTCCCGCTACCAGGTAATAGCGCATCTACCACACATACTTTACAAGGATGATGAGCGTAGCATAGAGCACCGTAGCTACCAGTATGCCGCGGGCCGTAAGATCGAGCCGCTTATTGGTGAAATAGATGAACGGTGCAATATTGATAAGCAGGCTGAGCGTAAGTATCAGCGCCGCTTCCGTCTTGCTGCGGAACATGCCGCCAAAGAAGTCGCCAATGCCATTGGAATTCCCACCCATTACGAAATACACGATAAAAAAACCCAGCACCGGCGCCAGCAGGCCAATGAGAAATCCGAAAATGGGCACGTTACGCTTCATATAAATAAAATATGCTGCTAATATACAAAGGCAAAAGCATTTTGCACATATACCCCATACGGTTACCTTTGTATTTTAACAGAATACATTATCCATGAATTTTCGTTTAACTGATCTCCCTGAGCGCACATCGAAGCCCCGCACTAATGGCATCACTATGGTGATGGACAAAGGCATGGGCCTGGAAGGTGTAAAAGACTTCCTGTCGGTGGCGGCTCCGTATGTAGATGTCGTTAAGTTTGGCTTCGGCACCTCTGTGGTTACCGACCACCTTCGCGAGAAAATAGACCTTTACCGCAGCTACAATATCCCCGTGTACTTCGGGGGCACCTTGTTTGAAGCTTATCTCATCCGCAACCAGTTTGACGACTACGTGGAGGTGATAAAAGAATTCGGCATAGAGCACGTAGAAGTATCGGATGGCTCCATCACTATCCCCCACGTGGAGAAGTGCGGCTACATAGAGAAACTGGCGCAGCACTTTACCGTACTTTCGGAAGTAGGCTCTAAAGACGCGGCACACATCATCCCTCCTTATAAGTGGATAGAACTGATGCGCGCCGAACTGGAAGCCGGCTCCACCTATGTTATCGCCGAAGCACGCGAGGCGGGCAACGTGGGTATCTACCGCGGATCGGGCGAGGTACGCGAAGGGCTGGTGCAGGAAATCCTTACCCAGATTCCAGCCGAACAGATACTGTGGGAAGCGCCGCAAAAAGCACAGCAGGTGTACTTTATGGAGCTGCTGGGCGCTAACGTAAACCTGGGCAACATCGCCCCCAACGAAGTGATTCCCCTGGAAACACTGCGTATCGGTTTGCGCAGCGATACCTTCCACCTGTACCTGGATAAAGGAAATAAAGAAACCATATCCACCGATATTTAATATTTTTAGAAAGGCATTCTCCAAAGGATGCCTTTCTTTTTATCATCTATGCCGGCACACTACGGACTTATCGGCTTCCCGCTTACGCACTCCTTCTCTCCGAAGTGGTTCGCGGAGAAGTTTGCGGCCGAGGGTATTGACGCCACTTACAAAGCCTACCCGCTGGAGCTGATAGAGTCTATCAGCGACCTGCTGGCCAATTATCCGCTCAGGGGGCTGAACGTGACCATACCGTACAAAGAACAAGTGCTCGGCTATCTTAACGAACTGGACGAAGCGGCCGAAGCAATAGGCGCGGTCAACTGCATCGACATACGGCACGGAATAAAGAAGGGTTACAATACCGATGTCACCGGCTTTGAGCAAAGCCTGGCACCCCTGCTGCAAGCCCATCATACCCGGGCGCTGGTGCTGGGCACCGGTGGCGCGGCCAAAGCGGTACATTACGTGCTGGAGAAGCTGGGTCTGACATACCGTACCGTATCGCGGCACCAATCGGAAGGGGTTATCACATACGATGAACTTACTGAAGAGCTAATCGCATCGCATCCACTCATCATCAACACCACACCGCTGGGTATGGCTCCACACACGGATGAAGCTCCCGCCATTCCTTATCACGCACTTACCGAAAAACACCTCCTCTACGACCTCATTTACAACCCCGACGAAACAAAATTCTTAGCACTCGGAAAACAACAGGGAGCAACAATAAAGAATGGCCACGAAATGCTGGTACGGCAAGCAGAAGCTAGTTGGGAAATATGGAAGATCCTCACCTAGCCTCTCCCTAAAAGGAGAGGACACTTTTATTATAGACTTTTAACGATTGCCGCCATGGATTCGACTGCGCTCACCATGACAACTATTATTCGGCTTTGCGCTTAAAAAACTAAAAAGTGCCACCTGAAAACTGCTAACTGAAAACTGAAAACTGAAAACTGCCAACTGGAAACTGCTAACTGGAAACTGCTAACTGAAAAACTGAAATCACCCCACCGTATAATACACACAAGTAGTCAGAAAATTCCTTAGGCCGTATAGGTAGGTAACCGGGCCCCACTGCTTGCGGGGTTGCAGCCCGAACTTGTATTTGTAGATAGGATTGATGAGGAAGTGCTGCTTCTTCAGCACCTTCAGGTTGCTGTGCTTTATGATGCGCTCAAAGCGCTCTATGCTTATCTGCGTATCCCACACCTCCATCAGGTCGGTAATAACGCCCTCGCTTTCGCCGGCCATTTTCAGGATGGCTTTGTAGAGGCCCTTGGGTAGTATGTGGTAGTAAGGCAGCTTGCTCACCAGCTTGCCCTCGCATATCTGCTGGTGGCCGCCGAAAGGCATATACCACGGCGGGAAGCCGAAGAATATCTGCCCGCCGGGGCGCAGGAAATTTTTCAGGTAGGGCACAAACTTCTCCTGGTCGGGGATGTGCTCTATGGTATCTTTCAGCACTATTACATCAAAGAAATCTTTGAACCGCGCCAGGAAGTCCTCGTCGTACACGTTCTTCAGCAGGAACTCCATTTTCTTTTGCTGCACCTCGTCTTTCAGCATGTCGTTGGCCAGGTCTATGCGCTTGGGGTTAAGGTCTACCCCTACGCAGTAGCAGCCTTTTTCGGCAAAGGGCAGTAGTACCCCACCCTCGCCGCAGCCTATTTCCAGCACGTTAACACCGCCGCCCAGTTTGTGCGTTGCCTCTATAAAAGGCAGTACGTATGACCGGGAATTATCTACCTGCTGATCGAACCGGACGCGATCGTCTTTATGCTGTTTAAGTGCCAACTGCTGATTGATTAAGAGCCGCTAATTTACTTTTTTATTTCGTTCATTCCGCTGCTGAGCACCTTTAACTGCTGCTTAATGCTCTCATCGTGTATGCGCTCGTACAGGCCAATGACAAACTCGCGGGAGAGCTGCAGGCTTTCGGCGCGGGCGCCCCGGGTAGCTACTATCTCGTTCCAGCGCTCGGGCAGATAGGCGGCTATGTTCAGCGCCTTTTTTACCGTGCCTATGTGGCTGCTGAGCTCCATGCGGCGCGCCAGCAGGTCTATCACCTCGGCATCTATGCTGTCCATCTGCTGGCGCAGCTGTTCCAGCTCTACGCTGTTGCAGTCTGCCTCGTCGCGGCGCACCACTATGCTGCCCAGTATCTGCTGCAGCACCTGCGGGGTCACCTGCTGGTCGGCATCGCTCCAGGCATCGTCGGGGTGCAGGTGGGTTTCTATCATCAGCCCGTCAAAGCCCATGTCCATGGCCTTCTGCGCCATATCGGGCACCAGGGCGCGACTGCCGGTGATGTGGCTGGGGTCGCAGATGATGGGCAGTTCGGGTTTGCGTCGTTTCAGCTCTATGGGGATGGGCCAGTTGGGCGGATTGCGGTAGCGCGAGGCGGCATGGTAGCCGGAAAAGCCGCGGTGTATAGCGGCAATGTCGGTAATGCCCACCCGCTCCAGGCGCTCTATCGCGCCCTGCCACAGCGCCACATCGGGGTTCACCGGGTTCTTTACCAGCACGGGCACCTGCACGCCGCTCAGGGCATCGGCTATGTGCTGCACCTGGAAAGGGTTCACCGTAGTGCGCGCGCCTATCCACAGGGCGTCTATGCCGTGGCGGAGGGCCAGCTCTACGTGCTCGGGCTCGGCCACCTCTATCACCACGGGCAGGCCGTGAAGGGTGCGGGCCTCCTGCAGCCACTCCAGCGCGGGGGTACCATTGCCCTCAAAGCTGCCGGGGCGGGTGCGGGGCTTCCATACCCCTGCGCGGAACAGGTTGACACCCAGCGCCTTGAGCGCGGCAGCGGTTTCCAGCACCTGCTCCCGGGTTTCGGCACTACAGGGCCCGGCTATGATATAGGGCCCCTCTCCGGAATTGAAAAAAGACATGGCGCAAAGGTAGCTACTAATGGGGCTCGATGCGAAAATATGGGGGCCAGCACCCGGCGGCTATTGCCGGTGAATGTAAGTAACCGGCATTTTTAGTTACATCGGCGGGGAGGGGCGAAATTGTAAGTGATTGATTATCAATGTCAGCCGCGCGGGATAGTTACATTTTAGCGGGCTATAGTTACATTTTACTTACATCACAGTTACAGACAGTTACACGGTACCATCAGTCACTTTCAGGTTACTTGCAGACAGGTTCATCTTGGTTTCATTTTGCTATAATACATTGGTTTTGTTGGTTTTATAATTGATGTAATTTACCTCTTTTTATTGATATGGGAGGGAAGGAGATACCCACGTGCTTTTTTAAGAAGCTTACTTAGCCCAGTTGCTGTGCTGACCACCCCAGCTGAAAAAACGGCTCCTGCGGAGTGTTTTTTCAGCATCCCCTCCTTGAAAAAAGGAGGGGAGCTTTTTAGGTGACTTACTTACCCCGGTTGCTGTGCTTAAAGCTCCCCTCTTGTTGCTGAGGCACGAAGCAATAGGAGGGGTGGCCGAAGGCCGGGATGGTCAGCACAGCGCGCTTGTCAGAAGCAACCCAAGTGGGGTTGGGGTATATCTTTATTGTCATTTGCATTCATGCCTTAACTACAATCCGAGATTGAGACACGAGGGTCACCTGTTAACCTACTTTAAGTTGGCTGGCGCGATCAAGGGTTTCTTTGTACTGAATACAGCTTTGAGTATATCCTTCATAGGCGGAAGATACTGACGCGGATTGCAAATACTTCAATGAGGCTTTAACTCTTGAAGTAAGGTGATAATGCATCTTCAAAGCCGGGAGATCGCGAGTCAAATTGATTAGTTGACATCGCGGGCTGCCGGTTTTATTGGATTACACTACGATTGGCGAAGGGGTGATGTGGAAAGATTACCGGGTGGGGTTTACCTAATGAGTAATGCAATTACAGTTAATAGGAGAGGTGCTATTATCAAAAAATGATACAAAATTTTGGTGTGCCAGTAGTAATTTACATGTATCCATAATACTTTTGACTTCTTAAGTTGATAATACGCTTTTTGCTCAGCCTTGAATCTCTTAAAATCAATATCATCGTGATTTGTATAGTGGTCTAATATTGCCTGGTATCTTTTTGACATATGCGCTGCGTATTTTTCTCTCTCATCCTCAGAAGTATTCTTTAAGGTTTTGAAAATTCTTATTTCATTATAAATCTTAGATAGCTTTAAAGCACAGTCATGGAAGAAGTGAGCTTTCATCTTGTAATCTTGAGCAGCTTCCATTTGGCTAAATGCCAAAAGTAAAATTGAAATTGCCGTAGAACCAAAAGCAATAAAATTCTCATTAATTATAGAGTCCTTTGATATCTGATATACAGAGAATAGGCCAAAAATAATCAGGTATGCCGATAGAAATCCATTGGCTTTGTTTGACAAATCATTTTTTGTTAAGTGTCTTTTACTGGCGTAAAATCTTGACCCTTTTGTTACCCAAATTTTATAACTCAGTTCCTCTAGAAACGTTTTATTCAGGTGGTCTTGATGACTTGGAAATTTATTTTCAGACATAATATTTACTAGTGCGGATATCGCTATAATTAAGACTGCATTAATCTCTTGATCTCATTTATTGTCGGCATTAATAATAATGGGATAGCCCCTTTTTGAACTTGATAAGTACCGTAGAATAAAGCAATATCTCCTTTACGTAACTTCATTGCATCTTCTTTAGATATATCACAGTGCATACCCATAAACATGTTGTCGGTTTCTACGACTGCATAGGGCTTGTCCATGAAGTCTTTATTTATAGAAGACACCCTACCAAGTATGGGAATAACCTTGTCTTTAACGCGTTCGTCACATACTACTTCATTATTGTGATAAGCAACAGATAAATCCTGTGCAGTGATAATGTCTTCGTTTTTCAAATTATCTGGAATAGCTGGTCTTTCTGGAGCTTCCGTATTTACAGATATTTTATCGTTTCTGAAATCTGGTGGGTTATTGCACATTCTAGAAACAGCAAAGCAGGTTACAATCAACACGATGACATTTACAATCATTTTTCCCCTTTCGGTACGAGTCAATTTTTCGGCACTCATGCTCTAGCGATTTACTATAGTGAAACAAAAGACCTATCTGTAGAACGGGTAACATTAGTGTTTGAAAATCAGGTATCATAGTTCCTTTCTATTTTTACTTCTCTACCCACCCCCCACTTATCCATACAAACTCAAACATTGTTAATGGCATTTCCAGTTCGTGTGTAGGGTGGTAAGATAGGTAAAAGCCCCCTGCTAAAAAACAGTCAAACGACGGAGGCGGCGGGTGTAGGGGCGGGCGGCATGTGGATATCTCCCGCAACTCTGGACGGGTGATATTTCGTATCTTGAGGGGTAGGGCCTGCGGCCGGGGAAGCCGCCACCAGCCACCGGGGAAAGCGGTTAAAATGAGTTAAAGCAAAAGTCAATTCTCGCCCGGTAAAAGTCAAATGTGGTTAAAGGAAAAGTAAAATCACGTCAAGTAAAAGTAAAGTAAAAGTCAAAATAGAGTCCGCTAAAAGTCAAATTTCAATGCAAATAGTTATTGATTATCAATCACTTACAACAATTTGTCACTCCTCTTCCAAAATCGTGTTTAGTCAATAATTAATAATCCTCTTCCGCGGGGTAATCCGCTTTACTTTCACCCTGAGCGGTAGTCGAAGGGTTGCCGGGGAGGGTACTTCAGCACGGGAACGCTACTCAACAAGGCTTCGGCTACCGCTCAGCCTGACAACCGAGTGGACATCCCCATAACCATCCCGCACTAGGCTGGCGCACAAAGGGGGAATTTTTTCTTCGGCTACCGCTCAGCGGGGTAATCCGCTTTATGTCACCCTGAGCGGTAGTGGAAGGGTTGCCGAGGGGAGGGTACTTCAGCACGGGAACGCTACTCAACAAGGCTTCGGCTACCGCTCAACGGATTTCTCTTTACACTTCATTTCGCTGCGCTACACTGCGTTTCGTTCGAAATGACGGCATTGTTGGGCTCCGCTCGTGACGCGTCTGACGGCGAAAAATTTCTGACAGTGTGTACGGCTCTCACCCTAACAATCACGGCCAATCCTCTTAATCCAAAGAATCATGCGTCAGATCACAATACCGGCGAATCCTCAAAACCTAAAGAATCGCGGTATATCTTTGCCGCCATGAAGCAGTTACCTACACTGGCGGAGATAAAGGAGGGCGTGGTGATATTAATAGACAAGCCTTATCAATGGTCTAGTTTCCAGGCCATCAATAAGGTGAAGTATGCAAGCAAGGCCAAAATAGGCCATGCGGGTACGCTGGATCCGCTGGCTACGGGGCTGCTTATCTGCTGCACGGGCAAAATGACCAAGCGCATCAGCGAGTACCAAAAGCAACCGAAAGAGTACACAGGCGTCTTCCGCCTGGGGGCTACCACCCCTACCTACGACCTGGAGAGCGAGCCGGAAAATTTCCGGCCGACAGAGAGCATCAGCGAGGAGCAGGTGCGGGCCGCCACGGCGCAGTTTACGGGCGAGATACAGCAGGTGCCGCCCATACACTCGGCTGTAAAGAAAGACGGCAAGCGGGCTTACGAAATGGCGCGCGCTGGCAAGGAGATAGTGCTGGAGCCCCGCCAGGTAACCATCATGGAGTTTGAGATAGTGCGGGTGTCGCTGCCGGAGGTACATTTCCGGGTGCTGTGCAGCACGGGTACTTATATCCGCTCGCTGGCCAGCGATTTTGGCGCGGCGCTGGGCTGCGGGGCTTACCTGCAAGAACTACGTCGCACGAAGATAGGGGCGTTCAGCGTAGCGGACGGGCTGACGCCGGATGAGTGGGTAGCGCACTTGAAACCCCCTCCGCCACCTGAAGGGGAAACCCCCTCGTAGGGTTTTAAACGCGGAGTACACATAGAAGGGGCGAAGAAACGCAAAGGTGTTGTGTAGTAAACTTTGCGGCTCTTAGCACTCTTTGCGGTTAAGTTCTTTTAACTACTTTACCGCTTCGGTTGAGGGTTTGTATCGTTTGTCCTTTCGCCCTTGGCTACTATTTCCCCGGCAGCATTGTTGGAATTTTTGCTCGCCGATGTAGACGGTCTTTGCATTTCCGCTTACAGTGATGATGTTGGTGAAAGCGGCTGTAAAAATGTGCCGGGACTCCTGTTACCCCTACTTTCTTTTGCTTCGCCAAAATAAAGTAGCAAAGAAAAGGCGATTCTACGCCATGCGGCTCCGCCGGGCTCGAAGGCCAACGTTGCGTGTTATGTTTCGTAATTCACTATTCAGCGTTGCGCCGGTTTTCTGACATATTGGCGAACCCTAACTTCCCGCAAGATGACGCAAAAAAATCCCCCCGGCAGAGCCGAGGGGATCGAGAAAATCTTTGTTGTGCGAATTAATATTCGTCTTCGTTGAAGAAGAAGTCTTCCTGTGTGGGATAGTCGGGCCAGATGTCTTCTATGCCTTCGTATATTTCGCCTTCATCGTCCAGTTCCTGGAGGTTCTCTACTACTTCAAGGGGAGCACCCGAGCGGATGGCATAGTCAATCAACTCGTCTTTAGTGGCCGGCCAGGGAGCATCTTCTAAGTGAGAAGCTAATTCTAAGGTCCAAAACATATTAGATTAATTTTATTTTTATCTGTAATTGTGGCAAATGTACTGTTTCGGGTAAATAATACAAATTTTCTTTTAGTTATCTTATTCACAAAATGTGCAATGTCACTAATCGTTCATCCGGGCAATGTCTCCGTGTTGGTTTTTAGCCGCCATTCTTTACTAATAATGCAGGAAGGCCGCTAATTATTGCACCGGGTATATTGTATCATTGCGCTATTAAGTTATTGAGTATTTTTACCGCATGCTTGTTGCCCAAAACCTCCTCAAAAAGTATTCCAACATTACCGTGGTGAACAATGTGTCACTCCGTGTAGACCGTGGCGAGGTGGTATCGGTAATCGGCGCCTCGGGGGCGGGCAAAACTACCCTGCTGCACCTGCTGGGGGCGCTGGATAAGCCCGATGGCGGAACGGTGCGCATAGATGGCACGGACGTGTTTTCCCTGCCTGCCAAAAAGCAGTCGGCCTTCCGGAACCAGCATATAGGCTTTGTGTTCCAGTTCCATCACCTACTGCCGGAGTTCAGCTCGGTAGAGAATGTGGCCATACCGCTGTGGATAAGCGGCAAAGGGAAAAAAGAAGGCCTGGCGCTGGCGGGCGACATGCTGGCGACAGTGGGCATAGGCCACCGGCTGGAAAACAAGCCCTCTGAACTATCGGGCGGGGAGCAGCAGCGGGTAGCGATAGCGCGGGCGCTGGTGAACAAACCATCGATAGTGATGGCCGATGAACCCACCGGCAACCTGGACAGCGCCAACGCCCAGTTGATACACGACCTGTTCCTGGAGCTGCGGGCAAAGCTGAACCAGACCTTTGTAATGATAACCCATAACGAGGCAATGGCGGAAAAGACGGACCGTATACTGATAATGAAAGATGGCCGGATAGTGGAAGAACGGGTAAATAAGGGTTAACCCGCAGCCATTTATACATATAAATACCTAATAATAAAGGTGCTGTATAAATAAGATTCCCGAAAAAGAAAGTAATCCTTTGGCTTTTTGCCAAAAAGTATATTTTTGCAGCATAAAATTAAATTGCATTAGCTATGTCTGAAATTGCAAATCGCGTTAAGAAGATCATCGTGGACAAACTGGGTGTTGACGAATCAGAAGTTACTCCTGAAGCATCATTTACCAATGACCTGGGCGCTGATTCCCTGGATACAGTGGAACTGATCATGGAATTTGAAAAAGAGTTCAACATCTCTATTCCCGATGAACAAGCTGAGACCATCACTACCGTTGGCCAGGCTATCTCTTATCTGGAAGAACACGTAAAGTAATTTATTACACTACTCAGTAACTGAAATTGTTTTGATGAATTTACCGTTCAAACGCGTTGTCGTTACCGGTATCGGTGCCCTTACACCACTGGGCAATACCGTACCCGATTATTGGGCAGGCTTGACTAATGGAGTATCGGGCGCCGATTTCATTAAACAATTTGATGCGAGCAAGTTTAAGACCCGCTTTGCATGTGAGTTGAAAGGCTTTAGCGCGGAAGATCATTTTGACCGCAAAGAAGCCCGTAAGCTTGACCGTTTTTCTCAACTGGCCGTAGTAGCCGCCGACCAGGCGGTAAAACAGGCCAACCTGACCCAGGAAGGCATAAACCACGACCGCGTGGGTGTTATCTGGGCATCAGGCATAGGTGGCATGATCACCTTTATAGAGGAGATGACCGCCTTTAATAAGGGCGATGGCACTCCGCGATTCAATCCCTTCTTTATACCGAAACTGATACTGGATATAGCCTCCGGACATATTTCTATGAAGTATGGCTTCCGCGGCCCCAATTTCGCTACGGTAAGCGCCTGCGCTTCTTCTACCAACTCGCTGATAGACGCCCTCACCTATGTGCGCATAGGCAAGGCCGACGCTATTATCTGCGGTGGCTCAGAGGCGGTGGTTACGGAGTCGGGCATTGGCGGGTTCAACGCTATGAAGGCACTGAGCGAGCGCAACGAGTCTCCGCAAACCGCCAGCCGTCCGTTTGACCTGGACCGCGATGGGTTTGTAATGGGCGAAGGTGCGGGCTGCGTGGTGCTGGAAGAACTGGAGCACGCAAAGCGCCGTGGCGCCCATATAATAGCAGAAGTAGCCGGCGGCGGCATGAGCGCCGATGCGTATCACCTTACCGCTCCGCACCCGGAAGGGCTGGGCGCCTTCAACGTAATGAAGAACGCACTGGAAGACGCGGGTATGAAGCCGGAAGACATAGACTACATTAACGTACACGGCACCTCTACGCCGCTGGGCGACATTAGTGAAGTAACGGCAATACAACGGGTGTTTGGTGAGCACGCCTTTAATGTAAACATCAGCTCTACCAAATCGATGACGGGACACCTGCTGGGTGCCGCCGGTGCGATAGAAGCTATTGCCAGCATACTGGCCGTGCAGAACGATATCTGTCCGCCAACGATTAACCACTTTACGGATGATCCGGCATTTGACCCCCGGTTGAATTTTACGTTCCACAAGGCGCAGCAGCGTACTGTACGCGCGGCCCTGAGCAATACATTCGGCTTTGGCGGGCACAACGCTTCCGTTATCTTTAAAAAATACGAGGAATAGCCCTTGCGTAGATTCACGGCACGGATCTTACATTTTTTCTCTCCCAATAAACAGTTGGTATTGCAACTGGAGCATATGCTAGGCTTCAGGCCCAATCACCTGCCGTATTACCAACTGGCACTGATGCACCGCTCTAAGATAGAAGAGCTGGCACAGAACAATGAGCGCCTGGAGTTCCTGGGGGACGCTATGCTGGGCGCCATAGTGGCGGAATACCTCTTTAAGAAATACCCTTACCAGCCGGAAGGCTACCTTACGGAACTGCGCTCGCGCATCGTTCGCCGCGAAACGCTGAACAACGTAGCTATGCGCATGGGCCTGCAGAAGATGGTGCAGTATAACCAGAACGACCGCGGGCTGAGCCGCAGCCACATATTCGGGAACGCACTGGAGGCGCTTATAGGCGCGGTGTACCTGGACCAGGGATTCGCACGCACCCGCAGCTTTATACTTAAGCAGCTGATAAAGCCTTACATAGACATAGAACTGCTGGCGGAAACCGATACCAACTACAAGAATAAACTACTCAGCTGGGCACAGCGCGCCGGGCACGAGCTGAGCTTTGAAACGCTGGACGAAAGCATGGAAGGCTCGCGCAAGCTGTTTACCATAGGTATAGCGCTGAACGGCGAAGTGATAGCGCAAGGCTCGGGCTACAACAAGAAGGAAGCCGGCCAGGTAGCGGCGCAGAAGGCGCTGGAGGTGCTGAAGATCAGTGGCAGTTAGCAGTGGGCAGTTTACAGTTTGCAATTAGCAGTTTACAATTTACAGTTAGCTGCAAGTATTTGGAGTATGCCGGTATGAGGTCACGGAGCGGGGTTTCATGAGGTTGCTGTGTAGTGCTTCGTTGAAATGGCGGCTGTGGGAAGCTAATGACACTTAAAGTGTTCGAAGGGTTCTTTGCAGGAGTTGCATTTATAAAGCGATTTGCACGATGTGGCTGCAAACTGGGCGCTGAGCCCGGTATTGAGCGATCCGCAGCGGGGACAGGGTACATTATCATCTTCAAACAGGCCGAGGGGATTAGATGATTTGCGGTAGGGCGGCGCTATGCCGTATTCTTTCAATTTCTGTTTTCCCTCTTCGCTCATCCAGTCGGTAGTCCAGGCGGGACTTAGCTGATTTTCGATGTTCACTTTCTTTACGCCCTTGCTCAGGAGCGCTATCCTTATCTGCATCGCAATCACATCCATCGCCGGGCAGCCGCTGTAGGTGGGTGTAATGGTGATAATAGCGGTGTTGTCATCAGATACCTGCACATTGCGTACGATGCCGAGGTCCAGGATGGTAAGCACGGGCACCTCGGGGTCGGTTACCGTGCTTAGCCAATCGTATATCTGTTGCTGTGTCGCCATGTTATCAACGGGTGCGTTAAACCCATTTGCTGCCGGGCGAAGGTGAACCCCGCCCCTACATTGTGCCTTCCTACTGCCGTGGAGGCGAACCGCCCCTACCGGTTGACTCACGCTTATTTCATTACCACTGCATATTGGGGTAGGCGCGCTGAACGAACTGCAGCTCGGCGAGGATATAACCCAGGTGCTCGGAATGTTTTCCCTCTTTGCCTCCTTTGTGCATCCATCCGTCCGCGGGCACCTCCAGGTTAGCTTCGGCAAACACCTCCGCCACGCGTTCTTTCCACTGCGCCTTAATAGCCGCCAGGTCTATACCCATGGCTTTATCCGCTTCGCTCTCTATAAAGAACTCCCCGGTATATTGCCAGCGGTCGGCTATGGCGGCCTGTATGCGCTGCGCGCTTTCCTGCGTACCATCGCCCAGGCGGATGACCCACTCACTGCTCCAGCGAAGGTGGTAGGTCACTTCTTTCAATGATTTCTCGGCAATAGCGGCGAGCGTTACATCGGCACTCTTTTGCAACTGTGTATAAAAGAAGTAATTGAAACAATCGTAGAAGAATGAACGGATAACCGTGTACGCCCAGTCCTTATTGGGCTGCTCTACCAGCAGTACATTCCTGTAGTCCCAGCCATCGCGCAGGTAAGCGAGATCGTCCTCGTCTATCTGCTTTCCTTCCGCAATAATCTTCTGTATAGCGGTAGAGGTAAAGAAGTCCGCTCTTTCCGCATCGGGGAACGCATTAAACTGCTCCGCCGCATACTGATAAAGGCTCCTTGCCTGGCCCAGGTGATCAAGCGCCGTATTGGTAATGGCAATATCCTGCTCCAAAACAGGGCCGTGTCCGCACCACTCACTGATGCGGTGACCCAGTATAAGTGCGTTATCGGCAAGTTGGAGTGTATATTTTAGTAATGAAGTCATTGTTTGGTATTTCTCGCGCAGGCCGCCACGGATATCATCCGCACGTAACAGCAGAGCCTATGAAGTTACATGTGTTTCAACTCGTCGGGTAAATCGTAGAAAGTAGGGTGCCGATAAATCTTATCGGTAGCCGGCTCATACATTGAATCAGACTCGTGCGGGTCTGACGCGTGTATGTGTTTGCTTTCCACTACCCAGATGCTCACGCCTTCCATTCGGCGGGTATATACATCGCGGGCGTTCTCCATCGCCATCTGTGCATCAGCAGCGTGCAGGCTGCCAGCGTGCTTATGATCCAGGCCTGCTTTACTGCGGATAAACACTTCCCACAGAGGCCATTCGTTTTTATAATCAGTTTGTGACATTGTATGTTACGTTGTGTATTGCAAACGTTTTCTTAGTTCTGGTTATGATACGGTTCTTTTCTACTGCCGGGCGGAGGTGAACCCCGCCCTACGAGTTACGCTGCTTCGCTTTTTGCTTTTCGTTCGGCGCGTTTGCCGGCATGCGCCAGGGCGGCTTCGCGCACCCAGGCTCCTTCTTCCCACGCCTTTTTGCGTGTTTCCAGCCGCTCTTTGTTGCAAGGACCATTTCCCTTTACCACGTTCCAGAATTCGTCCCAGTCTATCTGCCCGTAGTCGTAGTGGCCGCGCTCTTCGTTCCACTTCAGGTCTTTATCAGGAATTTCCAGCCCCAGTATCCTGGTTTGCTCTACGGTTACGTCTACAAACTTCTGGCGGAGCTCATCGTTTGAGAAACGCTTGATGCGCCAGCGCATGCTCGACTCTGAGTTAGGGCTTTCCGCATCGGGCGGCCCAAACATCATAATGGAGGGCCACCACCAACGGTTGAGCGCATCCTGCGCCATTTTCTTCTGCTCCTCGGTACCGTTGGACAATGTGAGCATTATTTCGAAACCCTGGCGCTGGTGGAAGCTTTCTTCCTTGCACACGCGCACCATAGCACGGGCATACGGGCCGTAGGAGGTACGGCATAGCGGCACCTGGTTCATAATAGCCGCACCATCAACCAGCCAACCTATGGCTCCCATATCGGCCCAGGTAGTAGTGGGGTAATTGAAAATAGAAGAATATTTTGCTTTGCCGGAATGCAACTGCTCCAGCATTTCATCGCGGGTAATGCCGAGTGTTTCGGCAGCGCTGTAGAGGTAGAGGCCGTGGCCACCTTCGTCCTGCACCTTGGCGAGCAGTACCGCTTTTCGGCGGAGGCTGGGGGCGCGGGTTATCCAGTTGCCTTCGGGCAGCATACCTACAATCTCGCTGTGCGCGTGCTGGGATATCTGGCGAATGAGCGTCTTACGATAGTCATCCGGCATCCAGTCGCGGGGCTCAATGGTATCTTCCCTGTCTATCTTTTCGTCGAACTTTTCCTGAAAAGAATGTACCGTCATCCGATTGTTTTTTTAGTATGGACAAAGATAAGATTTATCGGGCGGTGTTTGGTAATACCTGCGTCTGAATAAAGCTATATAGGGATTATTAACAATTATGTTCCGGACTAAACCTTCCGGCGTGGTTCGGCTGTTGCTGCCAGCGGCTTTCCGGCCGGCCGGAAAGCGGGAATACGGGTACTAGTTCGCGAAAATAAATCGAAGCATCAGGCCGCCGCGCGTGGTGGTGATGGGGAACGAGCTGGAAACGTATGGTATGCTCTGGTTCCTGTCGAAGAACAGCCGCAGAGTCAGTTTCTCGCTCACCACATAGTCTATGGTGGGCGATATACGGATAACCCGCTGGCCCCGCGTGGTGATACCAATATTCTGCGCCAGGAAGTTGTTGGTCGTGCGATCGTCGCGCACGGCTACATCTACCCTTATGGTCATATCGTTCTTCAGTTTCTTTACCCCCAGTATCTCGAACGGAAGCACCAGGCCCTTGATGCGGTAACCCGCACCTATGGTGTACTCGGTACTGTTGGTTTCGCTTACCTGGTAGTCTACCAGGCTAAGGCTGATGGTACGGCGCTTATTGAACTCGAACTTGGCGGTGACGTTGTTCCTGAACGCCGCGTCCACACCTATCAGCGGACTGAACGCCTCGGAGATAGTGATATTCGGCACCTGGAAGAACGGCACATAGTTGCCCGAGTTGGAGTCGATGAACGACGGGAAGCCCAGGTTGTACCTGTCCTGGAAGAAGAGCGACGTTACGAAGCTGTTCATAGACATAGTACCTGTGTACGCATGGTTCACCACGAGGTTGCTCATAATGGGCTGGAAGACCGGGAGCTTGCTGAGGCCCGTGTACGACACCCTCCAGTTCGGCATCGGGAAGTAATCTTTAAACGGATTCTTGCGGATGTTGTTCTGGCTGTTGTAGTCTATCAGCGGGGCGTCATTTACATTGCGGCCACCGTAGGCGGAGATGAAGGACGGGATGAGCACATCCTGTGAATACTCTGTATAACCTTTAGCGTAGGCCGGGTTGTTGGGGTCGGGCGTATTATTGGTGTACGGGTTGCTGCGGCCGAGGCGGTCAGAAACGGTTTCGCGGTTGTTCAGGAAGGTATTGTACAAAGCAGAGTTAGCGCCACCGGACTTGAATATAGTATTGATACCGATGTAGGAAACGGTGAAGCTACCTGTTTCGTAAGGATTGAGGTGATAATACCGCGCATTGGAGTCGGCAAGGTATTTATACAATTCATTGTGCGACTTGCTGAAGTTGCTGGTGAGCGTAAGGTCTACGCGGAAATCCTGGAACGGCTCCAGTGTGGCCGCGATATTAAAGTTCTGCGAGTACTGCTGCTGGAACTGGGCATTAAAAATAGAGTCTTTGCTCAGCAATCCTTTTTCGGCCTGCTGCTCCAGCCATAACTGTGTAGGCTGGTAGCCGTAAACGAAATCGAGACCGGGCTGTAAATTGTTGGACATATTAACCCCCAGGTTGGTAGTGCTGTCCATGTATCCCGGGAGGATGGTACCGGCGTTTTCGGTGTAGTTTACCGTTACGCGCTTCAGCATGGTTACCAATCGCAGACCAGCCTTCACCGCCGGGTTCATTTGCGGCATTGTATTGCGGCGGGCTTTTCGGGCGGCTTTGCGCTCACGCTTTTTCTTTTCCTTTTCGGCTTTAGCCTTAGCCTCTTCTATCGACTTCTGCACTTTGCGGAACGAGTCCAGCTCGCGGTCGCTCATCTTCGCCATCTGTATTTTCAACAGGGAGTCTTCTCTCGCCTGCTTCTGTATTTCCATCAGGCTCTTCGGCTTATCGGTAGTGTTGTTCTTGTTGTTACCCTGCTGGGCATTGCTGCCACCGCGCAAGTCTTTTACTTCGTTCTTGTTAGAACCCGGTTTGGTGTCTTCCCTGGAATCTTTACTTCCCGGGCGATTGTTGTTCTTATCGACACCCGGCTTAGAGCGCGGCCGTGGCTGGTTGGCCGCCTTCAGCCAACGGTTCTTATTATAGAGGTCTACAAACTTCAGCTCGCCATTGGCTTGCTTGGTTTGGGTGTTATTAATGGTGTTACCCAGGTTTCGCGCCAGTGTAGACGCCGCCGTCCAGGAATAGTTGGCGCTGTACTGCAGGCGCAGGCTCGTCCAGTCGGTAAGCGGCAGCTTGGTGAGGGGCAGGTTGTAGCTGGCGTTGAAGGTTTGCGCATAGAACGTATTTCTGCCAAACTGAGAAATGCGGTTCCACAATGAATCGCGCTTTTCTGGTGTGTTGACGCGGCCATATGGCTCGTCTACCCGCGACTTGTTGTTGGCCGAATAGTCGAACGACAGGGAACGGGTCAGTTCCCACCGCATGGTGTACATCCTGTCCCAAAGGAAGTTTTTGAAGAAAGTGGGTTCTATTTCGTACGGGCCATCGTCCAGGTCGCGGACTTTGGTTTCGTTGAAGGTACGGTTCACATCGGTGCGGAAAGTGAAGTTGGCCGGGAGCGGATTAAAGTTGAAATCCTTAACGAGCCCGAACCACTTTGATTTTGACTTAATGAGGCGCTTGAACGGCTCGATGGACTTTGACTTAATACCATAAGTATAGCCGAGCCCGAAACGGTTGTTCACCAGTTCGTCGCGCTCAATAGTGGGATTACGTTTAAATTGTTTGTTGTAGGCATAGCTCACATCAAAGTTCTTAGCGCTCCAGGGCATGGTCTTAGCCGATTGCTTCTGCGGGTCTCCGGTGATACGGGCGTTCGATACGTTGACACTGGTCACCGAAGTGTAGTCTTGCGCCTGCTTGCGGAGGGAGTCGCGCTGAGCGGCATCCTGTGCGGCGTTGAGCTGGTCCTGGTATTTTACGTCCAGGTCGTATGGATTGTATTGCGGGTTGCTGATGTTCTCGGCATAGCCAATGAAGAACGGCAACTGCACGCCCCACTTGGCGGGCATCAATTTACCCAGGTTCAGATTGGTAGACGCATTGTATTGGTAGAAGTTGTCGCGGAAGCGCTGGTCAATTTTCTGGTCTATATTACCATAGCCCTGCGTGTGCATGCTACCCGCCAGGTTGATATTGCCAAAGTCGGCCAACTGCAGGCTTACCTTACCGGCGGCGGCGTAGCCGGGCTTCTCGTTGAAGCCCACCATGCGCATTTCATTAAACCAAACTTCGGTACACTTGGGGAAGCCGTCGTCTTCCGGTGTCTGGTTCGTCTTTTTAGGATTGGACACGCCCAGCATCACTGTTTTCACGTCGCCGAGGTTCGGGTTACCCACTACAATAATGGTATTGCCGAGCTCGTCTTTTTCCTGGTAAGGGATAAAGGCCGCCAGGCCCTGTTCGTTTCGGGAGGTTTTTACCTTCACCAGGTCATCCAGTACCAGGTCCAGCCGGTTGCCTTCGGGCCAAATCACTTCGGGGTCATTGGTGCCATCGGGGGTTATCTTCAGGGGCACCTGGTACTCGTAATAGTTATTTACAAAGTCGGAACCGAAGCGTATGATAGCGCGTACATCGCCATCTTTAATCACGGTCTGTCCCGGGCGGCTTTCCGCGTGTATGAACATGCGCACTTTTGCGAACTGGCGCATATCGACCCCAAACTCTTTGAATACCGCGCGGGAATCACCATCCTTAAGGCCACAAATCTGCAAGGCGAGCGACTGCTCGTTCTGCTGTGTAGCCTGTCCGCTGGTAACCTGCTGCAACTGGCGGTTAACACCGGGAGGCAGGACGTAAGGGATGGGCTGGCGACGGCCGTTTTCTTCCACGCTTACCGAAGTAACCGTGAACTCCTGGTTCTTCAGCTCTTCCTCTGGTATGTTCTCACCCGGGTTCTTGAGCGAGAACAGATAGCGGCGCCACTGGTTGCGGCCGAGTTCTACCTTGGCAAGGCGAACAATGGCGCTATCCTGGAAATCGCTGAGGAACATGCGCACGAAACGTATAGAGCGGAAATCGCCTATGCCGCCTACGCGCTCCTGGTACTCCCCGATGGGTATCTTGAACTGGTACCAGGTCTCGTCCTCAAAACTACCGTTGGGCAGCTTAACGAGCGATACCTGCTTATCTACTATAAAGTTGGTACCTACCTGCATGTTCGGACGCAGATCGAGGCGGTAGCTGTAGTACGACTCTGTTTCGTTGAGCGTATTATCGCGGTTGATATCTTCCGACTCGGGGATGTTGGTAGCCGATTGATTGAGGTTACCTTCGGCGATGGGCGAGTTGCCGTGCGGGCCGTTAAAATCTTTGTAGCGGCCGAGTATGCCGATGCCGTTGTCGTCGTAAAACTGGTCGCGGTAGAAGCGGAAGTTATCGCCCGCGGGGTCTTCCTGGGCGCGCTGGAATGCTACGGCATTCCCGGAAATGTCGTTCAGGTATTGCTGAAAGAATACGCGCTCTTCATCGTCGGTAGCCCCGTCGTAACCCACATCCTGCACGGCGCGGGCATCCAGGTTGTTATCGAACGCGCGGGTTATCTGCTGCTGGAACTTGGGTACATTACCCCAAACCGTTTTATCAAGTTTAGTGCCATCCTCTGGATAAGGGATACCATTCTCAAAGAAATTGCGGGAATCTTTCAGTACGTCCTCAGACACGTTACCGAGGTTGATGTAGAAACTACCACCGGCAGAGTTGGGGTTATTAATGAAGGGGTCCATCATCCACAGCTCAATGAACTCCACGTTGGAGGCTTCAAAGTCACTGTAGTCTATCGGCTTCTGTATACCGCCCCAGCGCCCCTGCGGATTGGTGAGCTTACCATCGGCATCGAGCCCTACCGCATCGAAGTTGTACGGCCCCCTGTCTTTGGGGTAAAACCCGAGGTCGAGCGTACTCTGTATATTCTGGAGGTTGGCCGTTTGCTTATTGGGGAACACCTCCTGGGTTTGTACCAGCCGGATGTAGTGCTGATTGGGGTCGTTCTTTACAGAATTGGGGACACCGCTGCCGCCGCCATCTATCAGGCTGGGCTCTATGAAGTACCAGGCCAGCTTAGCCCTGTTCATACCATACTGGAGCTTTTCTCCCATACCAGCCTCGGGGAACATCGGGTTGCCGCTCCGGTCGTGCAAGCCAAAAGGTGTAGACGCGAGCGTCCAGCTATTGGCCGGGAACTTAAGGTCGTAAGCGCTCCGGGTACCTTCAAAGTCGTCGATGTTGATAGAGCCTTCGGGGTCCAGTACATTTATCTGCTTGGCGTGCCCGGGACGCAGCGTAGCTACCTCGCCGGTAGCATTGATGAACGAAGGCGCCGTAGTAGAATAGATAGGCAGCTTATCGAGCGCGCGGGTAAGCCCGGCGAACTCTGACTGGTAGTTGGCATCGAGCCCCAGCACGGTGTTTCGTATCGGGTCTTCGCCAAACATCACCTTCTGGGTGAAGGGCCGCTCGGTGAGTTTCATATAGGTCCCCCCCAGCGCTAGCTTTTCATTCAGGTAATAGTCTAGCCGCAGCCCGGTGAAGTTTTGCTGCTGGAAGCCGAAAGTGGCGTTGTCTTCGTAGGCCACATTGATGGGGATACCGGAATTGAGGATACCACTGTTGAGTATCTTAATTTTTCCCAGACCGTAATCTATCTGGTAATCCTGGTTCTCTACCAGCTTGGCACCACCGGCTGATACCGTAACGGAACCCTGCGGGATATTGAAACCACCCAGGAATATTTCGGAAGAGGAAGCAGACTTGTACGAGCCCCTGATAACGTAACGGTTGTTTTGCTGGAACTGGCGGGCTATGGTTTTGGTAGAATCGTAGAGTATGCCATAGAGATACCTGCGGGCCAGCTGCTGGCTGTTACCAATAGCATCGAGCAGGTCGTTGCCGAAGGGTTCCAGCACGGGGAATATGATCTTGCCCTGCTGGGTGTTGATGGTGATGCCATCCACAAAGTCGAAAATACCATCGGGATAGGGATCGTTCTGGAAGTTAAGACGGTCGAGATTGAGCAAAGTAAGCAGGGGTATGCCGGCATTAGGCCCATCGGGTATGTAGCGTTTTTCGCCACCACCGGGGTCCTGGTAAAGTATATTCAGGCGAAAATCGTCTTTGGAAACGCCCAGCCCGCCCAGGGTATAGACGTTCTTCATCATCAGGTCCCAGATGGGCAGCGTGGGGCGTGCAGAAGTACCTTTCAGCAACTTCATGAACATTACCTTGGTGTTGGTAGAGTCTGGCGGAAGGTCTTCCGCAAACTCACCCACCTGGAACACCTTTCCGTTAACTGTGTAGCGGAACGCTACGGCGAGCACATCGTCGGGGTTCAGCTGTGTGTTGAGCGAGACATAACCCAGCGCAGGATTGAACGTAAACTCCGAGGGATTGAGCTTACGGGCGGTGGTGGGTTCAAAATCGCGGCCAGACTGCAATCCGAGAGACAGGGCGGCATTGTTGGCCTGCCCCTGCATACGGCTGGTAGGCATTTGCAGCAGTTGGTCGTAAAGGGTATTGGAACGGTTATCGGGGTAAGCGGGCTTTGTGGGGTCGGTGAGCGTGGTATTGAATGGCTCGCGCTCGCCGAGGTCCATATAGGCCATAATGTTGCGGACCCCTTCGGTAGCGCCGGTACGGTTGGTTACCCAAACTTCAATCTTGTTGATAGCTACCAGTGAATTGATAATGGGGTAATTGCGCAGGGCGCCGTTGTAATTGTTGCGGAAATACTGGCTGAGGAGGAAGTGCTTGTTCTCTTCGTACTCATCGGCCTTGATAGAAAACTGCTGCGATTGTGAGCCTCCCTGTATGGTAAGGCTCTGGCGCTTCGACTTTTGCTGGGAAAGCACACCCGTAACCCACAGGCGGCCGAACTGCAACTGCGTCTTTATACCAAACAGCGACTGTACGCCGCTGATGAGGCTGCTCTTGAGCGGAAAGCTGATATTGCCCGCCTCTATCTTCTTGATGATTTCATCTTCCTTACCGGTGTATTCCAGCTTCTGGGTATTGAGATAGTCGAAGGTGGCTTTGGTATTGTTGCTGATATTGAGCTTCAGCTTATCCCCAACTGTCGCCAGCAGGTTGATGTTCATCTGCATGTCAAAGTCGAACACGCCGTACTTCTGCGCGCTCTGAATCAGGGTGGGGTTCTGTACGTTCTGCCAGTTACCGCCCAGGGTGATGTCTACGTTACCCTGTGGTTTTACGGTAATGCTGTTGCCGCCGAAGATTCGGTCGAAGAGGCCCTCACGTTCCATTTTGGGCAGGGTGGGTTTCTGTCCAAAGAGCGACAGGGCATCGAGCCTGCGTTTCCAGTAGGCCTGCTCGTCTTGCTGAGCGCGGTACTTCTGGTACTCGTCGAAGCTCATGTAGGTGGGGTTGCGCATGAACTCATCGCCCACGCGGCTATTGTAGTTGTAGGTTCCAGTTTCGGGGTCGTAGTCCCAGGAGTTTTTTACGTTGGAGGGGTCTTTTAAGTCCATGCCCGCCGGCTGTGCGTCTGACTTCGGGTCTCCGGTTTTGTCTTTGATGGGGAACTTGAGCTTGGCGGAATCTTTCTTTTTGGCGTTGGTAGTGGTGGAATCTTCAGGGTCGGCGAAGTCAAAAAAGAAGCCGCCCCCCCCGCCACGGGCAGCAGTATGCGCGATGGCGAATACCAACGCTATGAACAATAAGAATTTATACCCGAAATTTCCTTTGTCTTTCAAGTTAACGTTTCCTGGTTTACAAGGCCCGGAGCGCCTGTTTTATTAGTTCCTCCACCGATAGGGCCGGTGCATCCTTCACTTTCTTTATAGCAGCCTCTGCAATATTCTTGCTGATACCCAGATTTACTAAAGCAATTAACGCATCATCGGCCGTAGTATTGTGTTTGGCGGCAGATAAAGTGCCTGTATTTTGGGGCAGTTCCAGCTTTCCTTTTAACTCCAGGATAATACGCTGCGCTGTTTTGGCCCCAATACCCTTTACCTTCTCCAGCGCGCGGGTATCTTCCTGCGCAATAACCCGGTACAGTTCGTCGGGGGTGAGCGAAGAAAGAATGATGCGCGCGGTAGCGGCCCCTACCCCGTTTATGCCCAGCAACTGGCGAAAAGTAGCCCGTTCGGCCTCCGTGGCAAAGCCATAGAGTACCCAGGCGTCTTCTCGCACCTGCAGGTGTACGTACAGGCGGCACTCGCCCGCCTGCTGTATGTGGCTGTAGGTATGCAGGGAGATATTGAGCTCGTAACCCACACCGTTCACATCCAGGTGCAACAATGAAGGCGACTTATAGGTCAACTTCCCCTCTAAATAAGCAAACATAGGTGCCTTTCGTTTCTATGACCGAAAAATAACTTTTTTTCACCGAAAATCCACGTCATTGCTGACGAAAGGTATCGCGGCAGATGTATGGGGTCTCTTCTAAAAATGAAAAAGGCGGAATGAATACATTCCGCCCTGTAAATTAAGTAATTTCTGCCCTTATTATAAAGCCCACCAGGGTATTCTTTTTCTCTTTAATTTGAAATAGAGGCTTATCGCCACGCTGGAGTAACCATCGTTAACGGAGGAATTGCCCCTGAGCTCATCTTTAGAGTGGCTGATCACGGGATTGATGAGGTAAGAGCGATCGTACATGGCACGCGCCTGCGCCGCCTGCTGCGCCGACAGGTTTTTGTCGAACAGGCTTGGGTCTATGTACTTTCCGCTTACACCGTCTATCTGGTCTTTCATGGTGTAGCGATAGAGGTATTCTATGCCCAGGTTCAGCCTTTTACCTATGTCCCACTTAAGGCCGAAGCCCAGCGGGAACTGCACACCGGCGCGGCTTTCGCGCTCAGAGCGGTTGTTGGTGCCAAACCAGCCATCGCCTTCCAGGTTCAGGTCGTATATGCTTACCCACTTGCTGGCATACGACCCGGTGGGGTCTACCAGCAGGTTTTTGGCGTTGTAGTGGAAGTACCCTACCCCCAGCAGGAAGTACGGAGTAAACTTACGCCATGCCAGGTTGCTATTGGAAGACAGTGAAAAGCGGAAGAGGTTAATTTCCAGCATCAGGTTACCTTCCCATATATTGGTGAGTACGGTCTGGTTGCGCAGGTAGCGCTGGTAAGAGTCGTCTTCTACGAATTTGGCTCCGAAAGCGAGGTCTTTGTTCCAGGCATCGGTGGCGTAGTAGCTACCGTAGTTGATACCGAAACGCAGTACAGCAGCCGGATGTATGGTGTACCTGCCGAACATGCCGCCGGTAAAACACACTTTATCGGTGTAGTTTCCATTGGTGTAGTGGTCGATGAATGACTGGGTGCCTACGTCGCCCCACAGGTCGGTAGTACCGAAGTTCATGCCTATAGAAAACCCTTCGGGTTCTATAAAGGAGAACTGGGCTTTAGCCGCAGGTATTGTAGCAGTAAGTAAGCCGAAAACCATAAGGTAACGGGCAAAATTCTTCCGCATGAGCGCTTATTTTAGCGTTGAAGATAAAAAAATTATTTTCCTTTAAAAATAGCTTTTCTTTTTTCCATGAAGGCGGCGGTGCCTTCGCGCATGTCTTCGGTAGCAAAACACTCGCCAAAACGCTTGATTTCATTGGCAAAACCGTCAGCGGCACCCTTTGCGGCATCGTTGACACAAGCGATAACTTTAGCGATAGCTACGGGTGCTTTTGTATGTATTTTTTGTGCTATTTCTTTGGTTTTGGCCAATAATTCGGCCTGCGGCACCACGTGATTGACCAGCCCCAGGGCTTTGGCTTCGTCGGCACCTATCATATCGGCGGTCATCATCAGTTCCATCGCCTTTCCTTTGCCTATCAGCTGCGTGAGGCGCTGCGTGCCCCCGTAGCCCGGTATTAGGCCCAGGTTTACCTCCGGCTGGCCGAACTTAGCGTTCTCGCTAGCCAGGCGGAAATGGCAACTCATGGCTAGCTCGCAGCCACCACCGAGCGAAAACCCGTTCACCGCCGCTATTACCGGCTTGGGGGAATTCTCAATTTTATCAAAAACCCCTTGCTGGCCGCGTCGTGCCAGCTCGGCACCACCGTCTTCGTCGAGCGCGGTGAACTCGGAGATATCGGCCCCGGCCACAAACGCCTTTTCTCCGGCGCCGGTAAGGATGGCCGTCTTTATTTCGGCATTGGTGTACACTTCGTCCATTACCTTGCCCAGCTCTTCTATCACGTCTTTATTGAGCGCGTTCAGCTTGTCGGGGCGGTTGATGGTTATTACTAATGTTCCGTCTTGTAAATCGGTTACTAATGTCTGATACATACTAGATATTTGTTTTCCGGCCCCGGCACTATTGCCCGGTGCCTGTGCTATGTGATTAAATGATTAATTATTTCGGTTTTCTTCTACCCAGGCGGTGATGTAGCCGGCTATTTCAGAGGTGGGCGCTCCCGGGGCAAAAAGCTTGCCCACGCCCATACTGTTGAGTTCGGCCATATCTTCCTCGGGTATGATGCCGCCCCCGGTGAGCAGTACGTTGGTGAGCCCTTTTTCCTGCATGAGCCGGATAATCTTAGGGAACACCGTCATGTGCGCCCCGCTGAGTATGCTGATGCCTATGGCGTCCACGTCTTCCTGCAGGGCGGCGTTCACTACCATTTCGGGCGTTTGGCGCAGGCCCGTGTAGATGACCTCCATACCGGCATCGCGCATGGCGGTGGCAATCACTTTGGCTCCCCTATCGTGGCCGTCGAGCCCTACTTTGGCTACCAATATCCGCACGGGGCGTTGCAATTTCTGTGACATATTTCCTTAAAAAAGCGGGGTAAATGTAACGAGTTTGAACCGGGAATTCAAGGATTAAACGCATTAAGCCGTAATGGAATGTATATTTTTGTGGTTTGCCGGGAGAGAAAAAGGGTAAAAATTACTTTTTCAATCAAATAATTCCACTTACCTTTGCACTCCCCTTGCAAAAAGGCTAATAATCAAGAGTTATGAAACGTACATTCCAACCACACCGTCGCCGCCGTAAATCTGTACATGGATTCCGTTCGCGCATGGAAACGGCAAATGGCCGTAAAGTATTGGCTTCCCGCCGTAAGAAAGGACGTAAGAAACTGACTGTTTCTGACGAACTCCGCCTGAAGTAAACTATCTTAAAACGTTAGGCCATTCGTAATACATTCAAGGCATACGAGCGGCTCAAGCGGGAGCAGCATATTGAGACGCTTTTCCAACATGGGAAAGCGTTTTCTGTTTTTCCCCTAAGAGCCATATACCATACTGTACCCCGCGGGGAGGCCCTATCGCCGGTGCAGGTGGGCTTTTCCGTGCCTAAAAAGCGCTTCCGCCGCGCGGTAGACCGGCACCGGGTACGCAGGGTAATGGTGGAGGCCTGGCGGCTGAATAAACACCCGCTGTACGCCTCCCTGCCCGCAGGCATACAACTACACCTTTTCCTTATCTTTACGGACAGCAGCCTGCCGGACTTCAGCGCCGTAGAAACGGCCCTGCTGAAAATAACCGACCGGCTGACCGAGCTGCTGCAGGCACCTGATGCGTAAGGTATTCTCCATATTGTTCCGGGGACTGATAAAGTTCTACCAGGCGTTTTTGTCGCCCTTGTTTGGGGCCAAGTGCCGGTATTACCCCACCTGCAGCGTGTATGGCATGGAAGCCATTAAAAAGCATGGCCCCTTTAAAGGGGGCTGGCTGGCGACAAAGCGTATCTGCTCGTGCCATCCGTGGGGTGGACATGGGTATGACCCGGTGCCGTAACCCCCCTTGCCTTTCGGTAAGCAGGCCTAAAGGGTCTTACTTGTGTTTTCTGATAGGTGGAGGGCGGGGCAACCGCAAGGGATGCCCCTACGTGGATTGTTTGTAACTTAGGTAGTCGTATGAGGTTCCTGTTTTTGATATTGTTTATTTTGGGTTCTCTAGCCTATAATGCAGAAGCCCATGAGTGCAGCTACTATCTAAAAGGAAAGATACTTTCGTATGATGGACAAGTAGTGGGCAACACCCAGTGCACGTTGCAACTAGGTAAAAACAGGAGAATTTTCAAGACCGATAATGAAGGAAATTATTTTGTTGAGGTCTTTTTCACCGTTTCCAACGTTTGCCGACAAACCCCTGAAGGAAAGCCATCGGGGGATGAATATGCTCTTTCGAAGGAAGCCAATTCTGACACAATTATCATTTCCTGCAACATGGGAGTGGGTTATGTAAAATCAAATTGGGATCAGTATTATCATATAGAACAGAAAGATTACTCAAAGGCACACCGCGCTCTTTGGAGCTATAAAGAACAGAATCTTATCGAACGAGCGGACATAACACTCAATCCCGCCTATCCCAAACTGAAAGAAGACAATACAGATGGATATATGTCTGCAATCAAACGGACGCTTAAGAAACTAAACAGCTCAACAAAAATTGACAGTCTGAAGCTGGCGGCTAACGGATTATATACCGGAGAGGGGAGATTCAGGCTTAGAAACGGCGAAGTTATTACCCGAACCATAGACAGCACAAATAAAACTACAATAACGACCGCCAGTGGGACTGACTCAATTATATATGGACTATTGCCAGACCAACTATATAAGTATATCCTGGAACTGGATGAAATAAGGTGGGCTATTCAATCTGTTTTTAACTATATTGAATTAAGGAACAGGCCTATCAATTGTATATTTTCTGATGAATTTCTTGGCGACTGCAGAAATATTGTGAGCCTGCAAAAAATGAATAATCATCTGTATCATTTACCCGAAAATGCTTTCAAAAAAGAGAGCTCATACTTTTCTATTAATGTAGATGACAATAATATTATTACGGATGTGTTCTATTATGAAATAGACACACAATAAGATCTGTACTCTTTAATTAACTTTAATGCATGTTTTATTCATTCAAAGGTTTTATCCCGGTGGTGCACCCGAGTGCTTTTGTGCATCCGCAGGCGGTGGTGACAGGTAATGTCATCATAGGCAAGGATGTGTATATCGGGCCCGGGGCAGCGCTGCGAGGTGATTGGGGTGGTATAGTAATAGAAGACGGCTGTAACGTGCAAGAGAATTGCACGATACATATGTTCCCCGGCGTAACGGTATTGCTGAAGGAAGGGGCGCATATAGGCCACGGCGCCATCATACACGGAGGGACGATAGGGCGAAACGTGCTGGTGGGCATGAATGCGGTGGTGATGGATGATGTGGAGATAGGTGATGAGTGCATTATAGGCGCGCTGTCGTTCATTAATGCGAATACTAAAATACCGGCGCGCTCATTGGTAGTAGGTAATCCCGGAAAAATAATAAAAGAAGTAAGTGATGAAATGATAGCCTGGAAGACCAAGGGCACGCAACTGTACCAGCAGCTTCCGGCGGAGTGTTACGAGAGCCTGCGGCAGGTGGAGGCGCTTACCGAGCTTCCGGCGGATAGACCAACGCAGGAGAGTTTGTATGCTACGTGGGAGGAGATAAAGGGTAGTTGAGTGGCTAATAACGTTGCTGTGGGTAGCATGGCCAGAACGTGGGGTGAGATTGCTTCGCTGCGCTCGCAAGGACGGCTGCGGGAACTGTAGCCAGGTTGGGGGGGGCAGTGATTGGTGGCGGGTCGCCCCCAAACCCTGAAGCGGGCTTTCCCGGTTTGTGTGTATGTAGGTGGCGGGGGCTGGGCAAGAACGTGGGATGAGATTGCTTCGCTGCGCTCGCAAGGACGGCTGCGGGAACTGTAGCCAGGTTGGGGGGCAGTGTTTGGTGGCGGGTCGCCCCCAAACCACCTAAAGGGGGCTTCCCCGACTTGTGTGTATGTAGTGGCGGGGAGCATGGCAAGAACTAATGGTAAGATTGCTTCCGGTTCTTTAATAGACATAAAAAAGCCCCCGCTAGATACGGGGGCTAATTCTTTTTTGTTGGGTAATCTGTAATTTATTAACTAATAGTTATTAGTTGTTTGAATCGTCAGAATTAACCAGTTCGTTCACGAACTTAGCAACTGAAGCGATACGCGCGTGATTGAGTGCGTAGTGGATGAATTTACCATCACGCTCAGTGATCACGATGTTAGCACGACGGAGGATAGCCAGGTGCTGAGAAGCTACCGACTGCTCCAGGCGCAGCTTAACGTAGATATCAGTTACGTTCATACGTTTGTTTTCTTCCAGCAGCTTGATAATTTGCTGACGGAGTTTGTGGTTGATGGCCCTCAAAGTCATTGCTGCACTCTTCACTGCCATGTAATCCAATTTAATCTGCTCGTTAGACCCTTCATCTTTGCGAATAACCAGCGTGTTTGCTGACATTGTCGTTTCCATTTACTTTAAATTTTACAGCGGTTAATTAATAGATTCTTGCTTATTTACTTACATCCGTTCGAAAAATACTTCCTCTCGATTTGACTTTGCAAACATACATAACTAATACATATGAACCAAATAAGAAGATGGGGATGGTGTTAAAATCCAGTTAAAATGAGAATAAAAATAATGTGATTGCTTTTATAAGTCATTGTTTTTCTTACTGTTATGCGTGTAAACTTGTTTTAAATAAAATGGCTCGGCTGTGGCTAAATTGACACTGCCGTTACACTTATATTGCTGATGCGCATACATTGCCCACTGTGCAATATCTAATATTTCCCCGTTTACCATATAACCGCCCAAAACAGCCACATCTTCTGCCAAAGCCATCGTAGAAACCACTACGCATTTATTTTTTTCCCTATTCAATCGCTCGCTGGCCAGGTCCTCACGGGTAATGTGCACCGGGGCTACCCGTTCGTTCATTTCCATATCGTACACGGCCAGGAAATACTCGGCTTCCCGGGCCGGTATCACGGCTGTGTACTCCTCATACCCGGGATTGCCCCGGAGGCACTGGTGAGCCATCAAAGCCAGCTTGTTGTGCGCAAAGAGGGGTATCTCATGGATATAGCAGATGGCCTTGGCAGTAGCCAGGCCAATACGCAAACCCGTATAAGAGCCGGGACCGGCGCAGACAGCGACGCCCGCCAACTGCCGCAGGGTAATGCCCGCAGCCGAGCATACCGCATCTATCAGCCCGTTTATTTCAGCAGCCTGGCTGCGGCTATCGGCTATCGGCTCTGCCGCCACTACCTGCCCGGAAGCAGAAAGGGCGACCACGCCATTGCTGGCAGATGTATCAATATGTAACAAGTATTCCATATCCGGCGGCGCAAAAGTACGGATGCTTCTTATTTTTGCCGCATGGAAAAGAAAATAATAAAAACGAATAACGCCCCCGCACCGATTGGCCCCTACAACCAGGCCGTGGCGGCAGGTAATATGCTGTTTGTTTCCGGGCAGATAGCACTGGACCCGGCGACAGGAGCATTGCTGCAAGGCGACATACAGGCGGAAACAAAGCTGGTAATGGAAAACCTGAAAGCTATACTCACTGAAGCGGGAACCGACTTCAGCAAGGTGATAAAGAGCACCATCTTCCTGATGGATATGGGGCAGTTTGCGCAGGTGAATGAAGTGTATGGCTCCTACTTTGATAACGCTACTGCTCCGGCAAGGGAAACGGTACAGGTATCGGGATTGCCAAAGGGTGTGAAGGTGGAGATAAGCGTAATAGCTGCGCTCTAATGTGGGAAACACGAAAATGTGACGCATCAGCTACTGTAAAAAAATACCGCTGCCCAGGGGCAACGGTATTTTTTTATTTTTTCAAAATGAGGCTGGCAGGTATATCAATACCTCCACCTGTCAATCTATCTCCTATCAGCCTAATTTCCTTTCTTCATTTCTTTAGCCCAGGCATCTTTCAGTGTTACGGTGCGGTTGAAGATGAGCTTTTCGCCGGTGCTGTCGGTGTCTACGCAGAAGTAGCCTTTACGCAGGAACTGGAAGTGGTCCAGGGGCTTAGCCTCCAGCAGTGCGGGCTCTATGTAAGCGCCAGGTAATACCTGCATGGAGTGCTCGTTGATGTAATCTTTAAAGTCGCCATCTTCGCTGCCGGGGTCTTCTACTTTAAAGAGGCGGTCGTAGAGGCGCACTTCGGCAGTTTTAGCATGGGGCACACTTACCCAGTGTATGGTACCTTTCACACTAATGCCGCTGGTATCGCTGCCACTGCGGCTCTCCGGTATGTAGGTGCAGTGTATCTCGCTTACCTTGCCACTATCGTCTTTCACAAAGGTATCGCACTTTACTATGTAGGCATGCTTTAAGCGCACCATAAGACCGGGGCCCAGGCGGAAGAACTTCTTTGGTGGTTCTTCCATAAAGTCTTCGCGCTCTATCCATACTTCCCGGCTGAATGGCATTTTGCGGCTGCCGCCATTCTCGTCTTCCGGATTGTTCTCGGCATCCATCCATTCTTCCTTACCTTCTTCGTAGTTGGTAATTACCAGCTTTACGGGATCGAGCACGGCCATAACGCGGTTGGCCGTTTTGTTGAGCTGCTCGCGTACGTGAAACTCCAGCAGACCGAGGTCTACAATGTTCTCGCGCTTGGCGATGCCCACTGTATCGCAGAAGTTAACAATCGCCTTTGCGGGATAGCCCCTGCGGCGCATACCGCTCACCGTAGGCATACGCGGGTCGTCCCAGCCGGCTACGTGCTTTTCGTTGACCAGTTGCAGCAATTTGCGCTTACTCATTACCGTATAGGTAAGATTGCGGCGTGCGAACTCATACTGGTGCGACGGGAAAATTTCCAACTGCTGTATGAACCAATCGTACAGCGGGCGGTGGTGTATGAACTCCAGCGTACAAATGGAGTGCGTGATATGCTCAATACTGTCGCTCTGCCCGTGCGCGAAATCGTACATCGGGTAGATGCACCACTTATCGCCGGTGCGGTGATGGTGCGCGTGCTTGATGCGGTACATCAGGGGATCGCGCAGCAGGAGGTTAGGGTGCGCCATATCTATTTTGGCGCGCAGCGTCTTTTCTCCGTCCTTATACTTACCGGCTTTCATGTCGGCGAAAAGCTGCAGGTTCTCTTCTACCGTGCGGTCGCGGTAAGGGCTGTTCTTACCCGGCTCTATGGTAGAGCCTTTGGTTGCCGCAATCTCTTCCGCGGTACTGTCGTCTACATAAGCGAGTCCCTTCTTGATAAGTGTTACCGCAAAGTCGTAGAGCGTATCGAAGTAGTCGGAAGCATACAGTTCATTATCCCACTGAAAGCCGAGCCACTTGATGTCGTTCTTAATGCTTTCCACATACTCGGTATCTTCCGTTACGGGATTGGTATCGTCGAAGCGCAGATTGCACTTACCGTTGTATTTCTTCGCCAGCCCGAAATTGAGGCAAATGGACGACGCGTGACCGATGTGCAGGTAGCCGTTCGGCTCCGGGGGGAAACGGGTATGTACGCGCCCGTTGTTCTTGCCCCCGGCTATATCTTTTTCTATTATCTCTTCTAAAAAATTGAGCGACTTTTCCTCCGTCATATTCAGTATTTAAGCGGTGCAAAGGTATGTTTTTTTAACCTCACCCCGGCCCCCTGCGTAAATGGAGCGGGCCGACGAGGGTGAGCTTAAAACATAAAAGCAGGCCGGAAGCCTGCTTTTATGGGAATGGTTATCGGTACAGTACTAGTTAATGGCAGGCAGGAACGAGTACTTGCCGGCATACTCCATCATCTGCTGGTAGAAGCTGGTGGGGTATTCTATTTTCACGTCGGTTATCTTATCTCCGTGCATTACCGGCATCAGGCGGGGCTGTATAAAGCCCTGGTAAGGCTTCACGTTCAGCTTCGCGTAGCGCTCCAGTATTTCGGCATGCAGCTTCTGATCTACTTTTACTCCGTAGGTTTCCACCAGGTTCTTCGCTCCCTTGTAGTCGCCTTCCGACTTAATGCGCTGCAGTTCCTTCAGCAGTTCGCCAAACAGGACGCGGAGCTTCGCATAGTCGTTTACCCGAACGTAGGTCTTGTTGTTCTGTGTAAAGAACTCTATTACATTGTCCTTCTTTCCTTTTTCGTAGGCCCAGGCCGCTACCAGCTGGCGGTTGCGCATATGCGCCTCTTCCAGTTGCTCTCCCTGGCGCAGGCGTGTGAGCTGGGTCATCAGTCCGTTCATGATGTAGCTGTCGTATTCCGCCTTACCCACTTCCAGGCTGGGCATTACACCTATATCCACCAGCTTCTGGTCCATGATGTAGTAGAGCGCTACCAGGTCGGCACGGGCCTCTTCCATGGTAGAAGCATAGTTTTTCAGGGTTACATCGGTAGTGGCAACACCCTTATTTATCTTTCCTGAAGCGTGGCCGATGCACTCGTGCATGTCGGTGTGTAGATCACCCGCCAGCGCGCCGTGCTTTTTAAGCCGGGCTATTACCTCATCGCTGGCGCCAAATTCATCCAGCGTGCCGCCTTTGGCCTTCAGTATATTGTAAGAGTGTACAATGTTGCTCAGCGAAACCGACTTAGAGCCATGGTCTTTGCGTATCCAGTCGGCATTGGGCAGGTTGACCCCTATTGGCGTGCTGGGCGCTGCGTCCCCGCTTTCCACTATCACGGTTATCGCTTTGGCAGAGATGCCCTTAACGGTATCTTTCTTGTGCTCCTTCATGATGGGCGAGTTGTCTTCAAACCACTGCGCCTCTTTGGCTATGGCCGCTATGCGCTTGCTCATCTCCAGGTCTTTAATAGACACTACACTCTCGAAGCTGCCCTTCTTGCCTATGGCGTCCATATACACTTCTATGAAACCGTTCACGGCATCGAGACGGGAAGCGGTATCCATAGCCCATGCTATGCTGTAGTCGTCGAACGTCTTGAGGTCGCCGGTTTTGTAGTACTGCACCAGCAATTCCAGCGCTTTCTTCTGCTGTTCGTTCTCAGCTACGGGAATGGCTTTTTCCAGCCAGTAAACGATCTTCTCTATCGCGGGGCTATACATGCCGCCCACTTTCCAAACACGCTCCGTGAGTTTGCCATCGGGCCCTTTCACCACTTTGCTGTTCAGCCCCCACGATGGCGCATTACCTTCTGAAGGGAACTGCGCGTAGAAATCCTCTACCTCCTTCTGCGTGACACCTTCGTAGAAGTTGTTGGCGGAGTTGGCTATATTGTCTATATCCGCACGCTGGTCTACCAGCTTGGGCATATAGGCCAGGTCGAAGATGGCGGGCCTGATACGCTCCAGGAAGGCCTCGTTGTTCTCGCCTTCTTTGCGGGGCAGCTTTGCCTGGTCGCAACCATTCACCAGCTCAGCGAAATACTCGAACGAGCACTCGGGTATGAATTTTTCGTTGCTGTAGTGGTGATAATTACCATTGCTGAACCACACGCGGCCCGCATAGGTTTCAAATTTTTTCCAATCCGGGGAGCCTTTATCGCCTTTGTAGCTGCCGTATATAGCCTCAATGGTTTTGCGAATGGTGAGGCCGTCTTTGCTTTTCTGATCGTAAATGATATCGCGGCCGCAAAGTGCTGCTTCGTAAAGATAATAGGCGAGTTCCTTTTGCTGGGGTGTCAGCTCATTGAATCCCGGCACCTCGTAGCGCAGCAACTGCAAATCGGCAAAAGACTCTGCTTCTACCTTAAAGACCTGCCCGGCATTTGCCGTATCTACTTTTTCGGCGGTACCCGCGTTTTCGCCGCAGGCTGTTGCCATCTGCATACTCATCAATGCCATAACCGGTATTGTCCACTTTTTCATTGTATGTATGAATTGAATATTACGTAAGAATGGCTAAAAATAGGGCTTTAGCGGCAGTGTAGGAAATATTGGCGAAATATCGTGCGAGGGCTTAGTAACCCCCATGAATATCAATTATTTTAGCGCCATGAAACAAACCATCGCCCTATACCTGTGCCTCCTGCTGCTGGGCTCCTGCGCGGGTGAAGCCTCCCATAAATCTGAACAGGATACAGCTTCCGCGGCCACCACCTATACTCCTCCCCCTCCCGGTAGTGTGGTAGCTGAAGACTCTGTGTTGATAAAGGAAAGCCTTAACGCCAGCAAACTGACCGTGCGCATACTCAGCGACGAATACTCGCACATGGGCAGCTACAAGCTAAACATAAAATACGGCCCTGACAGTGACACCAGCAACTTTACCCTACCTAAAGGGGCCGGCAAACTGGAACCCATCCTAAAGAAGGGAGCGGGCTATGGATACCAGATAGGCTTTAACTATGAAGGGCGGTATCATGAATACTGCGAGCTTACCTTCAAGCCCGGGCCACCGCATGAAGCCCGGTTCCGGCAAGTGAAGAACTATATACTGAAATAAGAAAGGAACCTTACGGTTCCTTTTTGTTAGTTAGTCAACTTGTGGTCTTTAATGATGATATGCAGCCCTATAAAACAAGAGAAGGCCACCCAACCGGGCAGCCTTCTCTTAGTCGTTTTTTCGTCAGTTATTTCTTAGCCAGCGCCAGGTTCAGCACTTCACTCATTTCTGTAACATAGTGAAACCTTACACCCTTTATGTAGGCCTTATTGATCTCTTCCACGTCCTTCATGTTCTGGCTGCAGAGTATGATGTCTTTTATGCCTGCGCGCTTAGCCGCCAGCACCTTCTCTTTAATGCCTCCCACGGGCAACACCTGCCCGCGGAGCGTTATTTCGCCTGTCATAGCCAGGTAGGGCTTTACTTTTCGCCCTGTGTAGGCGGAAGCCAGCGATGTGAGCATGGTTACGCCGGCGCTCGGGCCGTCTTTAGGCACGGCACCTTCCGGCACATGTATGTGCACGTTGTTCTCGTCGAAGCGCTCCGGCGCTATTTTGTACTCCGCAGCATGTGCTTTCAGGTAAGCAAGTGCCGTAGTGGCGCTCTCTTTCATTACATTGCCCAGGTTACCCGTCAGGGTCAGCCCGCCTTTTCCTTTATACAGTCCGGCTTCTATAAAGAGAATGTCGCCTCCCACACTAGTCCAGGCGAGGCCCACGGTAACACCGGGGGGATGCGCTTTGGTGTATATTTCGTTGGTGTACTTCGGCTTGCCCAGCACTTTCTCTACCATCTCGGGCGATAGCTGCGCCGGCACCTTCTCGTCCATAGCTACCTGCCGTGCCAGCGAGCGCATAATGGCGGCCGTAAGCCTGTCCAGTTCGCGCACGCCCGACTCACGCGTGTACTCCTGAATGATCTTGTTAATCGACTTATCGGGGAATTTAATAGCGGTCTTAACGAGGCCGTGCAGTTCTTTTTGTTTGGGCACCAGGTGGCGCTTGGTTATCTCTATCTTTTCTTCTGTAGAGTAGCCTGTAAGCTGTATTATTTCCAGCCTGTCGCGCAGTGCAGGCTGTATATCGGCCAGGCTGTTGGCCGTAGCTATAAACAATACCTTGGAAAGGTCGAACTCCGTTTCCAGGTAGTTGTCGTAGAAGGAATTATTTTGTTCGGGGTCAAGAATTTCCAGCAGGGCAGAGCTAGGGTCTCCACGAAAATCTTTCCCTATTTTATCTACCTCATCCAGTATGAATACGGGGTTTGCGGTTTTCACTTTCCGCAGCGATTGTACTATGCGGCCCGGCATAGCGCCTATGTAGGTCTTGCGGTGTCCGCGCAGTTCACTCTCGTCGTGCAGGCCACCCAGGCTCAGGCGTACATACTTGCGGTTAATGGCATTGGCTATGCTGCGGCCGAGCGAGGTTTTACCAATACCGGGAGGGCCTACAAAGCAAAGAATCGGCGACTTCATATCCCCTTTCAGCTTCAGCACTGCTAGGTACTCCAGTATGCGGTCTTTTATCTTGTCCATGCCATAGTGGTCATGGTCCAGTACCTTCTGCGCCTTTTTCAGGTCGTAGCTGTCTTCGGTATAGGCATCCCAGGGCAGGTCCAGCATCAGGTCCAGGTGATTGTATATCACCGAGTAATCGGGCGTACTGGGGTGCATCCGCTCCAGCTTCTGAATGTTGCGGTTGAACAGCTCGCGTGCCGGTTCGGAGAGCTTTACCGTCTCCGCCCGCTTCTGCATTTCCCGTATCTCGCGCTCGTTTGGGTCTCCGCCCAATTCCTCCCGGATCGACTTCATCTGCTGCTGCAGGAAATACTCCCGCTGCTGCTTGTCTATGTCAGCCCGTGTTTTATTAGTTATCTCGTTTTTCAGCTCTACCAGCTGCAACTCCGATTGCAACAGCTGCAGCAGCCGCTCAGCGCGCAGGCGCACGTCGTTCTCTTCCAGCAGCGCTTGTTTATCTTGCAGCTTCGCGGGCAAATTGGACGCCACAAAGTGCATGAGAAACGATTGCTGCTCTATATTGCGGAGCACAATACTGGTTTCGTTTACCATACCCGCCGACTGCTGCGCAATTCGCTCGGAGTGGTCTTTAATGGATGCTATGAGCGCATCGAAGCCGGCATCTTCCTTGGGGAAGAAATCTTCCAGGTAAGTTATCCTGGCTGTGTAGAATGGGTCTACCTGGGTGAACGCGTCTACGCGGAATCGTATCTTACCCATAATGAAGACGGTAATGTTCCCATCGGGCATCTTTATCTGCTTCACTATTTTGGCAAGGGTACCAACCTGGTACACATCCTCGGGCATGGGGTCTTCGTTGTTGCCATCCTTCTGGGCTATTACGCCTATCCACTTTCCTTCCTTCTGCGCTTCGTTTACCGCCTTTATAGACTTCTCGCGCGCCACCGTAATAGGCAGCACCACATTGGGGTACAGCACTGTATTGCGAAGTACTATGATGGGGAGTGAGTGTGGTAAGTTTCCTTTTTCTTCGTCGTTGAGTTCTTCTTCACCCAGCGGAACAATGGGCATAAACTCCATTTCCTGCTCCGGCTGAGCCATTAACATATCGAGCATTGACTTCATTTCAGACATAATGTCGTTTTTGCGCCACTTTCCAGGGCTAAAAGACATGGACAAATATAGGTTCAATAGCTGTGCCAAAGACAATATGGCGGTAATTTTTGCAGAGATTATAGTTTTATACCTTTGCCGAAACGAAAATGATGATGAACGTACTAAAGAAGGCCTTATTACTTACCCTCGGACTCACGCCCCTGGCTATAAGCGGGCAGGCACAGGAAACCACAGACAGCGTAAAGCTCACCCGTAAAAAACTGTACATGGGCGCGGGTATGGACATGGCTTACTTCTCCACCACCCTCACCGAAACCAAGACCGGCGGCAAGTATCTCTCCCCGCTGCGTTTTCATACTTATGCCTTCAACCTGAGTTTTAATTTCAATTATGATATTACCAACTCCGTAGGCCTGTTTACCGGCATCAACCTGAAAAATATAGGCTTCATCCAAAAATACTCCGTAGTAGACAGTACCGTGAAGCGCCGTGTGCTGACACTGGGTGTGCCCCTGGGTATAAAGGTGGGCAATCTCAGCCGCCACGTGTTTGGCTTTGCCGGCGGGGGCGTTGACGTTCCGTTCAACTACCGCGAGAAAGGATTCCGCCGCAGGGGTAATAAAGATAAATTCAATGAATGGTTCAGCGAGCGCACGCCAGCCATAATGCCGTATGTATTCGCGGGCGTATGCCTGAAACCCGGCATCACACTGAAAGCCCAATACTACACCACCAACTTCCTGAACACCTCGTTCACCGAAACGGTTACTCTTCCCGGCACGCAGACCACTTATATTACCAGTCCATACTCTAACTATACCAAACTGAACCTGCTGCTGCTTAGTGTAGGTTTCGACCTTCGCTACAGCAAGAAAAGCAAAGCGGAACCAGTAAGTGCAGAGCCCGCAATGCGCACCATGTAGGTGCGGCGCATAACCACTACCAGCATAACGAATGAAGGCTAACCGCGCGGTTAGCCTTCATTCGTTATGCCTGTTTTCAAGCTATTACCTAGCTGCCACCATTCAGTACTTCTGCAAGCTTAGCCTCCAGTTCAGGGCCTCTAAGGTCGCGGGCTATGATCTTACCGGCAGGGTCCAGCAGGAAGTTGGCGGGTATGGACTGTATGCCATACAGGCGTGCCGCTGCAGACTCCCATCCTTTCAGGTCGCTGATGTGCGTCCAGAACAGCTTGTCCTTTTCTATCGCCTTCATCCAGTTGGTCCGGTCGTCGTCGAGCGATATTCCCAGTATGGTAAAGTTCTTATCCTTGTACTTATTGTAGGCGGCTACCACGTTAGGATTTTCCGCACGGCAAGGCCCGCACCAGGAGGCCCAGAAATCGACCAGTACATACTTCCCTTTGTACGAAGAAATGGCCACCTGCTTACCTTCGGTAGAAGTAAGCGTAATATCGGGCGCCATGCCCCCAACTGTGGGGCCTACCGACTCTTCTTTAGCCTGCTTCGCCATCATGCTGTTGAATTCCTTTACATATTCCTTAGCCAGGTTCGACTTAGGGAACCTTCTCTCCAGCCCACCCACAAAGGCGTTTATGTAGTCTATTTCCGACTTGGGATTAAGCATCTGTGCCGCAAACAATGCATTGGCTACCGACTTTGTCGTATCTGCATACTGCTCTATAAAGCGGGTCATTTCGTGTATCTTATCTGCCTGGTCACGCTCCACATCGGCTATCGTGCTGTCATTTCCCTGCGCGCGGAGCGCATTCTTCGCCATCTCCAGGGTATTGATATCATTCACATAGCTGCGGAACTTTTGCATATACACCCGGAAACTTTCTGATGAGGGAGAACCGGACACCGTATAGTTTTGCAAATCGTTAAAATCGCCGGCTACCTTAATGTTCCCTTTATCTATGGTTAAGATGATGAACTTGGTATTGGAGAATTTCACGCGATAGCGTCCCTCCTCCGGGGCGTTACCTTTCAGCTCAAAGTGGCCCTTCTCATCACTCATTACAGAGTCGACCAGTACAAACTCCCGCATACCCAGTTCTTCCAGCACTACCTGCTGGCGGGGCATATTGGCAATGTCGCCTATTACGGTAAATTCATTTCCCTTATTGCCGCATGAAGACAGGAACAGTACCGTCAGCAGCAGGAATCCCAGATTTTTCAGCTTGCTCATACCTGATTTACAATCTTTATAATTTATCCAATATTTTTTGTTGTATTTCCGCCATGCGTTCGTTGGAAACAGAAAGCTTGGGACGGGTAAAATTAAGGTCATCCGCAGAGTTGATAGGCACCAGGTGCATATGAGCGTGCGGCACTTCCAGCCCTATTACGCTGATACCACAACGCTTGCAATCAAACGCCGACTCAATAGCCCGGGCAACCGGCTTTGCAAATACAAGCCACTCAGCCAGCACATCATCTGCGTTATCAAATATCTTGTCCACTTCCGCTTTAGGCACTACCAATACGTGCCCTTCCACCAGCGGGAACACATCCAGGAAGGCCAGGAAGCGTTCGTTTTCGGCTATTTTCCAAGAAGGGATTTCGCCACTGATAATACGGGAAAAGATACTCGCCATGTTGTGTTGCTATATGGATATGTTCTCAATTTTGAACTTCAAGAGCCCGCTCGGCACTGTAATCTCCGCCACATCACCTACTACTTTGCCCAGGAGGCCCTTCCCGATAGGAGAGGTAACGGAAATTTTGCCCGCTTTCAGGTCGGCTTCCGTCTCCGAGACTATCTGGTATTCTACTTCCTTCTTATTGGTAAGGTTCGTGAGCTTTACTTTGCTGAGAATAGATACTTTGCTGGTATCAATGTCTTTGGCGTCTATTATTCGCGCGCTTACTATGGCTGCCTCCAGCTGTGCTACTTTGGCTTCGTGCAGGCCCTGGGCTTCTTTGGCGGCGTCGTATTCTGCGTTCTCTTTCAAATCACCCTTTTCCCTTGCTTCCGCTATCTGGCGTGCGATCTCGGCACGGCCAACGGTTTTCAGCTGCGTCAATTCCTCGCGCATTTGCTCCAGGGTTTCTTTGCTTACATAATTAAGACCGGACATAGTACTATAGATTAAAAAACTGAAAAAAAGGCAACGCCTCTGCTTGTGACAGAAGCGTTGCTATTGGCAAAAATACTATTTTTTTAACTTGTGGTAATTACTTCAGGGCGTCTTTCCTTGTTTTTTTGGAAGCCGTGGAGTAACGCAGCGAGAATACGTGCACACCGTTGGACGGGCGCTGTGTAGGCCTGTAAGAGTAGTCTACGCCCAGGGCGCTGCCATTCTTGAATTGCTTCTGTACGGTAGCACCCGCACTGAAACCGGTGTACATGGTTACAGAGTTTTCGTTGCCTATGTTCTGCTCCCAACGATAAGAACCACGCAGCATCAGCATTTCCTTAAAGGAGTACTCCAAACCACCACCCAGGTAATCGTTCAGGAACGAGTTGGAGGTGAAGTTAGCCATGGCAGTCAGCCTGTGGTAAGGTTTTTCCTGGTCTCCCTTCATATGGTTTTCGTCCAGGAAGAAATCGTAAGCAGTACCTATTGCCAGGTAAGTAGGCATCTGGAATGTTTGGGTTGGCGTCTGCCTGTTGAGCTGATACGCTTCGCTTTCCGGAGCTTCGCTGCTGATGGAGAAACCGGCACCGGAGAACTTCATGTTCGTACCCACGTTGCGGAGGGTGATACCGATGTGGAAGTTATCCCTTTTACCAGCAGTGTACTGAACGCCCGCTTCAAACGCAGCACCGCTGGCGCGCGCATCTGCAATCTGCTCTGTAACATACGTCACCCCGATACCAGCATGTATCGACTTAGAGAATTCTTTTGCGAAGCCCAGCTGGATATTGAAGAACGAAGGCTTGAATGTAGAACCATTCCCTTCCGGATTGTTGAAATCAGTAACAGTGATCTCGCCAAAACCCATAGAGGCGATATTGAGGCCTAAAACGCCCACACTACCTACCTTCTGAGCAATACCGAGGTTATTGACAGTAACACCTATACCCGCAAGATACTGGGAGTGCGCTACGCCAAACTCCAGATTGTCTACATAAGCCAGGCCACCAATATTGGTCTTCATGGCTTCGAGCCCTTTTACGGTAGCAGTATTCTGGAAGAACAGGCCTGTGCTCTGGCCCCATGGGTTTATGAGCAGCTCCGTTGCGCCCGCCTGGCCAGTACGATCCTTGTTTCCGGCAAAAGACTGAACGGATAATCCCATCATGCCAACTAACGCTACACCGGCATATAATCTTTTCATAATCTCTGAATAAGTATATTATATAAAGGAGCCGCCTTCACGGCTCCATTCTATTTCATTAATAACTTGTTACGTCTAACGGACGCATAGCTCCGAACCATTTTACTACTGTTTCGCCTATGCCTTCCGCTTTTACATGTATCAGGTACATACCGCTGGCGATAGGTAAGCCCCTGTCGTTGCGTACATCCCAGTCAATGTAAGATGTGTTGGCGTTGTCTTTAGACAAGCGGCGTACCAGCGAGCCGTCGAGCGAGTAGATGTATACATCCGCCTTCTTAGGCAGGTTGATGATACGCACCCTAGTATCCAGGCGGTTATTCTCATAACCGGCATAGCCATAATATGGGTTAGGCACCGCGTGTATCCTGTCGAGCAGAGCGTTCTTATCCGTAGCATCCGAAACGGGTGTAGGCGCTATGGCATCCGTGCTGAACGAATAGTGCGGGAAACCATTATTATCGCTGCTTGCGTTAACTGCATCGGGAGTTCTTGAGTATGGTGTTTTCACACGCAGGCGCAACCTTGTTTCCGTAGGGATGAGGCCATCCGCAAGAGACAGCAATTGATAACCCTGGTTCAGCAGCGGTATACCAGCCCACATGAATGAGCGGAAAGCATTACGCCTTACGAATGGCGATATATTCTGAACCTGGCTCTGCAGTAAGTCTATATTCGCTTCGCTATACCTGTGAGAAGATACGTAGATATAGTGCTTACCACCAAAGAGCGAAGACGGGAACGTAGGATCCGGATAATAGTTCACCAGTGAGCTGGTCGGATTCCAAATCATATCAGCGCCATTTTCATTCTTCAGGTAAGAGTCTTCTGTGAACACGATACAGAGGCGCTCGCCGGTTGCCTGGTTGATGGCGTAGCCCGGGAAGTAAGAACGTCCCGTATCGGCAGGGTCGGTAGCATATACCGGTCCGCCAAAGCTGTTCACTTCACCTGTCCAGGATGGGTGACGGCGCATGTAGAACTGCGCTCCTCCATTTTCTGAAAGCATTCTCTGGTTCTGAGCTTCCAGTACCAGTACTTTGGTCCACTTAGACCTATCTGATGTAAAGACGATATCTACACTCTGCACATTCTGTATACCAGCGGGTGCGCCGAGTGGAGCGATAGCGAAGTTATCGCACTGAGGCACTACGGTCGTTCCCGTAGCGGTCAAAGACCACGGAGCAAAACCGGCCTTCATGAATTGGTTGTTGGGGAACAGATTCTCATATGCCTGCAACGTATCGAAATTGTTGTCGTCATACTTACAGCCATACTTAGGAGCGGGAGTAGAACCAGTCACAAAGCCACCAGACCTGATCCAGTTACGCACGTCCACACCTTCCGCATCGGGGAGGGCTGCCAGCCATGGCTTATTAGGGTCAGCATATACGGCAGTAGAAGTAATATATCCATTGCCCATTGTCTGATCATCACCTGGCCTGCTTACTTGCTCTATGTTAATCGATAAGCCATACTTTTCCAATATCTGCTCATTCGGACGCATACCTATAGTGCTTTCGCCATAGATAGTGTCCATTCCGTTACGAACAATAAACCAATTAGACGTATCTGCTTTCAGCACACTATCCGGATATACTTCTGAAAAACCGGTACTGGTGTTGAGGTACTTTAATTCACCGGTCATGAACAGTTCCCACTGGCCGCCGGTTACGCGTACCGGGTCTACTACCTTCACGTTCACGGGTCCGCGTCCTGCTTCGTAAATAACCTCTTTAACGAATGCATCCTGTATGCCACCTGCAAGGATAGCATCTTCGGTCTGTTTGCTGATATCTACTACGTTAGCACCATTACCCCTACCTTCCAGGCGGTGGATAATAACACCATCGCCATAAGCAGCGTTCACTACTGTTCCCATATCGCCATTAGCGGGGTTAGGCATGGCTACAACTATAGGTATAGGCATACCACCCGCAGCCGTACGGCTCTCCAGGTAAGCTATATCCTGGGTAGAGTCGGCCCTGCGGTCGTTGAACGGAGCAAAGTTGTTGTACGCGTAGGCTACGGCAATGTAATAGTAGCTCTTATAGTTTACGAGGCGCTTTTCAGTACCGGTGGCGAACTGGTCTTGTGTCAGCTCAAAGCTGTGCACAATACCGCTGTCCTTACCCTGTACTTTGCGCTGGCCTCTCCAGCTGGTATCGCTCAGCTCGGTATTTTTCACATAGTTGTCTATACGTGTAATACCGTTGGCGATATCGCACTGGAATACTTCAGCAGCCAGGGCCAGGTTCACTTCACCTGTCTGTGCGTCATAGATATCCGCAGGCTGTACTTCAGCACTCTTCACCTGGAATACGCGGTAACCCTCAAATTTGTAGAGTGAATCCGGAGACTTCACTACCCTTGCCGCCTTAGATGAAGGCACACGGTAGCGGGCAGAATCCAGGTTATAACCATACTGCTCTTTATAGTTGTTGCTTGATGGATCGTTCACCATGTAGAAGATGAGCTTGCGGTCCATCTCACGCACTGTGATGCGTGGCGCCTGCGGGCCCTCTATTATCTGGAAGTTAGCATCAAACAGTTCCTGCGCCTGGTCATCAGCGGTGCGTATCTTCTGGAAAGTCGCATTAGGACAACCACCTGTATTAGATACCCAGATAGCACCGATAGTGATATCGTTTGCTGCACCGGGAAGGAGCTTGAACGGACCACCAGAGTGTACAAAACGACGGTCGCCGGCAGGGTTGTTACAAGCACACTCCGACCAGGTATTGCGGTCGTCAGGCTCGCCCCAGAATACGTAGGATACGTCAGGACCTGGGCCGTAAGCCGTAGAGGCAATGCCCGGACCCTGGTAATCGTAACGGAAGTGACGACCTACGCGGTTAGAACCAGTCATGTAATAGAATACCTCTATCGCATTGCTGGGGTCACCTATATCACCACTCGCACTATTATTAAAGTAAGTAAAGCTCGTCATGCGCAGCTGTTCGTAGATGATGGAGCCATCCGGCTGAAACAACGGGCGCTTCGGGCCACGGAAGAAGTCAACACCAATCATCGGTACGGTCGTACCATACTGCCCGGCGCCACCGTTACCGTCTTCGCTCACGGCGTTGTAGAGAATACCCAAACCACGAGCCGTATCACAACCGATATAGTCATCATCATAACGGCCCAGATCGGCATCCGTCCATGTACCCATGAACGTGCTATCCATAGTGAGCGCACCACGGTTGATGATACGGTAGTTTACGAACGTAGCATCGTTCAGGAAGTCTTTTGTAGAGTAGGCAAATGAGCTGGTTTGTACCTCCAGGCCTATGGGGTCCGATTTAGTTTGACCCTTCAGGTTACCTTTATCGTTGAATATCCACCATACATACTGATCGCCAAAGATATCGGGGTAGTCACCATCCTGCCAGCGATACCTGTTATCACCATTGGCATCAATGAACGGCGCGTACTCGCGGCCTTCCACCATGGTAGGCAGCAGCACACCATTGCTGGTACCTTTTGTTTCGGTATTGCCCCTTGCAGGCCATTGTTTAATATCGTCGAATGCCGGGTCTTCCACATTGCCACCGGTAGCCACCAATTCGCGGAAACGGTTGATGTCCGAACGGTTCACTTTCCAGAAACGATCCCAGTCGTTACAGGTAGTGGCGTCTACGTTATTGGTAGGGTCCAGTGGGCCGGGCCAGTAGTCGTTACCGTCGGAGCGGTACAACTGCGCGGCTACCTTCAGCTGTCCCTGGGCATCGTATCCACCTATCCAGCAGGAACCCGCAAACAGGGAGTTCTTCTTCGAGCCCTTAGGCACCTCGTACGATGGGGTACCGGTACCTCTGTCCCACCACATATCACCACCAGTCATCAACCGCGAACGTACGTTGTTGATATCCAGGTCTACACTAGCCATCGCTTCCTTACAGTTAGCGGCGCTCTTCAGGAGAGGGTTGGGTGCGGACGGCTTGCTGTAGATGCTGGGCCTTGCCTGGGTAGTAAGTCCCACGGCTAAGGTAGCCATCGCCAGAAGTAAACCGCTTTTATTATTCAACTTAAACATGCTGAAAATATTTAAATATTCAAACAATTTTAGAAATTCAGACTTAAACCAAAGTTTATCCTTCTAGGCATATTTATCCTATACGGATTCATCAGGGAAATAGTGTACAGGTCAGCGTATGATACGGCAGATGTCTGCACTTGTTGTTGCAGTTGTCCTTGTGGCGATACCAGGTAGCCATCATCATCCGGCCTTCCGGTAAATCCGTCTACGCTCAATACATCGCGTGTATTCAGTACGTTGTTTATGTAGCAATAAGCATTCACGTACAGGTTCCTGCGGGCAGGCTTGCCGGCCGCTTTCGCATCGGGGTCTTGCTTATGTACAGACAGTGTAAAGTCTTTGTCTACACGCAGATCCAGCATATAGTGCCAAGGCAGGCGTGAACCATTCAGCTCACCTTTTACGGTGTTAGATACACGTATCGGATTCTGGTAGCGTGTATATGGTTCACCACTGCGAGAGGTAAACAGGAGGTTGATACCTAAGTTTTCCAGTATTGCCTTGCCATTTACCTTGGGGCCCAGGTTATCTACAAAGCGGTAGTCGATGGTAGCATTGATCATGTGCCTGTTGTCCTGGTCAAGTGGCATTACGGTACGCAGGTTAGGCAGCGATGAGGCGATGAATGTCTGCAGCAGACCGTTACCTGAAGAGTTGGCGTTAGAGCCGGTACCTTCCACAAACTGGAGGGTATAGTTCAGCAACAGGCGCAGGTTGTTCACGCGGCGCAGCTCATACTTTACGTAGAACGCTTTAGTAGTAGAGTAGTCGCGGTTACCATAAGAGTAGTAAGTCTGCGGCCATGCATACAGGTAAGGACGAAGCTGTATCTGGTCTTTACGCTCTTTGTAGGTACCAGCCAGTGATATTACCGATTTGCGCGAAAGCGTTTGAGAGAAACCGAATTCGTAGTCAAACGTCTTTTCCGGCCTCAGATTCGGGTTATTAATAGCTCCGGTATTCTGAGTCATGTAATAATAGTCATACGGAGTAGCATACACGCCGGCAGTTGGGCGCTGCACGAGGATGTCGTAGTGCGCGTAGAACAATGACTGCTCGCTGATAGGGAACTGGAATGCGATACGCGGAGACAGTGATGTCTGCGGTTTGTAATCGGTGAACGAGCGCGTAGGGTCGAAACCGGCACCGGAAGTAGTATCGGTGATCAGTACCCTTCCTCCTTCTGTAAGGTAGGGCTGTGGGTCACGGCCGCTTACCGCACGGAGCGCCGTAGGGTCTTGTATGAACTGTCCTGAAGCATTGTACCAGTCATCACCATTACGGTAACCGATGATAGTAGGGCTGGAGGACTGATTGTTGTCTACATACACCACGTAGTCTTCTCCAATATTTCCGGGTACAGAGCCACGGGCCTGGAAGCCGGCAGTATTACGATCGCTCACTTTGTAGGTTTCGTAAAGTGAATACGGATCCTTCAGCACTTTCGTGTTCAGGTCGTAACGGTCTACCCGCAGACCGATGTTGAAGCTGATGTCCTTGAATTTAAACCTGTCGAGGATATAACCGGCTATATAGTTAGGGCGATAAGCGCCTATGTTACGGGTAAAGTTACCCTGTGCGTCTTTCTCTGTAAAGTAGTCGTTGAAGTTAACCTGGCCTTTCAGACGGTTACCCAGGTAGTCGTAACCGAAGTAGCTTACCAGCGGACTACCGAGACCATTTACCAGTTCATCCGCGCTAAACATATCCAGCGAGAAAGTAGATGGGTCGTAAGAGTCGATGGTTACTATGTCAGTACCATTTACCGGCAGGCCTAGTTTAGCCCTCAGGTTCCTGTCGAAGTTGGTTTGTACGGTATCGATAGCCAGCCTGTTGAAGAACATGGTATCAAATATACCGGGCAGAGCCGCACCCGCCTTTATTTGGGCAAGGGTATAAGTCTGTCCGTTTACATTGTACAGCGGATTGTTGTAATCAAGTGTAATGTGGCTATTGGTCAGGCTGCGCATTACTTCCCATATAGAGTTGGTGCGGCCCAGGTTGGCGCTTGCATTGTATGAGCGGCTGGTGCTCTGCTGGTAGTAGAGACCAAACTCGATAGCGTGCCTTTTCTTAGCGCCTTTACCCAGCATCAGGTCAAACGAGGCGTTCGCTTGTGCCGCTATCTGGTCGCTGTTCGCATATCCGTAACCGGTAAGCGTATTCCCAATATTCGGGTAGATACCATAAACAGATGCAGGAAAGTCTCCATTCGCCAGTCCACGCTGACCGCGCAGTTCGGTAATAGTAGGAGGCAGATTTCCTAACTGATAGAACTGGGTAGTATAATTAGATAATGTCGGGTTCAGGTCCGATGCTTCGTATGTATAGCTGGTAGGTGCGTCGTAAGATACCAGTTTCCACAGGCGGGTGCCGGTGTTGGTATCTACGTCATAGGTATAGCGCGATTCACGGTTTTGAGTAAAGCGGCCCACATATCCGTAGTTGAACAGGTTACGGCCGTGGTTAGGATCTTCCGTATTGCTGTAATCCTTTACATAGTCGGCCTGGAGGCTGTAGTATGCATTTTGTATGCGGCTCTTATTGCCGGTATCGTTGGCGTTCTTGCTGAAGCGCTGCGTGAAGCGGAGGTATGCCCTACCGTTGAAGCTCTCCGTAACAGGTATCGCCTCCGGCGTGAACATAATAGAAGAATAGCTGCCGCCATTTGCCAGTGCGCTACCTTTAGTGTAGTTGATGTTGGCGCCCGCTGTAACGTTCATGTTATCGCTCAGCTGGTAGTCAAGCTTTGCGAATGCACGGCCTTCAAAGATGGCGGCGTTCGGCATTACTTTTACATTCTTCAGGTCGTCTTTGGTTACAAACTCGGTAGCATAGTTATATACCGGTGTACCCACGGTGTTGGGCGCCAGTACCAGCGGACGGGCTTCCAGTCGCTCGCGCACATCGTCTTTTACCACCCAGTTGCCATTATAAGACGGGTTCCTGTTTTTATCATACCAGGCTTCAGCGTTGAACAGGAAACCTAATACAGGCTTCTTATCTATTACTTTACCTTCCGCATCTCTTTTCTTGCGGTATGCGAGCGGACCAGACAAGGTAAATGTACCCAGGTTGTGCCCGAAGCCTTCTACTGATTTTTCCAGGTTCAGCGCACCAGTGTAGCGCGATGAAGGGCCGCGGGTAGTCATACGGACAACGGCACCGGTAGCGTCACCACTCCTGGCCGACATACCCCCCAGTTCTACTTCTACTTCACCCAGGATGTCAGGAGACAGGTTGGGGATACCGCCACGCAGCACCATACCATCCAGTACGGTAATGGTATTGGAACCACGAGAACCGGCGGAGTTTACAGAGTTGCTGCGATCGTCTTTACGTATACCACCCACAGTGGCTACTATCTTGGCTATATCACGGGTAGGGGCGTCTTGTATCGCCTCACCACCTATGGTGCGGCCACCGCCACCTCGCTCGTCTATCAGCGGCTTTTCATAAATTACAACTATTTCGTCCAGTGTATTGGGCTTAAAGTTCAGGTTAACGGTAGCATTTCCGTTCGGGCTAACCATTACTTTCTCAAAGCGGAGGGTAGGATAATTAGGATACCGGGCTATAACCAGGTACTCTCCCGGAGGAAGCGGCTTAATGGTGTATTCACCATCCGCATCGGTGGCAGCGCCACCCCTCTTGAGGCCACCGCTGGATACTTCCACGATAACCCCCATCATCGTTTCGTTATTCTCGTCTTTGGCTACGCCCGATATAGAACCGGGCTCTTGCGCAAAGGCGCTCAGGGAACAAAAAGTAAATAACAATAGCAGGAGGTAACGTAAACTACGTGCCATATTCTTTATTAATAAATTATTAACCAAATGAAGGGTAAAGATAGAAAAAACTGTTAAAAATCGCTTTAGCCGCATAAATATGTTTGATTAAAATCTGTATGTAAATCAATAATTTACTAAATACTGACAATCTTTTTTAGTAATACCTCGCTCATCTTATACAATGCCTCCCTGCTATAGCCCGCAATATGCGGCGTTACTATAACATTATCCCTCTTCATTATATCTTCCAGTATCGCTCGTTTAGGGCCGCTCATCCGCTCCAGTGGCTCCTCTTCCCATACATCGAGGCAGGCACCCGTTATCTTCCCCGCTTCCAATCCGTTCCGTATCGCATTCACATCCGCTACTATTCCTCTAGACGTGTTCACCAGTACAAAACCCTTGTGCATGCCGGAAATAAATTTTTCGTCAAAATAGTGCACGGTATCCTCCTGCAGGGGTACGTGGAAGCTAATGATATCGGCCTCCCGCTGTATCTGCGCCAAAGTGCTATGTGTCACGTATCCCGGCATATTGTCTTGCTTGTATTTATCATAGACGAGTATTTGAACGTCGAACCCTAACATTTTTTTAGCAAATGCCCTCCCGGTATGCCCAAAACCAATAATACCAACGGTTTTGCCTTCCAGTTCGGTACCGCGGTTGTCTTCCCGGAGCCACTTACCGGCCTTTACCTCGTTGCTGCTCACCACTATGCGCTTATTCAGCGCCAGCAGCATACCCAGGGCGTGCTCGGCTACTGCGTTGGCGTTGCCATCGGGGCTGCTGTAGCACTGTATGCCCCTTTCGGCGGCATAGGCCACATCCACTACCTCCATGCCGGAGCCCATCCGGCCTATCCACCGCAGCAGCGGCGCGGCATCCAGCAGCGCGCGGTCCAGTTGCAGGCGGGTGGAGGTGATCACCCCCACGCAGCCAGCCAGCAGGGCCGGAGCCGTGGCCTGGGTTACCTGTTCGGCAGGCAGCAACTGGTAGCCGGCAGCGGTGAGGCCCTCTGCCAGCACCGGGTGTATGGGTGCCGCTATCAGTACTTTCCCCTGGCTCATGATTGCTGGTATAGCTTGTGAAGGGTCACAAAATCGCTTACCGATAGCTGCTCCGCCCGCTTGTCCATCAGCGGGTGGCTGAGCGCCTCGGCCGGCAGGTAGCTCTTCAGCGCATTGCGCAGGGTCTTGCGCCGCTGGTTGAAGGCCCCCTTTACCAGGGTGATAAATTTACGTTTATCGCTGATACCGTGCGGGTTGGCTATATTGGTGAGGCGTATTACGCCGCTCTTTACCTTAGGCGGCGGTGTAAAGCAGTTCTCGTGTACATCAAAGAGATATTCCACCCTGAAAAATGCCTGTATCAGTATGCTGAGTATACCCGACTGCTTTGAGCCCGGGCCGGCGGCCACGCGCTGCGCCACCTCTTTCTGAAACATTCCTATCACTTCATCCACCTGTTCTTCCCACTCCAGTATCTTAAACAATATGGGCGAGGATATATTGTACGGGAAGTTGCCAATGACCGAAAACTGACCCGTGAATGGCAAATCCGCTTTCAGCACGTCCTGGTGAATGATTTTGCCCTGCAGCAGGGGGTAGGTCTTTTCCAGGTAGGCCACCTTTTCGTCGTCCACCTCTATGGCCTTGTAAGCCACACCCTCCAGTTCCAGCAGGTACTTGGTGATGGCACCGCCCCCGGGGCCTATTTCCACTAGCTGAAAGCCGGGGGCTACGCCCAACTGGTCCACTATCTTCCGGCACATATTCTCGTCGTGCAGAAAGTGCTGCCCCAGGCTTTTCTTCAAGGTATATTGCATAGTACGCAAAAGTAGGGAACTGTTTCGAGTGGGCAGCTTTCAGTTAGTAGTTTTCAGTGGGCAGTTCTTGAACCGGGATTTGCGGGATTGCAGGGATTAACAAACTCCATGGCCAACCTTCCGAACAATTGACCCTCCGGTCAGGGAATGGTTTCTTGCGGAAGTCATCAATATGAGCGGTGACTCGGGTTAATTGTTTATTAATTTAGCGCTGCTCTTGCTTCCGTCATTTCCCTCCCAGGTTACCAGGTATATGCCCTTTGGCCAATTTGATGTTTCTATATTAAGTTCACTCTCCTTTGTTTTTCTTTGTAAAATCTTCCTACCTGCATTGTCCGATATGGTAATGGCCCCCTTATCGTCTACAGGCAGCATTATACGAACCTTGCCCTGGGAGGGATTTGGATAAACCTCCAGTTTACCCTGGCTAACCAGATTATTCTTCAATCCAACCGGCAAGAAATAATCATTCAAACCCGAAACAAATACGTCTTTTGCTCCTCTGCAGGAGTTAATATGTCCGCCTTCATGCATACTGCTCGACATGGTAGTGCCAACAACAGCGTAGCCCCCTTTATATGGCACAGTTGCAGGTAGCGAGGTTTCGTCACTGGCACCACCTACCTTTTTATAATAGTCAAAGTTCCCTATACTGTCAATGATAGCTAACCAATAATTTGTGAACCTCCACGTCGTTAACAGGTAACTACTATCACCATATGGCAGTATACCAATAGGGCTTGTATAAAGCAGGCTATCCCCTGCTACTGTCCCCCAGATCATGTTGCCATTCATATCTGTCTTGAATGTCCAAAGTACTGGGACCGTATAGCTATTGGGAAGCATATAGTCATGCGATATGGACCGAACAGCGATCAACAGGCTGCTATCTCGAGGATCAAAAATCCCGACCGCACTTTCTTCGTTTTCACTACCCCCATAACTTTTATTCCACAGCACGTTTCCAGCCGTGTCCAATTTTAGCATGAACACATCATACCCGCTATTTACTCCTGCATGCCAACTCGTGTCCGTACAATCATTATCTTTTGAGTTCGATGTCCCCACCAGATAATAGCCATCCAGAGCTTCTATTATACTACCCCTATTAAAAGATTCATCGCCATTGCCGCCCAATGTCTTTGCCCATTGAATAGTGCCGAGGCTGTCCACTTTTATCACAAACCAGTCTTGGTTGAATTGCGCCATTCCGTAATGGAAGGGTACGTCATAGTCGGAACCCTGCGAGGTGCCCAGCATAATAAAACCTCCATCAACTGTTGCCGCAAGGGATAGTGGACTTTCAGAGTCAGAACTGCCATATGTTTTCTCCCATAGCAAGTTTCCGGAACCATCAAGGCGTATTAACCAAAACTCTGTTTTGCCCCTATTGAAACTAATATTACCATCGAAAGACTCGGTCTCTCCCAGCACAGCATATCCTCCGTCGGACACCTGAATCACTTTCAAAGCACGATCGATGCGGTGGCCGCCATATACCTTCACCCACGCAAGCTGCCTGTTACTATCCAGCTTACCAACCAGCAAATTATTAGCTAAAATACTCTGGCTGTCAGGGGGGCTGGCGGGAATGTCTCCCAGGCCTGAGGTGTCGCCGGTCATCCCTGCGAACACAATACCGCCATCCACAGTTGCAGTAGCGGTATAAGATATATCACCTACCGCCCCACCGATAAACTTAGTCCAGTTCACATACAGCGGTTGCGCCTCACATACAAATCCATAACATAAAACAAAAACAGAAAGGAAGAGCTTTTTCATAAAGGTGTTATTCGGTAGAACTTACAGTTAATGTAAATAAAATTCAATGTGAATTTAGTTGATGTCAACTACATATAAAAATTATTTAAAACAAACAGTTCTCTATCATAAATTATCCGTCATTTATCTATCCCCCTCCTATTTTTAAACTTAGCTGCTACCTTTGCCCCATGGAATTTAAGATAGCACAGAAGCCAACCGGTAAAGACCAGGTATATATTATTGATAACGCCGCCGGCCTGAAGCAGGTACCCGGCCTCTCCAAAGCTGAACTGGCATATGCGCAGGCAGCGCTGGAAAAGGAACAGTCTTCCGCCAGCGTCAACCAATATGGCCAACATATCTTCTTTTACTTCCTGAAGCCTAAAAAAACCGACTGGCAAACCCGCGAAGCCCTGCGCAAGGGCGGTGCCGAGCTGCAACCCGCCCTCAATAAGCTGAAGCTTACCGAGATAACGGTACACAACCAATCGGCCCTTACCGATGCCGCCTACCTCTTTGCCGAGGGCATGGCCCTGGCCAACTACCAGTTCCTGAAATACCGCAGTGAGGCGAAGAAACAAACCAATAGCCTGCGCACCCTCTATTTCTCCAAAACGTCTATTACCGTAAAGGAACTCAGCCAGCTGGCCATAGTGAGCGATGCCATCTACCGGGTGCGCACCCTGGTAAACGAGCCGGTCAACTTCCTGACGGCTACGCAGCTGGCTAAAGAAATAGCCGCTATGGGCAAAGAAGCGGGCTTTAAAGTAACGACGCTGAACAAAGCACAGATAACCAAAGAAAAGATGGGCGGGCTGCTTTCCGTAAACCTGGGCAGCCAGGAGCCCCCTACCTTTACCATAATGGAGTACAAACCCGCCAAGGCGCTGAACAAAAAGCCCATAGTGCTGGTAGGCAAGGGCGTGGTGTACGATACCGGCGGCCTCAGCCTGAAGCCAACCCCCAACTCCATGGACCGCATGAAGAGCGACATGGGCGGAGCGGCGCTGGTAAGCGGCGCTATGTTCGCCATCGGCAAAATGAAACTGCCCCTGCACGTGATAGCCCTGATACCCGCTACGGACAACCGCCCCGGCGAGAACGCCTACACCCCGGGCGATGTGATAAAAATGTATAGCGGCGCTACCGTAGAAGTGCTGAATACCGATGCGGAAGGGCGTATGATACTGGCCGACGCGCTGCACTGGGCCAAGCGCTATAAGCCGGAACTGGTGCTGGACTTTGCCACCCTTACCGGCGCGGCATCGGTAGCCGTAGGCGAGCACGGCATCGTGTGCATGGGCAATGTAGACGATGGCACCCGCAAATCGTTTACCGACAGTGGTTTCCGCCAGTATGAGCGCCTGGTGGAGTATCCCCTGTGGGACGAATATGGCGATATGATAAAATCGGACGTGGCCGACATCAAAAACGTGGGCGGCCCGTATGGCGGCGCCATTACGGCGGGCAAATTCCTGGAGCACTTTACCGACTATCCCTGGATGCACTTTGACATAGCGGGGGTATCGTTCGCTACCGGCAAAAAAGGCTACACTACCAATGGCGGTACCGGCTATGGCCTGCGCATGCTGCTGGACTTCCTGCTGCACTACGGTAAAAACTAGCCGAAGAGTAGCGGCAATAGATTACTTTTACACAAGTACTAAGAATAGAACATGCAAAACGAGAAGCCTGTAATAGGTATTACCACGGGAGACCTGAACGGCGTAGGCCCTGAACTGATCATAAAGACGCTATCTGATACGCGCATACTGGAGCTATGCACCCCGGTAGTGTTTTCGTCTAATAAGGTCATTAATTTTTACCGCAAGACCATAGCCGAAACCCCGTTCAACTTCTCGAACACCAAAGACCTGACCAAACTAAGCCCTAAACAGGTGAACATTTTCAACTGCTGGGAAGAGGAAGTGCCTATACAGCCCGGCGCCCTTACCGATAGCGGCGGCAAATACGCGGTGCGCTCGCTGATGGTGGCCACCCAATGCCTGAAAGACGGCCAGCTGGATGCGCTGGTAACCGCCCCCATACACAAAAGCAATACACAGATACCCGATTTTCCCTATACCGGACATACCCCATTCCTGAAAGAGAAGTTCGGGGCAAAGGATGTGCTGATGCTGCTCTACAATGGCGCCGTGCGGGTGGCATTGGTAACGGAGCACGTGCCCATATCGAAAGTGGCGGGCCTCATTACCAAAGAGCTGGTTCTGTCTAAAATCAACCTGCTGAAAGAAAGCCTGGTGAAAGACTTCGGGATAGACAAACCCAAAATAGCCGTACTGGGCCTGAATCCGCATGCCGGTGATGGCGGCCAGATAGGTACCGAAGAGCAGCAACACATAAAGCCCGCGATAGACTTACTGCAGCAGCAGGGCCAGCTGGTGTTTGGCCCCTATGGCGCAGATGCGTTCTTCGCACGCGGCAGCTATAAAGAATTCGATGCCGTGCTGGCCATGTATCACGACCAGGGATTAGTAGCGTTCAAAACACTGGCACAGGGTGATGGCGTAAACTACACAGCAGGACTACCCGTAGTGCGTACCTCTCCTGACCATGGCACCGCATTCGATATAGCCGGAAAAGGCATAGCTGATGAATCTTCTTTCCGCGAGGCATTGTTCCAGGCTATAGACCTGCTGCGCCAGCGCGAGGAGTATGCGGCCAACACCACCAATCCGCTGCGGAGAGGAAGGATAGAAAAAGAGAGGCCAACGGAAGCAGGGAAGGTGGAATTGTAACCTGTATCAGTCCGTTCCGGGTATATATTGGCCGGTGACCGGTCTCTATTATTGAGGCCCGCTACGCGTATCCCGGAAAGGAGCAGGTTATCGCCTGCTGGTAACTATGCTGGATAGATAATCCCTCCGGGGCCATCCCGATTATTGATTTCAACAGTACCGCCCCAAACCCTACCTTTGCTGCTATGTTGAAATTTGAGCGGTTTACGTTAGCCAACGGATTACGGGTATTAGTACACAAAGATGTGACCACGCCTATGGTGGCGGTAAATGTGCTGTACGATGTGGGTGCACGCGATGAGGAAAAAGAGCGCACGGGCTTCGCCCACCTGTTTGAGCACCTGATGTTCGGCGGCTCGGTGAACATTCCAGAATATGACGAACCACTGCAAATGGCCGGCGGCGAGAACAACGCCTACACCACCAACGACATTACCAATTACTACATACAGCTACCCATACAGAATATGGAGACAGCCTTCTGGCTGGAAAGCGACCGGATGCTCTCCCTGGCCTTCAGCGAGAAAAGCCTGGACGTGCAGCGCAAGGTAGTGTGCGAGGAATTTAAAGAACACTACATAAACAAACCCTACGGAGACGCATGGGAGCACCTGCGGGAACTAGCCTATACGGTGCACCCGTACCAGTGGATGACGATAGGCAAAGAACTGAAGCACATAGAAGAAGCACAGCTGAGCGACGTGAAGGCCTTCTTTCAAAAGCACTACACACCGCAGAACGCCGTGCTGTGCGTAGCGGGCAACGTGCGCACCGAAGACGTAAAAGCGCTGGCCGAAAAATGGTTTGGCCCTATACCCGCCGGCGAAAAGTATGTACGCCAGATTGCGGAAGAACCCACGCAAACTGCCGCCCGGAGCAAAACAGTAATGGCCGACGTGCCGCTGGATGCGCTCTACAAAGCATGGCACATAGCGCCGCGGCTCTCGCCCGCATACTACGCGGCCGACCTGATTACCGAGGTAATGGGAAGCGGCTTCGCCTCACGGCTGTACCAGCGCCTGGTAAAGGAGCGGCAGCTCTTCAGCAATATTTCCTGCTACCATACCGGCAGCCTTGATGCCGGGCTGCTGATAGTAGAGGGCAAAATAGTAGAGGGCAAAAGCATAGAAGAGGCTAACGAAGCCGTGGAGCGGGAAATGCAGCTGCTGACAGAGCAGGGGGTAACCGATGAAGAACTGCAAAAAGCGAAAAACAAGATAGAAGCGATGATAGCCTTTGAGGATATGACGCTCCTCTCCCGCGCCAATAACATTGCCTTCTACGAGTTGCTGGGAGACGCGGAAATGATTAACCAGGAGTGGGACAGATACCAGGCCGTTACCGCCCAGTTTCTGCAGGAAACGGCGGCTATCTGCCTGCGCCCGGAAAATTGCAATACTTTGTTCTACAAGAAAAAATCGGCTTAACCGCCTTTTCACTACACACTACTATATAGCATATGCTGTTTGAAGGAAAATTAGCCGCTGACGGCACCGCATTCGGAAACAGGATTACCGCGCTTTTTGGCATACAGTACCCTATTATACAAGCGGGTATGATATGGGCTTCCGGCTGGCGGCTGGCATCAGCCGTGAGCAATGCGGGCGGCCTGGGCCTGATAGGTGCGGGCAGTATGTACCCCGATGTGCTCCGGGAGCATATTCAAAAGTGCCGGCAGGCTACCGATAAGCCATTTGGCGTCAACCTGCCCTTGCTCTACCCCGACCTGGAAAAGCACGTGGCGGTAATACTGGAAGAGAAAGTGCCCATCGTTTTCACCTCCGCGGGTAACCCCAAAACATGGACGGCGAGGTTTAAAGAACACGGCATCACGGTAGTGCATGTGGTATCGAGCGCTAAGTTTGCCCGCAAATGCCAGGAAGCCGGCGTAGACGCGGTAGTGGCAGAGGGCTTTGAAGCCGGCGGGCACAATGGCCGGGAAGAAACCACTACCCTGTGCCTGATACCTGCCGTGCGCCAGGCCATTACCATACCGCTCATAGCCGCTGGCGGTATCGCCACGGGCCGAGGCATGTTTGCCACCATGGCGCTGGGCGCCGAAGGCGTGCAGATAGGCAGCCGGTTTGTGTGCAGCCCCGAGGCCTCCAGCCACCTGGCCTTTAAAGAAGCCGTAGTGGCCGCCGGCGAGGGCGACACGGTGCTTGCCCTCAAAAAACTAACGCCCGTCAGGCTGATAAAGAACCACTTCTACCAGCAAGTAGCCGAAGCAGAAGCCAACTGCGCTACCAACGACCAACTGGCCGACCTCCTGGGCCGCGCCCGCGCCAAACGGGGCATGTTTGAGGGAGATATGCACGAAGGCGAACTGGAGATAGGCCAGGTAAGCAGCATCATAGGCGAAATAAAGCCTGCCGCAGCCATAGTAGCCGAAATATGGGACGAGTTTAAAAATGTTGCTTCATATCCCTTTAAATATTAATTTTATCCGGTAATCAACCACCCTGGCGGCCACCCCGTCAATAATGAACCGGATATGAAAAAACTCCTGTTAACCCTGGCCCTATTTCTGCCCTTTGCCGCCAGCAGCCAGATCATTGGCCCCGATACCGTCTGCATTGGCACCAGCGCACAGTTCTCTACGCCGCATGAGGCAGCATTTTATACCTGGTCGCCCGATACCGTAAACGTAAACCAGCCATTACCTAACAATCTTTCTTCCATTACCACAGCGGTATCAGGAGGTTTCAATACTGTTTGTTTTACCACTATCAGTTACGATGCTGGCAATTATTACTCGTTCCTTATAAGTTATTCATCCAATAACGTCTATCGGCTGAACTATGGAAACAGTCCACTGAACGTACCAACTATGCAGACCCTCGGAACATTTGGACTGAACACCAACCAAACCGATGGTATAGATGTGGCAAAAGACAGCATTACCGGCAACTGGTATGCATTTGTGCTGGGTGGCACCCAATTTTTACGGCTGAATTTTGGCAACTCCCTAGCCAATGCCCCTACTGCAACAATGATGAGTTACCCGGCCTACCTTCAATGGCCACACCAGGTATTCTTAAAGAAGCAAGGTACAGAATGGATGCTGTTCGTATCTAACAGGGCCGGAAGTATTTCACGCTTCGATTTTGGTAATTCATTAGCCAATACGCCTACTGGGGTCAACATTCCTCCGGCTGGCGGCATTTCCCAACCAGTAGGTTTTTTCCTGTATGAGCAGTCGGGCCAATGGTACATGGTTGTGGTAAACCTCATACCCGCATCACTTACACGCCTGCAGCTGGGCGCCAACCTACAAAACAATAACCCGACAGGAACAAACCTGGGCGATTTTGGAGGGGCTCTGGCGCTACCTCGCGGCAGTTGCCTGTTTAGCGATTGCAACCAACTATTGGGCTATATTTTGAACCAAAATGGAGCGATGACCCGGCTCGACTTTCAAAATGACATTACCAATATGCCTGTTGCCTCTTCAGCCGGCACCAGCGGGGTTAATACCAGCAATAACCTGGTATCATTCACCTACAACGATACGTTGTACTGGTTAAGGACCAATACTACACAAACCCTCTACAGGAATCCGGTATTCGGGTATCCTCCCGGCACATCTTCTGGTTATTACAATAACACCTACAACTATACGTTTACCCAGCCTGGCTTACACACCATCACACTACACTGCGATCAGGGTACAGTACAAGGACCTAGTTCCTTTTGCAAGCAAGTATATGTCACGAACGGTAGCGGCAGCGTTATCCTGAACGACACTACAGTATGCGCCACATCGTACACATTATCCCCTCAGCTTTCAGGCACCGGGAATACCTATCTCTGGAATACAGGTGCCACTACCCCTTCCATTTCGGTCACCAGCAGCGGTACATACTGGGTACAGGTAAATGGCGCATGTGTCAGCGGGTCTGACACTGCTGTTATTACACTATATCCCCCCATCAATGTCAACCTTGGGAGCGATACCTCCTTATGTGCCGGCCAGACAATAACCTTACAATCATCAGGCACCTACACAAGCCCAACATACCTATGGAGCAACGGCAACACCAATTCATCGCTTAACGTCAGCCAAAGCGGCACCTATTGGCTCCAAGTTACAGATGGATTCTGCACGGCAAGGGATTCTGCAACTGTCAACATACTTACACCGCCTGCAGTACAGTTAGGTAACGATACTACTTTATGCGAGGGAAGTACACTCTTACTGCAGTCTGCTACTACTTACACCAACGCTTCCTATACCTGGAGCACCGGAGCAGTCACTCCTTCTATTACGGTAACACAGCCGGGAACCTACTGGCTAAACGTCAGCCTCCTGGCTGGCTGTGAAGGCAGCGATACAATTACGATAACGCAAATCGCCTCGCCGGTAGTGCAAATCAGCAATGATACTTCTGTATGTCCCGGGCAGGGTGTCTACATTACATCACTTGGCACGCACAGCAACCCCACCTATCTCTGGAACACCGGGTCAAACACAGCAAGTGTCTTTGTTGTACAACCAGGTACCTACTGGTTACAGGTCACCGAAAACGGATGCTCTGCGCGTGACAGTATGACACTATCACAACACGCAACGCCCCAGGTGAACATAGACCAGGTAGACTCTCTCTGCATCGGCAACACTGCTGTTCTTCATGCTGCTCAACCTCCTCAATCACAGTATATCTGGAGCACTGGCAGTACTGCCGATAGTCTTGTTGTTACTGTAGGTATCTACTGGTTGCAAGTAACGAACACTTTTGGTTGCACTTCTGCTGATACTGTTGAAATACACCCATACAACCCTCCCGCCATCAAATTACCGGATGACACAGCAGTGTGTAGGGGCGACCTACTGTTCATCACTCCAAAACATTCATTTGGCTCGTTGATGTGGAGTAATGGATTGACTGACCCGCAAATACGCATATCCGAAAGTGGGCTTTACATCGCTACAGCTACTACCATTTGTGGCAGTGTTTCCGACTCTATAATGATTTACATCGAAGACTGTGATATTTGGTTGCCAAACGCCTTCACCCCCAACCAGGATGGTAAAAATGATGTGTTCAGGGTGGTGGGCAATCTGAGTTTTGTTACAGAGTTCGATTTCAAAATCTTCAATCGATGGGGGCAGTGCATTTTTGAAACAGGGGACAAGCATGAAGGTTGGAACGGACGCTTTAAGGATGAGCCACAGGAATTGGGCACCTACGCATACCTGGTAAAATGCAAACTGGGATCAAGGGATGTGCTGCTGAAAGGGTTCTTCCACCTAATTAAATAATCCCCTCACTTCCGGAATTCCGCTTCTATTATATCGCTTACTGCCAGCACTATTTGGTAGGGCACTCCGTTATCTGCGCCGGTGATATCGTAACGCCCCAATGCTGACCACGTCATCCGGAACCGGGGATAGCCGTTTATGTTTACCTCATAATACATGCCGTCTTTCCGTAGTTCCAGTACTATTACCGCCAGCAGATTTTTTCCATCTACCGAGAACTGCCGGGAGAAATTGTATGCCATTCCGCAAAGATGGACATTAAATTGGTACAACTAAATACAAATAACCTTATATTTGACAAGATTTTTATATGCATCAGGTTAAGATTTATATGTAGCGATGTCCAACGTTTTTCAGTAGCTCACCGTCTTTATTAGCAGACAGCAATAATAATCGAACTTTTATTACCACGACAGAAAAATTAATATTTAAAAAGACTAAACTCCAGAAAAATGAATCTCGGAATCGCTATCAAATCAGTAAGAAGGCAGATGGGTATCACTCAATACGATCTGTCTGAAATGTGTGGTATTTCCCAAACTTCCCTATCGCAAATTGAAACTGGAACAAAACGCCCTAGTCCACGTACAATTAAGAAGATATGTGAGGTTCTGGAAGTACCGGAATCAGTCATTTATATACTTGGCATGCAAGACACGGATGTTCCTGAAAGCAAGCAAAATGTATATAACCTTATATTCCCATCTATTCGCAACCTCGCTCTGCAGATCGTTTCAAACGAACATGCTGCACTCGTAGGTTAATACGAACAGGTGCGTTATAAAAGGAAACAGGCGAGCCGAGGCTCGCCTGTTTCCTTTTATCCGGTCTTTACCGCTAGAAGAATAATTTACCTATCCAGTCCGGCACAGATACTTTCACAGGCACCAGCCGGTTGGGGTCGCTTTTTTGCACCCACGGTTGTGGCTCCTGCTCCCTGCCTTTTCTTATATCGTCCCAGTTGAGCACGGCCATAACCGCCAGGTAAAGCAGCAACGACCACAATAACGATTTGCCCATAAAGGCTGTTTGAGTAACGAATTTACGTTTCATAACTATACTGGTTTCATCCGGTGTGCTCCGGTTAGGGCTTAGCCATTATAAAATTCGACAATTTATCTGCCCCGTAGCCTCACCCTTTATGGGGGATTTATTGCTTCACGAACCTGGCCTGTGCATTGCCAAAGGTTACAAAGTACATTCCGGCGCACCAGTGGCTCGTGTTTATTTCCAGCAGGCCATCCTTTTCCGGCAGCACCCGGTACACCAGCCTGCCGGTTGCATCATACACCTGCAGTTGGCTACCCGTTTCGGCGTTCCCTGTCCGCACATACACGCTCCGCTCTGCAGGATTGGGAAATACTGTTAGCAGCGTTCGCGCCGCGCCATTCACGGTTGTTATGCTGTTGGGTATCTGCGCCACCTTCATGCCATTGCCAAAACTGGTGACCCAAAGCTCATAGGGATTGTAGGGGTTGAAATACACCCGTTCCGGCTGGCGGAAGTTGTAATTGGTTACCAGGGTCCAGGTAGGTGTGGCAGCATTCATGTCGTTGCTGCGCCACAGCCCCTGTGTTTCAGTAGTCAGGTAGGCCTGGTTATTGTTCAGGGGATTGAACGTTACAGACGTTACACGGTCAAATTGCGTACCGGTCAGTTTGGACCAGGTTTGTCCCCGGTTTGTAGTTCGGTAGAGTCCGCCCTTGTTGCCTCCGGCATTGTTCCCCCACCCAGTGAACACACATACGTACCAGGTATCCTGGCTGGCGTCTGCCGGGTCTATTATTATATCTTTCACCCAGTAGTACATATTCTGCGCATCGCTCAAATCGCTCCAGCTGTTGTTGGCGGGGTCGTACAGATACACCCCTGAGCTGGCTGTGAAGTCCGTTGTTCGGCGCCCGGAAAAGGTGCAGACCATTTTGCCATCATTCAACACCGCTATGCAGGCCGGGTGGCCTTGCGTGCGCGGGGGAGCGGGCAATTTTGTCCAGGTACTGCCGCCCAGCATACCCAGGTTGTCCGTACGGTATATGCCGCCTATGGCGGTATCGCTGTGCACCACCGATGCATACATGCGCTCCGCATTATTGGGGTCTATCGCCAGCCAGAACACAGGATGGTTGAACTGGTGCAGCAATATCCAGTTGGCACCATTATCTGTAGAGTACGATATTTTTCCTTGCGGGTCGTTGTTGTTCAGCGGGTTGTCCGCCAGGCGGGTACTTTGATACATATCGTGTATGGCCGATGTACCGGCGAAAAGGGTACCGGCGGGATTCTTAACGATGCGATAGGTAGAGTTCACGCTCAGCCCATTTTGGGTAAAGCCCCACGAGGCACCGCCATTCGGCGAGCGGATAGCTCCTATATCACTGTAGGCCGCCATCAGGCTGGTGGGCGATGTCCAGAACACCTGCCAGCAAGTAGTATTCTCCAGACCTATAGACGTGTACAGTTGCTGGGTAGGTGTGGCCGCGCCTTCGGGGTGCTGGCTGCCTTGCGATACGTAGGCTTGTTTCCAGTTAGCGCCGCCGTTGGAAGTAACGTGTACGAAGCCAAAATCCCCAAACACTACCCGGTTGGAGTTGTTAGGTGCCACCGCCAGGCCAAAAGTAGCCTCGCCCCAGCTCCAGCCCTTATCGCCGCCCTGCCCGCTCCAGCCGGTGGCTATATTCTGGTTACCGGACGTGTTGAATACTTTCGCCCAGCTGCCGCCGCCATTAGTGGACTTATACACCAGCGGGGTGCCGTTGTCACTGCCACCCAGGTAGATGGTGTTGATATCGTTCCAGGCCATACCTGTGTACATTACAAACTCCGTATTCAGGTTAATGCCCGTAGAGGCGGGTGTCCATGTGCCGTTGGCATTGTCCATTACATATATGCCCTTCGGGAACCCCCAGTACTCATATGGCTGTAGTCCATTGTATATATCCGCTTCATCCGCTACTATGCATACAAAGCGGGTATTCCCACCCACGGCAGCGCCGGAAAAGTGCCAGATACCCTGGTTGGCAGGTATGCCAGTTGTGCTCATGACGCTGAACGACAACCCGCCGTTGGTAGATACATACAGTCCGTCATTCGTGCCTATGTATATATTGTTCCCGTTGTAGAACACACCGCCCATCACCAGCCCGGAACCCGAGTTGCTGGCCGTTGCTACCGTCTGGAAAGTAGTGCCGCCATTGTTGGAAATAACAATTTCGTCGTAGTAGTTCATCAGCAGTTGCTGGGGATTGTTATAGTTCGCCGCCATGCGGTATACCATGCCACTGCCGGAATTAAATCCGGGCAGGGGCAACCAGTTGGCGCCGCCATCAGTGGTCTTCACCGGGTAGCCGTCATTACCATCACTGTGGTAGCAATAAGCGATGTTGGCATCATTGGTCCATTCATAGGTGGAAACATTCATAGCGGCCAGCTTGCTGAAGTGTACCTGCGAGTAAGTGTTCCCAAAGTCCTGCGAACGGAATAGCTGGCTCATATCGCAGGCTATATAAAACTCGTCAGGGTTAGCGGGGTTGATCTTCGGGAAGAAAAGCGCTCCGCCTCCCCCAACGCCGCGCTCTGAAAAACTGAGGTTCTGCCCCCGGCATACGGGCAACAGTAACAACGATAAAATGATGGTGAGTGTACAATACCTGGCCATACGCATAGATTTTAAAACGTTGGTGATTGTAAAAGATGAATTACAAACGAAACTTGTACTGATTTTACAGTAATTTACATATTTATTGCTGAATAATAAATTGAAGGTTGATGAACTTAAGTAAGGATTTACGCAAACTCTCGTTAATAACCACTATCGCCGTTTCCAGCTTAGCGGCGCACGCGCAAAACGATGCGGTGCAGCACAAACGGCCTTCCGCCCGCTGCGCAGAGCTGAAGCAGGCCTCTTTTTCCCACCTGGGAAAATCTACCGTAGCCTCCCTGCTGGAGAATGACTACGATGTAAAGCATGTAAAGCTGGATATACAGGTAAGCAACGCCAACAACTCCATACAGGGCAATGCCATTACCACTGCCACGGTAGTAGTTCCCACCATGGGCCAATATGTCTTTGAGCTGCATCCGGATATTGATGTGGACTCGGTACTCATCAACGGGCAATCCATGTCGGTGGCCTCCAATGGGTTTGTACGCACAGCTACGCTTACCAATGCCCTCTCTATGGGCGCTACATTTACCGCACAGGTATTCTATGCCGGGCAGCCGCCCAACAATAACAACTCCGGGCTGCGGCGGCAGCAGTCGCAGTCGTGGGGAGCCTGGGTTACCTACACCCTCAGCGAACCCTATATGTCGCGCGACTGGTGGCCCTGCAAGCAATCGCTGCAAGACAAAATTGACTCTACGGACATCTGGATAACCGTGCCCAACAACCTGAAAGCGGGCAGCATAGGCCTGCTTACCAATATCACCCCCATAGGGTCTACCCACTCCCGGTACGAGTGGAAGAGCAAGTATGCCATAGATTACTACCTCCTCTCTATTGCGGCATCTACCTACATCGACTATTCTTACTATATGCATTTCAGCAACAGCAACGATTCTATGCTGGTGCAGAACTATGTATACACCAACAGCAACACACTGCCTTTCTTCCAGGATATCATAGACTCTACTGCCCTGCAGGTAGACTATTTCTCCAGCATTTTCGGGCGCTATCCTTTCTGGGAAGAAAAGTATGGACACTGCATGACGCCCTTTTCCGGCGGAATGGAACACCAGACCATGACTTCCCTCGGCTTCTTTGAGAGTACCCTGGTAGCGCACGAGCTGGGCCACCAGTGGTTTGGCGACCATGTTACCTGCGGCACCTGGCAGGATATATGGCTGAACGAAGGGTTTGCCTCTTACTCTGAATACCTCTTCCTGAAGCACTTCCATAGCTACAATGCGGCCTTCAACTTTATGAACGATGTGCACCAGGACGTGATGAGCCAGAACGATGGAGTGCTTTATGTAGACGACACTACCGACGACGCGCGCATCTTTGATGGCCGCCTTACGTACAACAAGGGCAATTCCGTTGTGCACATGCTCCGGTTCATTTGCGGCAGCGACAATGTCTTCTTCCAGTTGCTGCAAGACTACCAGGCGCAGTATGCGTTCGGCACCGCCGTAACCGCTGATTTTGAAACCCTGGCGGAGCAAGCGACCGGCCAGAACCTGGATACCTTCTTCAGCCAGTGGGTTTACAAGGAAGGTTTCCCCATTTACACCGCTACCTGGAACCAAACCGGCAACTGGGTTTCCGTTCAGCTCAATCAGTCTACCTCCAAACCGGTATCTGTAGCCTGCTTCTCTACGCCCATCGAGCTCCGCTTAAAGAGCCCGCAGGGCGATACCACCATACAGGTGTACAACAGCCAGAACACACAGTACTTCTCTTTCTATTGGGAAAAACCCATGAATGCACTGCAGGTAGACCCCAACGAATGGCTGCTGCGCAAAATAAACAGCGTAAGCAAAGACGTAACGCTAAACGTAAGTACCGCGCAGGCGGCAACCATCAGCGTGTACCCTAACCCCGCCACCGACAGCTGGAGTGTCTCCGGTGTGGCAGGCAGCCATATCGCCCTTAGCGATATGGGCGGCAGGCTACTGTTCAGCGCGCAATGTGGCGGCAACAGCTTCAGCATCCCGGCCGGCGCGTATCCCTCCGGCATATACCTGCTGCGGGTGACCGATGCTACGGGAAATATCCGTAATTTGAAACTGGCTAAACAATAGAATAACGCTTAATAGCTTCCTTTTATGAAAAGAGTTTTATCGCTCCTGGCATTGCTGCCATTCTGCTCCGCTTTGCTGGCGCAGGATGCCCAACATCATCCCTGTGCTGAAAAACGGATAAACAGCGGCACCATACCCCACCTGCTGGCTAAGAGTACCAACCTGGTGCCCGAGGAAGACTATTATGATATTAAACACCTCGCGCTCAACTTTCGCCTGACGGATACCTCCATATATGTGCAGGGCGATGCAAAAACTACCGCGCAGGTAGTGGTGCCCACCATGAGTGTATATGCCTTTGAGCTAGACAGCATGCTCACTATCGATTCTATTATTCTCAACGGGCAATACCACCTCACCAGCACCAATGTGGGATACATCCGCCACGCCAACCTCCCGGTTACCCTGCAGCAGGGAGATATGTTTGATGTACACATTTACTACAATGGCACCCCTCCTACCGGCACGGGCTTCTTCACCGGCATCATGCACTCAACGGGTGCCGGACCCACCGATATGGTCTATACCGTCAGCGACCCCTACGCTACCAAAGACTGGTGGCCGGCCAAGCAATCACTGCAGGATAAAATAGACAGTGTGGATATGCGCGTCACCGTTCCTGAATATTGCAAAGCAGGCAGCAACGGACTCCTTCAATCGGTGACACCCGCAGACGCCGGGCACGTACTGTATCACTGGAAAACCAGGTACCCCATCGACTACTACCTCATTTCGCTGGCCATAGCACGGTATTCCGAAAAGCAGTGGTATATGCACTTTGATAACAGTACCGACTCCATGCTGATTCAAAACTACTTCTACGACTCTACCAACTTCGTCACCAATTACGGCGCCAACTTCGATAGCGTAGAACATATGGTCAACTACTTTTCCTCACTCTTCGGGCGCTATCCCTTCTGGGAAGAAAAGTATGGCCACTGCTTCACCACGCTGGGCGGCGGTATGGAGCACCAGACCATGACGACCATAGGCGTTACCGACACCCGCACCATTGCCCACGAGCTCTGCCACCAGTGGTTTGGCGACAACGTAACTTATAACCAGTGGGAGGACGTATGGCTGAGCGAAGGCTTTGCTACCTACGCCGAGCAGCTCTTCCTGGAACATTGGTGGGGAGACGCACCGATGAAAACACTCCGCACCCAGCAGTACAACAATGTAATGAGCCAACTGGGCGGAACGGTCATTGTTACCGACACTACTACCATCACATCACTCTTCAATACCCGCCTGGTGTACCGCAAGGGCGCCGCGGTGGCGCACATGCTCCGCTTCGTGGCCAATAACGACAGCCTGTACTTTGCAGGCCTCCGGAATTTCCAGGCCGCTCATGCCTATGGCATGGCCACCTCCAACGACCTGAAGAATGCCATGGCCGCCACCCTGAACACCAACCTCGATACCTTCTTCAACCAGTGGGTGTACGGCGAGGGGTACCCCCGCTACACGGTGGGCTGGTCGCAGGCTGGCCCCGACGTGGTAGTGACGCTTAACCAAACAACTTCTATGCAAACCTCGGTGCCGCTCTTCCATACGCCGCTGGAAATAAAATTGAAGTCGCCAATGGGCGATACCATTGTGCGGGTGTACAACCACCAGCCACAGCAGAGCTACCAGTTCACCTTCAGCAACTGGATGAACGGCGTGGAAATAGACCCCAACAACCACATACTGGATAAGGTACTCTCTACTACCAACATCAACGATGTGGCCGCCGCCGCCAAAGTACGCATAGCCCCCAACCCCACCACCGGCGAATGGCAGGCCGAGGGGCTGGAACCCGGACAGAAGCTCGTGCTTACCGATATGGCGGGCCGCACCGTATGGACGGGCAAAAGCAACGGCCATGCTACCATTATCCCCGGTTCCGGCCTGCCCGCGGGCAACTACCTGCTGCAGGTGGGCGACATCAACAAGGGCACTATACAGCTTACCCGCCTCTAGCAGGTAACGGCACCTGTTTCAATACATTATAAAAGGGCGGGCGACTCCGCCCTTTTATAATGCCAGCGTTTGAAGTTCCGCATAGCCCGCGGGCGTATATTTGCACATCGTTTACACCCGATGGACATTCAGCATTTATTCCAGGAGATTATAGATAAGCCTACCGCATCGATGGCTATTATTTTCAACCTCATTATTATCGAGAGCCTCCTCTCGGTAGACAATGCGGCCGTGCTCGCCACCATGGTGCTGGACCTGAAACCGGAACAGCGCAAAAAGGCGCTGCACTACGGCATTATCGGCGCATATGTATTCAGGGGCATCTGTTTGTTGCTCGCCTCCGTGCTGATAAAAATATGGTGGCTGAAACCCCTGGGCGGGCTGTACCTCCTGTACCTCTGTGTTAAGTACTTTATCCGCAGGCCCACCGTAGAGCAGATAGAAGCCGAAGCCGTGGAACAGGAAAAAAGCCACGAGGTTACCGGCAACCGCATCTACCGCCTTATCGTTAAGTGGGTGGGGCCTTTCTGGTCGGCGGTAATAATGATAGAACTGGTAGACCTCACCTTCTCGATCGACAACGTATTTGCCGCCGTCGCCTTTACCGACAATATCCTGCTGGTATGGATAGGCGTATTTATCGGCATCCTCGCCATGCGTTTTGTAGCCACAGGGTTCGTGCGGCTCATAGAGCATTATCCCTTCCTGGAAACCGCCGCGTTTGTTGTTATCGGGGTACTGGGCGTTAAGCTCCTGCTCTCCCTCTACGAGCACTACTACCCCGCATCAGCCATTACCCGGGCACTTACCAGCCACGAGGCCGACTGGGCCACCTCCCTGCTCACCATCGCCATCTTCCTGGTACCCATACTAGGGTCGCTGTTGTTTAATTACCCTAAACGAAAGGAGTAGACGGGCAGTACTTTACTCCAGGCCTCCATCTGCTTTCGTATGCTGTATATAGTGCGACTCTGTTGCCACCATTATGGGCGTACTGCTAAACAGGTAATATCCTTCGGGCCTGGGGAAAGCGGCGATGCCCGAATGAGAAACGGATCCGGCAAACTGTCTTTGCCAGTTAAGCGCACCCGTTCCTGTGAAACTCATTAGTACAGGATGGATACTAACCGGCCCTGACGGGAACAAATCCTGGCAATAACCGGTGGTAATATAACCGCCTTTGCCATCAGGATGAATGCTTGTCAGAAAAGCTTCTACTGTGCCAGTTGTTGCCTGCTTTTCCCAAATGATAACGCCCGCCGCACTCACTTTCGCCATCCACGCTTCAGGTTGGGTGTTATTAAGTGTCTTAGTCAGTCCGGCTAACACCACTTCACTTTCTTCGCTCGCCAACATTTGGGTTATCCATAGCTGCCTGTCACCCGCATCTATATCATGACGCCATTCTTTGTCGCCATTCCCGTTTATTTTCAACAGGTACGATTGAGTTCCGCTTTGGTTAGTTCTTACCGCCACCACGTAGCCTCCGTCGGGAGTCGCCACTACATCCACCGGCGTTTCCGATGCAAGCTCATCATAGAAGTGTCGCCAGAGCATAACTCCGTCGTCATTTAGTTTCAGCAACACAAAGCCGTCCGGATTTCCGGCCACCGCTTTCTTATAAAGTATTACACTGTTGTTCTGTGCATCACGCACCACTAACGGGCTTATATCGTGCTGTACACTGTCGCCATAGCTATTCAGCCATACACTGTTCCCGCCAGCATCTATCCGGCGTGCGGCTACACACATCTTACTGCTGAACCCGCCATTTGCCTGCTGTACTTTACCTACCAATATATAACCGCCGTCCGGCAATTCTGCCATATCAGTAGGGCGTAGCTCCGCAGGGTCATACTCCTTTTTTTGCACCAGTCTGCGGTCATCGCTAATACGGCCAAAGAAAACAGCCGTACCGCCGCCGGACTCGCCCGATACAGCAAAGCCCCCACTCGCACAGGCTATCGCCTGCACTATTCTTCCACTGAATTCTGTCCGGGTATATTTATTGGCGGGGATTAGCTCAGGCGACTGTTCTTTCCTTCTACAGGAAAACAACAAACACCACAATGCAATCAAAAGTAACAGGTTCTTCATAGCCGGTATATTAGTCCGTTTCTACAATAGACGAAAAAACGCACACACATCTTTGCCCTATACCCCACAAAAGTCTGCCATCCGGGAGTTATTCACCCCTACAAGCAACATTATCAGTATTATCAGAAGGCACCTCATTCAATACTTTAAAATTACCACTATTCCTTCATAATCTTACCCTTAATAAGACCTCCCTTAATCGGGAAGAATAGGGGGAAACCCATAACTTCATCGTAATCTTCTGTTCTATGCCCCATTTACTCGTCTCATTTATTGCTGCCCTCTCTTTACTGTCACTCAACGCCCACGGGCAAAATGCCACGTTTGCGAATACGCAGATGAATAAAGTCTACAGAGCGCTGGAAAACCCCATCAGCATCACAGTAGAGGGATATTCCTGGGAATCTATCAGCGCGACTACTGATAACGGCACCATTACGAAAAATGACACCGGCCATATTTTCACCTATATCCCCGCTGAGCCCGGCACTGGGAATATCACGGTGTATAGCGGCGGACAAAAAATAGCCGTCCATCCATTCCGTGTATATACGCCGCCGGCTCCCCATGCGCGTTTCATGCGCCAGGAAGGAGATAGTATTTCGATGAAAAGAATAAAGGAAGCCCCTGGAGTTACCTGGCGCCTGCTGGACTTCGATTACATGGTGTCCTACAAATTGGATGGCTACACCTTTACGGTAAACAGGGGAAACAAAACACTCGGCAGCTTTGCCAATACAGGTATGCCATTCAATGCAGGCATAAAACGACTCATTTCTATAATCCAGCCGGGAGATAAAATCGTCATCAGCAATGCATCTGTTACCTATGGCTCCGTCCATCACAACCTGGAACCGCTTACCGTAAGTGTTGTAGCCAAAGGGAAATGGGATGATGTAGTGTACGAAGAATGGAAGTAATGCCTCCATTTCGTGACACCAATAACAGCAGAAGTGGGGCGAAACATAGGCCACCTTATTAGCCCTTTAGCGGGGCTGGGGGTTACCAATCCGGATACACCTTCCCCCAATTGATTTTCTCGCCAAACTCGCCAATACCGAATAGTTTATTCAGCGACATATTCAGGCCAAATTCATTGTACGCGCCCGCTATGTGGTAGTAGCTGCGGGCATAGTGTACCTGGAATTTATTCAGGTCTATACCAGCGCCAAAAGAGAAACCCGCAGCGCCCTTTTTCTCGGCCATAGCCAGTTCACCGCGCCTCAGGTGATTGTAGGCCACCGTCAGCGTCAGCCTTTTGGCAATAGTCAGCTCCGTACCAAAGATGAAGTGCCGGAACAGCTTATCGGCAAAGTAGCTCTTTTCTTTCGTGCTGGTGTCTGCCCCTATCAGGGTCGATTGCGTGCGCGTAGCGGGATCGTCGTAACGTATATCCCACTCATACAGGTGGTGTATGGTGGTAAACAGCCGCAGCGGTATATGCTTAAAGCGCTTCGATATGCCTATCTGCAGATCGAAGGGCAGCGGCTCCACCACACCCGGCGTGTAGCGTGTCAGCGATACACCCATGTTCCTGGCCACTATGCCTATGTCCAGCAGCGAGGAGGAGTCGTAATAGTTCACCCCCACATCGGCCAGCAGGGCCGAGGCCCTTTTATCATACAGCGCCGAGCCCGCATACTTCAGTGTGGCGCCATAGCGCCAGTGCTCGTTGTACTGCCGGGAGGCCACCAGCGATATGCCATAGTCCACCGGTGTAAACTCACCATATATATTGCCCACGGGGTCGGTCATCGTCATTTTGCCGTAGTTCAGGTACTGGAACCCCACCGCGAAAGAAGTATTCAGCTTCTCGGAGTGGTAACCGTACTGCAGGTTCATAATGTTGATGCCGGAGTAGTAGGCGTTGTAGTTAAGGCCCAGTTGGTTGTGCAGCCCGGGACGCATCAGCGAGGGGTTTTGCATCGCAAAGGCTATATCGCTGGTAGGCATGGCCACACTGATACCCCCCAGCGCCGAAATGTGCGGGGAGTTGGCGAGGCGCAGGTATTCAAAAGCGGCCTGCCCTCCCGTCACCTGGGCGCGCAGGGGGGCGCTACATGCCAGGCCCAGCAGGAGCGCGCCTGTCCATTTCATCATTCGCATACACTTCCTAAAACGCCTTAAATGCACAATTATTGCGGTTTTCCGTGAGTTTCCGGGTCTATTTATTTTCCTGGGTGGCATTCTTCATTATCTCTTCTATCAGCGCATCGCTCACGCCGGTAAAGGAGTAACCCCCATCGTGAAAGAGGTTCTGCATCGTTACCATACGGGTATAGTCGCTAAAGAGGCTCACGCAGTAGTTGGCGCAGTCCTCTCCGCTCGCGTTGCCCAGCGGCGACATCTTTTCCGCATAATGGAAGAAGGCATCAAAACCACTCACCCCGGAGCCTGCCGTAGTTATAGTGGGCGATTGGGATATCGTGTTCACCCGCACTTTCTTTTTAAAGCCATAAGAGTAGCCGAAACTACGGGCTATGCTTTCCAGCAGCGATTTGGCATCGGCCATGTCGTTATAGCCGGGAAACACCCGCTGGGCGGCTATATAGCTCAGGCCCACCACCGAGCCCCACTCGTTCAGCGCATCCAGCTTCATAGCCGTCTGCAATACGCGGTGCAGCGACAGGGCGCTTATATCCAGCGTTTTATGGAAATTTTCATAGTTCGTTTCCGTGTAGGGTATCGCTTTGCGCACATTCGGGCTCATACCTATGGAGTGCAGCACAAAGTCTATTTTACCGCCCAGCGCTTCCATACTTTTGCTGAAGAGGTTCTCCAGGTCTTCCATATTGGTAGCATCGGCGGGTATCACCTGCGCGTTGCATTGGCTGGCCAGTTCGTTTATCTTGCCCATGCGCATTGCTATGGGGGCGTTTGTAAGTGTTATCTGCGCACCCGCTTCTACGCAGGCAAGCGCTGTCTTCCAGGCTATAGAGCGTTCATCGAGCGCCCCGAATATGATTCCTTTCTTTCCTTGCAGGATTTGATGAGCCATTCTAAATTCTTTAATATTTGCTATAAAAATAGGCAAAAATACCCAACACCGGGGAGCTTTTTGGCGCCGCACCTGCTTTTATCTGCCCAACTAATCAACCAAATCTGTTATCTTACAAGCCCTTAGCAAATAGGATGGCACACACACGCTCCATTGGTTACTGGGCACTGCCCTTGTTGTTCCTGCTCTGTTCATTCGGGCCGGGGAAAAAGGGCGAACCCAAAAACCTCACTAAGGCTCAATACAACAACCTTGTGGGCCAGCAGGAAATGGTGCTGGTCGATTTTTACTCCCCGGGATGTGTCTTTTGCAAGCAACTCTCCCCCAACGTTGATAAGATTGAAGAGATTTATAAAGGCAAGGTAAAGGTCATCCGCATCAACGTGCAGGAAAACCGCCTCCTCTCCGAGATGCTGAACATTAAAAGCATCCCCGCACTCTATCTCTACAAGCAGCAGAAACCTGTATGGAACGCCGTAGGCACCATGGACAAATATGCCCTGATGCTCTCCATCAACCGTTTCCTTTCTTCCGAGGACCTCCCTTACTAGCTACGCCCACCCTACCCGGGGAAAATATTGCTTATGTAACATTTGTTACCGTACACGCCGTGCATTCTCCCCAACTTTGTAATAACAACAAAAAACGCGCAGCAATGATAAAGAACATGGGTAGTGCCGACAAAGTGATTCGCAGCCTGGTGGCCGTGCTGATCATCATTCTCTATTTCGCCAATGCCATCAGTGGCACCACAGCAATCATTTTGCTGGTGCTGGCAGCGGTATTCCTGCTTACCAGCCTGGTAGGCGTTTGCCCGCTATACCTGCCTTTCGGCATACGTACCAATAAACGCAGCGGACAGAACTAACTGCAATCATTACAATAACACAATAAATACAACCAGAAATGTTAGAAGCGATCAGGAAAATGTTTGGAGGCAGTTCCACCGACCTGCGGGAAGTAATACAAAACGGTGCCGTGATAATAGATGTGCGCAGCACGGGCGAGTACAGCACAGGACATGCAAAGGGTTCGGTAAATATTCCGCTCGACCGCCTGCAGGCAAAGCTTTCCGGCCTGGACAAAAACAAGCCCGTAATTACCTGCTGTGCCTCAGGCATGCGCAGCTCTTCGGCAAAAAGCCTGCTGCTCAGCAACGGATTTAAGGAAGTACACAATGCAGGCCCCTGGCAGAACATTCTAAAATACCAGTAATGACGAACATCATTCAAAAACTATCATCGGGCTGGCACCTGGTTCGTATTTTGCGCACGGCACTTGGGCTGGCCGCGGCAGTAGAAGCCATACGCATGCACGACTGGGCGATAGGGCTACTGGGAGCCATCCTGCTGTACCAGGGCCTTACCGACACAGGCTGCTGCTCAGCGGCCGGTTGCGCCACCGCTCCGCCACACAACCGGCAAAAGGCGCAGGACATTACGTACGAAGAAATAAAATAGACATGGAAAATACCCATTATTACGAAGTTAGCGTGAACTGGAACGAGGGCCGGACAGGCACCATGGATTCACCCGCGCTCAACAAGGAGATAACCGTAGCAACACCCCCGGAGTTTGCTAAAGGCGTGCCGGGCATCTGGTCGCCGGAGCATCTGTTTACAGCGGCTATCAACAGTTGCCTGATGACAACCTTCCTGGCTATTGCCGAAAACTTCAAACTGGAGTTCACCGGGTTCTCTTCCAGGGCTACCGGCAAACTGGAAATAGTAGACGGCAAATACATGATGAGCGAAGTAACACTGGAACCCATTCTTACAATTCCCCACCAGGGGATGGAAGAAAAAGCCATGCGCGTACTTCAAAAGGCCGAGGCCGCCTGCCTGATCTCCAACTCCGTACGCTCTTCCATTATTTTCCATCCACAGGTCCTGGTACAGCAGGCCGCCAACGCATAAACTATGAAGAAGTTTCTCACTAACAATGGCATTTACCTGCTGGCAGCTATAGCTGTCTTTGCCTTCGCATTTATCAGGAAAGGGGACCAGCTCTCCGCAAAAGATTTTTCGCAGAAGATGAACAACGCAGCCCACGCGCAGGTCCTGGACGTTCGAACTCCGGAAGAGTTCCGGGAAGGCTACATAAAAGGAGCTATTAACATAGACTGGCAGGGAAGTGACTTCAACAGCAAGGTAACAAAGCTGGACAAAGCAAAGCCCGTATTTATCTATTGCCACAGCGGAAGGCGAAGTAGCTCAGCGGCCAGCGAAATGCGCGCTATGGGCTTCAAAGAAGTGTACGAACTGAAAGACGGGATAATGGGCTGGCAGGCCTTTGACCTGCCGGTAGTGCGATAGGAAAAAAGCTGTTACCCGGGTAGCAGCTTTTTTTATTCGTAGTAGCTGATGACGCGGCGAACAAAGCGGTAAGGTTGCCCGTTGTGGTATATGCGCTTCATTGTCCAGTTCTTGTGGTCGTCATACTCGTAGTAGCACGCTATATCCAGGTCTTTCATAAACGATGTCTTTGTTACCAGGTGGCCGTACTCGTTGAAGGCGGCCTTCGTCAGCCGCAGTACATTGCCACGCGCATCTTGTGTTACATCCTCCAGGTGGTTGCCCATATCATCCAGCAGGTAGCTCTCCATACCGGTGCAGGTATCGGGCTTGGCGTACTCAAATATCATTACGTGCTTGTGCCCGGCGCTATCTATATCCACCTCATATTTCTTGGTCATTACCAGTCGCTGGTCCTTATCATGATAGGTGGCTTCCACCAGTTCCCGGTCTTCATTATACTTCAGCCGGGTCATATCCACCAGCTCCAAACGGGCATCTTTATTGCTGATGGTCGATAAGATTTTCTCCCTGTTGGTAAAAAACTGGCGGCGCCCTTTATACCTGCCTTTCTCGTCATACAGCTCACACATACTCAGCCTTCCGGCGGTGTACACATACACTGTTGAGTCTGCTATACTTCCGTCTTTTCGATTTATGCAGTAGGCCACTTTACCTTTGTGGTAGGCGTAGCGTGTAGCGGTCACTTCCTGTAGCTGCGTCTTCCGGCTGTCCCACAGGGCGGTCACATCCATCAGCAGGTTGCCGTCCTCGTCATATTTCAGCGCACGCTGCTCCACCAGTTGCAGGGCGGTATCAGGACGATAAGCCGTATCGCTGCCCACGCCCTGGTTAGAGGCTACCTCCAGCACGCTGGGCTCCATCACAAACTCAGTTACAGAGTCTACCTTACCGGCCAGGTTTATGGAGAGCGATGTGATGTGTACCGGCGTGTCCACCAGCGATTGCGCCGCGGCGTCCATCCATATTATCAGGCAAAACAAAAAGGCCGTTATCTTCCGTATCATAATCACAATTTTCGGGGTGCACATCGTAGAGCAGTTGCGAATATAGCCATTTTGAACTTTTACGGGCCGTGCATGGACTTCTGTCGCTATCGGCGCAGTATCAATTCCACGCGCCTGTTGCGGCTCTGTCCTTCCTCCGTTTCATTGTCCGCTACGGGATTGGCCTCTCCCCAACCCTTCACATTCATCATGTCCGGGTCTATGCCAAAGGAACTCAGTTGGTCCGATACCAGCCGGGCGCGTTCAAAAGAAAGTTGCTCGTTTACCAGCGGGTTGCCGCGGGTATCGGTATATCCGTTTATGTAGTAGTTAGCGCCGCCGTCGTTCAGCCAGGGCTCCACGGCGGTGTATATAGCCGATTTGTCCGCGTCTGTAAGCGCACTGCTGTTCAGGGGGAAATAGATCGTGCACAGCAGGCTATCTTCTATGGGTGCTACATAGTCATCGGGCAGCATCGCTATGTTCAGCACTTTGGCTTCCCCGGCATTGAGATGAATATATTCCACCCGTTCCATGTGCCCTATCCCATCCGCCTTGCAGATAAAGTCCTTCCCCGAGGGCAACGTTATCATGTAGCTTGCATTGCCCCGGTTAGAGTTAAAGTGATACAACTCTTCGTTGGTAGCGGCATCGTAAATGAATATCGCCGTGTATATCAGCCGTTGCTTGCTGAAGCTGTCATACACATACCCCGTCATTTTGCTCACCGGCACCGGCAACGATTCCTTAGGGGTACGTACTTCATACAGGTCAAAGTCGCCCAGCACTTTATTTCGGTCAGAGGCGAAATAGGCTCGTTTGCCATCTTCTGTCAGGCAGATACTCACTTCTTCCGCGGTGGTATTGATGGGATAGCCCATATTGGCCGGCTTACCCCAGGTGCTGTCATTCACTCTCCGGCTATAGTACAGGTCAGCGCCCCCCATCCCTGGCAGTCCGTTGCTGGAAAAATAAAGTGTCCGGTTATCCATGTGCAGGTACGGGGTCAGTTCGTCGCCGCGGGTGTTTATATGCGGGCCCAGGTTCTTTGGTGCCTGCCAGTAGCCTTCTTCAAAGCGGCTCACCCATATATCCTTACCACCATAGCCCCCTTCCCGGTCGCTCACAAAGTATA
>JAEUVZ010000011.1 GCA_016786665.1 Flavipsychrobacter sp.
GACAGCAATAACACCAATACCCACACGGGTGGTGGTACCAACTTCAATAACGACCGCTCTTTTTATCAGAACGATGAAGACCTTAACTTCAACAAGCTCTGATAAGGAAATGATACAGCATAAAAAAACCTCCCCGCAGCGGGGAGGTTTTTTTATGCTGTATGTCGTAGTGCCTTACAGTTTGTTAGCTTTCAGGTCCAGTTCAATGTTCACTGTTTCTGAAATGAACTTATCGCCCAGGCTCTTATCATTGCCATAAGCCATGTTCCACTGTGTACGGTCTATGTCGAAGTTGGCTTTAGCGTTAACGCCACCTTCTGTTACATCTACCTTAGCTGGGAAGGTAACATTCTTGGTTACATCTTTCAGTGTCAGGTTGCCGCTTACGGTATAGTTAGCGCCGGCTACAACTGATGCGTTCTCAGCACCGGCGGTATAAGGCTCTACCTTAGTGATTTCGAATTTCGCGGTCTGGTATTTTTCAGCATCAAAGAAGTCGGGGGCCAGCAGGTGCGGGCGCAGCTTGGTATCAATCATTTCACCTTCTTCCTCCATATCCATAGAGTTGATATTGATAACGAAGCTACCGCCGGTGAGGGCATTGTTGGCTACCGCTACATTACCTTCAGATACTTTGAACTTGCCAGGGTGGTTTTTGCCTACGCCGTTGCCGGTAAAGCGTACCCATGAGTTAGCTGTGTCAGCGGCGAAGGTTTGGTTGCCTGTGGTAGTCGCTGCCGCCTGTTCGTCTGTTACTTTTGCTTCATCACCTTTAGGCGCGCTCTCGCAAGATGCGAAGGTGAAAGCTGATAATGTGAGCGCGATAGCGCCGAGTTTCAATGTCTGTTTCATATGTTTTTCGAAATTAGATGTACAAACATATAAAATTTCCGGCTACACGCAATAGATATAATGCTATCTATTTATAAAGAATCTTTATCAGGAAGCATTTGTGCCTGATTATCAATAGTGTATCATGGCAAACGCGGATGCGGCGCAGGATGCGAGCGCGGCAATGATCAATATAGTCCGTTCCATAGCAAAGGTGTTTTTGGTTCGCTACTTGATAGGAAAGAATCACGCCACGAGGTTTAGTGGCAGTTCGCGCATGTTGCGGGTCGCCAAAATGTGGATATGTCTTTCCGCCAACCTCCCTTCATCTTTGTAATTTTACACGCATAGTCCATTCCCACCTCTACGGGATAGGTTACCATAGGTCGCGCGGCGCCTCACTTTGGCAACACCTCAGTTACATACACAAGCCACTATTTTAAATGTCAGGCTTTTTAAAACCGCTTCTTACCTGCATTCATTCAAACCTTAAAACCAATACTTATGGCCAACACGAAAGAAAACGAAAAAGAAAGAGCCCGCCAGCTCTACTTCACCACCGGCTGGAAACAATCCGAAATCGCAAGAGAGGTCGGCGTAACCGAAAAAACAGTATCTACCTGGGCAACGGAAGGAAACTGGAGGGCTATCAAGAAAGCCAGCTTCCACTCCTCCAAGGTCGAGGTGCATCGTCTGTATGAAGAGCTACGCGTTATCTCTCTTAATATCGCCAAGCGCGAACCCCACCTCCAGTTTCCTACCAAAGAAGAACTCGACGCGCGCACCCGCATTATCAACTTAATAACCTTATGGAACGGAATAAGCGACGGTTGGCGTTGTGTTCCGCAGGACTACGAACTCCTGCCTGGGGCCAATCACCACACTCCATCTGCAACACCCCCGCCAGCAACACCTTCAACCGAAAATCAAACGAACAATTAACGCCATCACCTACCAGACCAAACCTCCTCAAAAGACCATTTTCCGCTCAGAAATTTACTTTTCATGTAGTAAAATTTACTTTTCACGTAGTATAATTTACTTTTGATGGTAGTAAAATTTACTTTTCACGTAGCTGAATTTACTTTTGAAATCATAAACCCCGCTCCCACAGCCACTTTCAGAAAGTCACGACGGAAAATCTTTACTTTTCAAAAGTCCGGCGCCATCACTACCCCCTGTGATAATTAATGTAGGCTAAACAGGCGAATGGTGAACGCCGGGATGAAATTGCGGAAGTTGTTGGTAATGATAAGTTCCGGGCAAACGGTGATACCCGCCTTAAACGTGTAAGCAAAGTAGCCCTTTACCGTCTGGCGTTCAAATATCTTTCCATCGGGGTTGAGGAGGTAGCCTGCACCAACCGATATTTCCCGGAACCGGTCGTCATCTTCATCCTTGTGAGTGTGTCCTCGTTCTACATTGAGGAACCAACTGATGTGTGTGGCGTATTTTCCGTCTGTGCGTTTGCTGAAAAAGTAATACGGCGAAGCATACAGGCTATATGAGCGGTAGTCTTTTTTGGTCCCTATCCATCTTCTCTGGTATTCTAGGCCGAAGTTCATAATAGGGGTGAGATTGTTGCGCACCAGTGAAGCGCCCACCCCGAAGGTACCTACCAGCACCTGATCGCGCTTAAGGGTTCTATTAAGTTCTTTTTCGCCCTTGTCATCCAGTAACATATACTTGAAAATGAGATTGTCTTTCTCTTGCGAGTACGGCTTGTAAAAGATAGTACTTACGTTATTGGCATCGCGTCGATAAGGCTTATCAATACCTGAATGGGTTTTAAAGGTGTCAATAATCCGGCTCAGCTCATTTCCTTTTGCCAGGTCGTAGATGTCTGAATAACTATTCAGTACAAAAGTGATCTGGATAGGGTGGGTGATCTCCGTTATCTTCTTTTGTTCTATCAGGGAGATGCAATCAGGATAGTGTTCCGATAGTTCTTCACTGGATATCTTGATGCGTATGGTGTCCTGCTCCATCTTTAGGGAAGAGAGTTTATTGCCGCTCTTTACAAAAGTGCTTTCCCCGGTGCGGTGTACAGTAAAGCGCATCTTTTTAAACTTATTGTCGCGCGTAACCGCATAGTCAATACGCAGGTTATTGGTGCCCGCCGCGTCAAGCGAGTCTTTGTAGAACGATACATCCTCCATTACGCCACGAACCAGTGAGTCGAGGTTGCCGAGCAGGTAATAATCCTTAATGTAGAAAAGCTCCACGGTCATTTTGTTCCCGCTTTCCAGGTAGGCGATGTGGCGGTTGGTGATGAACCACTTGCCCAGGTTGAAGGTCATGTCCGATTTGCTGACTGACTTGTTGTTGCCGCATTGGGCATAGAGGTTCCCTCCCATGCCTGCAAGCGCAAGCACGATACTTAAAAGTGCATGTTTCATGAGAAATTTAGTTTTGTCTGGAAATGTATATTTTAAAAGGATTTTTAGGGATCATCGGGTCTTCAAAGATTTCATCGTAGTTTATCTTTTCCGCAGCGTAGCGGCTGTTGCGCATAGTGCGCTCCCTCTTTTCTTCTTCCACTACGGTATTGATGTGCAGCACCTCCAGTTTAGGTGTAGCGGTGGCTACTGGTGGCGGGGTGTTTTTTTCGGTTGGTGTTACCTGCTCCATAGCAATAGGAGGTTCCACAGTTTCGGCTATGCTATTGTTTTCTTGTACGGGAGCGTGGTCTCTGGTCAGGTTACGGTCGGTAGTGATGCCGTTCGCTTTTGCAGGCGGTGGTGTTACGGGGTCGTTTACTATCAGTTGGGGCGCTTCGGTGTTTGTGTGCGTTGGCGTTGTGACGGGTTGGCTAATGTCAGGCGTTGCCTGCTGTACGGCGATGGTATTTTCGGCGGGGCCCTGCGCGCCATACCACAGGCCGGCCGCCAGCAGCAGCGCCGCTGCCGCCGCCCACTGCCAGCGAAAAGGTGTTTTCTTTTCGTCTTTGCTCTCCAGGCGGTCCTGTAGGCGCATCCAGGCGGCTTCCTTATCAAAGCTTACCTGCATGGTATCTACCTGCTGCCGTATTATCTTGTCTCCACTATTCTTCATGATACATTCCCCTTTTGCGCATTTCTTTTTGCAGCATGATGCGCGCCTTATTCAGCTGCGATTTTGATGTTCCTTCACTTACCTGTAGCAGTTCCGCTATTTCCTTGTGCCCCATGCCTTCTACCACGAAGAGGTTAAAGACTGTCCGGTAGCCGGCGGGCAGGGTGGTGATGAGGTCGAATATTTCATCGGCCGTCAGCCTGCTGATGATGCTATCGTTGGCGGCCAGTTCGGCGGCGTGCTCTTCGTCAATAATTTTGAGCCCGTCTTTTTTTCGCAGGAACATCAGGCACTCGTTTATCATTATTTTCTTCAGGTAAGGCGCTATGCTGCCCGGGCCGGTATAGCTGAATTGCGCTATAGACGTAAAGAACTTATAAAATCCATTAAGCATCATTTCTTCCGCATCGGGCTGATGGCGCACATAGCGCAGGCACAGCAGCAGCATGGCATACGAGTAGCTGTCGAACAAGGCTTTCTGGGCCTTGCCTTCCTTGTTTTTGCATCCTACTATTACCTGCAGTTCGTCCATGCGTGTGCTTGCTACCTTAATATATGCAATATCGGGGCAAGAGGTTGCCTGGGGGAAAGAATTTTCCGAACTTTCTATAATGTTTCAATTCCGGACGCTTTTAAGCCACTTGTTGGTTGTACTATTCTCTGTATCGGTGCAGTCAATAAGGGCACAGCAAATGGTAGACACAATCGATGTTGATTTTTCTTCTTACAAGGGCAGCCTTATATGTATAAACGAGGCGCATAATGTAAAAACTAATGAGCAGGTATACCTGTCGGTTATTCATAAGATGTTGAAATCGTGTAAGCATGGAGACAGTATCAACCTTGTATTAGAGGTCCCCTATAGCCTGGTTTATCTGTATAATCATGACGCAGTGAATACAGATACATCTACAAGGGTAACAGATTACCTCAGATCGCTGATATGCTCAGTCAGAGATAGTAAGCTACCCGTAAGAATAGTTGGTTATGATGTTGAGTACGATGAGGGAAGAACGATAAGAAGAGAGAACTACTTGCGCGCTTTGCGAATAATGAGTCAGGGACTGTCGCGACATGGTGCATCGGTCAAAACTCTTGATGAGTACATAGGTTCCCTGTTGCGTAATGGGAAATGGTTTAAAAGTGAAAGAAAAGAAGTTCTTATCAGGGAAATGGAACAGGAGTTGAGCAGGCCTCACGATGCCTCGACTCTTATGGAAATCAGGGAATTGCTTTTTGTACTTTCTGCGGAGCATACAGTACATATTGATCGGGACAGTTCGATGTTTGAACGTTTAATACAAGCAGAGCGATTGGGCTTTGTACGATATAAAGCAAATTTTAACCTTTTAATATCTGGTAGCGCCCACATAAGTGCTGACAGCAGAACGTTATATGGACTCTTTTTAGATAAGGCCAATTCTCCTTTTTGGGGCAAGACTTATCTTATCGCGCAAGGCTATTTTAATTGCAGGCATAAGGACTATTACAATTCAGGAAATAACAATTTTATGAGTGGGAGTATCATTCCAATAGAATTGCTGGAAGATGAGATACGAAAGATGCCGCAATTGCTGAAAGGTGGTGTCACTGCTGTACGGGGTATTCATCTTGAAACACTGAATCAATTCAGGGGCAGGATACTTTACTGGTATCTACATAATGAGGTATACTAAATCATCACCTTTCCTTTCTTTTCTTTATACCGCTCCAGAAACGCTTCAAACTCCGCCAGCGAATAGCTGCTGAGGTTGTTCTTTGCCGTCAACCCGCCTTTCTGTGCGGTCATCACGCCGTAGTAAACATCATTGTAGCCGTTCACGCTATGCGCATCAGGGTCTATGGACAGCAGTACACCTCGTTCTATGGCATACTCCACCCACCGCCAGTCTAGGTCCAGGCGTTTGGGGTGTGCGTTTATCTCTATTACTACATTGTGTTCCGCGCAGGCATCTATAATGGCCTTGTGGTCAAGGGGATAGCCCTCGCGGGAGAGGAGCAGGCGGCCCGTAGGGTGCCCCAGGATGGTAGTGAAGGGATTGCGTATGGCGGCCATTACGCGGTCCATGGCTTTTTCCAGCGTCATTTTCAGGTTGCTGTGTACGGAAGCTATCACCAGGTCAAGCGATTGAAGTACTTCGGGGCCGTAGTCAAGGTCGCCATTGCCCAGTATATCCACTTCTACGCTCTTGAATATTTTGAAGGGGGCCAGGCGGGCATTCAGCGCGTCTATTTCCGCATGTTGTGCGGCGATCCGCTCAGGGGTGAGGCCATTGGCATAGTAAGCCGCCTGCGAGTGGTCGGAGATGACGAGGTATTCCAGCCCGAGGCGGATGCACTCTTGTGCCATTTCTTCCAGGGTGTTCTGTCCGTCGCTCCAGGTAGAGTGGGAGTGGATGATGCCGCGTATATCGGAGGGTTGTATCAGTTCGTCCAGGTCGCCATCCGCGGCCAGTTCCAGTATGCGCGCGGTCTCGCGTTGCGATGGCGGAATATAGGCCAGTTTGTTGGCCGAGAAAATGGCTTCCTCGCTTTCCGCATTTTCCGGTACGGTATATTTCTCCAGGAATGCGTCCATGAATTCCGCGCTGCCGGTGGTCATAAATAACTGTGTATAGAATCTTGCCGTGTCGCAAAAGTGAAAGCGTATGACCGCTTCATTAGGGATGCGGACTGCCAGGCGCTCGTTGGGTTCTTCCTCTGTCACGGTGCCGGGTATGGACTGAAAAGAACCGGCTAATACCGCCTTATCCATATCTGTAACTATCTCTATGAACTCAATAGTATTCTCCTGCCGCCTGGTATCCCCGGTGAGCGAGAATTTGTTGGCCGGGAAATTCTTTTGTAGTTGCTCCAGCAGCGATTTTCCCACGGCCTCCACATGCGCCCACAGGTGAAAGCCCTGGTTGGCCATGTAGTATTTGATGCTCGCCAGTACGCTGTCCTGTGTTTTAACGCCAAAACCTTTCATTTGGGCGAGGCGGTTCTCGTTGCAGGCATACTCCAGTTCGCCGATGGTCTCTATGCCCATTTCCTTCCAGATGGTGGCTATCTTTTTCGGGCCGAGGCCTTTTATCTTCATCAGCTCCAGTATGCCTGGAGGCGTTTTCGCCAGTATTTCTTCCAGTGCCTGCAGGCGGCCGGTAGCGACGAGTTCCTTTATCTTGTTGCCGCTGCTTTCACCAATGCCCTTCATGCCGAACAGTTCCGCATCACTCATCGTAGTTATCTCCGCAGGAAGCTTTTCTATATTGAACGCCAGTATGCTATAAGACTTCGACTTGAAGGAATTCTCTCCGTGTATATCCATCAATTTGGACAATAGAGAAAAATGGTCGGCTATTTCGTAGTTGGTCATGGTCTTGACTTGAGAGTTCAAAAGTCAACAGTTAAAACCAAAAAGACAAATGAATTTTTGAGGGAGAGCGTCAGGTGCGTTGCCGGTCACATAGGCGGTTGTCACAAGCATTCCCCCTTTGTGTGTTGGCCTTGTGCGTAAGCGAAGGGGGTTAGGGGGATGTCTTCCCTCCACGAGCCGCATGGCATCAGAAGACTGTCCGGTCACATAAGCGGTTGTCACAAGCATTCCCCCTTTGTGTGTTGGCCTTGTGCGTGAGCGAAGGGGGTTAGGGGGATGTCTTCCCCCCACGAGCCGCATTGTTGCTCTGATCCTGGCACTTTTGATGTCAGGTAGCTACAGGCAGGGAACAGGCATTTATTGTCTCATTCAGGACAAGAAGAGAACCTAATAATATCAGGATCTTAATTCTCATTAAAAGCGGTTACACGTGTGGAGGTACGGATATCGGTCGCCCTGTCCTTTACCCATTCCAGCACTATTTCCAGTTGTTCCTGGCGGCTGAGGTTGCTGTTGTTCAGCTCTATGGCGTCATCGGCTTTGCGGAGGGGGCTTTCTTCACGGTTACTGTCTATGTAGTCGCGAAGCTCGAGGTTGTGCTTTACTTCCTCCATGGTTACATTCGGGTTAGTGGCCAGCATTTCGTTGTAGCGGCGCAGTACCCTTACGTCGGGGTCGGCGGTCATGAATATCTTCAGTTCTGCATCGGGGAACACAACGGTGCCTATATCGCGTCCATCCATTACTATTCCCTTGCTTTTGCCCATTCGCTGTTGCTGGGCAACGGCAAAGGCCCGTACTTCCTTTATGGCGGCAACAGGGCTCACCTTTTCCGCCACTATCAGGTCGCGGATGTAGGGTTCCACGTCTTCGTCGTTCAGGTATATATCCGATTCCTGCCTTATCTCGTTGAAGTGAAACGAAAGATTGATGTCCTGCAAGGCGCGGGTTGCCGCCTCGGGCTTATTGAAGTCAATGCCGTTCCGGAGGAAGTAGAGGGTGATGGCGCGGTACATGGCGCCGCTGTCTATATAATTGTACCCAAGTTTAGCGGCTAATTGCCTGGCAAGGGTGCTTTTCCCACACGATGAAAAGCCATCTATCGCTATGATTATCTTATGAGCAGACATCCTTACAAAGTTAGGGAAAATTCACCCCGAAACCCCCTGTAAGGGGGCTTTTTGTGTTTAGGGGTATTCTGTTGTTCAGTAGGGGCGGTTCCTTGCGGTTGCCCCTAAACTGTGCGGGCGGAGATTTGCTTCCGGCATTCCAGGCAAACAAAAGAGCGGCACAAAACTGCGCCGCTCTTTCATATCGTATGATTATATAGCCCCGGTTCTAAGACATCTCCTTATAGTACTTGTGGAAGTACGGGATAGTTTCGATGCCTTTAAAGTAGTTGAAGATGTCGTATTTCTCGTTGGGGGAGTGGATGTTGTCGTTGTCCAGTCCAAAGCCGAGCAGTACGGTCTTTAAGCCCAGCACTTTCTCAAACAGGGCGATGATGGGTATGCTTCCGCCGCCCCGGGTGGGTATCGGTTCTTTACCAAAGGACGTTTTGATGGCTTCCGCCGCGGCTTTGTAGGCTACGGAGTCGGTAGGGGTTACTACCGGCTCACCACCATGGTGGGCGGTTACGGTAACCGTTACGCCGGCAGGTGCGATGCTTTCAAAGTGCTTTTTGAACATCTCTGATATCTCGTCGGAGCTTTGGTTGGGAACCAGGCGCATGGAAATCTTCGCGTTAGCTTTGGAAGGCAGCACGGTTTTAGCGCCCTCGCCGGTGTAACCGCCCCATATGCCGTTTACATCCAGCGTAGGGCGGGTGCCGGTGCGCTCCAGCGTAGAGTATCCCTTTTCACCCCATTCAGCACCTACCTGCAGGTCTTTTTTGTACTCTTCCAGGTCGAAGGGGGCTTTATTGAGAGCCGCCCGTTCTGCTTCCGTCAGGTCTTGTACTTTATCGTAGAAGCCCGGTATGGTAATGTGGTTGTTCTCGTCGTGCAGGCTGGCGATCATTTTCGCCAGGATATTGATGGGGTTGGCAACGGCACCGCCATATACCCCGCTGTGCAGGTCGCGGTTGGGGCCTACTACCTCTACTTCCATATAGGCCAGTCCGCGCAGGCCCGTTTCCAGGCTGGGGTGTTCCATGCTTATCATAGAGGTATCGGACACCAGCACGATGTCTGCCTTCAGCTTTTCTACGTTGCTTTCCAGGAACTTGCCCAGGTTGGCGGAGCCTACTTCTTCCTCGCCCTCTATCATGAACTTCACGTTGCAGGCCAGGGTGTTGGTTTTGTTCATCACCTCAAACGCCTTTACGTGCATGTACATTTGTCCTTTGTCATCGCAGGCGCCGCGGGCGTATATCTTCTCGTCTTTTATTACCGGCTCAAAGGGGCCGCTGTGCCACAGTTCCAGCGGGTCGGCGGGTTGCACATCGTAGTGCCCGTATACCAGCACGGTGGGGGCTGAGGGGTCTACCATTTTTTCACCATACACAATCGGGTGCCCTTCGGTAGGGCATATTTCCGCTTTATCGCAACCGGCGGCCAGCAGGCTTTCCTTTACGGCTTCGGCGCAGCGGGCCACATCGCCCTTATACTTACTGTCGGCACTTACTGACGGAATGCGCAGCAGGTCCAGCAGTTCGTCTAAAAATCGTTGTTTATTCTGGGAAATATAATCGTTCCAGGCTTGCATATATATTGAATTTTAAGAGTTCCAAAAGTAAGGTTTACAAATGAAATGCAACAGGGGGAAATTTTGGGGTGGTGGTTGCAAGCCGGGAAAGAGTATCATTATTTATCGGTATTTTTGGAGAGTAAAGGAAGGAGCATGGAGATAAATGAATTGCGCGAGAAGCTTCGCGAGTATGTGAAAGGAGCAGACGAGCCCCTGCTGGAAATGTTATATGAAGTCGCCGTTGGGTATTCCCGCGATGGTGATAGCTATGTCTTTACCAAAGAGGATATAGAACTATTGGATCAGCGCCGCAATGCACGCCTCGCAGGAGAGGAGGGTTATGATTGGGAGACGGCCCGGGAAATGATTACTGGTTCAAAGTAATTGATGTACAGCCTAAAACTTCAGAAACAAGCGCTCGCGGACATGACCGATGCCTACCTTTGGTATGATGACGCCAGTCCGGGACTGGGAGAGTCTTTTCTGGATGTGGTGCAGGCAGGATTAACTAAACTACAGGGGAATCCATACATATATTCGTCTATTAGCCAATTCTTCCGAAAGGCGAAAACTTCGCGGTTTCCCTACTTGATTCTGTATGAAATAGAAGGAAATAGCATATTTGTGACATCTATATGGCATACCAGCCGAAAACCCCGCCGTTGATTGTACGTCCGCAATGTGTCAAAGTTTGTCGTTTCAATTGCCAATGTGGCAATTTTAAAGTAACTTTGCACACTTTTAAATATATCTGCTCCTTATGAAGTTGTCGCAATTTAAATTCGACCTGCCACTAAATCTGATAGCACAACATCCCGCGAAGACCCGGGAGGAAAGCCGCCTGATGGTAGTGCACCGCGACACTGGAAAGATCGAACACAAAACATTCAAAGACATCCTCGGGTTCTTTAACGATAAGGATGTAATGATTGTAAACAACACCAAGGTATTTCCTGCGCGTCTCTATGGCAAAAAGGAAAAGACCGGTGCTAAGATAGAAGTGTTCCTGCTGCGTGAGCTTAACAAGCCCAATCGCTTGTGGGATGTGATTGTAGACCCCGCCCGTAAAATACGGGTTGGCAACAAGCTCTACTTTGGTGATAACGACGAACTGGTAGCGGAAGTGATAGACAATACCACCTCGCGCGGGCGGACTATACGCTTCCTGTTTGACGGGGACGATACCCAGTTCCGTGCTATGCTGGAACTGCTCGGGGAAACACCGCTGCCTAAGTACATAAAGCGCAAACCGGAAGAGGAAGATAAAGAACGCTACCAGACAGTATATGCCAAGCACGAAGGTGCGGTAGCGGCTCCCACTGCCGGACTGCACTTCAGCCGGGAACTGATAAAGCGCCTGGAGATAGTAGGGGTGAAGTTTGCCGAAGCGACCCTCCATACCGGCCTGGGTACATTCCGCCCCATAGAGGTGGAAGACCTCTCCAAGCACAAAATGGACGCGGAATACTTTAAAGTAGACGACTACGCCTGCAACATAGTGAACAAAGCCAAGATAGACGGACGGAATATCTGTTCGGTGGGTACTACCACTATGCGCGCCATAGAAAGCTCGGTAACCGCCCAGGGGCTGCTGAAACCCGGGGAAGGATGGACCAATCTGTTCATACACCCGCCTCACGAGTTCAATATTGCCAACTCCCTTATCACCAACTTCCATCTGCCCAAGACCAGCCTGCTGATAATGGTGTGTGCGTTTGCCGGGTACGATCTGACTATGGAAGCATATCAAACCGCTATCAAAGAGAAGTACCGCTTCTTCAGCTATGGCGACGCGATGATAGTTCTATAAATTATTTATATGCAATAAGCTGATTTTTAAAATCGTTATAAACAGCGTACGGAATTCCGTACGCTGTTGTATTTTTGGCACATATCCATATGAAACAACAAATAAAAAATATCGTTCAGGCCTCTGTTGATACCAAACTCGCTCTCTTGGCCGATGAGGCCATTATCAGCGAGATAGAGGCCATAGCCAGCCTCACCACCACGGCTTTCCGGAATGGGAACAAGGTGCTGTTTTGTGGGAATGGCGGCAGCGCTGCCGACGCCCAGCACCTGGCGGCGGAGTTTAGCGGAAGATTTTACACAGATAGGACACCATTACCTTCGGAAGCCCTGCATGTTAATACGTCTTATATTACAGCGGTGGCAAACGATTATGGCTTTGAGTTCGTATATAGTAGAATAATAAAGGGCATCGGCCGGCCGGGAGATATATTGGTAGGGTTGAGCACTTCAGGAAATTCTGTTAATATTATCAACGCGCTGAACCAGGCCAAAGAAATTGGTATGATTACTGTAGGTCTTACAGGTAAAGGAGGCAAGATGAGTGACCTGTGCGACCACGTGATAAAAGTACCAAGTACCGACACACCCCGTATACAGGAGACGCACATAATGGTTGGTCACATAATATGCCAGCTAGTAGAAGAACAATTATTCAGTAACGGCTAACAAAGGAAACAATGGAAAATTCATTTCACACACAGCAACAGCCCGATAGAGGCTGGACCCTGTTCTTAGACCGCGACGGTGTGATTAATGAGGAAATAGTAGGCTCATACATCACCACCTCCGACGAGTTTAAGTTTTGTAACGGCGCCCTCGACGCGCTCAATATATTAGGAAGCATTTTCGGCACCATAGTGGTGGTAACCAACCAGCGTGGCGTAGGGAAGGGCATCATGTCGATAGAAGCCCTGCGCGATATAAACGATACCATGACCAACGCGGTGACTAGCGCCGGCGGAAGGCTGGACAAGATATACTCCTGCACGGCTGTCAGCGATACCGACCACAACCGCAAGCCGAATACCGGCATGGGCCTGCAGGCCAGGGAAGACTTTCCCGAGATAGACTTCCGCAAGAGCATTATTGTGGGCAACAGCCTGAGCGATATGGAGTTTGGGAAACGCCTGGCCATGCACACGGTATTCCTAACCACCAAGCACGAACCCTTTGAGCTGCCGAATGACCTGATAGACCAGCAATTCAGTTCGCTGCTGGACTGGGCCAGGACCCTGAAGGTGGCCCCGGAAGTGGTGGGATAGGGCAGTTAACAGTTGCCAGCTAGCAACGGACAGTACGGACAGTCGAATAAATATTATATTTATATTAAGGTTTGGAGCTATTCCAAACCTTATTTTTTGCCTTAAAGCCTTACTGGCACTGGTAACTGCCAACTTGGAGACTGAAAACTGTTGACTGGATTATTTCTTTTGTAATTAAAAAAAATCCCTTTACCTTTGCAGTCCTTTTTAAATATGGCTAAACAGTCTTTAATAAAACAAGACGGGACTATCGTAGAAGCTTTGTCAAACGCCATGTTTCGCGTTCGGCTCGAAAACGGACACGAAATTCTGGCGACGATCTCTGGTAAGATGCGCATGCACTACATACGCATACTGCCGGGCGATAAGGTAGGAGTAGAAATGAGCCCGTACGACTTAAGTAGAGGCCGTATCATTTATCGATATAAGTAAACTGTAAAAAAGTAACCATTATGAAGGTTAGAGCATCCATAAAAAAACGCAGTGCCGATTGCAAAATAGTGCGTCGCAAAGGCAGGCTGTATGTAATCAACAAAAAGAATCCTCGTTTTAAACAACGTCAGGGTTAATTAATTTGTATTTTTTAATTTTTAATATTCAATATTAATGGCTCGTATAGCTGGTATTGACCTTCCTAAAAACAAGCGCGGTGAGATAGCCCTTACCTACATTTATGGTATTGGCCCTAGCACTGCTCAGTACATTCTTTCTAAAGCTGGTATCGATTTCGATAAAAAAGCGGCAGAGTGGAATGATGATGAGCAGACTGCTATCCGTAACATCATCAGCGGCGAGTTTAAAGTAGAAGGCCAGTTGCGTTCTGAAGTGCAAATGAACATTAAGCGCCTCATGGATATCGCTTGTTACCGCGGCCTGCGTCACCGTAAGGGTCTTCCCCTGCGTGGCCAACGCACCCGTACTAACAGCCGTACCCGTAAAGGTAAGCGTAAGACAGTTGCAGGTAAGAAGAAAGCACCTAAGAAGTAATAACAGGGCCACCGCCGGATCCGCTGAGGTGCAGCGGGGAGGGGTGGCGCGCCTCGGCCAGGCCGGGGAAGTATTTTTTGACTACCTTATTTTAAAAACAAAATGGCAAAAGGACAATCTTCTGCAAAGAGCGTCGCTAAAAAACGCGTCGTAAAAGTTGACCCGCACGGGGATGCACACATCAGTGCTACATTCAACAACATCATCATCAGCCTTACCAACAAGAACGGACAGGTTATCTCCTGGTCTTCTGCCGGTAAAATGGGCTTCCGTGGTTCTAAGAAAAACACTCCATACGCTGCCCAGATGGCCGCTGCTGATTGCGCTAAAGTAGCTATAGACGCAGGCCTGAAAAAAGTAGACGTATTTGTGAAAGGACCAGGTTCCGGACGCGAAGGCGCTATCCGCTCACTGAGCACCAATGGTATTGAGATAGTATCTATAAAAGATATTACTCCCATGCCGCACAATGGCTGCCGCCCTCCTAAGAAGCGTAGGGTATAATTTCAGTTTGCAGTAGCAATTGGCAGTCAATGGCTACAGGCAATCCGATATTCAATAGCAATAATCAATTTTCAATAACAAGCTGTTCCGGATCAGATTTCACGATCTTTAAAGGAGACGGGGCAGTAAAAAAACAAAGATCGAAATGGCTCGTTATACAGGACCAAAGAACAGAATCTGCCGCATCTTCGGCGAACCAATCCTGGGTTCAGGTAAGAACCTGGGTAAAAACAGCAACCCTCCCGGCCAGCACGGTAACTCCAAGAAGCGCAAGAGCGCCTCTGAGTACGCCATACAGCTGAAGGAGAAGCAAAAAGCCAAGTACACCTACATGGTGCTTGAAAAACAATTCCGTAATACCTACTTTGAGGCTTCCCGCCTGAAGGGTGCAACGGGTGAAAACCTTATCAAGCTGCTGGAAGCACGCCTGGACAACGCCGTATACCGCCTCGGTATCGCGCCTACACGCCCTGCCGCCCGCCAGCTGGTATCGCACAAGCACATAATGGTCAATGGCCATATCGTTAACATTCCTTCTTACAGCCTGCGTCCCGGTGATGTGATAGAGCTGAAAGAAAAATCAAGGGCTAACAACCTGATTACCGGCAACATTCGTGGTAAGAACCCCAAGATCAGCTGGATGGACTGGAGCGAAAAAGACATGAAAGGTACTTACATAGCTCACCCTGAGCGCGACAACGTTCCTGAGAACATTAAGGAACAGCTCATAGTGGAACTGTACTCTAAATAATGAAATTAAGCCTTCCGCACTGTGCGGAAGGCTTAACAAGTTTTTAAAATGGCTGATTTTGCTTATATTCGCAGGCTCTCAAAGGGCTTCGTTGCAAGGTTCAGTCAGCAATAAATTAAAATAAACGTAAATAATATCACTCAATATGGCAATATTGAATTTCCAAAAGCCGGATAAAATTGTTCTTCAGAAAGCAAACGATTTCGAAGCTCAATTCGAATTCCGTCCGCTTGAACCAGGTTACGGTGTTACCATTGGTAACGCGTTGCGTCGTGTATTGCTTTCTTCCCTGGAAGGCTATGCGCTCACGGCTATCAGGATACCTGGTGCTGACCACGAGTTCGCAACTATCAAAGGTGTGTTGGAAGATGTTACCGAAATCATCCTGAACCTGAAGCAGGTACGTATCAAGAAGGATGGTGAAGGCGATATTACCGAGAAGATAGATCTGAACATCAAAGGACAGGAAACGTTTACCGCCGGAATGATAGGCGAAGCGCTTCCCGGCTTCCAGGTAATGAACCCGGAACTGATTATCTGCAACATGCAGCCCGGTACCAACTTACAGATAGAACTCTGGATAGGCAAAGGCCGCGGCTATGTGCCTGCTGAGGAGAACCGTCCGAAAGACGCGCCTCTCGGCATCATCGCTATCGACTCTATTTACACTCCCATTAAGAATGTAAAGTACAGCATCGAAAATACCCGCGTAGAACAGCGTACGGATTTCGAAAAGCTGATAATGGAAGTTTCTACAGACGGTACTATCCACCCGGAAGAAGCCGTTAAAGAAGCATCCCGTATCCTTATCCAGCACCTGATGATCATCACCGACGAGAATATCTCCCTGGATACCCGTCGTGAAGAGAAAGAATCAGTAGTGGATGAAGAAACACTGCAACTGCGCAAGACTCTGAATACACCGCTGGAAGACCTGGAGCTTTCCGTACGTGCGTTCAACTGCCTGAAAGCGGCGAAGATCAACTCCCTGAGCGAACTGGTTCAATACACACAGGAAGAGCTGATGAAGTTCCGCAACTTCGGTCAGAAATCACTGTCTGAAATTGAACAGGTTCTGGGTGAGCGTGGCCTCCACTTTGGTATGGACATCAGCCGCCTGCACAGGAGCGAAGATTAATAATTTTTTGAACCACGGTAATCCTTTTAATCAGGAGAATCGTGGTTCTATTTTTTTCATAAGTACCTCATAACTCCTTGACACGGTATGAGGGAATTTTAAAAACAAATGTCATGCGTCACGGAGACAAAATCAAAAATTTAAGCCGCACTGCCTCTCACAGGAGGGCGTTGATGTCTAACATGGCTTGCCAGCTGATAGAGCACAAGCGCATTGTTACTACCCTTGCAAAAGCGAAAGCCCTGCGTGTATATGCAGAGCCACTGATCACCCGTTCTAAGAACGATAGCATGCACAACCGTCGTGTGGTGTTCAGCTACCTGCAGGATAAAGAAGCCATCAAGGAACTTTTTGGCGTAATAGGTGATAAAGTAGCTAACCGTCCTGGTGGTTACATTCGTATCATTAAGCTGGCTCCCCGTGTGGGCGATGCTGCTGAAATGGCGATGATAGAACTGGTTGACTTCAACGAGATCTACACCAAAGATGCTAAAGACGCCGGTGCTAAGAAAACACGCCGTAGCCGCCGCTCTTCAGGCGCTGCTGCTCCTAAGGCTGCCGCACCCGCTGCTGAAGCTACACAAGAAGAAGTGGTTGCTGAAGCTCCTGCGACAGAAGCTACTGAAAACACAGAAGCACCTGCTCAAGAAGAAGGTACTACTGAAGAAAACGCTTAATAATTCCTTAGCGATATTGAAAACGGCCCGCACAGCGGGCCGTTTTTGTTTTGTCCCATCAAGCCGTCATTTCGAACGAAGCGTAGTATAACGGAGTGAAGAGAGAAATCTCTTGAGCGGTAGCGGCAAAGCAGAATAAAGAACCACCCCCTTCCCACGATATGATTCGGGAAAGAAAGGGATATGACTTAAGGGCTCCCCTGCCAGGTTGAAGTTTAGCGCAGCGTAACTTCAATCAGCAAATAGGACGAAGGGCTGTTCCCGGCGGTAGATAACCTGAAGTTGAATGCCTGTTTTGATGTTAAGCCCTCACCCTGTAACCCTTCTCCTAAAGGATGGGTATTTTGAATTGTGGATTAGTGGATTTCGGGCAGGCTTTGTTTGGCGGCAAGCTCATACTATCTTCCCGTCATGGAAATAGACTTCAAGGAGAAAATGGCCGGTAAATCGGACGAGGATTTGCTGAACATACTAGGCAATATGAACAAGTATGTTCCCGAAGCTATTGTAGCAGCGAAGGCGGAGTTGGAAAGCCGCGGGCATATGTTCTCGGATGAAGAACAAGAGCAGGTGAATGCGGATATGGTAAATAAAATAGAGCTGAAAGCGCAGGAGCACGGACAATTGTACAACTCATCAGGAAACGGGGATCTCGTAGATTGGGACGTGCCCGAATATTATACAAAAGGTGCAGTCTGGGCATTTTCCTTTTTTATCGGAACATGGTTTGGTGCGATATTATTAGCTATTAACTTGTATCAAAAGAATCGTACAGCAGCAGTAGTTTCTGTAGTATATGGATTGGTGGCTACTATTTTGATCGTGTTGGTTCCTGATCTGTTTTGGCAAATGTCGTCGGTATTGCATGCAATCGCGGGGTTAGGTTTGATTTACATGATCTGGCCAAGGTATATTGATGCAGATGCCAGGTTTAGGGCAAGGTCTGTTTGGCCTCCTATAATAGTGGCCGTTGCACTTCTTGTTGTGTTCTTTTTTGTGATCTTTGGCATGCGGGCATTTTTGTAAGCTCATATTTAGCTGTTGTGGTCGCCTGGCCAACAATGCTCCCTCAAAAAGTTCTATCTTAGAGTAGCTAAGACTCTATGAGGGCGGTTATAATATTTCTGTTTGCGGTTGCTGGTGCATTCACAGCCGCTACACGTTCGCCGAAGGTGAACGTACTGGTGGATGAGCGCATGGAGTTTCTTACTGTTATCCAGTATCTATCGGGTTACCCGGTACTTACCCAGGCTGATTTAACGTATAAAAAGGAAATAGACGAATACTTCCGGGACTATCGCGACCACCCGGCGGTAACGCTTTACCGGGGCGTCTATGAACGTTTCCTAGGGTTTGACGCCGCACCCACCTACCTGTATCACTTTTCCTTCCCCGGCTTCCGGCAGGTGTCGGGATTTTCCGAGGATGAACTGAACCATTTCCGCTACCAGCAGCACGAGGATACGCTGTCGCTGCTGTTGCAACAGTTCAAAGATTTCTACCGGCGCACGGAGTTTCGCCGTTTCTATAACGACCACCGTACCTTTTACGATAGCCTGGTGGCCCCCATACAATTGAAGATAGACGAGAGTAACATTATCAGCATTATGGAGGCGCATTATGGCCGTTCGAACAAGGAGTATAACGTGGTGCTGATACCACTGCTGCATGATGGCGGCTACGGGCCCATGATGGAGAAGGGGAATGGCCTGGCGCTGTATGCACTGATAGGTCCGCGCAGCGACAGCAAAGCGTACCCCTTGTATGAAGCGCGTACGATACTATCAGAGTATGTGATACATGAATTCAGTCATTCGTTTTGCAACCCGCTGGTGTCCAGCCACCTGGAAACATTAGCGGCAGACAGCTGCCTGCTGGCCCCTATACGCAAGCGACTGGAAGAGCAGGGCTATGGCACCTGGCCCGCCTGCCTGTATGAGCATTTCGTCCGCGCCAATGAGATACTGATAACGGAGAAGATACTGGGCCGGGAAAAGGCGGCTGTACTGATGGACGAAATGTACCGAAACGGCGGCTGGATATACCTGCGCGGGCTGGTGGAGGTGATGCGCCAATACCAGGCCGACCGTAAGACCTACAAACGTATAGATGACATTATGCCGTTGGTGGTGGCATATTTTCATGCAGAGGCGGGCAAGTGTGATGTAAGATAGGGTGTAAGTCGGGTGTGGAATTTTGGGGTCGTATCGTCTTTACTGAATGAAGCATCTTTTTTTTACTTTACCGTTAACTATCCTAAGCGTTTGTGGACAAGCTCAAGATAATCCGTTCAAGAAATTGAAGTACGACAAGGTGGTGATTTTTGATATGAGTGATCGTTGTCACCCGAAGGAGTGGGCAACGGATTTTGGTAGAGTGCTTAAAGATTGTGCAATAAAGGATACTAGTCTATCCAAAGCCGAATCAACTAAATTGAGCGAGCTTTTGGGCAATAAATCGTCGTATGGAGCAGGCACGGCATCGTGTTTCGACCCGCATTTGGCTATTGTGTATTATCAGGGTAAAAAGATTGTTGCGCATGTTTCTGTTTGTATGGATTGCAACCGACTATCTTTAAGTATGCCGGTCAATATGCAGAAGATTGGATATGGGAAAGGCAAGGAGCGCATTTATTCTGCGGATGGAATGCGTCGTTCGTTTCGCAAATACCTGAACAGTCTGCTGAGGAAATACAGTTTTTCACATCAGTCGCAAGCGGGTGATATATGGGATATGGAGAGATAGTTTTTTCTTAATCAGTTAACTGAATTTCATTTGGATACGAGATTCAATTGCACCGCGTCACTTGCAGTTTCCTTCTTTTAAAAGTCAAGCGCTCCACGGAGCCGTCATTCAGCGTTTGTTGTAGGATGAGGGAATCACCCTGTAGTGTGTAAGTGTATTCTCCCCCAAGCCTGTAGTAATAGTCACTGATTTCACGCTGTAGGTAGGTAGTTGTAGCAATACTCAAACTGTGTGATTCCTCATCCAGTATATAATCCTTAAATCCGTCTCTGTTATTGACACTGTCGTTTATCTCGCTGTATTCATTCCATGGGTCAAAGTATGCGCGGAGTGGGCTATGCGGTATGAGGCTATCATTCCATCGTTCTTCCACCAGTACATACTCGTACGATTGCTTCTTATACCACTCTCCGGTGAGCGTATTGTTTACATCTCAGTGGTAGGTGGTTTTAATAGCTTTTTTATAAACAGCGCTGCCAACCAGCAATAGTGCGATTATCAGTTCGGGTATAACATACTTATACTTTCCTTTCCCCTTGATAATGGATAGGATAGCGGTGATACGTTTTCTTTCAAGGGCCAGGATCAGCAGGTTTAGCGCCAGCAATACAACGGAGAATTGCTTAGTATTGCTCCATAAGTCCATGGAGTAATTGACCAGGAGCACGCCAATGGTCATGGGCAGCATCAGTATGGCACCGGCAAATGCGGAGCGTCGGAAGAGAAGTAAACAGGCAGGCACCAGCTCCAGCCAGCCAAGCAGTACCTGCAACCAATAAGAATGCCCGAGGAACCCCCAGGTGAGCTGATAGCCGGAGAGTTGCCCCAGTGACTGCCCCCAGGAAGAGAAAGGTAGTACGGTAGCGAACTGCATGCCAAGCACCTTCATAACCGCATAGCGGAGCATGATGGCGGAGAGCGTATAGCGCGCCAATGCATAATAAAGGTCTCTTTTGGCAAGGAACGAAAGCAAGCGGGCCATCAAGATGTTTGGTTATTGGTGTGGTAGCTAAAAATAGCGATAACCGGCAGCATATCCAATCGCGGATGGTGGGGAGGGTTAACCCTCTGGGGAGGCCATACCTATATTTGGTGATATAAATCAGTCTTTCTTTAATAGAATTTTCACATTATTGCCTGATAAACTTATGTATTTTTATAGCAGATAAATTCATCCTCTACAAAGTATATGTTGGATTCAATTGGTCGAGAGATCAAAGAGATTACCACCAGGACAGAAAGAATAAAGATAGAAGACTCCGGTATTATTGATTGCGTAGTGCTGGACAACGCAGTAGTAAGCCTGGAAGATGCGAGAGAGAATATTGAGGCTGTGCGTATTCTTTCGCAGGGCGGTAGCCGCCCTGTTTTGGTAGATATTACCCGTTCGCGGGGTATATCGCGCGATGCGCGCGCCTACCTGGCAGGCGATGAAACGGCCCGGTACCAGAGCGCCTGTGCGTTAGTGGTCGGTTCGCCATTGTCGCAGCTCATTGGCAATTTTTTCCTGGGCTTTAACCGTACAAAATTTCCCATCAAGCTGTTTCACGGGCAGGACGAAGCGCGTGAGTGGCTCCATACATTTTTATGATCAGCGAAGAAACCCTGGAAGGGAAGCATAACGCACTGGTAGAAATGATAGCCTCTATGGCCAGCCTTAACTTCAATCGCCGGCTGCAGATAGGTGAGGTAAGCGACCCGCTCTGTGCCGTAGCCGTAGGGCTGAATATGCTAAGTGAAGAGCTGGAGGTGAACATGGTGAAGCGCACGCTGCTGGAAGAGGTGAACAAGAACCTGGAACAATTTGCCTACACGGTAGCGCACGACATACGCTCGCCGCTGAATACTACACTGGGGCTGATTACCGTGCTGGAGGCGCAGCTGGAAGGTACGCAGGACGAAACGGTGAAGGAGTGCCTGGCCATGCTCCGTAAAACCAATGAGCGCAGCGTGAAGCTGGTAGCTGGCATACTGGAATATTCTAAAACCAACTTCCACTCGCTGGAACCTGAAGATATAGATGTAGCGGCCCTGCTGCACGATGTGACCGAACTGCACCAGGTAGATAACCCGGTAAAACTAGTGACCGAAACAGAGATACCCCATGTGCGCTTCAACCGTACGGCGCTCCGGCAGATATTCGGCAACATAATAGACAATGCTGTGAAGCACAATGACAAACCCGAATGCGTTATTACGGTCTCCTGCCGGGCGGATGAACAGTGCTACGAGTTTTCTGTGAAAGATAATGGGCCGGGAATAGAACCGGGCCGCACCGGCCATATTTTCCGGCTATTTGAGAACTTCAGGAATGAGCGCGAGGATAGCTATGGTATCGGTTTATCCATCGTTAAGAAATTGGTGACGCAAGGTAATGGCTCCATAAGGGTGGAGTCTGAGTATGGTAACGGTACCGCCTTCATTTTTACCATACCCCGTGAAGGTATTAAGGTCATCCCCACATCTATCCTGTTCAGCGAGTATTAGTACCGAAACTTTTATTTTTGCATCCGTACCGGTGAGGGTTGTTTATAAAAGGATAGCCCCGCACTATGGCGAGGCTATTAAAATGGTATTCTTCGTCAGGGATTGCCTGGCTTGTTGTGGCCTGGTGGCCGTTCTTCCTGTGCCGGTGGTTCCGGTACGGTCTTTCTTTTGGCGTCTTTCAGCGCTTTGGCAATTAGCCATTCCAGTTGCCCGTTCACACTTCGGAATTCATCCGCAGCCCATTTTTCAATGGCTTTGAATGTCGCCTCATCCACTCTCAGTACAAATGATTTTTTTGCTGCCATTGCCTAGTCGTAAGTAATAAGTCGTAACAAGAGCATTAGTTGTATAATGTTCCGGTATTGAGTACGGGTTGTGCGCCTTTTTCGCCGCAGAGTACTACCAGCAGGTTGCTAACCATTGTGGCTTTCTTTTCTTCGTCCAGGTCTACTATTTTCTTGGTGCTGAGTTGCTCCAGCGCCATTTCAACCATGCCTACGGCGCCTTCTACTATCTTGTACCGCGCCGCTACTATAGCGGTAGCCTGCTGGCGCTGCAGCATAGCTCCGGCTATTTCCTGTGCGTAGGCCAGGTGACTGATGCGCGCTTCGGTAGCTATGATGCCAGCCTTTGCCAGGCGAGCGTTGAGCTCGTTCTGTAACAGTTCCTGAACCTTTTCTCCACCATCGCGGAGGGTAAGGAGGGCGTTCTCGTCCTCGATATTATCGTAGGCGAAACCGGTAGCGAGGTTGCGCAGGGCGGCCTCGCTCTGCATGCGCACATACATGCCATAGTCCACCACATCGTAGGCGGCCTTGTAGGTATCTTCTACCTGCCACACCACTACAGCGCCTATCTCTATGGGATTGCCCATTTTGTCGTTTACCTTCAGCGTGGGTATTGCCAGGTTTTGCGAGCGCTGGGAGAGCTTAGTGGAAGTGTACAACGGATTGACAAAGAACAGGCCGTTTTCCTTAACGGAGCCTACATACTTACCAAAGAAGTTGAGTACCCGGGCGTGATTGGGCTGTATGATCATGAGCCCTTTCCAGGCGAAGAAGGTAGCAAGCATCAGCACCGACCCCAGCGGTATGAAGAGGAACGGGTTGCTTTCCGCCAGTGTGAAGCAGAATATAGCTGCACCGCAAACCACTATAGAGAGCAGCAGGGCTAAAAAGCCATTCATGGGACGTAATACTTTTTCCATAATCGTGTTGTTTTGATATTAAAATGATATCACAAAGATATGGTAATTTTTTCCTTCCGGCCAAATTTTCGATTTAATATTTCTCAGCAGGGGTTATAACTGTGGTGGTGTAGAACGCGGGAAAGGCCCCGAGAACGGTTTTTGCATCCGTATGGGTAAAAGACTGAATTATGAGAATATTGGGAATTGTATTGATTGTTGCGGGTGTGCTTCTGTTCCTCTTTAACAGTGTGAGCTTTACACAGAAGAAGGAAGTGGCCGAGATAGGCCCGCTGGAAATAAACAAAACGGAAACCAGGAAAATAGGGTGGCCGGTGTACACCGGCGGCATAGTAATAGGCGCCGGTGTGGTACTGCTTATAGCCGCCTCAAAAAAGAAGGGATAAAGCCGCGGCTTTATCCCTTCCTATGATGTGGTACCAGTAGTGACTGTTACGGCAGGGTTATACTGGTTTTCCCGCTTTTGCGGCTAACGTGGCAGCAATCACCTTCCACCTCGTAAGGCTCGTTGATCACCTCTACGCCGTTCTTCTTACCCACGAAGCGGAACAGTTCGCTTTTATTCTTCAGGGTGTTGATGTAGCTATCGTCTATTACGGTATACTGGCCGCTATCGGCCGCCAGCGCCTGCATCACCAGTTTTTCGCCGGTCTTATCGCGCAGCGTATAGTACTCGTCCAGCTTTACCGGGCGGCCCATGTTGTCTTTCACTTCTACCGTTATCATGGCAAACATCATGGTGCAGGCGATATCGCCACATTCGGTGGTTCCTGTTTTCCGGCAACTGGTAGACTGTGTAAGAAGGCCCAATGAGATGGCCGCTGCAATAATTGCTATTCGTTTCATGGTATGTTGATTTATGGAATGACTACCTGGTCTTTACCTTGCTCTTTGTGCACGTGGCAGCAATCGCCCCGCACCTGGTATTGTTCGTTTACCACTTCCGCCCCGTTCTTCTTGCCCACGAAGCGGAATGTCTCGGTCTTGTTGGCCAGGGATGCTACAATGCGGTCGTCAACTACTACATAGCGTCCATTCTCCGGTGGGCTGACGGCGGCTGGCAGCCGCTCTGTACCCCGCAGGGTATAATATTCATCGAGCTGAACGGGATTGCCGGCGGTGTCGCTAACCTGCACCATTACGGCCATAAATATTTCGGTGCAAATGGTGTCTTCGCAGGCTGTGGCCGGTGAAGGCCTGCTGCAACCGCCCGCCGCCAGCAACAGCACGGCGGCCAGGATGGAATATAAAAGTGATTGTATGCGCATCATGTATCTATTGGCGGGCAGCATCGGGTATCCATACATTCACAACAGTGCCTCTTCCCGGCGCCGAATCAAACTCCACCGTACCCTTCAGGTACCCCACACGGCTGGCTATGTTCTTTAAGCCAATGCCGCTTTGCTGTTCCGTTTCAGAAACATCAAATCCTGTGCCATTATCTTCTATAGTGGCGGTAATGCCTTCCTCGTCTTTGCCCAGTTGTATGTACAGCTTATTAGCCCTGGCGTGTTTTATGACGTTGTTGACTGTTTCCTGTATTACCCGGTAGAGGACGGTTTCGACGTTGCTATCCAAGCGTTCCTGCAGGCCAAATGTATTGAGGTGCACCTGCAGTGCCCGTGCGTCAATCTTATCGAGAAAATCCTTGACCGCGCTGGCGAGCCCTGACTTGAGCAGAACATTGGGCATCATCTGGTGCGATATGGTCCTGACATCGCGGCAAGCCTGGTCGGTAAGCGCCAGCGTTTTCTCGTAGGTGAGCGCCGTTTCTTTATCAGCAAAGCCGATCTGGCTTTCTATGCCGGACAGGTTCATTTTGATTGCGGAGCATAATTGTCCTAGGCCATCGTGCAGGTCTCCGGCTATGCGCTTTCGTTCGCGCTCCTCGGCTTCCAGTATGGCCCTGGAGGCGATATCCTGCTGCCGGATGATTTCCTGTTGCAAGCGGGCAGCGTCGCGGAGTTTGCTGCGATTGTAGAACATGTATGCCAGCACGCTACCGCCCACGAGCGCAAGGGCCAACAACCCCAGGAGTGTATTGCGCTGTGCGAGCTTCAGCTCCTGGTTCTCTATCTGCGCCTGCTTTCCCGCCAGCTCTGCCTTGTCTTTCGCAATGCGCAGGTCTTTTTTCTCCACTTCGTACTTCACCGCCAGTTCCGCCGCCTGCTCGTTCTTTACTGTATCAAAAATATCAGCGAGGTAGCCCGCATGTTTGTCCATGTGGTAATAGGCTTTCCGGTAGTCGCCCAGTTGCGCATAAATGTATCCTGCGGTCTCGGATATGGTGCCTATGCGCTCTCGCGAATTAATTTCGTTGGCCAGTGCGAGGGCGCGGTCCACGTAAGTGGCTGCTTTCCGGAGATCTTTCTGCACTTTGTAATTTTCGGCCATGGCGTGGTAAACAAACGTGAGTCCTAGTTGGTCGCCGGTCTTTTCCCGGAGTTCAGCACACTTGTTGAGGTAATAGAATGCGCTGTCGAATTTTTTTTCCGCACCAAAGGAAGTACCCATGTTGCCGAGGCTGATGGCCAGCCCGTATTCATCGCCCGACTTCTGCTGCAATTCTATGGCCAGGCGTGTATAATAGCGGCTGGAATCTTCCTGGTGCACCAGCGTAAGGCTCTTGGCTATGTTGTTGTACGTACTGGCCAGGCCGTATTCGTCGTTTATTTCCTTCCGTAGGGCCTGGGCTTTCCGGAAGAATTGGAGGGCCTTCTCCTGGTCTTTCAGCGATGACTCTATCAGGCCTATGTTGCTGAGCACGTTGGCTTGCAGTTTCTTTTCTTCCAACTGTTCAAAAACCCGCAAGGCATCGTAATAGTAGCCCAGCGCCTTCTGGTGGTCGCCTATCTTCCAGTATATGAGCCCTATATTGTTGTCGATACTGGCTTTTTTCTTCTCCAGTCCCGGTACCTTAGCGTATTCCAATGCGGTGCCGTAGAGCTCCAGCGCTTTGGCGTAATTGTTTTTCTCATCTTCCACTATACCCAGGAAGTTGTGCGCGTCGGCGAGGCCGCGATGGAATTTTAGCTGTTGCGACAGCTCCAGCAGCTCCCGGGCATAGCCTTCCATGGCCTTGTTGTCCCTGTCGAGCGTATTCCGGCAGAGTTGTATCAATACGTGCGCTTTAAGGGTATCCTGCTTCGATTGTTTCAAAACGTTCAGCAAGCTGTCGTTTGCGTTCGATGGCCGGGCGTGGCAGTGAAGCGCCAGTACCATTAGCAGTAGGAGTACTCGTTTCATTATATTAAGTTGTTACTAAAGTATTAAATCCGTCCCAGTTGCCTAATACCCTGCGTTGGGTATTTTTTATACCCAAAGGGTGGTATATTGCTTTCTAAATTTTTAAGTATGGAGATACAGCACCAAGACGACGGAAAGAAGGGACGCTACTATATAGCAGACAATGGGGAGCAACTGGCTGAGATGACCTATGTGTGGGTAGGGGAGGATAAATTCATAATAGACCATACAGAGGTGGATGAGCGGCTGAAGGGGCAGGGGGTAGGCCTGAAGCTGGTGAAAGCCGCGGTAGAGATGGCCCGGGAGCGTAAGGTGGGCATTATTCCGCTTTGCCCGTTCGCTAAGTCGGTATTTGACAAGAAAGAAGAGTTCCGGGACGTACTGGCTGCAAACCCCCGGTAAGCAGAAAAAATACGTGTTTTGGTGTATTGCCGGTATGGGGCTTTCTTCATTGCTTTGCAAAAAATATAAGACTATGAAGAAGCTTTTACTTACAGCATCACTATTCCTGTCGCTGGGAACCTTGCAGGCCCAGAATGTGTATACCTATTACTTTGACGGAGACTTTAAGGAAGCGGGCGGCGTAGGCCCCGACCTTACGCCCGTATGTACCGGTTCGTTTGTAGGAGATACACTGGTAGACTACGGCAACTTAAACCGCCAGGTGTACCGTTTTGACCAGAATTGCGGCTTTGAATATGATGATTCGATGCACAACTTTATCGCCACGGGTAGCTATACCATAGAGCTGTATTTTAAAATGGACAACCTCGCCAGCTGGAAGCGCGTGATAGACTATAAGCTGCGCACCACCGACAGAGGCTGCTATGTATTTAACGGACAGCTCAACTTCTACAATATTGCCAGCTCCGCAGGGGCACCCTTTACCGCGAACGAATATTCGCACTACGTTATTACCCGCAACGATACTACCAAAGACGTGCTGCTGTATGGCGATGGTAATAACTACATACAATTTAACGATGCCGGCGGCGACGCCGTTTACAGCGCCAATAAGAAGCTGCGCTTCTTCCAGGACGACCTGGTGGTTGCCAATGAAGCCAGCAGCGGCTCTATAGCTATACTGCGGATATACAACTACGCGATGGACTCAACGATGGTGAGCGATGTATATGACGACCTTTCCGGTACACTGGCGGTTAACAATACTGTGAAGGGCGAGCTGGCCGCTGAAGCTTATCCTAACCCGGTAAGTGATGTACTGCGCATAGCCCTGCCGGATAATGAGGCGTACCAATACAGCGTGCTGTCGTTTACGGGTAGCGTGGTAAAGTCGGGTACTATCAGCAATGCGAGCAATGGTATAGACGTGCAGAATATGCCGGCCGGTATGTATGTATTGAAGCTGGCCTCGAAGGAAGGCATTTCCGGTAACCTGAAGTTTGTGAAACAATAATATCCTGTACGGGGATACAACAATACAAATAGTGCGGCGCAGGCGCCGCACTATTTGTATTAGCGAACATCACCATCGTCTACCCGCGCCTCTATAATCGCCTGTATGTTTTCCGGTAGCGCGTTGAGCAGATCGTATCCTGTTCGTTGTTCCAACTCGTCTACACTTACCCGGTAGTGGGGCCATTGGTAGTTATTGGCGTCCTGGCGATTGGGCATGTCTACCGCTATTACCCGGGTGGCGGCATCTACGCGGCTTCGGTCGTTATCTCCCGCAGGCAGTACCACTATTACCTTCCAGAAATTGGAGGGTACGTACAGGCCCTGTTCCAGCGCTTCTTTCCGGCCATTGGCCCCTATACCGCCGCTACCGTAGGCCCCGGCAATAATGTATAACTCGTTGCCCTCCGCCATTAGCTTGCGGCAATAGCTTTCCAGCTTTTCCCATACGTCACGGTTCAGGTTAGGCGCCTGCGGGGCCATATTGCTCATGAGGAACGTCGCCCTGTTGTCCTCGTCGCTGCCATCGCGGTCTTCGGAAGGGCAGAGGTGGCCTTTATCGAAACCGCTGCCCCTGTAATACTGGGGTTTGGCGTCCAGGTAGCGGGCCGGTATTTTGTTGTCGGGGGTAAAGCAATTGCAACGGGCGGCAGGGCCTTTCCACGCCGGGCTCAGGTGCCAGCTTACCCAGTCGGGGTGCCCCTTATAGCCATTGTAGCAAAGCGTAAACTGGGACCGGGTTATTACCACCAGCGCGGGTTCGTTCCGGTTAGTGACGGGTATGCCCAAAGCGGTGTTATCGTCCCTGTGCGGGGCAGCGGCTGGTGGAGCCTGGGGGGTAGTGCTGGCGGGGCCGCCACCCCCACCTGTGGTGAAGTCGTCTATATTCAGGCGTCCGCCGCCGAGTTTCTGAATGCGGAAGCGTATAGGGCCATCCTGGTTGATGGGGAATGACGAAGTGGTTAACTGTGGGGTAGCCTGCACAGGCGGCCCCGCATTTATCCATTGCGCCCCCTTGCTGGTGGAGTATTGCAGCAGCCATTCGGCGGGTGCGTCGCTACCGTAGGTGGCGTAGCTGCAGGTTATTTCCTGTATAGTGCCCTGTAAGTCGTACTCCATGGAGAGAAAGCCGTCAGCCTTAATGCGTACGCAGGCGCGGCCATTCTTCTTGTCGTTGGCGGAGTTGCCCAGCAGGGCGTTGTTCAGCGACCATTTGCCTGAAGCCAACGTTAGCACGGCGGGCGCATAGGCATCTTTCCTGCCGCTTTCAAAATCTTCTTTTACGGGCCCCTTAGCCTGGCAGCCGGTGGCGACCAACAACCAAAGCAAGAGGGCGCAGGCAGGCGCTAGCAGTTTCATGTGCGGATGTGTTTGCCCTAAAATAGAAAAATCCGGCAGTATTTGCCGGACCGTTCTAAATAATATCGTTGAGACCTGCTAGGGCAACGTGGCCGTATAAATGATGTCTGCTTTGCTGATTTCCGGTTGTTTGGCTTTGCCTGACTTGGTTTTGCAGGCTACCAGGAAACTTTTTTCATTGCCATAAGCGCAATTCATGAGAAGGTCCTGGCTGGTTGGTGTTACCGGTGCATAGTCGCTGTAGGCGGGGTTGGCGGTGCCGCCTGTCTGGTTGTCCTTCAGGGCAAGCAGTACATTGCTTTGGGTGTTGTCGGTGCTCTTGATACTCACCATAAATTCTTTGTTGGAGCGTACGGTTATTTCCTGCCCGTATCCGTTGTCTCCCTGGCTGGCTACTTTCTGGTTGCCATTGCCTTTGCCCAGCCCGAAGCCGTTACCATTGTTCTTTTTCTTCCACCACTCTATTACGGTGTTGGTTACTATCTCTATGGCGGGGGCAACCTGTATGTGCACGGTTTGGGTAGCTGTAGCGCTCGCCTGGGCAAACAGCTTGTTGCCGGTAAGCGCCAGTAGGCAGAGGGTAAGTATGGTCAGCTTTTTTATCATAGCAGCTTATGCATTGCTTGTTATTTGTTTTCTAAACCGTCCGTTAATAACACTTGAATAACAAGACTATAAAAGTAATGGGAAAAATTGTTAACGCAACATCGTTAACATTTATTCAAATTACTTTAACTATTGTTAACGGAGCGGGTTTGTGTTTTCCCGGTTAGCGCATAAAAAAAGCAGGCCACCCGGGTAGGTGGCCTGCCAGTATTTTTAGCCGCTGTAGCCCTGGTGGTGCGTTATTTTATCTCCACCACGCTTTCTACCGCCTCCAGCGAGATGTCTTCGCCGCCATCAAGCACTGCCAGTGCGGAATATTTTCCTTTCTGGATATTGGCGGGGAGCTCAAAAGTTACATAGCGCTTCTGCTGTGGGAACATGGGGAAATCGATGGGGTCCAGCTTAATTTTCTGTCCGCCGCCCATTGGGTCCAGTTCCAGGTACGACTTGCACTGTATCATTATGTTGCCTGTATTCTGGCACACGAGCTGGTATTTTTTATCTTCTCCGGCTACCGGCTTTATATCATACGCTTTTATTTGCTTGTCGGTAAGGTTAGGAGGCGTCTGGTAAATATGTATACCAATACGGAGCAGGTTTTGCACGGCGGCGGTCGCATTTTTAGATGCCTGGGCCGTATTTTCCTCTACTGTTTCCACAAAGAGCATAGACCATTTCATCTCATCGGTAACGCCGGTGGAATCGGGGATGGAGAGCTTAATGGTTATCTGGGCTGATTTGCCCGGCTCGAGCTCAACGAAATTCTTGTTCAGCGTTACCCAGCGGCTGCACGACCGGGGATGTGTGCTGGGCTCGTAGTACTCATGGCCACCAATGGTATCCCTTATCCAGTCGTTGAGATAGAGCCGGAATTGCATTTTCTTGTCGGAACCGTTGGTGATATTGACCACCTGCGACTCACTGTTGCCCCTGGAGAGGGCAAAGGATAGCGCCGTAGGATAAACACCCAGGTTTTGGGCAGATACCACGGTAGCTATACACATGAATATTATAGCTAACGAAAATAATTTTTTGCTCATATCTTATTTGTTGTGAACCTCTATGTTAATAGATTAATGGTGCGAAAATTGGAAAAAAACGATTACGGAGCAACTATATAGGTTATATAGTTATGTTAAATGCCCGCAATTTTTGTGAAAATTAACCAAAACCGCCCTGGTGGTACATTTTAGTTATTTTTTTACTTCTATTAACAACTAAAAAACAACAACCTCAATTTGCAGATATTACCTTTATCCCCTAAAATCGTTTATTCTGCCATCCACGGAGGAATTCGCCTAAACACCTTTCAGGGTATGAAGAGATTACTACTTATTGGTTTGCTTATACTGGGTGTCTCACCGGCCTTTGGGCAAAACTCATCCAACTATCTACAACTGGTAGTGAATAACCCATGGGACTTCTATATGGATGATGTGTATGACCTGGAGCATGATATGATCATTTCGAATGCATTCACGCTGCGGGTACGTACGGTAAACAATGGAGCGACCATAAAAATGAAGCAGAACATCCTGCTGTACCCAACCAACTTTGCCCCGAACGGTTCCGGCCACCTTGCGATTGATTTTACCTCTTCCAATTCTACGAACTACACCAACATGGTAGCGGGGGTGTATGTGCAGACCAGCAGCTGGCAAAACCTCTTTAAGCAGCCACAGATGAGCTCCAGCACGTCGGTGCGCACCTTCAACTACGACCTTGTAATTATTGAAACAGGTTACGACTACTTTTTTCCGGGATATTATACGTTCAGAGGATTTTTTACAATGACACAGCCATGAGAAAAGCATTCCTTATCATAATAATATTATTTACCGCCGCCGCCAGCTATGGGCAGAGCTACAGCTTTAACGCGCAAAACGACGGCTCGCTGACGGTGTTGCCGGTAGTGTTTATGAGCCTGACGACCACCGGTGGCGTGCCATCATTCACTACCGAGTCGCACTACGATAATGGCATTACCAACACCTCGTATGCGAGCATATGGGTGAAAGCCAACCTGCCCTGGGTTATATCGGTAAAAGCACAGACGGCTAACTTTACGCCTATGAGTACCGGTGCGGCCTCAAACATGCCCTGCAGCGTACTAAAGCTTAAGAAGAGTACGGCAGCTAACTACATTACGCTCACTACCAGTGCGCAGACCCTGACCAATGGGCCGTTGGGCAACAACCTGGTATCGGGTAATACCTTTAATGTGGCGATGCAGTTCACTCCCGGCTGGGGTTACCCCGGGGGGCAATACCGGATGAACGTAATCTATACGGCAGCACAGCAATAAGGAAGCTGTAATACCGCATTTGCAAGGGGTGTTTCAGACTTTGAAACACCCCTTTGCTTGTGGGGAGTATTGGCTTCGACCCAAGTATGCACCTTATAGAAAAGAATGTGCTGACACTGTGTAAATGAGGCCGTTAACGAGCGATTAACAATGTCTAAAACGGTGTTAATCCTTTCGGAAACAGGTGTTAAACTGTGTTAAGGAGCTTTGTTTTAGCTAAATCTCATTTAATCTTTACAGCAACAAACAAAACACATTTATTAACAAACAACAAAAACAAAGACAAAACATGAAAAAGCTTTTATTATCCGCACTCGCCGTTATCGGCATGGCAACAGCCACTTACGCACAGAATGCTTCTGCTACCGCTACTCAGTCGGTGAGCCTGACGCTTTCCAACGCTATCGCTATCACCTTTACCGGTTCCGGTACCAACACGGGTGGCGCGGTTACCCTGCCGTTCTCTACGGTATCTGACTACGCCAACGGTGTTACCTCTACGGCGCAGCAACTGAAAGTGCAATCGAACCTGGCATTTGACGTTACCGTTAAATCGAACGCGTCTAACTTTACGTACACTGGTACTTATACTACCGGTACTACTATGCCTGTATCGGGTGTGCTGAAGCTGATGGTTACCGCCAACTCTACCGGTGGTTCTATCGTTACTCCGTTCTCTTCTACGGCTTATTCTACCCTTACTTCTACCGACCAGAACCTGATAGCGAATGGTACTTATGGTTCCAACCAGCTGTTCTCGGTACAATACCAGGCTACCCCGGGTTTTACTTACCCTGCCGGTACTTATACCACTTCGGTAGTATACACTGCTACACAGCAGTAAATTGTTGGCTCACTTAAACTGAGATTTTATGCAATTCGAAATAGCAAAAGATATTTACGAGCATAAATACCAGGACAGGGTTTCGCTGGACAACTACCTGGAACACGTGGAGCACGGACTCAACTTATTGGAGAACCAAAGCGGCTCTACGGACATACAGGAACTGGAAGACATGAACCTGGCCCTGGAATACAACATGGAAGTGATGCTCAAACACCTGATGTAATACCTACAGATAGAAGGGGCCTTTGCTCTGCAAAAGAGACGGGCCCCTTTTTTATGCTTTAATAATTAGCGAACACTATATATATTCGTCCGTCTTTTAGAGAGAAAGACATTGAAAAACTACCTACATTAAAGATTGCCCCGCAACCGATAATGTAACCGGCATGAAAAGCCTGATAACACATAAGAGAGAGAGAAACCTGTTTTGTTACCTGCTTTGCTTACTGCTGTGCTCAACTGGCGCAGCACAAGGCCAGGTAATTAAGACCGCCTTCACATCGCGGCTGATGAACGACTCGCTGCTGGCCACCAACAACAAAGACTTTCTCTACAACAATATTACCCTTAACAATACTACCTCGGACAAGCTAACGATTATTGTCTCTATTACGGCGCCTAAGGGATGGCAGCTCATTACCCAGCCGCTGATAACGATAGACCTGAACCCGAGCGAGAACACCATAATACCTATACGCGCGCTGCCGAACGGGAATAACAATGACGCCAACTGGCAACAGATAAAAGTGGAGTACCGCCTGAATAACAGCGCGGAAGCCCGCTACGATTATTTTTATGTAAAGGTGAAGGAGTTCAGTAAGTTCCGGGCCAGCCTGCCCAACGCTAATATGGTAATGACCAGCCACCAGAAGAATATACAGGTGCCTGTCTATATAAAGAATTCCGGCAATACAGTTTCGGAGTACACGATTACGTACAAAAATGAATTCCTGCACCTGGAGAGCAAAGCCCTGGTGACGGTGAAGCCCGGCGACGATACGACACACCGCCTGCCTATAATGATCACCGACAAGGAGTGGTCTATGCTGACCCGCGAAGAAATACGCATCACCGTAAAAGACAGCGCGGACCTGATGAACCTGTCGCAATCGATAGCTAAAGTGGGGCATAGCCTGAAGCAACATGCTTCGGCCTTCCTGAATATGCCGCTTCAACTGGAAGTGGGCACCAACTACCAGGAAGGGTCGCCTATACAATACTATGGTTCGGTGTACGGCAGTGTAGACCTGACGGAAAACGATAAGCTATCGCTGGAGTACCGCAGCAAGACCTACGCCGTAGGCCAGCGCCTGGATAACCAGATAATGCGCGCGGAGTATCACGGCAAACATGTGCATGCAAAGGCGGGCAATATCTCGGAACTGAGCGACTTCGCCATAGACGGCTATGGCGGCAAACTGGGCTACTCGTGGAAAGATAACAACAACCTCTTTGACGTATTCGCCATGGTGAAAAGCCGGGTAGGAGATACCAAAGTTTTTGGAGCGCACCTGAATTACCTGCTGAATGATAACATAAAGCTGAAGGAAACCTATACCTCCAGCTTTGATAACGTAGCGAAGGTAAACGGGCACGTAGTAGACCAGCGGGCGGAAATAACACTGGGCAGCAACGCCTGGGTAAACATAAAAACAGGTGTGGGCATGGAGCAAAGCACAGGTACCCTGAATGGCGGCACCCCCAGCCTGCTGATGGGAAGCTCCCTGGGATACGACTTCCAGTGGCACACTAAACGGGTGAATATACAGTCGGTAATAAACTACAACAGCGACAATTATCCCGGTATATACAAAGGGCAGCGAATACAGACGCATGATGTGCGCTGGCTGTATAAACAAGTGTTTGCCGGTGGCTTCTACGAGTACAACTTCCGGAAGCAGAACTACTTTTTTGACAGCCTCCTGTTTACCAACATCTTTAACCTGCGCACCGACAACTATGGCGGCCGCCTGGGTTGGAATACCAAGCACAGCAACATTACCTTTTCGGCCGGCCGGCAGCTGCAAACCCAGTCGGGCGACTTTAAAGAAACAGTGCAATACGACTACCTGAACCTGGCGATGAGCGTATTCTTCAACCGGCGCGTGTTCATCAACAGTAATACCAGCATAGGGTACAACTCTATAGTAGGCGGCGCGGACTCTAACAAGGCGATGATATTCAGCTCGCAGGGTACGGTGCAGCTATACAACGTAGGCGCTACCTTCCGCTACGACCGGGGTCCCTATTATTACCACGAGTATATAGCTTACCTGGAAGGCAAGAACAACGTAGAGCGCATCTTTGTGAGCCCGTATGTAGACATCAGCCTGCGAAAGAACACCTTTAACTTCAGGGCGCAGTATAACTACTCGGTAACGATGCCAGGTGATATGAAGAACTCGAACGTGCTGGCGAATGTGACCTATTCCAACTCGCGCAGAGGGTTTGACTTCCAGTGTTCGGGTATAATGCCGCTCAATGGCGCGGCATCGCAAATGTATTTTAACGCATCGCTGCGCATACGGCTGAACGCCCCTTTCCTGCCGGTGCGGAAGTATCACAACGTGCGACTTCAGCTTTTTAAAGACCACAACGGCAACGGCCAGATGGACCGGGATGAAGAACCGGTACACGGGCAGACAATGGCGCTGAACGACCACATGTTCGTATCGAACGAAAAAGGAATGGTGGAACTGCGCAACGCAGGTAAGGGCAAATATAAAATGGACTTTGGCTACAGCAGTAAGCTGCGTGGCTGGGCGCCGAGCAACGGCATACGCCAGGAAGTAACTATAAAAGGCAGCGAAACGCTGCCGGTGCCCTACAAAGTGAGTCGTGTGCTGCAGGGGCAACTCTCGCTGGTGCTGGACTCTACCTCTAACCTGAAATTCTCGCTGGCGCACATAAAAGTGCTGGCCAAGGATGAAAACGGCGTAGTGTATTCTACCCTTACGGAAGAGAATGGAGAGTTCTACCTGAACGTGCCCGCCGGTAACTATATAGTAACACTGAGCGAAGCGGCCTTTGACGACAACTTCCGGCCAGCGGAGCTATCGCAAACGGCGGATATGGTGAACAACAACGTGAAAAACCTGCACTTCGAGATACGGCAGAAGAAGCGTACGATGAACATTAAAAAGAAATAGGGCTATTTCTTATATGAGTTCTTCCAATTCACCTTCATTAACTTTTTAAATTCCCGCTATCTGTTTACATTCGCATTCTTAATCTATAGAAATGCTACAAACAGATTATATACATGTACCCTACGGAAAAGCGGTATATGGCGAGGCGGAAAAGGAAGCGGTAATGCGCGTGCTGAATACCTCTACCCAGATGGGCAAGCACGTTCGTGAAATGGAAGAACGCGTGGCGTCGCTCTATGCCAAGAAGTACGGCATTATGGTAAACAGCGGCTCCTCGGCCCTGTACCTGGCGGCCGACCTGATGAACTTTGAGCCTGGTTCGGAAATACTGACACCAGCACTTACCTTTTCCACCACCGTGGCCCCGCTCATAAAGAAGGGCTGGGTTCCCGCCTTTATAGATGTGGAAGAAGGAACCTATAACGTGGACGTAAACAAAGTAGAGGAGATGATAACGCCCAAGACCCGGGCGATGGTTATCCCGAACCTGATAGGCAACCTGCCTGACTGGAAAGTGCTGCGGGAGATAGCGGATAAGCACGGCCTGTTTGTGCTGGAAGATTCGGCGGATACCCTGGGTGCGGAAATAGGGGGCGCTTCATCAGGCCGCTTTACCGATATGAGTACTACCAGCTTTTATGGCTCGCACATTATTAACTGCGCCGGTAATGGTGGTATGCTGTGCGTGAACACGGAAGCCTTTTACGACCGTGGCCGCCTGCTGCGCAGCTGGGGACGCAGCTCGTCGCTGTTCGTAGAGTCGGAAAAAATAGAGAACCGCTTTAACGTAGAAATAGAAGGCATCCCCTACGATGCGAAATTCGTTTTTGAAGAGCCGGGGTATAACATAGAGCCATCGGAACTGGGTGCGGCGTTTGGCCTGGTGCAACTGGATAACCTGGCTAAAAATATAGACGACCGTACCGCTAACTACAGCCGTATGCGGGAGTTTTTCAGCCAGTATGAGGAGTTCTTCATACTGCCGAAGCAACTGCCAGATTCGCGTACCGGCTGGCTGGCGTTTGCCACTACCGTTCGTGATACGGCCCCATTCATACGCCGCGATATGCAGATCTTCCTGGAGAAGAGGAACATACAGACCCGTACCGTATTTACCGGTAATATACTTCGCCAACCGGGCTTCAAACATCAGCCTCATAAAGCGTCAGCGGGTGGGTATCCGGAGTCGGACAAGGTAATGCGCGGTGGTATGCTGCTGGCCTGCCACCATGGCCTGAACGACGCACAGATAAGCCATGTGATGGAAAGTGTAAGTGAGTTTATGAGAAACCTGTAGCGCCGTGATAGAAATACTGATACTGATATTTCTCACCAGGTATATAGGCGGGATAGCGGAACGCAAGGGGCAGCCTGCCGGGCGGTGGAAACTGTATACCGTGCTGGCGTGGTTCGGGTTTGAAGTGGCAGGAGCTTTGATCTCTTACCTCATTGTTCAGAACCTGATGATGAATGTACTTTTTGGGATGGTAGCGGCTTTCGGAGGTTTCCTTTTTGTGAAGTCGATACTGGAGAAAATGCCCGACAAGCAGGATGACTGGATAGACCAGATAGGCCGGGATACCGACCTACCATCCTAGCAATTCCTTCAGGCGGGCCATACCGCTTTTACTAACAGATACTTTAGCGCCACATTGCAGCAATGCGATGTGGCTTTCTTTTTCGTAGGGTTCTATGCGCACCAGCTGTGCTACCGGTATAATGAATGAGCGGTGCACCCGTACGAATTGCTGGGGGTCCAGCGAGCGCTCTATACTGCCCAGGGTAGCCTTCTTTAGGTAATAGCCCTCTTTAGTGAATATTTTCACATAGTCGTCGCTGGCCTCTATGTATTGAATGTCCTGCTCGGGTATAATGCGGATGAGTCCGTTGTCTTTTACCACGATGCGGTGCTGGTACCCTTCGTAAACTTTTTCCTGCACCAACTCTGCCAGGTGCGGCTTTGTTTCCGCCGGAGCCTGCTGCTGCCATTTGCTGATGGCCTTATCGAAGCGCTCGCGGCTAATAGGCTTCAGCAGGTAGTCTACAGCATGGGCTTCAAAGGCCTTCATGGCATACTCGTCGAAGGCGGTGGTAAATATAACCGCGGGCGGCGCCTCTAAAAGTTCCAGCATTTCAAAACCATTCACCCGTGGCATCTGCACGTCCAGGAAGACGAGGTGTGGTTCGTGCTCCTGTATTGCCTTAAACCCTTCAAATCCGTCGCCACATTCGGCCACTATTTCTATTTCCGGGTATGATTGCAGAAACGCCTTCAGTAGTTGGCGTGCCAGAGGTTCATCGTCTATCAGTATTACTTTATGCATGTGTTTGCGGTATCTTTAGTGTTGTAGTAAAGGTGTTTTCGTCTTTCTGTACTTCCAGCAGGTCGGTGCGGGCGTAGAGCAGTTCCAGCCGGCGCCGTATGCCTTCCAGCCCAAAGCCGGTACCCCTGGGATTGGTAGCCTGTGGGTCGTAGGGGTTGGAAATAACTATGGTAAGGATGGGGTCTTCTAACGTGATGGCCACACTAATCTGCACCGCGCCCGTTTTTCCGTATAACCCGAACTTTATCGCATTTTCCAGCAAGGGTTGCATCAGGAAAGGCGGGATACGCGCCTGCCCGGTATCTGCGTGCGTGAAGTGGACGTGCAGGCGGTCGCCAAAGCGTACGGCCTCAATAGAGAGGTATGCTTCTATAAAAGTCAGTTCGTCTTTTACGGGTATCAACTCTTCCGCCTCCCTCTTTACGGAGCTGCGCAGAAAATCGGACAAGCGTCCAATCATCTCCTGCGCTTTGTCGGGTTGTATCATCACCAGTGCGCTAATGGAGTTGAGGCTGTTGTAGAGAAAGTGCGGCTGTAGCTGCTGGCGTAGTTTAAACAGTTCTGCATCTTTCAGCAGCTCGGTAGCGTCCCGGTGTTTCAGGAACTTATCTTCCAGCGTGTCGGCCTGCTTCTTTTTAGCCGTGAGGGTGGCTGTCCAGCCCAATATCATCCAGATGATAAAAGCGCGCAGGTATATGGTGTGGCTAAGCCAGAGTACATAGGCGGCGTTGCCGCTCAGCCACCACTTAAGCAGCCAATGGCTGGTATAGGCGAGCAAAGCGGATAAAAAGGTGGCAAATACCAGCCCGTGTATAACGGCTGCGACCCGCGTAGGGTATGCGTTCATGATAAGTATGAGCAGCCACATGCAGAGGCAGACCAAAGCGGTGGTGAGCAATCCGTCTTTCAGGCTGATGTGCCATGGGAACCCCGCGGGCTCGTGCAGCAAAAAGACACTGACCGCCGCCAGCGTAACGCCTGCAACGGTAAATGCCCCGGTTATATTTTTTCTTGGTATGGCCACAAGCTGTATTGCATGTTATTCCACCCACAGGGGGTCGGTAATGGGCCGCACTTCGTTCACCAGCGAAGTGAGGAGGCTGCCGTGCGCCAGGTCTGTTTCCTGTATGTCTTTTATGGCCACCAGCTGCCAGTTGACCGTGCGCCCGTGCCGGTCTACAAACATAGACTCTTCTTGCCCGGCTACCTCGCGGGCATTCCGCAGCGCGGCATTGTGGTCTTCCGCCAGTATCAGCCGCCATTGTTCCTCGTACTGCTCGGTAGTAACGCCGGAGCATATAATCCGGTAAATGATATGCGCGATGTATGTTTTCATGCTCTACAGAAAGGCCCGTTGCCGGCAACGGATTGGTTTATTAATACGATTTTATCTCGATGCTTCCGAAGGTGCAGGAACCTTTCAGGGAAAGTATCTTCCGTTCTTCCCCTGCATTGGGCGTTCGCATCACCCGGTGGTCTTCCACGCTGCCAAATGCCGGCGTTATGTTGTTTTGTACTTCCCAATGGGAGGGGACTATCAGCTCTACACCCCCAAAGGCGACCCGGATATCGAGCACTATTGGTTGCGTGAGAGAATCGGCCTGTATCAGGTTTACTTCAGCCCCCGCAAAGGTGGCGCTGACGCTGCCGCCTTTAAAGTCTTTGGAAGTGATGATCTCTTTGCGTCCTCCGAAGGTGACATCCACATTCAGGACGGCATCGTTATTGGTGATGGTCCCTAACCGGTCCTTGTCGGTAAAGTATTTTTTTTTTCGGGAGCGGAAGGCTATGAATGCGCCAACGGTAATGAGTATGGCCGGTGCCAGGAGGTCGCGGGCGGTGGTACCGTTATATATTTCCAGGTCGCGGGGAATCAGGTTGGCCACGCCAATGCACAGCAATACCCATGGACCGGGAGTGGAGAAGCGATTGCGCACGCCCAGGAAGATACCCAAACCTATAAGCAGGAGCGGCCAGGAGGTGAGTATGAGGCGGAAAGGTATGATGCCCATCACCTTGAGCGCCAGTATGACCCCTACGCCAATGATGATAAGCCCGAAGACAGTTTTGTCCTTGTTCCTGCTGCGCCTGTAGTGCCCTTGCCAATTGTCTCTCATTTCGTTCAATTTTCAGTAAAGGTATATAGCCCCGGGCCAAGGGAGAAACCGCATTAGGCAGGGAAGCGGACATTATCGGTAAAGGACTGAAATATGTCGGTAAACGATGAGGGCGAATCAGCTTAGGCGCCTGGGCTGCCAGTTCAGTTTGTCGAAGGTCTTTTTCCGGAGGGCGAAGTATTGCCAGACGATGCTGCGCGGATAGACGCCTTCCTCGTTGCGGTGGGTAACAAGCCTGCGTGCCTCGCGGCGGCGTTTCATCCACATACCCAGCCGGCCGTAAAAGCTGAAATGGGCCTTTATAATGGTGAACATCTCTTTGAACTGTCCCTTCAGCGCATACTGAAGGCCCGCAATGCCATCGAGCACCAGGCGAATAGGGAACAGCCAGAGCAGGGTGGTGGTTTTCTCGTTTTTCAGGAGGAGGATGAGGTTGTTCCTGAAATTGTAAAACAGCTTTTGCGGGCTGCCGTAGCTGATAACGCTGCCCCCTACGTGGTAAACGGTGGAGCCTGCAATGTAGCCAATACGGTATCCTGCATTCTTCAGGCGCCAGCAAAGGTCTACCTCCTCCATGTGTGCATATAGCTCTGAATCAAGGCCGCCCAACTGGTGGTAGAGGTCGGCGCGTACCATCAGGCAACCACCGGAAGCCCAAAAGACCTCAATATCATCGTTGTACTGTCCGTGGTCTTTTTCGAGGTCGGCAAAAATGCGCCCTCGGCAGAACAGGTATCCATAGGCATCTTTGAAAGAACCGGCCGCCCCTGCATATTCAAAATACTCGCGGTCGCGCCAGTAACGTATTTTGGGTTGGCAGGCGGCAAGGCCCTGGTAGCGCTGCATGGCCTGGAGCAGGGGCTGGTACCAGCCCGGAGTTACTTCAAAATCGGCACTGAGCAGAATGTAGTATTTGGCCTGTATTAGTTTCAGGGCTTCGGCATAGCCATTGGAAAAGCCCCGGTTGATGCCAATGCTTAATGTTTTGACGGTTGGGAAATTCTGTTGGACATAGTGCAGCGTATCGTCAGTAGAGGCGTTATCTACCACGATGACTTCATAACCGGTCTCTGCCTCTGAAACGATGAGTGAGAGAAACAGCTCGTGCCACTTTTTGCCATTATAGCTAAGTATGACAACGGCGGTATCGAGCGCGCAGGTAATCATTGCTTACCGCAATGGCGCTATTTATACTTTGGTTCGTAAAGCGTGTTCTCAGGTATTTCCACATCTTTATTAGGGTCGTACTTATGCTCCCAAAGATTGTAGCAACCCGCCCAGGCAAAGATGAAAATGCCAAAGAAGAACAGCAGGAATAAGAAACGTGCTTTAGACGGTTTATTCAGCTCAATATCTGCAGGATTATCTACGTGTGTCGACTTGTTTTGATGTTGCATGCCCTAAGGATGAATTTGCGCTGACAAAAATAATAGTTTTACCTTAAAATCATAATATTTTTACTCTGGTATCGTTTGTGTAACATTGGTGAATATGCGTCAATATATTAATTGGAAAACGTATTTAATCTTGGTTGCCCTGGTAATAGTGACCGCCACGCTGTATTATACCAATCAGCTGGCGCAACGCCTGGGTGAGGAAGAGAAGAAAAGGGTGGAGTTGATAGTGAAAGCGATAGAGCACAACAGCACCGCCACGGGTGAGGGTAGTGAAGACTTTACCTTTCCGCTATATGTGATAGAAGAAAATAAGACCACTCCGCTGATTATTACGGATGCGAACGAGGAAATTATTGATTTTAGAAATATAGATACGACCAATGCGCGCCGTGGCGGCATGAACAGGGTGCGGCGGCTGCTGGGGGAGTTTAGGGACGCGCATCCACCCATCGTGTCGCATTTTGGCTCCGGGCAGAACTACATTTATTACGGGGACTCGTACCTGCTGCAGCAGCTACGCCTTTTCCCCTATGTGCAGCTTACCATCATTTTCCTGTTCCTGGTAGTAGTGCTGATAGCGCTGAGCCTTGCCCACCGGTCGATACAAAACCAGGTGTGGGTGGGCCTCTCCAAAGAAACCGCTCACCAACTGGGCACACCGCTTAGCTCGCTGGTGGGGTGGATGGAACTGATGCGGGAGCACGACGTGAACAAAGAGGCGGTGGCCGAAATGCAAAAGGACGTAGACCGCCTGCAACTGGTAGCGGACCGGTTTGGCAAGGTGGGAAGCGTGCCCAACCTGGAAGAAGAAAACCTGGTGCAGCGCCTGGCCAATATGGTGGACTATATGCAAAAGCGCGCGCCGGCGAAGGTGGCCATTACCCTTACTGCCGCTGAGGATGATATACGGGTAAACATGAGTGGCCCGCTCTTTGACTGGGTAATAGAAAACCTGATGCGCAACGCCCTGGATGCGATGGACGGGAAGGGAAGCATTAGTGTAACGGTAACCAACCACCCGCAGCAGGTGTGGGTAGACGTGCAGGACACGGGCAAGGGCATTCCCGCCCACCAGGTGAAGAAGATTTTTAACCCGGGCTTTACTACCAAGAAGCGGGGCTGGGGGCTGGGGTTGTCGCTATCGAAACGTATTATAGAAAAGTACCATCATGGTTCGCTGTTTGTGAAGCAATCCGAACCGGGCAAGGGTACCATGTTCCGCATCATACTGAGGCGGTAATATAGAATTTATCAATATTCCCGGCATTTCGAATTTTGCCTTTTGATTTTTGTTTTTTCAATTACCTTTGCAATCCCCAAAGATGCGGCGGTGGCGAAACTGGTAGACGCACTACTTTGAGGTGGTAGCGCCTGTTAAAGGGCATGGGAGTTCGAATCTCCTCTGCCGCACGATAATGGATGGAACGTAAGTGTTTCATCCATTTTTTTATTGGGTGGAGTTTGCTCGCTATTGGCGGTGGTAACTCCGCTTACATAGATACTGGTAAAAGAAAAGACCGGAGCCTGCCAGGCTCCGGTCTTTTCGTATGTATTCCGGAGTTTTACTTTCCGAAGTTGAAGTTAAGGCCTATGCGTGCCAGCGAGATATCGTATCCCAGCTCGGCAAATGCGCCGAAGTTCTTCGTGAAATTGTACTTAGCACCTACGAACACCCCCCGCACCAGGCTAACATTATTGTAGCTGTATGGATTGATGAGTGAGGAGGATGAAGTATAGTAGGTATCGTTGTAGTCGCTGATGCGTACCCCCAGCACGATTCCCGCGTAAGGATCGAATTTGTTGTTCTTGTCCTTAAGGAGCGTAAGGTGGTAGGTAGCGCGGGCTGCCACTATATAGTTTCTCCAGGTAGCGCGGTAGCCGCCGAAAGAATAGTTGTAGTAAGAGTTCTTCATGCCAATGATGCCGCCCACGCCAATGGTGCCGGGGCCTACATTGCCAACAATACCATGATCGAACAGTACGCCGAAGCTGGGTAGCTCTACGGGCGACATGTAGTAGCCGTAACTAAGGCCAAAGCCGGCCCATACGCCTATAGTGCTGCTGCCTTTGTCGAAAGCCGGGGCGGCACTCTTTTCCTGCGCAAATGTTGCGGTAGCCGAGCCCATAGCTATCAGGGCCGCGGTAACGAATTGGGTAATTCCACGTTTCATAAATCTTCAGTTGATGGTTAATAACAAATAAGAGGATGTATTTGTTTTGCAGGCAAAAACCATGCCTTAGTACATACTGTCACATATAGTGTCAGATGTTTATGCGAATGCCGGCGCTGACTGGAAGGTTGATGATTGCGCTTTTGAAGTCGGTATTGTTAAGCGAGCCACCGGTATATTTAATAAGGTAGTAGCCAGGGGTAGCTTCTAATGTAAAGCTTACCGTGGGGCTCAGTTCCAGCAGGTAACCCAGCTGAAGCCCGGCATTGAAGCCTTTGGCGTCGTTGTACATCTTCACGTTATTGCTATCATCTTTGGCCATGGCGTTCTCGCTGAGGAGCAAGCCGAGATGCAGGCCGGTATAGAACTTCTGAACGGGCTTTTCGTTGAAATGGCGTATCAGGAAGTACTTATTGGCGAAGAAGGAAAAACAGAAGAGCGGATTGGCGTAGTGCGCGGTGAAGTAGTTGTTCTTAAAGGGCGCCCGGTGGCCCGGGAGTTTGGAATTGGTAGCCACCACCTGGGAGGCTACGCGGCGCATAGAAACACATTCGCCTATTTCGAACGACTTGCCGAGACTCAGGGAAAGGGTGCCGCTCACATAGTAGGAGTTGCGGGCGCGCTCGCCGTATTTGTTGACAAAGCCGGCATTGCCCATAAATTCATACCCCCCGCTGGCTCCTATGTTCACTCTCTGCGCCGCTGCCAAAGAGGGTGCCAGCAGCAGGCTTAGCAATAGATACTTCATTTATCCTCAGGTATACTGGTTACTGCAAGATAGTAAAAGTATCGTCTAGTGCGGAAGCGGTGGCTGTGATACGTTATCAACAGTATGTGGATGGGCGTAAAAAAGGGAGGAACTACCGCTCCTCCCCATCCGCTACTTTTTCAGTTTATCCTTAAATACTTTCTTAAACTTATCCAGCTTTGGTTTTACTACAAACTGGCAATAGCCTTCGTTGCTGTTCTGGTTGTAATAGTTCTGGTGGTAGTCTTCGGCCTTGTAGAAGACGGTAAAGGGTTCCAGCGTGGTCACTACATCGCTGTTGTATGCCTTTTCCTCGTTGAGGCGGCGTTTGTATTCCCGGGCCTTTTGCTTCTGCTCCTCGTTGTGGTAAAAGATAGAGGAGCGGTACTGGGTACCTACATCGTTTCCCTGGCGGTTGAGCTGTGTGGGGTCGTGCGCTACCCAGAAGGCGGCCAGGAGTTCGTCGTAACTGATAACCGAGGGATCGTAATAGATGTTGGTGACCTCGGCGTGGCCGGTGGCCCCGGTGCATACCTGCTTATACGTAGGATTTTCTACCTGTCCGCCGGTGTAGCCAGACTCAACCTTTAGCACGCCCTCCAACTGCTGAAATTGTGCCTCCGTACACCAGAAGCAGCCTGCGCCAAAGGTGGCGGTATCTATCCGTTTGTTATCGTTACCTGTGTTATCCGCCGGTTTGTTATCGTTCATTTCATTAAAAGTTTTTGATTGCTGCAGTTTTTCGTTGTTCTGCCCGCAGGCCGCCAGGCTGAGCGATAAGAAGCTACCTATCATAATTATGCCCTGTAATGATTTCATTTCTCAGTATTTAGGTATATATACTCTGCAACGGTGTGTATGGTTTTGTATAAAGGTAGGAATATCAGCGTTTTAACATGGTTTTATAAAATATATAGGGCAAGTGAAAAAAACTTTTTGAAAATTGACTGGTTAGTATAATTTTGCGCCCGGAGAGATGGCAGAGCGGTCGAATGCGGCGGTCTTGAAAACCGTTGACTGTCAAAGGTCCGGGGGTTCGAATCCCTCTCTCTCCGCTTAAAGCTCTGCTAACTGAAATGCTCCTTAACGGGAGCATTTTTGTTTTAGTTCCTTTCTGATAAAATGCAGCAATAACAAGGGTTTAGCTTTTACATGCGTAAATGACCTTTTAAGAGCTGTAAGTACATAACCACAATCTCGAGGTAGCAACCAAGGTAACATGCCTTTTTGCCCGAGGTAACAACTTTTGGTAGTTAATGTGCTATTTGTCAATTAGTTATAGTGTAACCTTGATTTAGCCTAGTGTACTTCAATCAACAGTACCTATGGAGTCAAAAAGACTATTTATTTCATTTCTACTCTTTAAGAACAGAGTAAACAAGCATGGCTTATCACCATTGTACATTAGGCTCACAGTTGACAGTAAAAGAGAAAATGTAAGTACAGGCATATTCATCGAGGCAAAGCAATGGGATGATAAGAAAGCTAAAATTAAGGGAGGTTCCCCTGAGGTGCTAAATCAAAATAACTTACTCAATACCATCAAGAGTAAAGCACTCTCCATTTATACAGAGCTTTTAATGGCTGATAAGCCCATTTCCTCAGCTATAATTAAATCAAAACTTACAGGGCAGGATGAAAATAAGATTACACTGCTGGAAACAATTATAGCGCATAACAACAGTGTGCGAAAAGGTGTAGGTATTAATTCAAGCAAAGCAACCTTGGCGAAGTATGAAACGCTAAGGATTAAAATTGAAGCCTACGTAAAGAGGCAATACAACAGAAAAGACTTTCTACTGAAAGAACTCAATCATAGTTTCCTCGTGAACTTTGAAATGTTTTTAAAGTCCCAGGAGGGAATTGGGCATAATACTACCATAAAATATATCCAATTCTTTAAAAAGATTATCAACTATGCTATTGCTAATGAATGGCTGCAATACAGCCCATTTAAAGCCTATAAGTGCTCATTTGAGCAAGTGAACAGGGGTTATCTGTCCAATGATGAAATAAAGCTCTTAGAGGACAAGGTATTTCCTACAAACAGGCTTAATCAGGTAAGGGACATTTTTATTTTTTGTTGCTATACAGGGTTGTCCTATGCTGATGTGAAGAAGTTAACAACAAAAGAGATAGCTAATGGCATTGATGGTGAGTTATGGATACAGACCTTTAGAGCCAAGACAAAAGTAAGAGTTCCTATTCCATTGTTACCGCAGGCATTGGCAATTCTCACTCGTTATCATGAATGGCGTGTTGAGAGTGGTAAGAATTATGTGCTGCCTGTAATTACTAATCAAAAGATGAATGCCTATCTAAAAGAGATAGCAGATTTATGCAACATTGATAAGAAACTGACATTTCATCTGTCTCGCCACACCTTTGCTACCACCGTTACACTTTCTAATGGTGTGCCTATTGAAACCGTTTCTAAGTTATTAGGGCATACCAATATCCGCACTACACAGATTTACAGTAAAGTTGTCGACCTGAAAATAAGCGAGGATATGAACTTGCTAAAAGAGAGGCTAAAAGGAAAGAAATAACTACTTGGAGTCAAAGTCTATTAATTCAGTGGGCTTTACTCCGAGTTTTTCAGCTATTAAGAATAAATGAGACACGCTTGTGTTTACTTTTCCAAGTTCAATTCTATTTATCTGACTTAGCTCAAGATTACATAGGTCTGCAAGATGTTGTTGAGATATGCTCTTAGAAAGCCTAATCTCTCTTATCCTTTGACCTAATTTTTCTATTACTTCACTATTCCTGTATTGTTCTTGCCTTTCCACTACGCCAAAGTGGTAACTATGACTAAAATTGATTTAGGCAGATTTGCCTAAAGACATATAATTCTTTATTTTTAATCAATCAAATAATTATGATGCACACGACTAAACGTAAAATTGCTAAGGAAATACTATGGATAGCTTTTGCAATACTAATAGGCTACATCACTGCAATAGTTAGCAGTAAACCCAATGATGATGGTTTTCATACTATTGCTTTCACAATAGTAGGGGTGATATATGGCTTAAGAATTCTTTTATGGGCATTTAGAACGATACAGGATAAAGAGTCTAAATTAGAATCCAAAGGAAAAAGTAATGTCTAGCCAAGTATACTGTCGTGTAGGTTTCTTTACATGCAACTGTTGTGGATATCAGACAGAGATATATTCAAATGTCGAATGGTTGCCTGATTTTATAGAACCGCCGCAAGTGCTTGACCCGTTACTTTGCGAAACCTGTGATAAGCCATTCAAGGTATCTTTTGACCCAGGCTTAATTTATCGTACCGACATTGATAATACAGTCCCACTCCATCCTCAATGTGCAGGATTGCCCGAAGGTAAAAGAGCCTGTAAAGATTGTTTAGGATTAGATAGACTACACTGGACAGAATTAGAGGTTTTGTGTAGTAACTGCGGTACAGACACGATGTATTTCACAGAATACACGACGGGTAAGCAGATAAAAATATTCAAAGAATGGTGCGAAGAATGGGCTAAGCCCGCTGCACCTGACATGCCTTATACAGATAAAGACGGTAGGGAATGGTACGGATGGTTCACAGATTTTAGAGCCAATTGAATTTATAATAGGCTATGCACTACTCCCAGACATTCGCAGAAGATGCATCATAATAGGTAATCTCTAAATCTCCGCTTCGTCGCTTTCGTTTGAGCATTTCTGCCGAAGCTATGATTGCCTTATTTTTCTCAGTGTCGGGATTGCCAAAAATACTAACGAACAGATGTGCAACCTTCCCCTGAGGAATCTTATTGATTATATGAGCATCATTTTCACTGAATGATACACCATAAGTAAACAAAGCATACTTTGTCGTTTTGTTTCCCACCTTCATCACCGAGCTAAAGCTTTTATAAGAATGAAACAAATACCCACAGTGTATGATTTTTTCCATCTTTTTTTTGCTCTGTCCTTCAGCAACAAACAATGGAAATCTGCTAGACTCTAGAGCTTCTTTTGCTTGATTAATTAGTGGTTTATGAGTGTCTGTCCAAGTGAATTTTTGCACCTCATGTCCATGGTCATAAATATGTAAGGCACCATGTAAATAATGAATGTTCTGACCATGTGCCTTAGAATCACCCTGCCACGTGATATAATCATTAACAAAAACCTCTCCGTCTTGATAATCTGTATCTCGTCCAAAGCCATCCGAAGGTGTGGTGTCAATTAGCTTATCGTTCATGCCAAACATAAGACTCCAGTACAAGAGTAAGTCGTAATTTAGTGTATAGATGTTACCACCTCCATCAATGAAGTTCTTTAAGAATTTAATACATGCCCTATATTTATCATTTTCAATGATACTTGGAAATGCAGGATGATTATATGCGACAGTTTCAATCAATTTTTCTTTTAAAGCTTGTGAGTGTTCATGCAATGTGTCTGCCAATTTATTTAATGACGCATCGTAGGCAGAAATGATTTTACTGCTATTTTCTAGTCCATCTATTACCATTTCAAAGTCTTCTGTTTTTAGTGACCTAAAAACCTTCTCAATCTCAGGCATCTTAGAAAAGTCAGCCCTACTAAATAGTGAGCCATATGTAAAAATGGATGGTATACATGCAATGCTGAAGCCGTTTCCAAGCAATAAATGTCGCTTCGTATAGTTGGTCGACATTGTTATTGCATCCTCAAATGATATTAATGTCATAGTCCTTTTATCTTCTTAAGCAGAAAAAACAAAGATAATATTATATATTATAATTTGTTTCTATTTTTAAAATGTAGATAATTTTTTTTTATTGTAGTAGAACACATTCGTACATTTGTATGTAAATAAACCACAGGCAGGAAATTTCACCTGCACAACTTTTAAATTAATTTATAAAAGGGCTAACTGTAGGACAGTTATTAAACTACTAGGCTACTTTGATATTGTAATGCGTTCCTTCCGCAATTGCATTAGAGTCATATAGCAAACGATAAGTTAAGTAGTTCCATTCGCAAATTTCAAACGGCAGACTGCCAACGGTGCATCTAATAAGATGTGATTTCGCATTGCTATATGGCAATGTTTATTTTAATTTTTTCAAATGAGTGAGTTGACGAATATAAAGTTATCTCAAAAAGAGGTGTCATGCCAGTGGCTAACTGCCGCTGATATAATGGCTATTAAAAATAATGAAGAACCTTGGCTATGGCAGCCATTCATTCGTAGAGTGGGTATTGCCGTTTTAGCGGGAGCTTCTGATTGTGGTAAATCTACATTAGCAAGACAGTTAGCTATTGCCATAGCAACCAGGCAAAACGAGTTTTTAGGACATGCGTTTCATGTAAAGCATGGTAGAGTGTGCTATATAGCAACAGAAGATGAGCAGTATGGTACGAAAGAGGTACTGGGCAAAGTATTCACAGGTTTAGGAATTGAACCTGTCGATGCTGTTCATTTTCTTTTTGATTCAGAAAATGCAATTAAAGATGTCCAGGAATTTTTAAAAGAAAACAAAGTGGATGCCTTAGTATTTGATACCTGGTCTGATGGTTTTAGGGGAAATCCTAACAATTGGGTAGACATTAGAGCAAACTTAGAGCCATATCAGCACTTGGCGACACAGCACGGATGTGCGGTGATTCTATTGCATCACAATGTCAAAAATTCTGAAAAAAGAGAGCCAGATAAAAATAAGTTAAATGGTTCTCAAGCTATTGAAGCAAAAGCTAGAAGCGTACTAGAGCTAAGAGTCGGTGATAATTCCTCTGAACGTCTGCTAACGATTACAAAAGGCAATCTTGTCTCGCATGACCTAAAGCAAAAGTCTATAGTGCTTGAGATGGATGGCGATACGCTTATTCTCACGAACACAGGACGTATAAAGGATATTAAGGGAGGCGGCACATCCGATAGGTCTAAGTATGATAGAGAAATATGGCTTTCAAGGTTCAAGGAGCACCGTAGAGAAGGTATGTCAATTGATGCAACAAGGCAATTTTTAGCGGAAAAATTTACGGAGGAAACCGTACCTAAATCTACGTGGTACAAAAACAATTTAAGAGAAACGGACGGTCAGTCAATTGCTAAGGAAACTGTTGGACTGACTGGCATTTCAGAACTTTTAAATAATACTAACAATAAACAATAGCACAATTCAATGGACTGATTACACGCATAACTTTTGGAGTGGGTGTAGGAAATTATCTGATGGCTAATTAAGAGAAATTCCTATAACGAGCACAGTATAATTTTTAAAGACAGCCTCTACATTAAGTAGGGGCTGTTACTTATCAGGTAATGGTCAGTCACTTACTTTACTTATATAATGACCGTCCGACTACTACTAGCTCAGGGGAATGTTTGTGTGTACCTGCTAAATTCGGCTGGATTTAACCTTATTTGTTTCCTTTGCAATTAAGCGTGTCTATATATATTACATCGCATTTTTCAACGGAATACTATAACAAAATTATTGTCAAAATCAACCGCTAAAAGACTGAAAGAGCAAAAGGCAGTTATCCCCAAAAAGCTCTATAACGCATTGATTATAACGTGTTATTGTTACTTTTATTTGTCTTTAAACTATGACTCGGGAAAATCTACATGGAGCGGATGGAAGTATGCTTGGATATTTAGTCCAAGTAGAACGAGCAATTTTTTGGCTCTGTTCACTTCCTGAGAATGCAGTAGTAGGAATTGAAGTTGAAGATGATATATCTACTCGATTAAATGACGGGGAAAATATTAAGCAAATTTATGAGCAAGCAAAAAATACGATAAACTCCAATGCGCCATATAGCGACAAAAGTGAGGATTTATGGAAAACGCTTGCAATTTGGGTTAATGCAGTTCTTGAGCATAGGATTGATATTGATAATGCCAGATTTTCCATATTTTCAAATAGACCTATACCGACATCAAGGTTAATTTACAAAATAAGCCAAGCTAGTGAAATGTATCGCGAACAGCTTTCGCAATGTGTTAGTAGGGTAAAAGAAATTGCTGGGACATTAAGGACAAATCTAAAATCCTATGGCGAAGCGGTAATAAATTGCCCTGACGACACTTTGCAAAAAATTATATCAAGAGTTGAAATACTTGACGCTAATTTCACGCACGATGCTGCAAATTTTACTGCTCAAATCAAAAGTTTACTTCACTTATCTGATGATTTACCAGTCAATTACATAATTGACATACTCTTTGGTAATGTCTCTAGGCAGTTGATTGAGTGTTGGCAAAATAGACGTGAATGTTGGGTTGCCGTGTCCGATTTTAATAGAGAATTTACTGAAATTATATCTGTCTATAAAAAGAAGTCATTTCTCGAGAAAACAATTGATTTACTACCACCTATAAACTCCACTGAAATAGATAAAAATAAATCCAAAAAGTACGTAGAGCAATTGAAGCTAATTGATTGTGATGAAACTGAAATTTTGGAAGGTATTTATGACTATATAAGAGCTACAGGAGAAAAAAGCAGATTTGCAAAGGATGGTGAGCTTTCCGAAGAAAGATTTGCCGAATTCTATAGTGATTTGAAAAATAATTGGGCAATTCAATCTCGACCAAGATTCAAATTTGCTAACGAGGAGAATTTTAATAAAATCGGCTATGAATTATACTACAAGGCTTTAGAGTACAAAGGGATACTAAACAGATATGTTCCAGAACAGCATTACACATATAAGGGTGCCTATCATCATTTAGCGAATGAATTGGAAATTGGCTGGCATCCTCATTGGGAAACTAAATTGAAGGATGGAGATGAAGTTTAACGAGTTTCAAATATACCAGAACAAGGTTCTAGGTGCGCATATTCTTTGGGAATTTTCCAAGGCTTTTTATTTAAACAGAGCAAATGATAAGCCTGTCTCTGAGGAAGAGCTTTACCCTTCCATTTTTTATCTGCTACCAGTGCTTCCATTATGTCTAAATTCGAGAGTAGTTGAAGGTATTAGGAGCCGAAACTTAAGGGAGGGGAGCATTATTAGAGCTTTAGATGAGAGCAAAGATTTGTTTTCGGGTCTACAAGCTAGAATGGAGAATTTAGCTGATGTAACCCTTGAGTCAATTTATGTTGCACATGTATCAACGTTAGTGATTTTTGATAGAGAGAAAATGATTGTAATACCTAATCTGTCTAGCTTGCCTAACCGCGTTGAGAAGAAACTACATAAAGACTATAAAGATATGCTAGCAGCATCTAGACGATTAGGGTATTGGTTTTCAAAACTCAGTATGTCTGAGATATTAATGTACTTCAATATTAGCTTCTAATGAAATTCTATATAAAGTCGCTGCTTCTTTGGGCAAAAAATAGAGAAAAAGGAATGAGAAGAATTGATTTTTCTCAAGACAAAATCAATGTTATTACTGGCGGTAGTGAACGTGGAAAATCTGCTATAATATCTATCATTGATTATTGTTTAGGCAGTGGGAGTTGTAGAATACCAACACGGAATATAAAAGAATATACTGAATGGTTTGGTGTGCTGTTTTCCCTAGAAAATGGTAATGAATTACTACTTGTTAGAAGAGAGCCAGGAGAACAGCAAGCTTCGGGTGAGATGTACATGAAGGAAGGCATAAATGTTGACATTCCAGTTATTATTGAATCCAATTACAATGTTGAGAATGTAAAAAAAAGGCTTAATAATATTGCTAGGTTGTCAGATATACTTGTTGATGACGAAAACAATACAGCTTTCGATTCAAATCCGTCTTTTAGAGATTTCACCTCTTTTCTTTTTCAGCCACAGTATATCATTGCAAATCAATCTGTCCTATTTTATAGAGCTGATTCTTTTGAACATAGAGAGAAACTGAAGAATATTTTCCCCTACATATTAAATGCTGTAGATAATGAATATCTAAGCAAGAGAGATGAGCTAAAAAGTGTTGAGAGGAAAATAGCTGTCCTCGAGAGACAACTAGAGCGTAAAAAACGTATTTCAAGCAATTGGCTGGGGCAAGTAAGAGGTTACTATACACAAGCTGTCGAATTTGGATTGTTATCTGCAAATCTAATAAACAAGGAAGGAGTTCAGAACAATGAGTACCTGGAGGCACTTAGAAGCACGATATTGCCTGAAAAAGAAATAATACCAATTATACAAATTGAAGACCTTGTCAATACTGCAAAAAGAATAAACGAGTTAACATCTAAAGAGGAAGAACTAGCTTATAGATTAAATTCTTTGAAACATAGGCAAGAATTACTAAAAAGACTTAATGAAAGCAGCAGGATTTTTAGGGATAATTTATTAAATCAGAGCAATCGTATTGAAGCTGCTTCTTGGATAAGTAATCTTGCTAATAATAATGCCGATAAAAATGAATGTCCTTTTTGTGGCACAGAAACAAATCGAGCGGTTGAATACCTTAATAATATTAAAGTTTTAAGAAAACAAATTATAGCTAAGGAAGTGACTCTTAGCGACAATTACACTGTGACTAGTGGTGAGTACATAAAAATCTCCAAAGAGGTTGAGAGTATTGTAGCTGAGCTTAATGGTATAAGAGATGAACTTAGAATCTTAAAAACTGAAAGCTCTGGCTCCAATAAATATATACATACCTTAAGTTCAATTAATCAATTTATTGGTAAAGTATCAGCTGAAATTGAGAATTTTGATGCGCTGAATGTTGATGATGGTACGGAAGCACAATTGGCGGAATTAGTTGAGACAAAACAGGAGTTGGAGAAAATAGTTAATGCGGAAATTGTAAAGTCACGAATTTTGAGTGCGAAAAGTAAAATCACTACATCAATAAAACATTATGCGGATATTTTTAGAGCTGAAAATCGAGGTGAATTAATTGAATTTAATCACAAAGATTTGATGTTGAACTTTCTAATGCCGAATGGTCGAAGAGAAGCATTATATGAAATTGGTAGTGGTCATAACTACATGGCATATCACATAGCTACCTTGCTAGGTTTTCATGAGTTTTTTCTTTCCTTAAGTCATCATCCGACACCTAGTTTTATAATTTTTGACCAGCCAACACAAGTTTACTTTCCTGAATCTACAGATAACGAAGAGTCAGGTGAAGAGGATTTGTCTCGTGTGAAGAGAATTTTTGAAGCTCTAAACAGTGCTATCGATAGAACTGAAAAGAAATTGCAGATAATTGTGCTGGAACACGTAGGGAAAAGTGCCTGGGAGGGATTCGAACATATATCATTGCTTAAGAGATGGAGGGATGGAGAAGAGGACCCTGCGCTAATACCTATGGATTGGATAGAATCATAATCATAAATACATGATTGAATTATTGAAAGAATATTGGAGTTACATCTTAGCATTCGGTGCTGTAATAGCATTTTTATATGATAAAGGACGTGACATCTGGTCTACGACAAAGAAGAGGAGGCATGCTTATGACAGAGCTTTCGCAGCAGTCGTAAGGCTGTATTTAAGTTATCTAAAGCATAAGAGGTTATATGCTGAAAAGCCCGTTATTGATATGTTGCCTGATGATGCTTATATGGAATTGATTAATCATTCGGACACTTTTAATGACGATTTGAATTGTTATAAAGACTTTATTCTAAAAGAGGCAGATTTAATCCCTGAAGTAGTAATCGATGCGCAACATTTATTGGATAATTTGACTGTCCTAAGCATTTTTGACAACATCAGGATGTCAGAATCACTAGGCACGTTTACTAGCAAAGAATCGCTAGCCGTAAAGCGTGCTCAGTTTTATTCTTTTGAAAAGTACTTTGATGACTATTTCTCTGAGGTCATCACTTTAATTGGTAAATCATCGTCGGTAAAAAAAGGGCATATAAAAAAGCTTTTGGAGCTAAATAATGACTCTTTCGTAAAGGAAATTAGCGATGAGCAAAAGGAGATGCTCAAGAGATATTTTGAGTCTTTACATCGACAAAGCATTCTGCCTACAGAAGCATTTACGGCAATTGTAAGTCATTTACAACTTAACTAGCATAAAAACTATTGTTATGAGGATATATGAGGTTGAGCTGAATGTTATTGGGGACATAACGACAAGGAGAACCATTAGTTTAACAACTGATAAAGAACTTAATCTCGGGAATATTTTTCGAAGTGATATAGAAGTTGAAAAGCATCAGCTGGGATTGAAAGTTGTGTCCACTGTATTTACAGAAAATGAAGATAGAGCTCATAAGGTAGCACTTTTATTTATCGGCAAAATGTTGGACGTGTTGTCTATAAGAACTAGGAAGGGACTTTTTATAACATCTGAAGATTATAAGAAGGTTAATCAAAGACGCCCTGTAATTGCCGTAGTTGACAAAGAAGAAATACTTCTGTCGTTCAAACTTTCAAGAAGATTGAACTTGGAATATACACCTATATTGAGAGCATTAAACTGGTACAGAAAAGGATTATATACGGAAGACCCTTTTGATAAATTTCTTGCATTATGGAACTCTATTAATGTTATCGCTTCAAGTTATCACAATCGGGGTAATGAAAGAACAAGAGCTGGTATAATTAATCAGATTTATGACTGCTTTATAACTTTATGGGGAGCAGATAGTAATAACTGGCAATACATTAATGGTGAGGAGCAATGGATTGATTCAAATAACAGGTTGCGGAATGATATAGCTCACGGTTTAATTCATATTGAAGTTGACTCGATAAACCGAGTTATATCAAGGCTTCAGAGCTTAGAGCAGGTAGCTTACGGCTTTATTGTTGAATGGGCACAGAGACAGCAAAATGTGAGAATTGTTGATTGATAAGAGGCAGCCAAGACTACCTCTTATCCAACTATGCTAATTTAGTGCAGAATTTAACGCATCAGTAAAAGTCTTCTCTTTGAATTCACTTTTATTATCTTTCATTGAGTATCCTGTATAGGTGAAGTTTGCTGCACCTGTGGCAATGGCTTCAAAATACTCCTTATCTCTCGTTGCAGCGTTTAGAGCCATTTCATCTTGATTGCTAGTGTTAATGCGCTCAGAGCTTGGATGATTATGTGTACCCCAAGCTATAAACCTTAGATGCTTGTTGCCATTGAGATAAATATCGCCATATACATTTACGGTAGCATCATTCTTTGTTTGGTCAAATAGAAGTTCAAATTTGCTATTCTGATAAGTTGCAATAACACTATCAACCGCGTGTCCTTTACTAATAGTAAAACCTTTTGAAGTCATATAATTACTGAACTCTGAAGCTATAGCTTCTTTTTGCTGGTTTCTTACGCTGACTTTTTTTGCTTCATATAACGGTTTGGCTTTGTCAACGGCGCTGTTAATTTCACCTAGTTTTTTTATGTCGTCTAATTTCATATTGTACTTTTTTTGTTAAGGGGGAACAAATTTAAGAGATTATAAGAACACTCTCAGTATCAAACATGTATATATTTCTACTGTATTGGTAATAATGAGAATAATAGTTGATTATGACATTCTTCGCGTAGAAATGTGTGTATTTACCATCCCGTTTGAGATACCCCACCTCGATATTAAGGGTCGGATAGTACCCGCCTGTTAGTATGATAAGCTTTGGAATTCTAATGTTTCTCTAGGGGCTTTATTTAAACTGGCAGGTGAAAAGGAATCACTTTATGCACGACAAGCAAGTTATTCGCCAGTTATTTCTGAGGCACTCCAGGGAACATTATTTCAGACCTTATCTAAGGGCATTTCTAGGCTTATTAGCGGGATAACTGTCATATACCTTGCAGTTGTTCATGCATTCCGTTCATAAAGCTCCTGCGTCTTTAAAGAGGCTTTACACAGGGCTATGCCTTTAAATCCACCCGCTTATATCAATTTGCTCGCCTGCTTTTCCCAAACCTGCGTCAAGACTATTTGCTCGACACATAGCAACGCTTATTTCTAGCCTACACACAGAGCCACCAAGAAATGCCCCACAAATAACCTTTCCTGTGTAAATCTTCGCATTCGTGCCTCATGCTCTCTATTTACCCCAGGTTTGGGCTCTCGCAGCTTCATTCATTTCGTTGCCCTCCATTCATTTCGCTTTTTACGGCGAGCATTTAAGAAACATCTTTTTATTCACTCATAAACATTTAACCATGCAGTATTTCAATCAGTGCGCAACTATTGAAGAAGTAAAGGCTCTGTACAAACAGCTAGCCAAGCAGCATCATCCTGACAATGGGGGTGATACAGACATAATGCAAGCAATAAATGCTGAATATAGTTTTGCATGTGCTTTTGTGCTTAAAGAGCAGGAATTATCAGATGATGAGACTAGTAAGCAAATGAAGATATCCGAGGAGTATCGTCAGGTAATTGAGAAAATTGTCAAGCTCCAGGGGATTGTAATAGAACTCGTTGGTCAGTGGATTTGGGTGACTGGCAATACCTATGCTGTAAAAGACCAGTTGAAAGAGGCAGGACTATTTTTTGCCTCAAAAAAAGCAGCTTGGTACTACCGCTCCGAGGAATATAAAACTAGAAGTACAGGTAAAAACCTCGATGAAATTAGGGGCAAGTATGGGAGTGAGAGGATAGATAAAGAAGTTCAAGTTTTTATGCTTCAAAGAGAAGCTTTAGGAAGAATATAGGGGTTGCTACCGATAGCTAGGGCAGTTCAATTTCTTTACCTGAGGCATTGCTTCAGGGTTTCTTAATGTTATCTGCCTACAAAAGCAAAACTTGAAAGAAATAAGTTTACTAGCAGAGAGTTATGTTGTATTTTCTTTACTATTCGGACGGTCAGAGTATATACAGATATATTGGCTGACCGACCAATAGGTTTCTTTGAGACGGGCTAGCTCTCTATAATCTTAAAGTCCCCTGAAAAGTAAATTATTTAACTTACTGAATTGAAGCAGCAGGTTCCAAACCCTCAGCTATTTCAAGTTTAAATACATTATTCAGTCCTACAGTCGCATTCATCATTTTTGCTGAATATCTCCAACCGTGACCTTTATGTATGGTATTATGGTAATACACGGCAAATGCCATTAGTGAATCTGACCAATTAACTTCATGAATTGGACCAAGTATTGTAGTAAAAGGGGAGTGCTCTGAATACTCCTTCATCAGTGTAGCATTGAATCCATGACAGACACTAAAGTTTAGATTTGCCGAACCATATTTTTTTCCTGGAGCCATTTCAATTTCCATGTATCCAACTTTGTTGTTAAAGTCATTTAATATTGGGGCTAATGCTTGCCATTCAATAAGCTGACCACTGGATAGTCCAAGACCCTGTGAATTGCCATGCATTGAGAAATGCAAATCCACTACTCCAAGACGGTTGTCTTTTTGGTTAATATCAAGAATAATACGGTGGAATGCCAGTAATAAAGTGTCAAAATCAGATACTTGATAGTAGCTGTTTTTGATGGCTGCTAATGTGAGAATTTCACTTAGAGCTAATCCCTCTCTTCTACCATCTAAAATATCTTGTGGAGATGGAGATTCTATTATGTACACTTTCCTAAATTCCTTGCCTATCATATTTTTCAGTTAAGCCCTAAGATATTGAAAATTTAAAACTATATATCCTGATTGTGGATATCTTAAGAACTTGGCTCAGGGGACAAATCTATTAATTAGGTAACTTACAGTTATGAAAGTAGTATGTAGCGGGTGTGGTTCAGTTTATGAGTTGTCATCTAACAAGATACCTGTAAGGGATAAGGATACGCTTGAATGTGAAGTCTGTAATACCCAAATATATAGTTGGAATGAAGCCAAAATATGGTATGCTAAACTTGTTGAGAAGAAGCAAGGGCATATACAACAGTAATAAAACATTTTTCACTTGTACGCAGGGTATAAGTTAAGGTAACAACAAATTATATAACTAGTGAAAGGTGCTATTCTATTGGCTTGGGTAGGGTGGGACGTAATCCCTCTCTCTCCGCTTCAATCTTATCAAACAGCTGCAATGCATCGCATTGCAGCTGTTTGTATATTATGCATGATGTAAATGGGTGCAAGTAAATGCAATCGTTTGGTGTGCTGTGGTGACATAAAACTAAATTTTCACCAGTTGTATTCATTTGCTAAAATTGTCTCGGCCAGGAATAGGTTTACACTTTGTTAGCTGGTCCTGGAAAGCAGAGTAGTTTATTACTGCTAATGTTCCTTGCTGTACTAATCCTTTTTATCGGCCTGGGGTATATCTGCGGGGCCAAGGCCGATGTTCATGGCGTACATGGCGAGGCCGATGCGGGTTTTGAGGCCGAGTTTTTCGAACAGGTTGTCGCGGTAAGTGTGTATGGTTCGTACGCTTACTTCCATGATGTCGGCTATTTCTTTGTAATGTAGTTCGGTGCAGCAGTAGCGCAGGAACTGGATGTCTTTATCGGATATGCGGTGCTGCCGCTCCAGGTATTTTGATTTGTCTCCTTCAAACAGCTCCTTAGGTGCCAGCTCGGAAGAGTGAACACCGGTGTGGTACACATTATCGATTGCTTTTTCCAGTTCCCTGGGGGTGCAGTCTTTAGGCAGGTATCCTTTGGCTCCGCCCAGTATCATCTTCAGTATCGCCAGTTCGTTGCTGTACATGGTGAGTGCCAGTACGTTCATCTCCGGCCAGGCTTCGCGGATAACTTTCAGGGTTTCGTACCCGTCCATCACGGGCATGTTGATGTCCAGTATGCAGATGTCGGGGAGTGTGGCTGCGTTGTGCAGCGCCGTTACCAGCTTTTCGCCATTGTCGGCTTCTATCACTACCTGGCAATGCTGGAAGGAGTTGATTATTTCCACAATACCCTTACGTATCAGGTTATGGTCGTCGGCTATTGCTATTTTTATCATGACTGCTGTTTTGTATGTTCTATGTTAATGTAGATGTTTGTTCCGTTGCCAGGAGCCGTCTCCAGGGTGAATGTTCCCTTCATCAGTTGCACCCGTTGTTTCATGTTGGACAAGCCTATTCCCTTTTTTCCTTCCAGCCTGGTGGTGTCAAATCCCCGCCCGTTGTCTTTTATGGTCATCTCTATATGGGTGGGAAGCGAAAGTACATTAATATCTATTTCGGTTGCTTTGCCGTGGCGGATACTGTTGGACAGGGACTCCTGTACTATGCGGAACAGCAGCAACTGTGCTTCGGGGTGTATGGGTTTTTCATCGCCGTTGATGTTCAGCCGGAAAATAACATCGTGCAGGGAGCGGCGGAAGTTGATTTCTTCTTCTATGGCGCAGAGTAACCCGGTTTCCTGGATGTGATTGGTGTTCAGGCTATGACTGATATTGCGCAGTTGGTGAATGTTTTCGGCGAGCAGCTCTGTTGCCGCCGCCAGTGATGGCGATGGTGTCTGTTCTGTTTCGCTGATGCGTAGTAGTTTGTGCTTTACGGCCCCCAGGTTCTGACAGATGCTATCATGTATCTCCATGGAAACCCTGTTGAGCGCTTCCTCCTGCATTTCCAGTTTGCTGTTCAGCAGTTCACTTTCATACTCGTGCCGGAGGCGTTGCTTTTCCAACAGGTTTTTGCGCTGCTTGTTCCGGTAGGTGATGAAGAACAGGATGAAATAGACAGCAAAAAGGGTAATGAGTACGGTGCTGGATATGAGCAGTGGAATTAATGTACCAGATTTCATAAGGATAGTTTGTTTTTCCGGGTAAGAAAAAAGATAATGGCAAGGGCTGAGTAGGTAAGGATATTGACTGTTGCAAGCAGTCCTCCCAGAGTAGGGATTAGGTGCAGTACATTCTCATCGAAAGCATTGCTTAGTCCCCAGAACGTATAAGTAATGCTCCAGAACAAGAGCATTACCAGGCTTATCCAAAAGTGCTGGTTGCGAAAAGCCTGTATTTCGTCGTTCCTGATAAGATAATAGAACATGTGCAGCGACATGGTGATGATACAGATGCTTTCAAATAGCAGGAAATTGGAATTGAGGTTTTTTAAGTTCTGAATCCATATAGCATTTGATGCACCCAAAACCACGCTGGTAATAGATATATAAATACCTATGCCTTTTGCTTTGAATTCCGGTATTATTTCATTGAAGTATAGCGCTACAAGGCAAAGCTGCAACGGGTTGAAGAAGTGATAGACAGCCAGGTTTATGCGGATTGTACTGGAAAGGATATCGGCGATGGCCTCGCTGACGAGCGTCAATAGCAGCAATGCAGAAAGGTATTTTCTTTCTGCACCACTGTTTTTTCCTGTGCTTAAGCTGAACAAGAATGCTATGAAGACGACGAGGAGGTAGAAATAGTATGCGGCTAAGCTATTCATTATCAGGGGGACGGAAATGTATTATACTGTGCTGTTCCGTTTACAGGACAGATAGTAGGACATGGCTTACAGTTATTCATGACCTCATTCCCGTCAAAGAACTTATAATTATCGTTTTCGTCGAAGCCGGAGAAGATGAGGGTAAGCTGGCCACTTGTGGTTCCGCAATATTGCCCGAAGTTGCCGTTATTCATATAGTTGCGGGTATGGGCAAACATAACTTTCATTTTGTGGATGCTCGTATCGGACAGGTAGGCACGCAGGCTATCGGCATTGATGATCATGGAAGCCATAGAGTTTTGATGGACTGGGGCTGATATACTCTGGAGATAGCTTTCTATCATCCGGTTGGCGGTATCCTTATTTACGAAAGTGGTATCCTGGGTGCGCCCTACCGTTAAACGGGCTGATTGGGTGCTTTCTGAAGGCGTTTTTTCTGTTGCTGTTTGGTTGTCTTTCTGAGAACTATCTGAATTACAGGCAGATAGAAAACTGATGGCAGCAATAAGCATTGCTTTTTTCATCGTTGTTGTTTTGGAGTTAGTAAAAAAAATAAGGTGAAATTAGTTGTTTCCTTTTTCCTGTGGTACCGCCAAAAGACGGATAAAAGTCTATTTTTCGTGTCGCAAAATACACCACGCGACCGATTTTTGCCAAATTTGCCCTCCTGTTTGGTTAATGGTGCCGCGTAGAAGAGAGTGACTGATAAGCAAGGGATAATAAATTAGTAAAACAGTTACCCGTTAGGCCTGTGTGCCGCTATCTGAGCTGTTGCGGGAAATGACATAGGTGCTGTATCTTACATGCTATGACGAGCTTCATCCTAAAGTGGCGGATAATATTGCTGGCAATGTTGTTGCCTGTATTGTCCGTTGCGGGTGCGGGCAAGCCGGGAACAAAGGAGCGGTACGTCTTCTTTCTGCACAATAGATTCCTCGAATTGGAGGGGATGGAAGGGATACATCCCGAGTATGGAAAAGCGGAATATACAACGATTATTTCCGCATTCAGGAAGGAGGGCTTTGTAGTGCTTTCCGAACTGCGGGCTAAGGATATGGACGGTGACCAATATGCCGCAAAGGTAAAGCTGCAGGTAGATAGCCTGCTGAAAGAAGGAGTGCCGCCCGGCAATATTGCCGTCATTGGCACATCTAAGGGCGCATATATAGCCTGGAAGGTGTCGGCGCTGCTGCGCAACAAAGATGTGAATTTTGTAATCATCGGCGTGTGCAGCCAGGCGCTGCTGGACAAGCACCCCAATGATGATTTCTGTGGTAATATTCTGTCCATATTTGAGCAGTCGGATGAGCTGGGGCGTAGCTGCGGGCCCTTTAAAGCCCGCTCCCGACAGACCATACCACACTACCAGGAGCTAACACTTACTACCGGTATGAAGCATGGTTTCCTTTATAAGGCGCTCCCGGCCTGGCTGAACCCTGCTATGGAATGGGCAAAGGGGAACTACGCGTTGTGATATTTTCCAGCTTCGGTGTTGGATTTTTCCGCTTCCCTGCTTTGTTTTTGACCAGTGGCCCGGGAAGTCGTCCCTTTGTGCCAAAATAATGGCGCAATGCGTTTTATTATAGTTCTGATCATCATTTTGCTGCCGGCTGCCGGTGTGGGCCAAGTGTACATTCACGACCTGGGCGGCTTGCTCCGGTACGCTGACGAGAATAGCGCTACCGCACGTCAAGCGCAGTTACAGCCGGAGATTTCCCGGCAGGACGTAAAACTCCAGTCCTCATTACTTTATCCCAGGGTGAACGTGTTCGGGAGCGGGGATTATAACCCGCTGATACCTGTGATGGTGATACCCGCGGAGGTGCTGGGTGGGGCACCGGGCACTTATATGAAAGCGCAGTTTGGCTTGCCTTATATATTCCAGGCGGGGGCAGAACTGAGTATCCCCGTTGTGGACCTGGAGAAATGGGCGCAGTTGCAACGCGCCAGGGCACAGTATGTGCAATCGCAGTGGAGCAGCAAAGCCGCGCTGGAGCAGTTCCATCTTCAACTCATGCAGGTATACTACCAGGTGCTGGTGACGAGGGAAGTGGCCGCGCTCAACGACGAGAACATGGAAACAGTGACCGAACTGGTGCGGATAATGGAAGACCGGAAATCGGCGGGTATATTGGATCCTGCCGACTATAACCGGTCGGTGAACCTGAAACTCAGTACCGAGGCGGCGCGGGTGGATTACCAAAAGAGTATACAGGCTGGTATGCATTCCCTTCGGTCGTTACTGAGCGTGGCAGTGCGTGAAGAAATAACTCTGACGGATAAACTCAGCACATTTGGCTGGCCTGTTCCCGGGGGAGTACAAGATATAACGAGTAGGCCGGCATGGCAGGAGGCGGAGCTGAAAGTGAAGGTTTCGCAGCTGGCCCTTGCCGAAAGTAAACGAGGCGGGCTTCCCAAGCTGAACCTTAACAGCCGCTACGCTTACAATCTGCAAAGCAAGTTTGAAAGTGGAACAAACAATGTAGAGTTTGAAACGGCCACAATCGGGCTGCGGCTTGATATCCCGGTATTCCGTGGAAACTATTACCGGTCGCTCCAGAAGCGTAACAGCCTGCAGTTACAGTCGGTAATGCTGGAAAAGGATCGCACGGCCGCCAGCCTGAACCAGCAGCACGCGGATTGGCAGAACCAATACAAAGCGGCCTACCTGAAACATACGGTTTCGGAGGAGAAAATGAATACGGCTTCCGACAATTTGCGCATTGCCCGGCTGAACGTGAAAGAAGGTGTCATGGAGTTTGACGAGTTCAACAACATTTTTATAGAGTACAACAGGGCTAAAATGGAATACCTGCAAAACCTGGCGGACGGAGTATTGTATTATTTATTAAGCACACAAAAATTCTGATAGATGAAACGACTGCTGACAGTCATAGGAATGGCGTGCAGTTTCGCCGCCTGCAAGCAAAAGGAAGAAGAGCTACACCCGGAGTATAAAATGCTCACCTCAGCGGTATATGCCTCGGGCTCGCTTGTTCCCGAGCAGGAGTATAAAGTAGTTTCAGGCGTGGACGGTTACCTGGTAGAAGCACTGGTGGCGGAAGGTGATTCCGTAAGGAAAGGACAGCTGCTGTTCAGCGTGAGCAGTGAGGTGCGGGACGCCCAGCAGGAGGGGGCTCTTGCCACCGTACAGCGAACAATGCCTACTGTATCGCGCGATGCACCGGTTTTTAAAGAGTTGCAAGGCAGAATAGACGTAGCGCGGATAAAAATGCAGCAGGACAGCCTGCAGTATATACGCTACAAAAACCTCTACGAACAGCAGGCAATATCTAAGAGTAACTACGAGCGCTACTATCTGCAATACCAGTCGTCGATGAAAGACTACGTAAGCCTCAATGAACAATGGGCGCAGCAACGCCTGAGTGGTGACTTGCAACTGCAACAGGCGCAAAATCAACTGTCGGTGACGGCGGCGCAGATGAATACGGGCAAGCTGAAGAGCTTTGCGGATGGGAGAGTGTATGACGTCTATAAAAAGACCGGTGACCTGATAGCCCCTAACCAACCGATAGCGCTGGTGGGTGCGGGACAGATGATAGCCCGCCTGCTGGTAGACGAAGATGACCTGAATAAAGTATATGCAGGGCAGAAGTTGCTCATTACCATGGATGCATATCCCGGAAAAGTTTTTGGTGCACGTATCAGCAAAATATACCCGCTACTGAATAAGGTAGAGCAATCGTTCCGGGTGGATGCAGTGATGGATGAACCACTACCTGTAGAAATGTATGGCCTTAACCTGGAAGCGAACATCATAATAGCGGAAAACAGGAAAGTGCTGGTGATACCCCGGTCGGCACTGCTGAAAGGAGACAGCGTGTATGTAAAGAAGGGCGATGAAACAGTGAAAATTAAGGTAGAAAAAGGGCTGGAGGATGAAAAGTGGGTGGAAGTAAAGGGCTTAACAGAACAATCCATCATAATCAGCAGACCATGAACTGGAAACTATCATTTAAAATAGCGCTCACCCACCTGGTCACGAAGAAGAAACAGAGCATGATAGCCATGCTGGGTGTTATGTTCGGTATTTCCATGTTCATCATCATGATCAGTTTTATGACCGGTGTGAACCAGTTCCTGGAAGATATTACTATGGATAATACACCGCATGTGCGGATATACAAGCCTATAGAGATACAAGACAGGAAAATAATATCGGAGCAGCGCGCACCATCGGAGCGTGACTGGTATGTGGTGCAACACCAGAAGCCGAAGAATGACATGCCCCGGATTAAGAATGGCCTGCAGGTAATGGCGTCTATAGAAGATATGCCGGAAGTAAAAGGTGTAGCGCCGCTGGTGGCATCGCAGGTGTTTTACAACAACGGGCCTGTGCAGATACCCGGGACCATCAACGGTATAGATGTCAGGAAGCAGATAGCGGTGTTTGGGCTGGATACCAAGATGGATTTTGGCAAGTTGGAGGATTTGCTGAAAGGGGGAGATATGCTGGTGATGGGCAAAGGCCTGGCGGAAAAAATGGGTGTGTCGGTAGGCGACCGGGTAAGTGTGACTACTCCGGAAGGCAACAACCTGACACTAAAAGTAGCCGGGATATTTTCGTTTGGTATAGCCGCAATGGATGAGACAAGGAGCTATGCAACGCTGGCTACTGTACAGAAGATACTACAGAAAGACCCTTCTTACATTACCGATATCAACATAAAGATGAAAGACGTGAACGCCGCCTCCGTTTTCCGAAAGAAGCTGGAGAACCAGATACCCGGTGTATATGTAGAGGATTGGGAAACCGCCAATGCTTCGATTCTGGCAGGCGATAAGATACGAAACATACTGACCGCGGTAGTGTGCATCACTTTGCTTACCGTAGCGGGGTTCGGTATCTACAACATCATGAACATGAATATCATCAACAAGATGAAAGATATAGCCATACTAAAGGCTACCGGTTTCCAGGGTGGGGATATTACCGGCATATTCCTGCTGCAGTCGCTGATGATAGGTGTGGCCGGGGGCGTTCTTGGCCTGCTGATCGGTTTTTTCTTCAGCTACTTGTTATCGAAGGCGCCGTTTCCGGCAGCTTCGTTCTTCCGGATAAGTACGTTCCCGGTGAATTTCAAATTGTCGCATTATGTTGCTGGTCTTTCATTTGGTTTCCTGACCACACTTTTCGCTGGTTATTTTCCATCTAAAAAGGCTTCGAAGATTGACCCGGTACAGATAATCCGGGGATAAAATTGAGATTATGTCTATAGCATTGCAGGCAGATAATATTGTTAAGTACTTCCTGGAGCCCGAGAAGTTCCAGGTGTTAAAGGGTGTCAGCTTTGATGTAAAGCAGGGCGAGTTCCTGTCTATTGTCGGCAAGTCCGGGTGCGGCAAAAGCACATTGCTGTATATTCTTTCTACCATGGACACAGACTACGAAGGGAGCCTGTCGATAAAAGGAAATAAACTCACGGGGAAAAGCCAGAATGAGTTGGCCCGCTTCCGGAATGAGCACCTGGGATTCGTATTCCAGTTTCACTACCTGTTGCCGGAGTTTACCGCATTGATGAATGTGATGTTGCCGGCATTGCGGCTGGGCAGGTATAGCAAAGAGGAGGTGGAAGAGCGCGCCATAGCGAAGCTGCGGCTGGTGGGGATGGATGAGTATGCGCATAAACACGCCTCCAAGCTTTCGGGCGGACAGCAGCAGCGGGTAGCGATAGCCCGGGCGCTTATTAATGACCCGGCGATAATAATGGGTGATGAACCTACCGGCAACCTGGATAAAGCAAACTCTACCCGGGTATTTGATATCTTCAGGGAATTGGCGCAGGACAACCAGCAGACTATTATTACAGTAACGCATGATATGGATTTCGCCAACCGGTCTGACCGTATCATAGAGATGCAGGACGGACTCATACTGGATATTCATGAGCCGGCACGCTGAGCGCCGGGATAATTTGGTATTTTGTGAATAGTATAAAGCAAGTAAAGCCATTGGGAAACCAACAAAACAGGTTGAATTATCTGCAGTACCGGTTTACGCCGTATTTCCTGATCGCATTGTTTGCCGCCAGCACGGGTATTATCCGTATTTATATAATACCGCAATGGACGTTGCCGTGGCACATATTGGGGTTTATAGTGCAGACCGCTTCGCTGATACTCATATGGCATTTGATAAAGTGGCTAAGCGGACGGCTGGATAGGCGATTGCCATTTGAGCGAGGCCCGCTTCTGCGGATGTTTGTGCAAATACTCATCACCCTGCTGGTGTTATCGCCCTGGCCGATTTTGGGTATGACAGTGTTCCGGCCTTATCTGCCGGTAAAGCTGACCTCCCAGTTTATTGCGGTACTCTCGATGATGTACGTCATCGTCATTTTCCTGTTCAACTTCAGTTTTTACGCTTCTTATTTCTACCGGAACTGGCAACATTCCGTGGAAGAAAAAGCGGAGCTGGAGGTGCAGGCCGCTGAACTGGAGCGCGAGAAGTTCAACTTACAGTACCACCAGCTACGCAACCAGGTGAACCCGCATTATTTGTTTAATACCCTGAGTTCACTGGATGGACTGATACAAACCAATCCCCAGCTGGCGTCCGATTTTGTGCAGCATATGTCGAAAGTGTACCGGTACGTGCTGCAGCATAAAGAAAGCGAAGTAGTAGCACTGGAGGAGGAATTGAATTTTATTACTACCTACATTAAGCTGTTGCAGATACGCTATGGGGACGGGTTGCAAATTCAAGTGAACATTTCGGAGGCGGTGAGGGACAAAGGAATAGTGATGGTTACATTGCAGATGTTGCTGGACAATGCCATAAAGCACAATATGGTGCTGCCCGCTCAACCACTGAAGATATTGGTGTGGAACGACGGCGAGTATTTGGTTGTCTTTAACAACAAACAGCTTCGGAGCCAGGTAGAAACCTCTAATAATAAGGGACTGTCGCAACTCAGCCAGCTTTATGGTTTTCTTACAGACCGTAAGTTGGTAATAGAAGATACGCCGGAACATTTCTCAATTAAGATACCTTTGTTGTAATGACTATATTGTTGCTGGAAGATGAGCCGATAGTAGCTGAAAGCCTGAAGAAGCAGGTAGCAGCGCTGGTGCCGGACGCTGTGATTCACGGACCACTGGCCACGGTAAGTGAAGCGCGGACATTTCTCGCCACCAGCAAGCCCGACCTAATTCTTTCAGATATTCAACTGGCAGATGGCAACAGTCTTCAGTTGTTTACAGAGCACCAGGTCAACTGTCCCGTTATTTTTACTACTGCGTATAACGAGTACGCGGTACGCGCCTTTAAAGTGAACAGCATAGACTACCTGCTGAAGCCGGTAGATAAGGAAGAGCTGAGGGCCGCCTTTGAGAAGTTCCGTAAGCAGAGGGCGCAGATGGGAGACACTCATTACCTGGAGCATCTTAGCGAGTTGCTGAGTGGTATGGGAAGGGGTGCGAGGTTCAAGGAGCGCTTCGCTGTTCACTCCGGGCGTAATGTGGTATTGGTAAAATCGGAAGATATAGCCTTTTTCAGCAAGGAGGAACTGATATTCCTGCACAGCAGGGAAGAGCGGAAGTATATTACCGATTATCGGTCCCTGGACGAAGTTGCCGAGTTGGTAGACCCGGCGCGGTTCTACCGTGCGAACCGGCAGTGCCTCGTGAATATATCGTACATTTCGTCTATGCGCAGCGATGACGCAGGTAGGGTACATGTGCTACTCTCCGTTAAGTCCCCGGAAATAATAGTCAGTAAGGAGCGCGCATCTTCGTTCCGGAAGTGGGTAGAAGGTTAGTGTTAAATTCTTAACTCCACATACCATTTTGTAATTTGCCTGCGTTCTTGGCAGCAACATGGTTGGTTTTTACATAAGAATGCGGTTTCGGCAGTTCCTTCGGTTCTTCTCGTTTCATGAGATAAACCCGGTTATTGGCGTAGTGCTCGCATTGTTGTTGTTTCTCGGTTTTTCCGAGGCTGTTTTCATCAAGCTTCCCCATCCGGGAATCGCCTATGCGGGTATCGCATTCGTGTTGCTGCTGCAAATGCAGTCGCCTGCCGCCAACGGTTACCTGTTGCATTCCGTGGGGCAGCGTATCTTTTTCCGGGCAAAGCTGGCAGAGCACTTCATTGTACTACTTCCTTTCGGCGTCGAGCTCCTGGTGCATGGTTTTTACCGGGAGGCTCTTGGGTTGCTGCTGGTACTGCCGGCATATTCGTGGTGGAGTTTCGCGGTGCCCCGGCCCCGGCGCTTTGCACTCCGGACACCCTACATGCGCCATTCGTTTGAATTCCTTTCCGGCTTCCGCACCTATTGGGTTATCTATCCGCTGCACCTGTTGATGCTGGTAGCGGCGGTATTGTCGGCGAATATATATGTGCTGCTCGTAGCATACTTTTGGCTGCTGCTGTTCCTGTTCACCTTTTATGGACGGTTGGAGGATGCCACCTATATATGGCTTTACCGGGCTTCGGCCGGCCGATTTCTCTTGCGGAAGGCCTGGCCATTGCTGGCGCAGTACCTGGTTTCAGTATCGTTGTTTGTTGTGTGTGGCGCTGTTTTCTTTACTCCCGAACTGCCGTTGCTGCTGCTTTGCGTAGTGGCCGGGCTGCTGGGGTTATTGGGCAGTATGTTTCTGAAGTACCAGTTCTACCCCTCGGAGTTTGTGGTACAGGTATCGCAGATGATATTGCTGGGCCTGGTCGTTCTTTGCCTGTTCAGTCCGCCGTACCTGGTGTTGCTGGTCGTGCTCCTCACTTATTCTTTTTTTAAAGCGAAATCGAAACTAAAGGCAATCTTACAATGCTGACAATATCAAATCTCAGTAAACGGTATGGCAACAAGCAGGTACTGCGGGAGCTGTCAGCCTCTTTTGCGGAAGGACGGGTACATGGCATCATAGGGCTGAATGGAGCTGGTAAGACCACCCTGTTTCAATGCATCAGCGGCCTATTGGAGTATACAGGCAGCGTGCAGTATAGCAAGCCGGGGCCGCTGAAGAACCAGATAGGCTACGTGCCGGCGGAACCCTACTTTTTCCCCAGGATAACCGGAGGGGAATACCTGGCTTTCCTGGCCCATGCCAAAGGGATAAAGGGAGCGGAACTTCCTGGTTCCGATACGTTTGAGCTACCCTTGCGGGAGTATATAGAGCACTATTCTACGGGTATGAAGCGAAAGCTGGCCATACAGGGCGCAATGATAGGAGCGGCTGACCTTTACATTCTTGATGAACCCTTCAATGGTGTGGATATAAAGAGCAACCTACTCATTAAGCAGCGGATGGAGGAACTGAGAGCGCAGGGGAAAACGGTATTATTCTCATCGCATATTATTTCGTCCCTCACGGAGGTATGTGATGAGATACACCTGCTGAAAGACGGGCGAATAGCACGGCATTACCTGCCTGCCGACTACCCGGCAGTAGAAAGTGACCTGATGGCCCTTTAATTATTCTTTCCAGGGAAGTTTATCGGCCAGTTTTTTGGCGGTAGGTACAATGAACAGCACCGCCATGTAGGCGATGGGAAACATTACTATCCACGCCTTGAAAAAGACAGCCGGCCAGCCGGGCGCAAATCCATAGCTGCGTGCTATGCCAACGAACGCCATTAAAATGGTCATGGGCAGCACAATGAACAACGTATTAATATAACGGTAGTACCTTTTACTCATAGAACCAGCAATTTACCATCGATATCGTATCGGCGCCGATTATAAATTCCTATACCCATATTTTTGCAGCATGAATGCTGTAAAAGTGATACTTGTTATTCTCTGCGTATTGGTGTGTGGGCTGGCTCGTGGTCAATACAATGATAGCACCTTTTACCGGTTGAATGTGGTGGCTTCCGGCTCGTACAACAAAACGAACGACCTGAGAAGCTTCCTGCTGAACAACGGGGTGAATTTTGGCATCCGCCGCCAGGCGGTTTCGCTGAACTTGTCTAATAGCTGGATATATGGCCAGCAGCAGCGACGGCTGACCAACAATGACTATACGGGAACCCTGGACCTAAACCTGTATACCACCCCCCGGTTCTATTTTTGGGGGCTGGGTAATTATATCACCAGCCTGTCGCTGAAGGTGAATAACCAGTACCAGGGAGGTGTAGGGGTGGCGTATAACCTGGTGGATGATTCGGTGTTCTTCTTAAACATAAGCGATGGTGTGCTGTACGAGAGCAGCGACCTGGTGGTGGGCGATGTGCGGGAAGTATATCAAACTTTCCGGAACTCGTTGCGTGTATCAGCACGGGTCACGCTCCGGAAAATATTACAGTTGAAGGCGGTGGCGTTTCTACAAAACTCACTCCAGTACAGTAATGATTATATTCTGAAGGCAAACCTGTCGGCAAATGTGCAACTGCGGAGCTGGCTTAAATTCAATACCTCGCTCGTTTTTAATAAAATCAGCAGAACGGGCAGGGAGAACTTCCTGTTCACTTATGGCGTGGTGATAGAGAATTACTTTTAGCCTATTTACCGTATGTGTTTACCCAGGCGGCTATCTCGCTTACCACCAGTTTGGCGTTGGTAGGATTGCTCAGCCCCAGGTCGTGGTTGGCGCCGGCAATCGTAACCAGTTTATTAGTGTATCCTGCCGTGTTCATCACGTTCCTCATTTTCTGCGATTGAGTGTATGCTACTACAAGGTCTCCATCGCCATGAATCATCAGTGTAGGAATGTTCTTTACCCCCTTTATAGGGCTGGCGGCCGCAAACCGGGCGTCCAGTTGCTGGCCCAGGTAATATTGGGCTCCTACCATGCTCTGTATATTCCCCAGCTGGTTGATGAACGCCGCATAGTTTAGCCAGTCGGTATCCGTCAGGTCGGTAGGGCCTGCCGCTGAAATCGCCGCCCCAATAGAGTATTGTGTATTGAACCGGTGGGCATAGAGCATAGCCATGTGCGCGCCGGCGCTGGCGCCTCCCAGTACCCACTTATCTTTCCTTACTTTCCATTCATCGGCTTTTTGCCGGCATTGGCTAACAGCGGCGCCTACATCTTCCATCAGTTGCTCATAGTGTACCGTGCCGGATGCGTAGCGGTAGTTGATAGAGGCACTTGCTATGCCCCGAACCAGCAGGCTATCCTGCATGGCGTGCATGTCGCCTTTGTCGCCGCTTACCCAGCTGCCCCCGTGTATGAGTACCACAAAAGGGGTATTTGCATCCCTATTTTTCGGTAGGTACACATCCATCTTATTTCGGTCGTTAGCGCCGTAAGATAGGTTTTGCATCTTTTCTTCCTGCAGCGCGGCTGGTTCAGGTTGCGGTGTGGTGTTCTTGTCGCAAGAGGCGAAAAACGCCATGGCAGCGGCCAGGAGGCCCACGAAGCTACTCTTTAACATAGTGCTGTTGGTCATTAATTTTTCTTTGAAATTATTAAGCAAAAAACATGCCGTAGCCGCTACCTTTGCAGTGCTATGTCACAATCTTCATTTAAAGAGCTTAACCTGGGCAGCGGGCTGCTGAACGCGCTGGATGATTTGGGGTTTGAAAAACCTACTACCATACAGCACAAGGCATTTTCCGTGATCATGTCGGGCAGGGATGTGTGCGGCATTGCGCAGACGGGCACGGGTAAAACCTTCGCCTACCTGCTGCCCCTGCTGCGCCTTTGGAAATATGATAAGAGCAGGAACGCGCAAATATTGATACTGGTGCCTACCCGCGAACTGGTGGTACAGGTAGTGGAAGCGGTGAAACAGCTCAGCAAATACCTGACCCTGGA
>JAEUVZ010000013.1 GCA_016786665.1 Flavipsychrobacter sp.
TACCGGCCACCCAGGTACACGTTATTATTGCGGTCGGCCACTATGCACGTAGGTTCATCAAAACCACCGAACACACCACCCAGTGTATCCACATCATTCACCGCACCCGTATGTGAGTTAAAGCTGGTAATGAATACATCAGAGTTTTGGTTATTCCCGTGGTTAGGATGCGGTCCCGCATAGCCCGGCCATTGAACTTTCCCGGGATAAGAGCCGACCATTACCACCTCATTGTTATTTCTCATGGCTATCGAATAACCGTTGGTTGCACCGTCAGCCGATCCGGCTTTTGCCCATTTAAGATTTCCATTGCTATCAAGTTTAGCAATGAAAGGCTGGTCGCCCCCGGCTGTCATTAGCGTATTCACGACATGATAGGTCATGAACGTATCATTGTGCCAGCTTGCACCACATACATACACATTACCTGAATCATCAACCACCGGTCTACCCCTGAATCCCCAAGCGTATTGATTGATGTTTTCACGTTTCCACAAATACTGTCCTTGGGCGTTAAAAGACGTGATATACATAGGATTATTGACTTGATTTCCATTGAGGATAACACTACCACCTAGAAGATTGCTTGCAGATCCTGTAAAATAATAACGTCCTGTTAGGTGATTTCTTTTCATCATGACATAGTTCAGCTTACTTTCCGTAATTTCCATCTGCAACGGTATTCCTTGAACTAAAGTCCCTTGCGAATTATAACGGAGTATATGTTCACCTGTGTCATTTACTATGTAAGAGCTGTTGCCATATGATCCTGGATATAAGTAACAGAACATAAAAATATTTCCACCCCCATCTACATCCATATCTATTGGAGTTGTCAAATTACTTGAAAGAGTTGATGTGTCCTGCGGAGTTCGCAACCATTGATATGTTCCGGCAGTATCATATTTCACTAAATAAAGCCTCTTATAATTACTAGTTAGAGTAGTATCCGTATCGACATTTCCCATTTGACCAGCCAGAACCATCGAAAACGTAGCGTATATACCACCTAAAGTGTCACATTTTATCGAAGGCGCAGGACCATCAGACAATGCAGATCCAATCACTTTACTCCAACGATAAGTACCATCACACGCAAAACTTGACAATACAATATCGACTCCTCCATATCCATTCAGATTATTCCCACCTACATTCATTCCTGTGGTGTATGCCCTTGCCGCAGTATATATATTTCCCCATTTATCGGTAGCAATATCATACACGGTCTCTTCCACATTATTGGTTGCCGGTGTAGGGCTTCCACCTCTCTTCCCCCATTCCCATTGTTGTGCGTTTGAATTCATGGAAAATGCCGAGAGTACAACTGAGCCTATCAGTATTAGTTTATTCATTGTGATCGTTTTAGTAAATGATGCATTCTTCATTATGAAAATATAGGTTTTTTTTAAGAGATAAAAGCAAGCGGCATTGCGCCGCCTGCTTTTATTTACATTGTATGCTACTTAATTACGGATAGCTTGCTTTGCAGCAACAGCTTGCCGTTCTCTCTTATCAGCACCATATACATGCCGCTGGCGTAGTGTTCCAGTTGAAGCTGTACGCTGCCTGTGGCATCCTTCACTTCGTAAAGGGCCAGGCGCCTGCCTGCAAGGTCATACAGTTCCACTTGTCGCGTTCTGCCATCGGCAAAGCTATAGTCCACGCGTGTACTGTTGCCCGCGGGGTTCGGCACCAGCAGCATCCTCGCGCCATCGGCTATTGCCGCGTGACGGATATCACCGCTTTGCGTCTCTGTTCCGTTGACGGGCTTTGGCGCGTACTCGTTACCACATGGCCGTATCTCTACCTTTATGGTCTGTATGCAGATGGAGCCATCAGGCATCGTAATGGTGAAGATGAGTACGTCGGTTGGTCCGGTGAAGCCCGGATCGGCCACATAACGGAACTTCACGTTGGTGACACCCGCCGGCACGCTGCCCGAGTGTGGTATCAGCATTCCGTTCATCGCGGTTACGCTATAGCCCATATTGCCCGGGCCGGCATTCATTATCTGAACCATCAGTGAGTCGAAGCACTCAGGTCCCAGCAGCGGGTCTCCGGTTTGCCATACCGATACCAGCTTTATGAACGGAGGCACGCCGCATGGCCTGCAGGTATCCACCGTCAGGTGCATATTGCCGCTCGTGTCCGCGCACAGGCCGTTGTCCAGTACCAGGTTATACTGTCCTGAGCTGGTCACCACATAGGGCAGCGGAACGCTGTAGGTACCCGTCAGGTCAGGAGCCATGTTCTTCAGGTACGCCCAGTAGTCGAACGGAATGATGGGCCCCACAATAGTGCGCGGCATCACCAGGTCGCAGAAATTATAGCAGCCTGTAGGGAACGTCCAAAGGTAAGTGTCCGGATCCTTAGGAACACTGAAGCCTTTACTACTCTGGCATCCGTTCTGGTCGGTGAACAGGCAGATGTAGTCTCCACCCTGGAAGACATACACCGGCGTGCCGCTCAGCCCGTTGCTCCAGTTGTAGGTGCCCGGCACTATATTACTGCCGTTGAATTCCAGCATATAGCTGGGGCAGTCTATCATATTAAAGGTCACCACCGGCGGCGGCGGCGGAGGGTATATCGTCACGGTCACAATGCCGCTGATATCCTCGCAGAAGCCACCCAGCCCGTCTGGTACCCGTATCTTCACCTGGAAGGTGTGTACGCCGGGGCTGTAGTAGGTAGTAGTCCATTCCGATGTGCCCGGTATCCACGGGCCACCATCCACGCTCCAGAAATAACTGATAGGGCCCGGGCCGGCATAGGCCGATAGCGCCATTTGCTCCCCGGTGCAGTAGTAGTTGTCGCCGGTTATATTTGCTTCGGGTACTTCTACGAAGTTGACAGGCACTACGTCCGTCACTACCTTGCAGTAGTTAGCATTAGTGCCTATCGCCCAGTAGGCTCCGGTAGTGAACACGTTCTTGCTAGGAACAGTTGTATAACCGTATACGGATTGACTTAACATCCATTGATAATTCGTTGGATAATCAATAGTAAACATTGGGTTATATTGTAGAGTTATTGGATTACCTTCGCAGGCTGTATTAGGCAGTTTAGTTAGATACCCCTCAACTAACACATCTGGTACAACCTGTACAATCTGCACTTTTTGATCGGTACATCCATATTCATCAGTTGCCGTTAAAACTACCGTTTTATTACCGCCGTTGGCCCAAACCTTATTAGGGTTGGCTTGGCTGTTGCTCGATCCGTCACCAAATGTCCACCAGAAGCTAAGTCCTGTTCCTGTACTTAAGTTGGTAAACTGTGCACCTGTATCTATCGCACATATAGGGTTAGGCGCGGGATACCAGGTAAAATTAGCTACAGGCCAGTGCGGGATGTTAATGATCGCATTGTCCGTACAGGTAAAGTAGCTGCCGTCCGTTATCTCCAGCCCCAGCGTGTAGGTGCCAAAAGGCAGGCTGGTGGTATAAGTGGTCAGCGTAGTGCTGCTCTGCACTATGCTGCCGTTTATCTTGAACGTGTAAGTAAGCCCTATGCCCGGGAAGAAGCTGCTGTGGTCTATCAGCGTCACCTTGTAGTACCCCGGGTTGCCTACATCACAGGTTATATCGTAGAGCAGGTCGGCTATATACGGTATCAGGTAGCTCACCGTAGTATCTGCGAAGCATGTGTCACCATCGGCAGATGGCACAGCAGCCACGTAAGTGGCGCTGTATATGCCTGCCACGTCATAGGTCACCGTCGCCGGGTTGCCGCCTGTGGTGGTGGCTGCGCCCGGTGTGTACCAGTTGCCGTAGTATTCATTGGCCTCGTTACCCGTCAGCTTCACTTCACCGCAGGCCACCATGTTCACGTCAATGGTGAAGTCTATCGGGAATTCCGCCTCGCACGTATCCGGGCAGTCTTCCCTGAACTGAACGATGTTGGTGGTATCGCTGCACCCGAACGAATTGGTCACAATCACGAAATAATTGCCTAAGCCGTAATTTGTTTCGGTTATGTTCTGCGTAGTGCAAGCCAGGCAGCTTGAGAACGGCAGTGAGTTTCCGCTCCAGTACCAGGCATAGTTCGTTGCAGTTCCATAGCCCGATTGTATCGTAGCGTTCAGCGGAACGGAGAAGGTTGGCTGGTCGCAGAATATATGCGGCCCCGCCGGCGATATATATGCTACCGGGGAAGGCTTTATGTATATCTGGTCGCTTACTACATAGGTGCCGGTACATCCGTAAGGGTTGGTCACTGTCACTGTTACGGTGTACGGTATTGGCCCTGTGCCGGGGAATGTAGTGTACACATGCGTTATGTTCACGCCGCCTGTCTGTACCACGCCATCACCAAAGTCCCAGGAGATGACTGTTCCTGTGCCAACTATATTGCTTGGCAGCAGGCTCATGTTCACTATGTCATCTGCGCAGGCGGTATCGGGTATGCTCAGCGAGAGTGAAGGTATGCCGCGTATGAACACGTCCATTGTGTCTACGTACCACCCGGTGCATTTACGCACGCGCACCCCCAGCTTCACTGCGAGGCCGCTGCTGCCCATGTCGTTCCAGAGTATGGTCACGTTTGGCGAACCATTTACCGGGCTGATACTGCCGGAGTTCTCATAAGGAGGAAGTATTTCCCAAAAGTAGGCTTCCCCATCCATATAGCCTGCGGTGTACGGCTCATAAGTGCTCGGGCACACCGTATCCTGCCCTGCTATTACAGGGGTAACTATCGGCGTATCGAGCGGAAGTATGAGGGTGTCAGAGGGACAATGTGGGTTGGCCGTTTCTTCTCTCCATACCATAATAGAGAATGGACCGCTGTTAGGCAGAAAGGTAGCGTAGGTCACATCTCCTGAAGTGGGTGTGACACTGCCGTTCACAGCCGCCCAAACGAATATCGTTCCGGGTATGCTGTTAGTTGCGGTGTATTGCAGGGGCACACCTCTGCAAATGATGGTCGGTCCGTTTATCGCATCCGGAGGTGGCGGCGGAGGATACACATTTATCTGCACGGGCGTCGGCGGGCAAAAGCTGTTCGTCGGGCTCGTTAAGGTAAGGTAGTAAGTACCCACCTGGTTGAAGGTTCCGTTGAATGTGTTCGTACCTGTTGCGGTAGCTGTTGAGTTATCCGGGTAGGTCAGCGTCCAGTCGCCCGTATAGCTTCCGGGTGACAGGTTGTAGGTCGCGTTGCTGTTAAGGCAAACGGTCTCTGGCCCCGTGATATATGCCAGTGGCAGCACGGTGATATTTATCGTTGCAAGTCCGCCACAGCCCAGCAATGTGTTTTTATAATTCACTTTAAGCACTATGTTCTGCGGTGTGCCGGTCGCGTATCCGCTGTTGAGTATTATCTCGTTCGGCTGGTCTGAGGCACTAAGCACTGCACCGTTGCTGGAGGTCACATACCAGTTATATTCAGTACTGGGCCATTGTGGCAACTTATACACATAGGCGGTGTACGGACATACGAATACAGGCCCCGTTATTGTGCCATTCTGCTTTACTACCGGCACCTTTATGGTGGTAGGTTGCGGGCACAGCGGTGCACATGCGGCAGATGGGGTAAAGGTTACATACCCGAACCCGGATATGCCTACGTTGTCCCACACCACTACTACCGTTGTTGCATTCGACGATACTACCGTGCCGCCGGTAACATCCCACGTACCGCAGCTAGCTACGCTATAGGTGGCGGTGTCAAATTCACAGACAACGGAGGGGCATTGTATTTGCACGCCTACTTCAGGAGCCACTACCACCCACACGCTGTCCGTATCGCTGCAACCGCAGAGATTGGTCACCACCAGGGTTGCCAGGAAAGTGCCGGGGCCCGTATATTGGTGAGAAAGCGGGTTGTAATTCGTTCCTGGTTGTGTACTGGTAGTACCATCACCAAAATTCCATAGCCATGATACTATCGGCGATGTATTGGAACCGGTAGAACTGTCTGTGAAGACAACATTGGTACTGTCACAGATATAGACCGTGTCGTTCACCGCCAGGGGCTGTGTGCCAAACAACGCATTAGGCCGCGCTATGATCTCGATACATTTTGTTACCGTAACGATGCAGCCGAACTCCGACGTGTCCGTTACAGTAATGCTCCCGAAGCCCGCGGCTCCCCAATTCACCACAACGGTATTGCCCATCGGTGTAAAGCTCACCGCGCCTGTCACGTTCCAGTGAAAGCTGCCGGTCTCGTCTCCGTTGGCCGTATAGGTCACCTGGCTGAATTCGCAGTATTTCGCGCAGCCCTCTTCGTCGCGGAGGTCATACGTCACCGAATCCAGTTCAGTGCAGGCCACTTGGGCGCTGCTGGTAAGGAAGATGTTCGGCGGGTTTACCACGTAAACATTCTTAGTACCCAACTGTACAAGCGCCATACCGGAATTGTATCCCATTACAGTAATAGTTGCAGGTCCGACACCAGTCCAAAGGATGTCGGTACTCTGCGTACTTCCCACAGTGCTGGTGCTGACGACAGAACCGGCTACCGTGACGTTCCAGGTGTAGCTGATGCCCGGAGTGGTGGTAATGCTGTAAGACTCTATGTTGTTCTTACAAACGGTGTCGGACCCGTTAATAGTAATAGGTGTCTGCCCCCTGGCCAGCACACCCATACAGAGCATAAATACAATACCGCACAGGGTAAGGACTCTTTGATTTCTCATATGCGTATATTTAAAGGTGAAAAATAAAATCACTTCAATCTTGCATTACTGAAAAAGCAGAGACCCCCCCTAATGACTGCTTTTATCTATCTCTTTGCGGCAACACATGAAATAGTTTCATCAAAGCTATGTAGCAGAAACTCATCAGTCAACAGTCAAAAGACGGAGTGCGATAATTTTTTTAAATAAGAAGAGAAATTGATAATCAATAGATTGCAACCTCAGAGAGTGTTGTTTTTAAAATATTGAATATATGTTGGGGTCACTATTAGGTAATAATGACTAGTTATAACGTTAATCCGCAATAGGTGAATTTTTAAATCAATGGCCATTTAAAAAATGGTAGCGCCCGATGATCGCAGAGGTGTTACGGCTTACTTGCAAGGGATTTTTCTGGTACGTGTCACAGAAAGAATTTGACGGCCGCTTCGTTACGATTTTCTAAAAACTAACTTACCTAATAATTTGAACGCAAATCACAACGATCCAACAGGCGGCGATGTGTTCGGCATGTTGTCTAAGAAATAAGTTGCCGTTCAAATGTTGATAAAGCATTTGCAGCAAGAGATTTTGGGGTTTTGGTGGGGGAGAACTAATGTGCATGATTGGGTTCGAATCCCTCTCTCTCCGCGGAAAACAAAACCCACACTATGCGTGGGTTTTGTCGTATTCAAAATAGTTACAGGGCACTTTATGTTCAGCAGATCCGCATATGGGGGCTCTGAATGTATTATCCTCTTTTCTTCGTGTCCTTTTGTTCTTCCACTTCCTGTATCGTTCGCTTGCCTTGCTCTACTACTACTTCTTTCGTTACTACCGCGTAATCGTTCGGGTGAATGGCGGAACCGTATGCCAGGGCATATGCCCGGGTAAATTCCGCCCCCAGGTATAGAATGATGGAAGAATAATACACCCACACCAGCAGCACTACCAGGGAGCCCGCAGCGCCATAGGTACTCCCTACTTCGGTTTGAGAAATGTAAAGCGATATACCCAGCTTGCCTATCATAAAGAGGACTGCGGTAACCACCGCTCCCCAAAATATATCCTTCCACTTAATGCGGGCGTCGGGCAATACCTTAAAAATGACGGCGAATATAGCCGTGCTCACCAGCAGCGTCACTACCAGGTTCAGTATGTAGAACAATACCACTGCAACATCGGGAAAACGTGCCTGCAGCCTGCCGCTTAGCCCCTCGATCACCCCTGTTACCGCCAGCGATACCAGCAGCAGGAAACCGAGGCTCACGATTATGGAAAACGACAGGAACCGGTCGCGCAATAATTTCAGCCAGCCTTTCTTCGGCTTCGCTTTCAGCCCCCATATGGTATTGATAGAATCCTGTATCTCTGAAAAGACCGTAGTGGCCCCTATCAGCAGCGTTACCACGCCTATAATGGTGGCCAGCATGCTTTTGTCCGTTATAGCCGCGTTCTGTATTATCTCCTGCAGTTGCAGCGCTGTATCATTGCCTACAAAGCCTCTCAGTACCCCGTATATCTCCCCTTCTATCGCTTCCCGCTCCAGGAACAGGGCGCATAGCGAAATGATGACCACCAGCAGCGGCCCCATGGAGAACACCGTATAATACGCCAGCGACCCGCTGAGCTTTGTGACCTTATGCTCCGATACGCCCTGGAACATTTCTTTCAGCACGCCCCACAATCCTTTAAATGTTACCTTCTTCTTCATAAGCTATTGTGTACTATTTTACAGGAAGACACTTCGCCTGCTGTACGGGCAAGGTTCGTATCCATATTGATATGCTGATAAGCGCTCCCTCCGCTGAAGATAAAACACCATACCAACCTCCGCTTTAGCCGCCTATCTCCTCTTGCAGAAAGCCCTTCATCAGCGCCGACCATTGCGCTTCCGATAAGCCCGACATGGCTCCCGAAGTAACCACCCGATTACGAAGATTATCAATGCCCGATGCTGTATGAGTATTGGGCACCTCGTTGCGCCCGTGATAGGATGCCGTAACGCTGGTACCCTGCCGGTGTATAATAAACGTGGAAGTAGCCTTATCCTGGAAGAAGTGAGCGATGTCGCCTTCGTTCGTTTCCGGGTTGCGGCAGGGGCGCAGTCGCAGTCCCATCCACTCTTCCGCGGCGGAGGCATCGTGGTGGTCTTCTATCGCCTCCACTACCACCCAATCGTACCCATCGCCCACCCGGGTGCCCGGGCCGGGTATGTCTATACGGTAGTGGTCGTTCACTTCGGCTAGGTCGCGCTCTTTGCTGCCATTGGCATTTCGCAGGCTTACCTCTGCGCTCAGCGCCCCGCCTACCTGGTGCCAAATCTTAGGGTTAAACAGCCGCTTGTAGGCCCTTACAAAGCATTTTGCCGCCTCCTCTACGGTATCCAGTGTTACTACGTGGCTGATATCATTTTGTTTTCCTTCATGGTGTTCCGGTATAAAGAGGCTGAACCGCTGAGCTGCCGGAGTCTTGTTTTCTGATGTCATAGCAGGTGCTTTGCCTTCTTGCACATCAAAACTGTACCATTAACCACTTCAGCTCCTGGCCTATTATAAGCGATAGCAATACCCGCATCATTCGCAAATAGTAAAAGCTATCGTACCTTTAGGGTAATTAAATGTACATACATGAAAAGGAAAGAATTCATAAAAGGCTCGGCGATCATTGGTGCATCCGTAGCTTTCCCGGGATTGATAAAGGCCACATCAGGACTGGTGGGAGAAACCAACAGCAGAAAGGTGTACCGTGTACTGAACGCCAACAAAACAATGGTAGGTACACTGCCGGTACTCCGTGCCTTTGCCGGCGACCATAATGATTATGTGTCTCCGTATGTATTCTTTGATGAATTCGGGCCGGTAGAGGTAGACCCTAAAGCACCACCCCTGCGGGTAGAAGCACACCCACATGCCGGGGTGATACCCACCACTTACTTCCTGGCGGGCAACGGCCACCACCGGGATAGCCTGAATTACGACTTCCAGATAGGTAAGGGCGATTTCATGATGTTCACGTCCGGGCGCGGCGCTATACATATGGAGGAAACGGGGCAGAAACTCTACGACGACGGTGGCTTGTACCACGGCTTCCAGATATGGCTGAACATGGCGGCAAAGGATAAATTTATAGAGCCGGCCACCGAAGTTTTCCGCCCCGAAAAAATGGCCGAACTCACCCATGCCGACTACCACGCCAAGGTAGTGCTGGGCGAACTGCTGGGGGCGCGCTCTAAGGTAGAAACCCTCTTCCCGGTGTTCTACTACCACATAAACCTGAAGCCGGGCGCTAAAATGGAAATACCCGTAGAGGCGAACCACAACGCCTTTATATACGTAATAAAAGGCAACATAGAAACAGAGGGGCGCAAAGAGATAACCGCCAACCAGGTAGCATTGTACGAGCGGGGAAAGAACTACATCAATATCTTCAGCGAAGCGGGTGCGGAAATGCTGGTGCTGGGCGGACAGCCCCACAACGAGCCGGTGTACGCCTATGGGCCTTTTGTAATGACCAATGAGCAAGAAATCAATCGCTGTATACGCGACTACCAGGCCGGGAAAATGGGCAACCCAGATATGGTGAATGCTAAAAGATAAAAGTGCGGGAGCAATAGCGGGCTAAAGGCAGTATATTTATAGTATCCTTAAGGGATATGGCGCGCAGGAAGAAAAAAGACTTTGAATATACCCGGCACAACCAGGTGACACTGGTGCGCGGCGGAGCACCCTACTTCGGGCTGCTGGAAGAGCTGATAGATAAAGCGAACAGCTCCATACATCTGCAGACCTATATTTTTGACAGCGATGAAACAGGGCAACGCATAGCTAATGCCCTTATAAGGGCTGCGCGCCGAAATGTGACCGTATATGTACTGCTGGATGGCTACGCATCCCGCCACCTTTCTCCGGGCATCATCAGCCGGTGGAAAAGCAGCGGTATTCAATTCAGCTTTTTTGAGCCGCTCTTCCGCAGCAATAACTTCTACATAGGCCGCAGAATGCACCACAAGATACTGGCGGTAGACGGGCTTCACGCATTGGTAGGCGGTATTAATATCAGCAACCGCTACAACGACTTCAACGGGATACCCGCCTGGCTGGACTGGGCCGTGCATGCTACGGGAGAAACAGGGCCTGAGATAGAAGCCTACTGCTGCTATATATGGAACGGCTCACAGCGGCGCAGGCCCTGTGCTACCCTGCCCCCCACCCACCTTCCTGAAATGGAAGAATGCCTGGTGCGCATACGTGTAAACGACTGGATACAACGACGCATGCAGGTGTACCAAAGCTACATGCACCTGTTTGGTGCCGCCCGGGAAGAAGTGATACTCCTTTCCAGCTACTTCTGGCCGGGCAGAAAGCTGCTGCGCAAAATGTTTGACGCCGCCGCCCGCGGGGTAAAAATAAAGCTGATACTCACCGGCGTCTCTGATGTACGGATAGCCAAATCGGCGGAGCGATATATTTACCGCCGCCTGTTCCGGCACGGCATAGAGGTATATGAGTATGGCAAGACCGTGCTGCATGGCAAAATGGCCGTGGCCGACGGCCAACTGGTCACCATAGGTTCTTATAATGTAAACAACATCAGCGCCTATGCCAGCATGGAGCTGAACCTGGATATCAACAACGAACCTTTCGCGAACACGGTAGCGCAGCGGATGAAAGATATAATAGCCAACGACTGCGTGCAGGTAACAGACGATACCTACCTGGCAAAGTATACGCCCCTGCGCCGGTTCAGCTACCTGCTGGCCTACGAGGCCGTTCACTTCATCTTCCTGCTTTTTACCTTCTATTTCCGGCAGACGAAGAAGCTGAAACAGGAATAATGGTATGGTTTTGTAAATCTGATTGCGAACAGCACTATGCTCACTTTTAACAACAATGGCATCTACTGCGAGCGCGCCGGCCTGTACATAGACCCCTGGCGCCCGGTTAAGAACGCCATTATCACGCACGCCCACTCCGACCACGCCCGTTATGGCATGGGTAGCTACCTGGCGCATCACCTGTCGGTACCAGTACTGCGTTTCCGGCTGGGGGCCGATATACAGGCCCAGGGTATAGAGTATGGCGAAGCTTTGGAGGTTAACGGCGTGCGCATCAGCCTCCACCCCGCCGGTCATATATGGGGATCGGCACAAGTGCGACTGGAATACAAAGGCGATGTGTGGGTAGTGAGCGGCGACTACAAACTACAGCACGATGGCATCACCCAGCCGTTTGAGCCGGTGCGCTGCCATCACTTTATTACCGAAAGCACCTTTGGGCTGCCCGTTTACCAGTTCCCGGCTGCACAGGAGGTGTATGACGACATCAACCAATGGTGGCGGGCCAACCAGGCTGAAGGAAAGAACTCCGTGCTGCTCACTTATGCGCTGGGCAAAGCGCAGCGGGTTATCCGGCACCTGGACCCATCCATAGGCGCTATATATACGCATGGTGCGGTTGACAATCTGAACCAGGTGTACCGGGCCAACGGCGGCCATCTGCCCGAAACCATCCGCATAGAGGCCGCTACCGACCGGAAAGAAATAAACGGCGCTATGATCATAGCGCCCCCATCCGCAGCGGGTACTCCCTGGCTGCGGAAATTGCAGCCTTACCGGGTAGGTATCTGCAGCGGGTGGATGCAGCTCAGGGGCACGCGCCGCAGGCGGGGGGCAGACCGGGGCTTCGTTCTTTCAGACCATGCCGACTGGGAACAACTTAACACCGCCATATGCGAGACAGGCGCGGAGAATGTATATGTAACACACGGTTATAAAGCATCCTACGCCCGCTGGCTGCGGGAGCACTATTCATTGAACGCCGTGGAGGTAGAAACCCTCTATACCGGCGAGCAGGCCGAGGATACCGCCGATGCGGAACAAACAACGGGGAGCGATGAGAGCATTCAGTAAATTATTCACCGCTATAGACCAAACCACGTCTATCAATGAAAAGATAGACGCGCTCGTCCGCTATTTACAGGCCGCCGAGCCGAAAGATGCCGTATGGACCGTAGCGCTGCTCACCGGTAACAGGCCCAGGCGAACGGTAAAGACCAGCGAGCTATGGGCCTGGTGTACCGAACAGCGGGACATACCCGGCTGGCTGATAGCGGAATCTTATCACGTGGTGGGAGACCTGGCGGAAACTTTGTCGCTGCTGCTGCCGGAAAACCCCGGCCACGCCCTGCAGGAGCTACACCTGCACGAGGTAATAAACAACCTTATTGCCCTGAAAGACAAAGACGACAGCGAACGAAAAGCCTATATCACCGGCACCTGGAAAATGTTGTCTAAGCCGGAACTATTCGTATTCAACAAGCTGATTACCGGTGGTTTCCGGGTGGGTGTCTCGGCGAAAATCATCATTAAGGCGCTTGCCCGCCATTTCAACATAGACGAAAATGTGGTGGCGCACCGCCTCAGCGGCCAATGGTCGCCGGCAGAAACGACGTTACCAATGCTGCTTTCCGACGCAGCGGCCGATAGCGACAGTTCGCGGCCCTACCCTTTTTACCTGGCCTACCAACTGGAAACAACACCGGAAGAACTGGGCGACCCCAACGAATGGCAAATAGAACGGAAGTATGACGGTATACGCGGCCAACTGATAGTAAGGGGAGCCGAACTCTTTGTATGGAGCCGCGGCGAGGACCTGCTCACTGAAAAGTTCGTGGAGTTTCATCCGCTTAAAGACGTCCTTCCGCCGGGTACGGTGCTGGATGGCGAAATACTGCCGGTTAAGAACGGCAACATCCTCCCCTTCCACGTAATGCAAACACGCATAGGGCGCAAGAACATTACCCGCAAAGCCCTGCAGGAAGCTCCCCTGGCTATGATGTGCTACGACCTGCTGGAGTACGATGGGAACGACATACGCCACCGGCCGCTCAGCGAGCGTAGAGCGCTCTTACAACAGGTATTGGACGAAGTAAGCCGGCGGGTGGGTGAAACGCCATTGCTTCTTTCCCCGCTGGTGGAGGCCGCTAGCTGGGACGAGGTAGCTGCAGAACGGTTGCGCGCCCGCGACCACCAATGCGAAGGGCTGATGCTGAAGCGAAAAAACAGCCCCTACAAAACCGGCCGCAAGAAAGGCGACTGGTGGAAGTGGAAGGTAGACCCGCTGTCGGTAGACGGGGTACTGATATACGCCCAGCGCGGCCACGGCCGCCGCGCCAATATGTACACCGACTTCACCCTGGCCGTATGGGACGGAGACGAACTGGTGCCGTTTGCCAAAGCTTATTCCGGACTTACCGACAAAGAGCTGAACGAAGTAGACAACTGGATAAAAAAGAACACCACCGATAAATTCGGGCCGGTGCGCAGCGTAGTACCCTTCCAGGTGTTTGAAATCGGCTTCGAAGGTATCAACCCCTCTCCCCGGCACAAGTCGGGCATCGCGCTGCGGTTCCCCCGCATCCTGCGCTGGCGAAAAGACAAATCTCCCGCCGAAGCCAATACCAAAAACGACCTGCTGCAACTGCTGCAGGCACAGCAATAAGCACCACCTGTAAAAAAGCGATAGCCCCCCGGAACTCGGAGGGCTATCTTTTGTATATGCAAATGAAAAGAAACTAGCGTTTCACGAACGGTATTGCTTCGCGGCCGCTGTCTGACACGATGCGTATCAGGTAAGCGCCTGCTGCCACCTGGTTGATGTCCAGCTGATGGTGCAGTTTGTCGCCGCTTATTTTCAGTTCTTCTTTGTACACCAGTTTGCCGGTAGCGTCTACTATCTCGAACGACACTTTACCATCATTGCTGGCAAAAGTACCATCTATAAAGAACGAGCCGCTGTTCGGGTTCGGGTACAGTACAAAGTTGCTGTTACCGGCTACGCTGCTGACAGCAGTCGGGTTCAGTACCTGCGATGTAGCCTGGCAGCCATTGCTGTCGGTTACTGTTACGCTGTAGTTGCCCGATTGCGTTCCCTGGTATTCCTGGCTGGTAGCTCCACCGATTGGGTTGCCATTCAGGTTCCACTGGTAAGCATTGTAGGTTTGGTTCACGGTCATTTTGCCAAAGGCATCCAGTACGGTTACCGTAGGTGTAGGCAGTGGGTTCACTATTACAGCTACTTCAGCGGATGTGCGCGAACAGTTATAGGTGTTGGTAACCACTACAGTGTACAGGCCGGTAGTGTTGGCGTTGTAAGTAGTGTTGTTGGCACCGCTGATGTCCACACCACCGTTCTGCCACTGGAAGGTAGTTCCGGTAGTGGTATCGGTAGCTGTTATAGCCAGTACACCGCCGTCGCAGAACTCAGTGATACCGCTGTGCGTAATGTTCTCGCTTGGTGATGGATTCACCCCTATGGTAGCTTCAGGAGATGTAGTAACACATCCCGTAGTGAGGCTGGTTACGGTTACTTTGTACACACCGGCGGTAGCTACTCCGTAAGTAGGACTGGTAGCGCCGCTGATGTTGATACCGTTTTCCTTCCACTGGTAGCTCATTCCGCTGGTAAGGCCACTGTTCAGTACCAGGGTGTCGCCCACGCATATAGTATCGCTGCCCGGGGTCAGGTTCACCGCAGGATTTGCGTTCACCAGCACCGCTGTAGGGCTAGAAAGTATCTGCGTAGTAGAGCAGGCTCCGGTACCGGTAATAATTACATTGTAGTTACCAGAGTGTGTAGTATTGGTTACCGGCACTACATATGTATTGGAGTTGGCACCGGCTATGTTCACACCATTTTGCGTCCATTGGTAGCTACCTACGCTTACGGCTCCTACGTTGGTAGCCAGGGCTTCACCGGCGCATATTTCTATGTACAGGTAAGGCTGCGAGGTAATAACGGGCTGCGGATGGATATCTACAGTAGTAGTAGTGCTGTTGGTACAAGTATTGGCATCAGTGTACGTGTAGGTAATAGCGTGCATACCAGGACCAGCGGAAGTAGTATTCAGCGTAGTGGTGGTGCCCGATGTACCAGGGCCGGTGTACATACCACCCGCAGGGGTAGCGGCCATAGTTACGGGAGCGTTGTCGCACACACTACCCAGTGCAGGGAAGTTCATTACCGGCAGGGCGTTCACTACTATCGTTTCACTGTCGTGAGTGGTACAGCCAAAGCCATTGGTGTAGTCATAATGGATAACGTGGCTGCCCGCGCCTATGGCCGGGTTGAACTGCGTACCGGTAACACCGGTTCCGGAGAACGTACCACCTGCCGGCGTAGCCATCAGGTTCACGATAGGAGCGTCTATACATTTTGCGGAGATAGACGGGAAGTTCACCGCTGTCAGCGGGTCTACGTGCTGCACCTTCATGTCGCTGGCGGTACAGTTGTTCATGTCGGTATAGGTATAGGTAATGTTGAAGTTACCGGTACCAGATACCAGGGGATTGAACACGCCGTTCGATACGCCTGTACCGGTGTAGGTACCACCCGGAGGTGTGGCCATGTTCAGTGTCAGCGGGTTGTCGGCACATATATCACTCAGCGCCGGGAAGTTGATTACCGGGGCGGGGTTCACTGTTATGCTCTGGCTACCGGTGCTGGTACAACCGTTGTTATCGGTGTAGCTGTATATTACCGAGTGGATGCCAGGGCCTGCGTTCAGCGGGTTCAGTTGTGTTCCGCTTACGCCGGCGCCGGTGTAGGTACCACCGCTTGGTGTAGCCATCAGGTTCACGATAGCGTTATTGGTACAGGTAGCGGAAAGCGAAGGGAAGTTGATCACCGGGTTCGGGTTCACTGTTACACCGGTTACTGCCGATGTAGAGATACAACCATTTCCGGGGTTGGTTACTTCTACGGTGTAGTTGCCCGTAGCGTTCGCCACGTGGGCATTGGTAGTAGTGCCCAGCACGGTAGTGCCTTGCTTCCATATATACGTGTAGCCTGTTCCGGTATTGGCGGTAAGGGTTACATTAGCACCGGCACAGAAGGTAGTGGGGCCCGATGGCGTAATAGTAGCTCCCGGGGCCGGCAGCGCTGTTACACTCAGCGTACTCCAGGGGCTGGCGCCGCAGGCTACTGCCGCGCGTACCCGCACCTGGCCGCTGGTCGCGCTCGGTGTTACCGTTATAGAGTTGGTAGTGCTGGTTCCGGTCCAGCCGTTGGGCAGGCTCCATATGTAGGAGGTGGCGCCGGTTACAGCAGCTATGCTGTAAGTCTGGCTGGTACCCTGGCATACCGTAGTGGCGCCGGTTATGGTACCCGGCATGGCCGGTATGGCGCAGTCCTGTACTTTTACCAGGTAGCCGTCGGGGCTGGTAGACATGCTGGGTTGGTGTGTACCTGTAGTCGCTACTTGCACAGTACTGAAGGTCATACCGCAGGCATACATGTTACCGAACAGGTCGGTGGCAATACCATACAAGTAATCGGTACTATTACCGCAATAGTACGAGCCCCAGCTAAGCTGGCCACCCGAGGTAAACTTGCCAAAGAAGGCATCATAGCTATTCACACTATAGTGAGTATTGTAGATACCATTAGTCGCAATATTGTTACCACTGAGAGTTACACCACCCACAAAAATATTTCCATTGAGATCGGTAGCCAACATTGGTCCACCATAGTAGAGATACTCGGCGTTGCTGCCCCCGTAGTATGTTCCCCACACCTGGGTACCGCTGCTGTCAAACTTAGTTAGGAAGGCATCTGCACCACCAGAATATGTAGACTGATATACTGAGCCCAGAGCGATACTGCTGGTTGAAGTAGTAGAACCGAATAAGTAAACGTGACAGCTATCTGTTTTGGATGCAGCTATACCATAACCTACATCGCCACCTGTTCCACCAAAATAGGTGCCCCAAAGACGGGCTCCGGTAGAGCCATTAAAACGAGCGAGAAAGCCATCTTGGTTATCAGTACCTACACTATAAGAACTCTTGTGAGCACCGGTAGAGGAAATGTTTATGACACTATACGTATAGCCAGTGAGATATGGGTTTCCGGAAGCATCTACAGTACAGGATGTTCCTAAGTCAGTATTGTCTCCACCATAGTAGGTGCCCCACAGGCGGGTACCACTGGTGTTGTATTTAACCAGGAATGCATCAGGCCCCACACTAAACGTTGGTTGATAGGCAAAAGGTGTAGTAAAGTTAGTAGGACTGTAGGTGTACCCACAAATATAAATGTCACCGTTATTATCGCAAGCTAATCCATATGCATAGTCATCACCAGTACCTCCCAGGTAAGTTCCCCATTGGCGGGTACCAGCATTATTAAATTTCACCAGGAAACAGTCATACGTACCGGAAAAAGAAATCTGCTGGACAGAACCTGAGGATATCACCCCAGCGGTGGAATTATTGGTACGGCCGGAAAGAAACACATTGCCCGATGGGTCAAGCGCTATAGAATAACAATACTCGTAAGTAGTGCTGTTGCCACCGTAATAAGTACCCCACTGGCGTACGCCGCTGGCATTGAATTTCACCAGCATACCATCGGTGTACGAAGTTTGGGAGTAACTCGCCTGGTAAGAACCGGTAGTGGCAATATTGGTAGTGCTGGACGTATATCCCCCTATGTAAATTTCATTTCCATTAGGAGTAACGGCCACACTATATACGTAGTCGTTTGAAGAAGAGTTACCGCCATAGTACGTACCCCAGGTTACAGTAGGGTCTATGGTCAGTTCACCGGAATACTTGCCCAGTTTGTAAGTCAGTTCATTACCGTTCAGTACAAAGTCAGAAGATACCTTGCGGCCTGTAGCGTCAAAAGAAAGAGGGGCCTGGTCGGTGATCGTTCCGAAAGGCGTAGTGATGGTAAAGTTCCCTTCTTTGGAAACATCCAGCTTGGTAGCACCGTTGAACCGAACTTTTATATCGGCGGGGTTACCACCCTCGTGTACAATGAACTCGTATTTAAAGTCACCTTTTTTGCTGTACAGCACCCAGTCAATGTTGGGGTACACATCTTTATACACTACCCGGGCGTACCCGTTTACCTTCACCCCGTTCGGAGCGCTTTCCAGGTAATACATATCGTAGTCGGGCTGGCGGTTTTCCGCAACGGCAAGTGCCTTTTTATTGGCTCCTACCAGTTCCACATCCACCCGGTAATAACTGTGTATTTCTTTTACCGGTTCTTCGTCGGGAACGGGCTGTTTGTTTTTCTGGGCGTTAATGGCTTCAGCGTTCTCCAGCTTATCAAACTGGTAGTGCATCTGCCCCTGCCCTACAAACACGGCAAATCCCTTTCCCGCCAGGTTAAAATCAATATCCGTCCGTGGCTGGTAGTTCTGGTCTACTATCTGACCCTTGTTTTCCATGAAGTACAGGCTCCGCGTCTGTTCCGGCACCGATGAAGGTACCTTTGCCGCCCCGGGCGCTGCGCTGCAAACTGATGGTAATAGGCCAATAGCCAACACTTTAATGAGTAATTTCATTTGCATACTTAACAGGTATTAAATAACGATATGGTGTTTGATTTTTAACATTTGATTTAACAATTTAGGAAATAGCGATTAAAAATTATAATATCCCAGTAATATAATTTTTATCGTAATCCATTTTCGGAGGCATTGTAAGAGGTTAACCCAATATTTATTATTACATACTTTCCTTCCGCCTGTTACCTTTGCGGCTATGTTCCCCCTTGCCGCACCACAGGTACACGAAGCGCTCTCCCACCCGCTGGCGGTATTCCTGCTCCAGCTCATTACTATTATAGTAGCCGCACAGCTCTGCGGATGGGCCATGCGCCGTATCGGCCAGCCGGCCGTTATGGGAGAGATACTGGCGGGCATACTGCTGGGGCCATCGTTCGTGGGGGCGCTGTTTCCCGCCTTCAACGCCTTTGTGTTTCCACCCGCTTCCCTGCACCACCTGCAGATGCTGAGCCAGGTAGGCCTCGTGCTTTTTATGTTCGTAATAGGCATGGAGCTGGACCTCAGCATTATCCGCAAGAAGGCCCGCTCAGCCATGCTCATCAGCAACATCAGTATTGTGGTGCCCTATGCACTGGGCGTGTTGCTCTCCTTTGTATTGTATGAGCGTTATTGCCCGCCGGGCATACCGTTTCACGCCTTTGCATTGTTCATCGGCATCGCGCTCAGCATTACCGCCTTTCCCGTGCTGGCGCGCATCATCCGGGAGCGGGGCCTCGCGCAGACCCGCATGGGCAGCATCGCTATCATCAGCGCCGCCTGGGGCGATATAGCCGGCTGGTGCATACTGGCGGTGGTTATCGCCATAGTAAAGGCGAGCTCGGTCAGCTCTTCGGTAGTTACCCTCGGGCTGGCGGCGGCCTACGTGCTGGTAATGCTGCTGGTCGTGCGCCCTTTCCTTAAAAAACTCTCTACCGAAAAAACGAACGACCGCCAGGTGAAACGCTCCACCATAGCACTGATATTCGTGGTGCTGCTGGCCAGCGCTTACGGCGCGGAAGTGGCGGGCATACATGCGTTGTTCGGCGCCTTCATGGCAGGTGTTATCATGCCGCTGGAGTGGAACTTCCGGCACCTTATCATCAGCAAGATAGAAGATGTGGCCCTGGTAATGCTGCTGCCCATTTTCTTCATCTTCACCGGGCTGCGCACGCAGATAGGCCTGCTCAGCAATCCCTCGCTTTGGGCGGTATGCCTGCTCATTACACTGGTGGCCATAGCCGGTAAACTGGGTGGCAGCGCGCTGGCCGCACGCATAGCGGGAGAAAGCGCCCACGACAGCCTGGCCATAGGCGCACTGATGAACACGCGCGGACTGATGGAACTCATCATCCTCAACATCGGGCTCGACCTCGGCATCCTCTCGCAGGAGATATTTGCCATGATGGTGATCATGGCGCTGGTCACCACCTTTATGACCAGTCCCCTCCTTTCCCTTCTGGAGCGGGTGTACGGAAAGGCGAAAGAGTAGCTGACGGAGTGAAAGAGCGTTAGTTGCCCCGGTAGCGTATCCGCTTACCTTTGCGGTCCAGGTTCAGCAAATAATAGCAGAGCCGCACATCTATATAAGAGGGATGTACATATACCCGGTTGCTGAAAAGCTGGCTGGCCGTACCACTGGCATAGGTAGCGGTAGACGTGTACGGCCCGGTCGCCTGCAGCGGCAGATGAAACGTAGCGCCGTAGTCTACCAGGCCTGCATTTTTCAATACCGCTTTTATTTTAAAACCCACAATGGCCACCGCCAAGCCTTGTGTTTTACGGCCCTTGTAGCCACCTTCTACTGATAACGACTGAGAACCCGAAGCAGACACGGTAGTAGAGATACCCTGCTCTTGCAGGAACCACTCAGCCGCGCCGCCAGCTACCGCGTACACATCGTACACACTTGTTTTGTCGTGGCGGTGCAGGCGATAGTTCACTAACAGAGGAAATTCATAACCAATGCCGGGTACGGTGACCCGGTAATAACCGGAGCCCCCCGACACATTCTGCGCGCGCTGGTACATACTTACCGATTTACCCACACAGTTGGCGGCCAGTTCTATGCTCATAGCCGGTAATTGCAGCTCTGCATTGGCCCCCACGTTATACCCCAGCCGGAAAGGCCCGGCGTGCAACCCTTCCGCGCGCTGAGAGCGGCTGCTGACGATGGGCGAAGTAAAAGCGGGATTGGCATGTATGCCCAGGTTCAGTTCCTGTCCGGCGGCCCGGCCCAGAAAGGCAAATAACAACACTACAAATCCTCCGCGCTTCATACGTTCGCTCTTTAACGCTTAAAGTACGCCTTTTAGTACCCCCTCATCCATTCCCATATTATCAATACATTTGCCGGATGAGAATACTGGCGGCAATAGCGCTGGCGTGCCTCTCCCTCTATGCGGAAGCGCAGGCGCCTTACAAGATATACGATGTAAAGAACAAGAAAGAGCTCACCGAAAGCGACGATATAGTAAAGGCTATGAGCAAAGCTGACATCCTCTTCTTTGGGGAGGAACACGACGACTCCATAGGCCATATGCTGGAAGCGGAACTGCTGCGCGGGCTGCACCAGGCATATGGGGAGAACGTGGTGCTGAGCATGGAAATGTTTGAGGCCGACGTGCAGCAGGTAGTGAACGAATACCTGGACGGGCTGATATCGGAAAAGAACTTCGTGAAAGAAGCCCGCACCTGGAAGAACTACACCGACTACAAGCCCCTGGTGGAATATGCCAAAAACAACCACATAACCCTGGTGGCCGCCAATACGCCCCCACGCTATGTGAATGCCGTAACCCGCGGCGGGCTTTCCGTGCTCCAGAAGTTTGGCACCGACTCCCGCCACTGGCTGCCCCCCCTGCCGGTAGATACCGCCACCGGAAAGTACTATGAAAAGTTCCTGGAAATAATGGGCGGCCACGGCAACATGCCCGGCATGCACATATACCAATCGCAAAACCTGTGGGATGCCACCATGGCGTGGAATGTGTACCAGGCCGCCAAAAAAGCCGGCAGAAAGGTGTTTCACCTGAACGGCCGTTTCCACAGCGATGAAAAAATGGGCATTATAGCGCAGCTGGACAAATATGCCGCAAAAGACAGCAAGGCGCTGCGCATACTGAATATATCCTGCTTCTACGCCGATGATTTCGCCCGCCCTGACTGGAACAAATACGCACCGCTGGGCGACTACATTATTGTGACCCAAAACCCGGAAAAAGATAAAGAGGCTAAGAAATAACCCTGGCATACCGCCACCGCCCGATACTATTTGCCCGGCTGACGGCGTTATAGGGGCAATTACTCGTTTTACCCTAACTTAACAGCATGAAACAACTCCTACTGGCATTGTTCACCTTCAGCGCTTCCGTTGCCGCCGCGCAGGATGTATATGTATTGGGCGGCTTTGTGACCAATACCCCCACCCTGCGGTTCAACACCAACAGTAACGGGCTGACGGGCGATGTGAACGGCGCTACCCGGCTGAACAAAATAAGCGAACGCGGCTATGCCGCGGGCCTGGGCATGATGCTGAAAACCAAACCCACCGCCACCTTCGGCGCGCGGATAGAAACGAATTTTGAACACTATACCACTACCGTAGACCGCACCGTAACGCGGCAGGTTGTCCCCTTCGCGCCGCAGGAGACGCTTACCGAAGTGCAGGGCTACCCCTCCAACTACCTGCGCCTGTCGGCCAGCATTACCTATGCACGGGTGCATGTACAGAAACTCAACTTCCAGGCCGACCTGGGCTATAGCCAGGTGCTGACCATCAACGGGTGGAACACTATTACCCCTTACTCCAACGTAGTGGTATCGGGCGGACTGGGCTACCGGGGCATACTGCTGAAGGCCGGTAGTGAAATAGGCCTGAATAATATGCTTCGCGGCGCAGGGTCTTATAAGGGCTACGCCAAACGCTACTTTGTAGGGCTCAACATTTACCCGCGCACGTTGTTCGCCAGGAAGAAGAAAGAAGACAAACCCGGCGACACCACCGACATCTACGACAGGCTGGACACTAAAGAGCCGGATTAAAGGTAGCGCTAGCGCTTCACCGCCACTACTACCAGGTTCTCCACCGGAATGCGCTCGCCGTTCACTTCATAGTCGGGCTCACGGTGCTCGTGGGTATGTTCCACGTCGAAACCATTCGCGGCCAGCAAGTCGCGGACATCCTCCGCTGAGTATAGCCGGAACCCATACTTCGTGAATGGGTAATGCACCATCCGGCGCTCCGGGCGAATAGCTATATACAGCCGCCCTCCGGGCTTCAGCACGCGGCGGAATTCTGAAAGCACCTTTTCGCGGTCGTCCCAGAAGTATAGGGTATTTACGGTGAGTATTTTATGGAAAAGCTCATTATCCAGCGGCAGCGATTCGGCCGATGCATGCACGAAAACAGCTTTGCCCTTGTGTATCCAGTCGGCGTTCCATTCCTCGGCCGCCAGCACCATTTCCGCAGAGAAGTCGGCTCCCGTGTAGTGTATGCTGTCATCGGCCTGCAAAATGTCTTTTACAAAATATCCGTTACCCATTCCTACCTCCAGGATGTTATCCCCCGGCGATGCGCTGAGCACACGCAGGGCGTCCTCGTTCATGCGGGCATTGCCCTTGTTCATAAATCCGGCGATAGCTATCGCGCCCTCGCCATGGGGCTGCCGTAGCTGGGATGCGGTCTCGCGGAGTTGTTCTTCTGTCATGGTATAAATATAGCCAATGTTCTACAACCAATGGCGGGTAAGCCACTTCATGGCAAGAAGGAAAAACGGCAACAAGCGCAGCAACAGCCGCAACCCGACAGGCTCCCTGCACACTGCAAATATTATAGAGACAATAGTTAGCGGAACAACAAGGCTTATACTTACGAAACGCAGCAAAGCAGCGCCCGGCCAATGCTGTATAGTAAACAAGATGGCCCACACAGAGCAGGCTATGCCAAATCCGGTTAAAATAGCGAGAATAATACGGTAGGCCGGAATTCCGTTATATGCTTGTGCCGAAAACAGTTTCGTCAGGGGAATGTTGTTGAATACCGCAAACCCGAAAAGCGTGTACAACACCAGCAATAATAGGGCGGAAAGGAAACCCAGCGTCGCGCCACCGGGCACATTGAAGTTGGCAAGTATGATACCGGCAATGAATAGGATTACCAGGATGGATTCTAATTTCTTCATTAGCATGAAAGTAATAAACTAAAATTCAACTACCAGAACGCATACTGCAAGCCCCCGCCCAATCCGCTGAATTTCTCTTATATTCGTAACCATTGAATTACCTGATTATGAAAAGGATATACCTGTTGGCTGCGTTTTGCCTGCCCATGGCGGCCGGTGCCAACGAAAGCGCCCTGGAAATACTCGCCCGGATAGTGACGGCCTTTAAAGCGCACGAAAGCCTCAGCTACACCGCTACGCTGCATTGGAAACCCGCCACCAGCAACGACACCCTGGCACCTGTAACCGCTACGGTACACCTGCTGCGCGACAGCCGCGATACGCTCTGGGGTGGCTATTACTGGATAGGCAAAGACACGAGATACAACTCCTATGGATTTTACGACTGCGAGCACCGCTATATAGTCTTAGAGCGCATCCGCCTGGCGTACAAGGAAGAACCTACGTCCGTCTTCGGCCTGTACCATCTTTACAATGGCTTTATGCCCGTGCCGTTTCTGAAGGTGCAGGACCTGGAAAAAGAATTCGCCACATCTACCGCCACACGCCTGCCCGATACTGTAGTAGGCGGAGTGGCCTGCCTGGCAGTGCGCTACACCCTGCAGGATTACTACGGCCCCAGGGAAGTGCAACTCTATGTATCGGCCAAAGACCACCTGCCCGTACTGCGGAAGGAATGGTGGACTTACGACCCCGGCAAAATTCAGTACAGCGAGTTCCGCTTCCTGGCGATGGAATTTGATAAAGTCACCCGCGAACAATTCTCCCCGGCGCAAATACCGGGTGACTATAAAATTGAAGCCAGGTAAAACCAATGTTACTCCCCATCCCAAAAACCAATATACCATATGCGATATACAGCCATGCTGTTACTGATGTGCCTGCCTTTACTGGCCCCGGCGCAGGAAACAGCCACCGAGATACTGAATAAAATGCTGGAAACCCTGCGGCAGCAGGAAAGCTTTAGCTACGAGGCACACTACCAGCTAAACGCCCATACACCCGGCGCCCAAAAAGTGAGCGGCCTGGTGCACCTCTACCGCGATGATACCGAGCCTGTGCTGGGCGGGATGGCCTGGCTCAGCGAGGGCGTGAAATACGAAACATACTCCTTTTACAACCGCCAGCACCGCTATGTGGTACTGAAAGCTATCCGCAAAGTGTGGAAAGAGCGCATGCCTGCGGGCGGGGCTATGGGACTATCGTCCCTGGCCGATAACCTGCTGGAGGTCCCTTTCCTGAAACTGAACCAATGGAAGGAACAGTGGAACAAACTATCGTGGAGCCGCCAGACTGATACAACCATTAGCGGCACGCCCTGCTACACGCTCACCGGCAGCCATGCAGATGTACGGGAAAACTGGTACATCTCCCGCAGCGGTTTTGTGCCGGTACTGCACACTACTACCCAACAGCGGGGCGGCCAAACCGAACATACTTCCCTGCTGCTGCGCAATCACCAGCTGGGCAAAACGGATATGGAAACCTTCAACCCCGCCACGGCGATCCCCGAAGGATACACTATAGAATCGCGCGACCGCGAAGTGCCCAAAGGCGTGCAGCCTGAAGTCCGCCCCCGCGACCAATGGCCGTTACCGGGGAACAGGGGGCGGTAACCCCGCCTACCCTTTCTTTGGTCTCCATTCATTATCTTCGCCCTTCCAAAGAAAAATTTAGCACATGACCAGAGATACCGCCATATTCGGATTGATTAATGAAGAACTGGAACGCCAGCGCAGGGGATTGGAACTGATCGCCTCCGAGAACTTTACCAGCATGCAGGTAATGCAGGCGATGGGCAGCGTGATGACCAATAAGTACGCTGAAGGCTATCCCGGCCGCCGCTACTATGGTGGTTGCGAGGTAGTGGATAAAAGCGAACAACTGGCCATAGACCGTGCTAAGGAAATATTTGGCGTAAGCTATGCCAACGTGCAGCCGCACAGCGGCGCCCAGGCTAATGCCGCCGTAATGCTGGCCTGCCTGAAACCGGGCGATACCATACTGGGCCTGGACCTGAGCATGGGCGGGCACCTCACCCACGGCTCGCCGGTGAACTTCAGCGGTAAGCTGTACAATGCCGTACACTATGGGGTAAAGCAAGATACCGGCCTGCTGGACTACGACATGATGGAAGCCCAGGCCCAAACACACAAACCTAAAATGATCATCTGCGGGGCCAGCGCCTATAGCCGCGACTGGGACTACGCCCGCATCCGCCAGATAGCCGACAGCGTGGGCGCGCTGGTACTGGCCGATATATCGCACCCCGCAGGCCTTATAGCCCGCCAGCTGCTCAGCAGCCCGTTCGAGCATTGCCACATTGTAACCTCTACCACGCACAAAACCCTCCGTGGTCCCCGCGGCGGCGTGATACTGATGAAGCACGACTTTGAGAACCCCTGGGGACTCACCGGCCCTAAAGGCGAAATACGCATGATGAGCGCGCTGATAGACCTGGCCGTATTCCCCGGCACACAGGGAGGGCCGCTGGAGCACGTCATTGCCGCCAAGGCCGTGGCCTTCCACGAAATATTGCAGGATGAGTTCCTTACCTACGGCAAGCAGGTAATAGCCAATGCGCAGGCGCTGGCCCGTGCCTTCGCCTTTAAAGGATACCACATCGTTTCCGGCGGCACCGATAACCACCTGCTGCTGATAGACCTGCGCAACAAAGGCATCAGCGGTAAAAAAGCCGAAAACACACTGGTAGAAGCCGACATTACCCTGAACAAAAACATGGTTCCCTTCGACGACAAGTCTCCCTTTGTTACTTCCGGCATCCGGGTGGGCGTACCCGCTGTTACTACCCGCGGCCTGAAAGAGGAACATATGGCACAGATAGTAGACTGGCTGGACAAGGTATTGATGTCTCCCGACGACAAGGCGGTAATCAGCACCGTAAAAGGAGAAGTGAACGAGTTTATGGAAGCGTTCCCACTCTACCCGGGCTGGACGATATAATTCGTTTTTTTCGCAATATTGATGTAGCTTCAGTAATATGAAAAAGCTGTTCTCCATCCTTATGGTTTGCATCTCAATGCACTCGTTCGCTCAAACGAGCACTCAGCCTGCATCGAAAACGGCACCGGTGGCTACTACAATAAATAATTTGCTGAGCAGTTCTACACTGCCCATACACAATGGTCAGTACGAGGTTACCGGGTTCGAAATATCCATATTGCCAACCAGGGGTGACCTGATAGGGCCATTCAAAATACGGGGTAAGGAATTGGATGCCCGTGCCAAGGAAGCCTTATCATCGCAGAAGGGCAAAAGCGGTAAAATATTCATTGACGCGATATATGCGAAAAACGGCAATGACCCTGAACGAATGTTGCCTTCGGTACTCTTTAAGTACACCAATTAATGGCGACATAAATAAAATTCGTATCTTTAATTTCAGCCCCGCTAATGCGGGGTTGTTTCTTTCCCCATAACAACCAGCAGCAAGAAAGGCTGCTGTTACACAAATCCATAAAACGACTATTTATGCTGCGCGTACTGTTGGTGTTATGCTCCCTTTCATTACTTGTATCAACAGCCAGGGGCGAAGGCCGCGACCCGCTTCCCGTATTTGGTACAATAAGGCCCGACACCACCCAACCCTCCTGGGAGATGCCCCCTACTACCATCGTTAACATCCTCTCCGACCCCGAACTGCACATCGTTTATCAAGATTGCACGGTCCTGTCCTACGAAGTAAGCATACGGCCCGCCAATGGAGACATTATAGGGCCATTTAAAGTCAGGGGCAGCAAGCTGGATGAAGCCCTTATAGAGCTGATTAAAAAACAGGCTGGTAAAAAAGGACAACTATTTTTGATACCGTGATGATCTTCTGCTCCGACCGGCAGGCGAGAAAACTCCCTTCCCTTACCCTCACCTACACCCGGTAATCCCCGTATAGGTACGATTTTTGCACAATTCGTAAAAGGGCTGCGACTTATTGATTAACTTTTTAATCTTTGCCGCACATTTAACGAACCTATGGGCGTACAGGCGGCAAAAAGCCTGTATTTTTGCCTTGTTTAGAACTAAGAAAAGGAATCACATGAGTATACGAACGGCAAGAGCAGCCGCTTTCGCACTGGTAATTTTTGGCATATTAGCAGGAGGGAACGTTTCCGCCCAGTTTGGCATCTTTAAAAAGAAGAAGGAAGAACCCAAGAAGACATACAGCATCTATGATGTAGATACCATTATTAATGGTATGATACCCGCCCAGCGCCAGGTATTTCATAACCGGATAGAAAAAGAACAACGCCGCGCCGACGTATCGGACGGCTCGGTAGATGGCAGTATCTATTTCTCGGAAGATACGACCCTCACCAACTCCCTCACGCGCAGCATCCTTACCGATGTAGACCGGATGCAGGCCCTGGTAGAAAACCTGGAGATAAGCGCCGACCCCTCTATAGAGAACGAGGCTAAAATCCGCTACCTCTCAGCCATCTACCTGATGGTGAACAAGTACAACAGCAACCTGAATGTAGAGCCCGCCTACTACCGCCGCATAGTACAGAACATGCGCGAACTGATAATAGCCGACTACGAGAAACGACTGGAAGCGTACGCCCGTGCCAATGCTAACATCTATACCCTGGAAAACAGCACCAAGATGCTGGAAATGCTGCCGGAAACCAAAGCCTATGTATTTGGGCAGGTGGCGCGGCAAATGCCGGAAAAGATGATAAAGCGGCTCAACGAGTTTGCCAAAGAACCCTATGCCTGCGAGGTGGTAAAAGCCGCCGCGCGGATAGTACCTATAGAGATATACAACTATGCTTCCTCTACCAACTACGAATTGCTCAGCGCGGTGCGCAACTGCGAGGACCCACTGGTAAAGACCATCCTGCGTATTACTGACGAGTCGAACTACAAGCTGTCTACCCTCTCGTTCCTGGGCGACATACATAATGGCCGGCTAACGATAGAACAAGCCGACAGTATATCGGCCAACCCTGATATCTATTATGCCAACCTGGTGCGCCTGAAAATGGAGAACGATACGCTGGGCCGCGCGGTGTATACCAAAGAGCTGGCCCGCAGCGGCCTCCGCTATGTGCGCGAGATGAACGACCTGCACGAAGAACCGGATGCCAAGCGCTTTAAGTGCATAGAACGCATGCCACCGGAAACCCTCTACTACCTGATGATATATGGCCAGGACGAAATATACACCAGCAGCTTCCTGGGTACCTTCAAGCGGATGACGGAGCGAATGGCCCCGCTGAAGGGTGATGAATTCCTGGCAAAACTCAACTACGACCGCTTCCGCACCTTCCTGCGGATGTGTGCCGGGTACAACACGCTCAGCACCTTCCTGGCCACTATGGAGCCAGAGAAGAAAAGCGAGGTAATGAGCAACTTTATAGCCGGGCTGGAAAAAGGCGGCGATAACGACCTGGAAGATGCGGTAGACGTAGCGGACGCCTTTGGCAGTGTAAAAGACTCGGCGCTGGCCGGCTTCCTGCGTAACCGGATAAAGGACAACTATGAAGCCTCCTTTAAGGCGCGCAGCCGAAAGGGAATGATCGTATACGGACTAATGGCCGCCATATTTGACGGTTCTAAAGCGCTGAGTTCGCAGGACGAAGTAATCCGCCAATCGGATGTATTGGGCTTGCCCCCGGTAAACCTGGTTCCGTTCTCCTCGCTCACTACCGACTCCGGCGTGGTGTATATACAAGTGTACTTCTACGGCGATGAAGACGGCAAGATGTCGTACAACAACTTTATGGGCAACTTCCGCAATGGCAAATGGAAGATACAGGAAGACAAATTCTTCACTACCATCTCCTCTATCCAGGGCAAGAAGATCGTGTACTTCGCTAACCGCGCCCTGCCGGAACCGGGCGATGAAGAAGCGCAGATGAAGCTGAACAACTACCTGGCTGAAAAAGAGATAACGCCAACGTTCATCATCCACCGCGGGCACAGCTATCACCTGCCTACTACTATGTCTAAACTGGCTAAGGAGAACAAGATCATCATCCTGGGCTCCTGCGGCGGGTATCATAACCTGGGTGTAGTGCTGGACCGCTCTCCCGATGCACACATCATATCGTCCAAACAGACGGGTATGGCCGTGATCAATGATGCCATCATCCGCACCATGAATGACCATATGCTGGCGGGCAAAGACATTAACTGGATAAACATCTGGAAAGAAGTAGAGCTAAGCATGAAAGGCAAAGATGTAAAGGAGAAGTTTGACGACTATGTGCCGCCTTACAAAAACCTGGGCGTACTCTTCATCAAATCCTACCGCAGGCTGACAACAGATTTGGCGGCAGTCAGGTAGTGAATCTGAACCGGGATTAGACTGATTAAGCCGATTTGCCAGGGCTACAGGCTCATCAAGGCCCGTTATTCAAAACCTGGTGAATCCCGCAAGACAGGATGAACGAAGAGAGAAATCCGCTGAGTTAGTGGCGAAGCAAAATCAAGGTGCTAATGGCATACCACGATATTTAGGAGCGTTTAAGGACGCTCCTATTTTTGTATATTTAGTGTGATGAAGTATTTGCTGTTATTCGTAATACTGTTAACGAACGGGCATAAATGTTTTTCTTGTACCTGCGAACTAGCATCAATTCAGGAAAACATAAAAGAATCAGACTTAGTCGTAGGTCGTATCCTATCTATAAGAACGATAATACCCGCATCATTAATTGAACCAGAAAGTATTGACCCTAAAGGCTTAACTGAGTCCGATAATGTATATGACGGATAGAGAGTATTGGTTTTACATTACCCAGGAAAGGAATTTTGACCACAATAAAAATATAAAAGCGCTGAAAGTGACTAAAGAGATAAAAAACGGGCTCAATAGAATCCGGTTAATCACTAAACTCCACTAATTCCGGTTTAAAATCAACGGAACCAAAAGCATCTGCTTCTCACTCATCAATCGCAACAAATACATTCCTGACGCGAGACCATCAAGGGTTATCACATCCTTTACTACCCCATTCTCCACCTTCACATTACCTGCCTGGATACTGCGACCTGTCACATCCAGCACATCATAGCTCACATCTGTCTGTTCGGCAGCAAATTGTCCTAATATATTGAATGAGCTACTAAAAGGATTAGGATATACTGATACTCCTCCATTAGCTACCATGTGCTCCATACCCGTTCCGGAAATACCAATGGTATTCGATGTATCAGAACAACCATTAGCCGTTACTATTACATAGTAATTGCCATCTTGTACAGCCGTATGGCTTTGGCTGGTAGCACCTGTAATAAGAACACCATTCAGGTACCATTGATAGCCGGTGAAGGTAGTCGTGGTTTGCAAAACGTTTCCGCTTTGCGTAATTACAGGAGCCGGCGGGCCATAGAGACTAACTTGGAACGTATCAGGTATACTATTCGCACATGAATTGACAATAGACACCACAACATTACCACTTACCAATGTAGAGTACAATGTCAGGCTATCCCCCTGTACCTGTCCGGTCCATCCGTACGGTGCCGACCAGTTGTAACTTAACACCCCTGTTGTCGGGGCTATATGATACACCCCTATACCATAGTAACATAAGCTGGTATCACCAGTTATAGTAGGTTGTGCCGGAGGAGTGCAATTACTGAACTTGCCCACCCAGCCATCATATTGCTGGTTATACTTCTGTGGCTGATGACAACCCAATGTCGCAATACCCGTCATGCTACCCGTACTACCTCCTAAGTATATATCGTTGTTGTGCGTGCTTATGCCATATATCTCATCCCGGTCATTACCACCGTAATAGCTGGCATATATACGGTTGCCCATAGTATCGAACCGCAGTACAAAGCCATCATTCTGTCCACCTCCAAAAAGAGTTTGATAAGCACCCGTTGTAGTACTAAAATTTCCACTTTGGGTAAATCCTGCCATGACAAGATTTTTGTTATCATCCAGTTTCACTCCCGTAATGTAGTCATTGTCGATACCGCCATAATAGGTAGCCCAAAGCCGTTGTCCGATATTATTGAATTTGGCAATAAAGCCATCGCATGGGCCACCGCCAAAAGTTGTCTGGTATGTTCCGGAAGTCACAATTCCTACGCTTCCTCCGGAACCTGTTATATACAGGTCAAGGTTGTCATCAATGACAACATCCATTGCTGCGTCCTGCTGGTTGCCTCCATAGTAAGTGCCCCATTGCCTCACACCCAATGAATCAAACTTTACGATGTAGGCATCTAATACAAAAGAACCTCCACCATAGGTGGGCTGATGGGTTCCCGGCGTAGCAATAGCATTGGTACTAGCCGTTTGCCCTACCATATATACTCCATCAAGCGTATCACAAGTAATGGCACCATTGTTCTCATCCTGTAATCCGCCATAATAGGTGTACCAGTCTATATGGCCTGACGTATCAAATCGGGTAAGAAAGTTATCATACGTGCCACCGCCGTTAGTCATTTGGTGTGCCCCCACCGTTGCCAGACCGGTAGCATTGTCTGTAACGCCCATTACATACACATGTCCTTTATTATCTACCGCGACATCACAAGACCATTCTGTACCTGTCCCGCCTATATAAGTACCCCATACACGGTTCCCTGCAGGGGTAAATTTGGTCAGGTAGGCATCCCAAGTAGTGCTTCCCAATACTGTCTGGAAAACGCCCGGAGTAGCCATACCATTTATACTATTGGTCTGGCCAACTACAAAAAGGTAACCTGCGTCATCTATTACAATAGCATCTCCATCATCATAGCCGGTATTCCCTCCATAAAACGACCCCCATATCCTTCCGCCTCCGCTATTAAATTTCATGATAAATCCGTCCCCGCTTCCAAAATAGCTTGAGCCAAAGGTGCCATTAGTCGCAATATTTAGCATGCTTTGGGTAGAACCCGTCACATATAGATTTCCGGCATTATCATTAGCCATATCTCCTACGTTATCATTTCCTTCTCCGCCATAGTAAGTCCCCCATACCAATGTCGGGTCTAACACCAATTCGCCGTTATATTGCGCTACATCAAGAGTGAGCACATTATCTCTCAACACATAACGCGAAGCCACACGACGGCCGCCATTAGCTTCATATACCAACGGAGCCGCCTCTATTACACTACCCATGGGTGTTTGTGCTCTCAGGCTACCATCATTGTCGATAGCCAATGATGTAGCACCACTATACTTCACTTTAATGTCCGTAGGCTTACCACCTGCACGCACAATAAAGTCTTGCTCTACCTTTCCATCTTTCAGGTATATCACCCAATCAATATTCGGATATACGTCTTTATACGTCACACTACCATAAGTATGTGCCGTAACTCCATCAGGAAAATTTTCGTTGTAGTAATTCTCATAATAATCCTGCTCATTCCCGGTTAAAATTTTTGCATTAGTGTTCGCACCAATGAGTTCCACATCCATGCGGTAACCTTCCACTTTAAATGGTTCGGGCATCTTCTTCGTCCGGGTGATACCGGCGCTTAAAGGTTCCGGCATACGCTCTACAGAATAGAATTGATACAGCAGTTTCCCCTGCCCTATAAAAAGGCTCATGCCGGGTGCCCCTATCCGGAAGTCTATATCGCCCCTGGGATGAAAACTCTGGTCAGTCACCTGGCCCTTATTTTCCACGATGGTCAGCGGATAGTCGTTCTTACAAAAGGCCGAAATGGCGAGGAAAGAAAGGAGAATAGATAGTACGGGTTTAATCATAAGGGGGGCTTTGGTATATTGAAATTAAGACAAGTTTCACGAATAATCTACGTTATTAACCAAGAATCAATAATCAGGCTTTTAGAATTCTACAGCATTATGAATATTACGAATGTCATTCTGGAACAAGCTCCCAGGCGGTAACGGAGTAAGATGTGACAAACAGTGTGGACACTTCGTTATCTGCGAATAGAGATAGAAACGCTAAAAAATTCCTATGATGTATATATGTAAGCGAGTCAAAAAGATAAGAACTGCCTCATATAATAATTCACATCATTCGCTTTTTCCCATTGCAGGAAGTGGCCGCAGCGGGGCAGCATGTGCAGTTCGGCGGCGGGAATGCGGTTGGTACCCTGCTCTGCTATTTGGCGGGTAGGCACCGGGTGCAGCGCCCGGGTAGGTATCAGCGCGTCGCGCTCGCCGTAGAGCACCAGGGTTGGTTGCATTATCTCGTGCAGGCGGTCGAATACCGGCTCGTGCAGCATGCCGTAGACGCAGGCTTCTATCATAGCCCGGTATTCCTTAAGCGGATAGGCCTTCAGCAACATAGTGAGCTCATCTACCATTTCCCGTGCCTGGCCAGGAAACAAGTAGAAGCTGTTCTGCAACACCTTCCGAAGGCTGTTCTCTTCCGAAGAAAAGATATCGAAGAGCTGGATACTGGTCATGTACAGCGATCGCTCGGCACTATTGAACACCTCGAAGCCCGCCGGGGCGCACAGTACCAGCTTTTCTGCCAGGCGCGGATATTTCAATGTGGCAGTTAGTACTACCTGGCCTCCCATAGAGTGCCCGCACAGGCAAACATTCTTCAACTTTAATGCTTCCACAAACTGCCGGAGACAGTCGGCAAAAAAATCCATACTGTAGGGGTAATCGCCCCGCCCGGAATATCCATTTCCCGGGAGGTCTATGGCAATGCACCGGTAATACTGTTTGAGCTCGTCTATATTCTTGCGCCAGCCCATCGCATAGTTGGAGAGCCCATGCACAAAAACGATGCACTGCTCCCCCGCCCCTTCGTCGATGTATGATACCTCGCAGCCATTCTGCAACCTTACGCCCTTGCGGTTATAATCTCCTGTATTCATCTGGTTGTCCTTTCCGTTCCACAATTTGCGGCACGTTCCTCAAAATCGGAAATTACCAACTATTCCCCGTTCCCGCAAAGATGGTGACAGACAAATATCATCTCATTCAATTCCCTAGCGGCATACAATGGATGAGCGGGAAAAACGGCGTGGCGTGGCACGTTGTTTTAATCTTCTCTGTCAAACGCGTTTACCTTATAAGAGCTATTACTTTGAAAACTACTTTACCTGATACGCCCTATGACCATGAAAACTACCAATGACAACCACTAACACGAAATAAAAACTACTACTATGGCAGAAAACAGGAACCTGGGTAAAAACCAGCCGCAGACATCAGGCAAACAAAATGAAAACCGTGGCCTGGGACAAAAGGAAGAAAACCTGCAACGCAGGGGAGACAGGAAAGAGATGGAAAAGACCGGCAACAAGACGACGGGCACCCCTGGCTCGAAAGAGCAGGATGATGTGAACCTTGAAAGAGGTAGCTCTAAAGGCGCCCGCGAGAATACAGGTACCACTACACGCAAAGACCAGGAAGAAGGCTCCTCTGCCGGCCGCAGCGGAAGCTTAGGCAAAGAAGAGCACCAGCGTGAAGAACAGCCCCGCAAAGGCAACCGATAATTAAAAAAAAACAATCCCCGGCACCCAATGTATTTTCAGTATCGAAAGGGTGCAAAGCACCAAGATGTTGAAAGTATGGCCGGGGATTTACTTAGAAAGTAATGCAGCAGCCCGTAAGCTGCTACTACATAAAACTCAGAACAAATACTGTTCAATACCTGTCACTATGAAAAGAACTTGAATTTGTTTTCAGTTGTGTGTGATTAATGAAAGAAGAGGCATTTTCGAATGCCTCTTCGTATTTGTAGCCAGTGTTGTATGCCAGCACATGCCTCCTGGCACATTAAAAGCGGGATTGCGTACGCACGCCCCTGGCCCCTAAAGGGGAAGCTAACGCACTCTTCTCTTTGCGTACGCCCCTGGCCCCTAAAGGGGAAGCTAGCGCACTCTTCTCTTTGCGGACACCCCTGGCCCCTAAAGGGGAAGCTAGCACACTCTTCTCTTTGCGCACGCCCCTGGCCCCTAAAGGGGAAGCTAACGCACTCTTCTCTTTGCGTACGCCCCTGGCCCCTAAAGGGGAAGCTAACGCACTCTTCTCTTTGCGCACGCCCCTGGCCCCTAAAGGGGAAGCTAACGCACTCTCTCGGGCTACTTATAGGGCGGGTATCGTTGAAAAAAAAGTAAGGCCCCACCGAAGCAGGACCTTACCAGTATTATTGATGGCAACTGCAAGCTGCTGCTGCCGACTGAAACTTACTTACTCCGCTCGCTTACCCACTTAGCCACTGCAGGGGCGAGTTCTTTCTGAGACTTGCTGCCTACGAATACGCCAATGTGTCCGCCGGGGAACGGATATTCTTTGGTGTCTTTAGAACCTATCACTTTCATGATGGCCAGTGTGCTCTCATTAGGGATGATCTTATCATCTGTAGCGTATACGTTGAGAAACGGAACGGTCATTTTCTTCAGGTCTATCTTACGGCCGCCCAGTGTCATTTCGCCTTTTATCAACAGGTTATCGCGGAAAAGGTCTTTGATGTACTTGCGGTACATTTCTCCGGGGATGGCCGGAAGATCGGTCTTCCAGGCTTCCATGCGGAGGAAGTTCAGCATCTTGTCTTTGTCTTCGAGGCTGTCGAGCACGCCCATGTACTTAGTTACGTTCATGCTGGGGTTCAGCATACCAAAGGCGCTGTCAATCATTTCTCCGGGAATGGTGCCTACGCTATCTACCAGGGTATCTACGTCTATGTGTTTGGTCCACTTGTAGAGCATGTTGGCGTTGGTAGAGAAATCATACGGAGCTACATAAGTAGTGAGGGTATTCAGCTTTTCGGGATAGAGTGATGCGTATATCATAGAGTACGTGCCGCCCTGGCAGATACCCATTTTGTTGATTTTATCTACACCGTGTGTTTTACGAACGAAATCGACTGCATCGTTCATGTAACCGTCGATGTAGTCTTCCATGGTTTCGTAGCGGTCGGCCTTTGTGGGGTATCCCCAATCCATAATGTAGATATCCAGGCCTTCGCTCAGCAGCTTTTTCATGAGGCTACGGTCTTGCAGGTCGAGCACGTCGTGGCGGTTAAGCATTGCGAACGAAACGAGCACGGGTATCTTACAGGTAGCCGGTGTTTCGCGCTGGTAGTGGTATATCTTTACGTGGTCACGCTGCCATACGAGGTCTTTAGGGGTAACAGCCACCTCAACAGGGCCAATATTCTCCAGGGTTTCGTAACCTTTAGCCAGCTTCTGGGCTGTAGAAACCATTTCTTCCATTATTCCCGCAGGATTCCAAGTCATAAATTCTAAATTTTGCGCAAATGTACGGGTTAAATGGGTGAATTTGAAATGTTAGTGGCTGAAATTAACAGTAATGTCATTGGGTGTAAGGTGAGGGTTAGCTCCTATTATTTCAAAACTCCATTTTTCCGGCGGGCATTTTTTGAAAAACCAGTATTGGAGGGGGTTTCCAGGGAAATTGGCGGGTTCAAAAGTAAAATCTGCTACGTGAAAAGTAAATTCAGCTACCAGCAAAAGTGCATTTTACTACGTGAAAAGTAAATTTTACTACCAGAAAAGTAAATTCAGCTACCAGAAAACTCCATTTCCCTTTTCTTATCCGCTTATCCGGTACTGTATGAACTGCGGCGAGCCAGCACTTGCCAGGGAGCGATGTACCGATAGCCAAAGATACAACGGGTACGAATACCAAAGGGTACTTTGTGGATAAGATGCAGCGGACGAAAAAAATTACAGGCAGCAAAGCACACTGCCATACTGTTGTCAGTAACGCGCCGCATCTTTGTATTCTTAAAACATAGAACTACATGGAACAGACGACTCAAGGTGTACCAGTACCCGTATCTGCTGAACTGCTGCGCACGCATTGGCAAGGACACCGTAACCTTACACGCAGGGTGATAGAAGCCTTCCCCGCCGACCAGCTTTTTTCGTTCTCGATAGGTGGCATGCGCCCCTTCTCTGACCTGGCACTGGAACTGCTGGACATAGCGGAAGAAGGGATAGTGGGCTTTGTAACTGACCAATGGGTACCCTCGAGCGAGCTGAAGCATATTTCGGGTGTTGGTAAGCCCCAAACGAAGGAAGAACTGCTGGCCTATTGGGATAAAGTAACCAACGACATTGACGCCCAATGGCCGGCACTAACGGCTGCGCGCTTCGGTGAGACTGCGGTGGTTTTTGGCCAGTATGAACAGACGGTGTTTGAGGCGCTGCAGTATTTTGTGGATAATGAGAATCACCACAGGGGCCAGGGGTATGTGTATCTCCGGGCGCTGGGTATAGAGCCGCCGTTCTTCTGGGACAGGCCATAGTTTTGATGGGTATGCGGTTTGCCGGTGCGTGGCAGTTGGCTATCTGAAGGGGGATGGCTGGCGCACGCCCCCTAGCCCCCTGAACGGGGAAGAGCTAGCGCACTGTGATGGCAAAAATCTCCGCCTTCATGTAGCAGTCCTTTTCCCTGGCGGGAAACCGGACAGCGAGATGCTGCGTATGTATTTGTAAACACCCAAAACAGATACGTATGAAAAAGCTACTTTTTACCCTGCTCTGCGCCCTGCCCTTGCTTACCGGCGCACAAAACGCCCCTGAAGGATTCTGGGGCCTGGATTACTATATGGGCCAATATACCGTGAAAGAATTGATAAAGGCTCGGACGGGCAAGCTGCCAGAAGAGGGCTCGGGGCCAACGGTTATCGGCTATAAGAATGTAGTATTTGCGGGACACAAGGCCTCGTTTGTGCAACTGATGTTTCACAGCAACCAGCTGTATGGCGGTGATATAGTGATTGCCCCGGAACCTTCTGAATTGCTGCCTACGTATAATGCTATTGTGAGTGGCATAGCTGCCCGCTACAGCGGCCCTACCATAGGGGGTACTTATTCGGGCGAGGTTGGCAGTTCGGTGCCCATCAGTTCGGTTTGGGCTTTTAGCTCATCGGGTAAAGGCATCCGCAATGGTAAGATCACGGCCACTATAGAAGACAATGTAATACGCATCAGCTATCGCGACGGCTCTATTTATGAGCAACTTGTTTCCTCGGCCGATACATACCAGCAATACGATTATTGAACAGAATATTCCGAGTATATAGCAAATGAAGAAGCCGCCCTTATCGTGGGGCGGTTTTTTTTGAGGGGGTATAGGGATGTGACCGCCAGGCACCAGATGACTGGCGCTCGCCCCCTGGCCCCCAGAAGGGAGGAAGATCTGGCGCACTCGCTATGTTTTCGGGGAGATGATGTGGGTGTATTGGGAATGAAAAAGCCGTCCCCCCAAAAAGTAATGGAGACGGCTTAAAAAAATTTGTTGCTGCTGTGACACCTGGGGTGCTGCCCGCCCCGCATAACATGAGGGGTGATTTGCGCCGGAGCGTTACTTACAGGTTGTGCGGGTAGTAGAGACGTAGGTTTTACCCTCCTGCACTACGGTATGTGTACCGGTGCCGTCCTTTTCTACTTGGCGTATCTCTGCTTCGGTCATGTCGCAGTAGGTGTTGCGTGCGGCGGCTCCGCTGGGTGGTAACCAGTTAGTGTTTTTAGCTGTTACTTGTGTGGTACACCTCCAGCAGTTGCGTTTTTTGCAGGAGCTGAGCGCTATGAGCGCTGCGGCGAAAACAAACAGTGTTTTTCTCATGTTTTAGCGGTTTGCACAAAAATAGTTATCCCACGGAAATTTCAAATAGCAGGACACGCCTAAGCAAAAGTTAAAATAAACTGCGCCTGGCATGGGTTTGGGGGCGGGATTCAGTTTAAAGAAATATTTTTTTGAGAAGAGTTTTGCTTTTTCATTTCCGCACACCTATCTTTGCAGTCCCAAAGTTCTTAAAACACATGCGGAAGTAGCTCAGTTGGTAGAGCATCACCTTGCCAAGGTGAGGGTCGCGGGTTCGAGTCTCGTCTTCCGCTCTAAAGAATTCCAGGCCTGTCGGTTTGGAATTTTTTGTTTCAGCCCGTTTGTGGGTGCCGCCCTGGTGGTGAAATTGGTAGACACGCAGGACTTAAAATCCTGTGGGCAGCAATGCTCGTGCCGGTTCAAGTCCGGCCCGGGGCACGGAAAAAAGCCGCTTCGATGGAAGCGGCTTTTTTGTTTACTGGCATTGTTTGGTATTACCGTTATTTCATTATCCTCACCACACCCTGTTGCTGTTTGTTATTCAGTTCCAGTAAGTACATGCCCGGGGGCAGGTCTGCCGTTGAGATACCGTTATTGGCAGGTTCTAATGCCCCTTGCTGAATGACTGCTCCAGTTACGGTCAGCAGCCTGTAGTTTGTGGTTTCCATTAACCCTTTCAGATGTAACATCTCCTTTGCGGGATTGGGATAGACAGATATATCCTCAATGCCCGCTATCGTGTTGACACCTACTGTTACCTGGATGGTTTCGCAGTACTGGCTACTGTCACAAGCATTATAGGCAGTGACACAGACAGTGTAGTTGCCGCCAAAGTTGTAAGTATGGCTGGGATTGGTTTGTGTGGATGTGCTGCCATCGCCAAAGTACCAACGCAGGCTGTCGTGTTGGCCAGTGCCGCTATAATTAAAGGCTACCGTCCAGTTACTGCCACTATAGTTGAAATCAGAAACAGGCGGTATGCAACCACAAGGGTAGCCATACTTGGCAATAAAGAAGTCTGTCTCGCCGCCCATCATATAGAGCGTGTCGGCTGTGCCTGCAAAGAGCGTACCTGGAAACCTACCGCCAAGTATTATGCCTCCGTCAGAAGAGGTGGCGAGGGCGGTGGGATATTCCGAGGTGCCGCTTCCTGAAGCTAATGAATCATTTTTTATTATTGCTCCTGTATGAGCATTTATTCTCGTAAGGTACAGGTCTCCGCCGGGATTTAACCCCTGACCCAAATGAGGGCCGTTATATCCATTCCAATTCAGCATTTCACCAAAAGAACCTGTTACCACTATTTCATCATTACTACGTAAAGTCATCGCATCACCAGTTGTAAAATCCTTTACAGAAGCATTATTAGCCCACTTAATGCTACCTAAACTATCAAGCTTTACTACAAATGGAAGTGCGTGAGTTATTGTAGTAAGAGTGTTCACTACATTGTATCCAGCAAAAGTATCGCCGTGACTGCTTATTCCACTTAAATAAACGTAGCCAGAATCATCAATCGCCGGCTTTGAATAAAAACCCGAGTTACCATTTACTGAACTCTGCTGCGTCCATAGGTGCTGTCCCTGACTGCTGAATGCTGCTGCATACATAGAGTTTGGTATATTGTTCCCTCCGATGGTCACGGTAGCAGTAAACGGTATATTCCCACCAACATAAATACGTCCATTAGCATGGTCTTTCTTGAATCTAAGGTTCAATAAAGCCATACCGGTAGCGTTCATGTCCATTTGAAAACCTGATTGAAACACACCTTGAGCATTGTAACGAAGAATGTGGATGCCACTACTCGCAGCAACATAAGCTCCATCTGCATAAGCTCCTGAGGGGAGCAGCGAGAGCATATAAATATTACCCGCTCCGTCTACATCCAGTCCTAAGGGCCCGGTGGTAGAATAAGCGCCTGCGCTCACAGTATCAGCTTGGGGCATCCTCAGCCACTGATATACCCCTGCTGTATCGAATTTGACAAGCATCATCGACTTATTCGTATTAGTGATACTGGTATCGGTATCTATATGGGCGGTATAGTTGTTAATATATATACCCATGTAGCCTGCAATATATACTCCTCCGATTGTATCTGTAGCAATATGCCTAAATTCATCTCCATTGACACTTGTGCCAAATACCTTAGCCCATCTGTAGCTTCCATCGCAACTAAAGCTTGCCAGAACTATATCCTTGCTGCCAAAGCCATTAAGGTAGTTTCCATCAACATTCATACCTGATTGAAATGTTATCCCGAGAAAATAGCAATTGCCCCATTTGTCAGTGGCAATATCCAACACTCGCTCAAAATCATTGTTCAGACTCAACGAACCGCTTCCGCCGCTCTTCGCCCACTGCCAGGTTTGCTGTGCGCCTGAATTAAAAGAAAGAAGGGAAAAGCAGAAAAGCAAAAGTAAACGCATAGTAAATAGTTAAGGAGTTTTTTAAAATTAGTCATTTTCTTATTTATGTGATACTCCTTATGGGGCTTGCCACATTATCAGGTTACCGCATTACCTTTGCGGTATTGGCGCAAAGCAACTTCATATCTCTTGTTCGTAAAGACCTGCTTATAGAGTGGCGGCAGAAGCATACGCTGTTTGGGGTGCTGCTGTATGTGGGGTCTACGGTGTTTGTGGTGTATATGATGAACGGGCAGCCGGACGCCAAGGTATGGAATGCATTGTTTTGGCTGACGCAGCTTTTTGTGGCGGTGAACTCGGTGGCAAAGAGTTTTTTGCAGGAGCCGGCCAACCGCTTCCGCTATTACTATACCCTGGTGAGGCCCGCTACCTTTCTACTGGCCAAGATGGTGTACAGCACGCTGCTGATGGTACTGATGAGCCTGGCCAGCCTGGTGCTGTTCTCGGTGCTGCTGGGGTGGCCGCTGGTGCAGACCTCGCTGTTTGTGCTTATCAGCATGGTGGGGAGCATCAGCCTTTCGGCGGTATTTACATTTCTTTCGGCGATAGCCGCGCGTGCGAACCAGAATGCCGCGCTGATGGCCATACTGGGTTTTCCGCTGGTGACTCCCCTGCTGATGATACTCAGCAACCTGGCGGTGAAGGCCATCGCCCCGGTTTACCAACCGGGCTGGTGGAGCCTGGCGCTGGTGCTGCTGCTGCTGGATGCGCTGGTGATAGTGCTGGGGGTGGTATTGTTCCCGTTCCTGTGGCAAGAATAGCTTTAAATGCGGGAAAGTGGTATGTGAAGCATTCTTCTTTTCAGCCAGTAATGAGTATATTTATCGTACAAATTTTACTTATGAACATTCGTCCGCTTATTCGCGCAGCAGCCCTTACTCTGTTTGTTACCGGTTCTTTTAACTCCCAGGCGCAATCGTCCGTTGATAATGATATCCCCCTTTCCCGCTACGAAATGGAACGGTATCCATACCAACCCGGAGCTTACAGCAGCAAGTGGCCTGTAATAAAAGAAGAAAATATAGCCTGGAAAAAGAGAGTATGGCGCACTATAACGCTTAATGAGGCGGGTAACGAACTGCTGGCACTTAGCTCGCTGCACCCCTCGCTAGGAGATGTACTTATCAATGGCCTGTACAGCAATGCCTTTGGCCCACAAGGAGTGTACACTACCGACCGCTTTAACCAACAACTGGACGAAGCAGGCATACAGCGCTTAAAAGCGGGCGGGCTTACCGCAAGCCAGGTAAACTCCATACAGATAAAAGAAGACTGGATATACCTGAAGGAAGAAAAGAAAATGGTGGTGCGTATAGTAGCTATGGCGCCACAGGTAATGGAAAACGGTACCGCACAACCTGCTTTCTGGGTGTATTATCCTGATGCACGCCCGTACCTGGCCCAGCAAGCGGTAGCCGCACCGGGCAACAACCCCGCCAACCTGGACGAGGTATTTGAAGGGCGCTTTTTCAGCAGTAAAATACTGAAGACCTCAGATGAGCTGAAAACAAAGTAACCACCGGGTGACGAGCGGAAGCTGACTGCCGCTACCCGGCGCCTTGTTTTTTAAATATCCCCATATGTGAACTATTGAGAGAGGGCGCAATGGAGCCATTGAAAATTAAATACCCTACATTTGCACAAATTTCTCAGCTTCATGCGCAGTTCCTGGTGGAAAGTGCTCGGTGCATTACTCGTTGGTTTCGCGGTGGCAGGTGGCTTGCTGCTGCCGGTACCCCGTCTTCACATCCTCAACGAAACCATCCGGAACCTGTACTACCACGTGCCAATGTGGTTTGCGATGATGGCCCTGTTTACCGCAGGGGTTATCTACTCTGTAAAGTACCTGCGCAGCGGCAACCTGGCAGACGATATATATGCAGTAGGCTTTACCTATACGGGCATCGCCTTTAGCTGCCTGGGCATGGCTACCGGTATGGAATGGGCGAAATTTACCTGGGGCGAACCGTGGAGCAACGACCCGAAAGAACTGGGCACAGCCCTCTGTATGCTCACCTACTTTGCGTATGCTATACTCCGCGGCGGCATGAAGGACGAGGAAAAGCGCGCCAAGATAAGCGCGGTGTATAACATCTTCGCGTTTGCGCTCATTATTCCACTTATCTATATAATGCCCCGTATGGTGGACTCGCTGCACCCCGGCAACGGCGGGAACCCGGCATTTGCCAAGTATGACCTGGACAGTGATATGCGTATGGTGTTCTACCCCGCTATTATTGGCTGGGTGCTTCTTAGCTTCTGGATAGCGACTCTTAAAATCCGCCTTTCACTACTCACATATAAGAAAGAATTCAACATCGACTCTAATAAGTTTGACTTTGATAAAAACAAATTCGATGCGTAAGAACCTCATTTCAGCCGCTATTGCGCTGCTGGCAAGCATTCCGGCGTTTGCACAACCGGCTCAGCCGGAGATGGCCGATGGCTTCCGTGCGGACGGCAAAATTTACGTGGTCGTTTTAGTATTAGCTACTATATTTGCCGGAATTATTGCGCTCCTGGTGCGCCTGGATCGTAAAATGACCAAACTCGAAAAGGAACATTTCAACAATTCTCAATACTAATTCAATATGTCAGAAACAGTAACCGCCAAGGCAGCTAAAGCAGCACATTATAGCTTCTTCGAGGGCGTAGAACGCAATTTTGATAAAGCAGCAACTCATACCCGTTTTGAAAAAGGTATCTTAGAACAAATCAAGGCCTGTAACTCCGTGCTGCGAATGAAATTCCCGGTGCGCATAGGCGACAAGATAGAAGTGGTAGAAGCTTACCGCGTGCAGCACTCTCACCACAAGCTTCCGTGTAAGGGTGGTATCCGCTACAGCATGGATGTGAACCAGGATGAAGTAATGGCCCTGGCGGCGCTGATGACGTATAAATGCGCTATAGTGAACGTACCTTTTGGCGGCGCCAAGGGTGGTATCCGCATCAATCCCAAGAACTATACTCCGTTTGAACTGGAAAAAATAACCCGCCGTTACGCTTCGGAACTGGTGAAGAAAAACTTCATAGGCCCCGGCATTGACGTACCGGCTCCTGACTATGGTACCGGCGCCCGCGAAATGAGCTGGATAGCTGATACTTACGCTTCTCTGCGTCCCGGTGAAATAGACGCGCTGGGCTGTGTTACCGGCAAGCCGGTGAGCCAGGGTGGTGTGCGTGGCCGTACAGAGGCTACCGGACTGGGTGTATTCTACGGTGTGCGCGAACTGTGCAACACCGCTGATGATATGAAGAAACTGGGCCTCCCTACCGGTGTAGAAGGCAAAAAAGTAATAGTACAAGGCCTGGGTAACGTGGGCTACCACGCTGCAAAGTTCTTTTACGAAGCGGGGTCGCTGATAGTGGGCCTGGCAGAGTATGAAGGTGGTATCTATAACGAGAACGGACTGGACCTGGAAGCCGTGGTGGCACACCGCAAAGCAACGGGTTCTATCCTGAACTTCCCCGGCGCTACCAACATCAACAACAGCCTGGAAACACTGGAGCAACCTTGCGACATACTGATACCAGCCGCGCTGGAAAACGTCATCAACGCTTCGAACGCAGACCGCATACAGGCCCGGATAATAGGCGAAGGCGCTAACGGCCCGCTGACTCCTGAAGCTGACGAAATACTGCTGGCTAAAGGTGTTATCATCGTTCCCGACATGTATCTGAATGCCGGTGGTGTGACGGTATCCTATTTTGAGTGGCTGAAAAACCTGAGCCACGTTCGTTTCGGACGTATGGATAAGCGTTTCAGCGAGAACCAGAACAACGCTATACTGAACTCGGTAGAAGCGCTGACCGGTAAAAAAGTAACGGACATAGAGCGTCGCCAACTGCTGCATGGCCCGGACGAAGTAGACCTGGTTTACTCTGGCCTGGAGGATACTATGATCGGCTCTTATCACGAAATACGTGAAGCAATGCTGAAGCACAACATGACAGACATGCGTACCGCTGCGTTCATCGTAGCGATTGATAAGGTAGGTGTTGCGTATGAAGAATTGGGTATCTTCCCATAAGCCCTAATAAGGCTTTATACATATGATTTTAGAAAGGCTTCCTGAATAGGGAGCCTTTCTTGTTTGTGGGATGTTTGTGGGATGTGGGGGCAGGGGTAAACCCTGCCCCTACGTGTTTGGGTTGTGGGGCAAAAACAACAATGCCACACTTCCCGGGAGGTGTGGCATTGTGTTCTATCGTTGAATAAGGGGTTATCGCAGCAGGGTTACGTTTCCTTGCTTCTTCTCCTCTACCCCATTCTTGAATTGTACTTTTATAACGTATACATACACGCCCTGCGGCTGGTCTACCCCGTTGAACTTGCCATCCCAGCCTCGGCCGTCTACCTGTTTGGTCGTGTACACCTCCTGGCCCCAGCGGTTGTAGATGCTCATCTGGAACATCGTTACCCCTTCCGACAGCCACTGGCGGGGAAGGAAGTAATCGTTGTTGTTGTCCCCATCAGGGCTGAACGCATTCGGGATATCCAGGTAGCAATCCTTCTTCACCCATACACTATCGGATGTAGCACAGCCATCTATTTCTACCCGTGCGCTGTACACGCCCGGCTCCCGAACTACCAGGTTGAACGTGGTAGCGCCCGTGTTCCACAACCACTTCGCGTTCGCGTTGCCGCCATTTACCAGGTCGTTCAGTATC
>JAEUVZ010000034.1 GCA_016786665.1 Flavipsychrobacter sp.
TGATGTGGATACACTGGGTGGTGTGTTCGGTGGTTTTGATGAACCTACGTGCATAGTGGCCGACCGCAATAATAACGTGTACCTGGGTGGCCGGTATGGCGGTAGCCTGTATGTAGGCACTGCCGATACCCTGCAACTCACCGGCGGGCAGTCGGACTTCTTCATAGTGAAGCATGGCTATGAAAGCTGTATGCCGGTAACGGTAGAGGAAGTAAAGGCCACAAATGAAATAGTAGTCTATCCCAACCCTGCTACAGAGCTGCTGCAAGTAAAAGGCTTGCAGGAAACAACGAACTACAGGTTGCTTAGCATCACTGGCTCTGTAATGCAGACAGGTGTACTCGAGCAAAACAATAAGGGCATCTCCACTTCCCACCTTACCCCCGGCATGTACCTTCTGGAGCTGAACAACACGCAGCAGCACGGGGTAGTGCGGGTGCTGAAGCAGTAATGAATGACTCTGCTTTCAGGACCAGCAGGGAGTACGGCACATAGCGCAGTACTCCCTGTTTTGTTTCCGAAGAAGAAATATCTAACTTTAAAATACCAAACTATTTACTATGTACCGAATACTACTGATAACAGTACTCGCCCTCTCGGCATTTTCCATGAATTCAAACGCACAACAATGGGAATGGGGGAAGAGAGGTGGAAGCCCAAGTCCAGCTTTTAACAATGTAGAAGAGACCATTCGTTACATGGCAACTGACAAGTGGGGAAATGTATATGCCGTAGGCAATGCCTACCAATCAGGAATGAATGTGGATGGAAATGCGTTAACCGGTTACGGTCAAGATGATATTGTACTTACGAGTTTTACATGTAGTGGCGCATATAGATGGAGTAAAGTAATCGGCACGTCCGCACAAGACTACGCAGGCGCTACCATTTATGCAGACTCATTAGGCGGTGTATATTTAGCCTGTAGGCTTTTAGCTGTCAGCGGTGCTGATTTTGATGCTGACACTGCTGTTGGTAACTTGAATAAGTCCTTTTACATCATAAAGTATGACTCAGCAGGTACCTACAAATGGTTAAAAATGCCTCAGTCTGATACTGTTACTCTTAGTTCATATAGTTCCTATGCGATAGATATGGATGGTGATGGGAGTGGTAGTGTTGATATTTTTTGTCAGCTACAAGCAGGTGTGTATGCCAATGGGGGATTTGTAGCACCAAACACAGGCATGTATATCCTAAGATACAATGCTCTAGGAAATTTTGTGAGTGGAACACAACTACCGATGATTGTTACGGATATAGCACAGAGCTACATCCGGATGAAAAGAGACTATAGTAATGGCAGGTACTATTTTGCGGGATCTGCCGGTCCATTGATAACACCCGGGACTATTTCATTTAATGGTAATGTTTTCAATAATAGCCAGTATGTGGCTGCTGTAAATAGCATAGGTCAATTGCTTTGGCTAAGGAGTGATAATGGAATGTATACCGGCTTCAATGGGCGTCCGACCTTGGATGACTCCGGGAACGTTTATGTTACCGGTCACGGTTGGACGGGTACATCTTTTAACGGTGTAACATATAATAGTACTTATGGTACAGGCCCTGTAGTCATCAGTCTTGATTCGGCGGGAAATAACAGATGGATAAAGTACGCAGTAGTCAACGGTTCCACTGCGGGCTATTCAATAGCTATGCGCAACAACAATGAAGTAGTGATGGCAGGCTCTTATCCGGGCAAAGTGGAATGGCCGGGCTATGCGGGGCCTCATCCTAATCACGGGAATAACCAAAACTATGATGTGTTCATCACCAGCTTCAATGCCCATACGGGTGCGGTGAATGATGTGGATACACTGGGTGGTGTATTCGGTGGCTTTGATGAGCCGACGTGCATAGTGGCCGACCGCAATAATAACGTGTACCTGGGTGGTCGCTATGGAGGCAGCCTGTATGTAGGCACTGCCGATACCCTGCAACTCACCGGCGGGCAGTCGGACTTCTTTATAATGAAGCATGGCTATGCCAGTTGCATGCCGGTAACGGTAGAGGAAGTAAAGGCCACAAATGAAATAGTAGTTTATCCCAACCCTGCTACAGAGCTGCTGCAAGTAAAAGGCTTGCAGGAAACAACGAACTACAGGTTGCTTAGCATCACTGGCTCTGTGATGCAGACAGGTGTACTCGAACAAAACAATAAGGGTATCTCCACTTCCCACCTTACCCCCGGCATGTACCTTCTGGAGCTGAACAACACGCAGCAGCACGGGGTAGTGCGGGTGCTGAAGCAGTAATGAATGACTCTGCTTTCAGGACCAGCTAACAAGGTGTAAACTTATTCCAGGACGCGGCAATATACAATATACAAACGGCTGCAACACATTGCAGCCGTTTGTATATTGGGGCGGAGAGAGAGGGATTCGAACCCTCGGTACCCTTTGACAGATACACACACTTTCCAGGCGTGCCTCTTCAACCACTCGAGCATCTCTCCGTAAGGAGGGCGAAATTAAGAAATTTTCATTAATAATTCTGCAATTCTCTTTTGCTATTCATAGGCTTATGCCATGTTTTAGACATCTATATCAAATAGGTCATTATGAAAATTTAGCTATAATCTATATATTTATACTTTGTAATAATTAATACTCAACGATATGACCTATAAAAACTTGATTGCGTTCTTTCTATTTGTTTGCCTGATCAGCGAGTCTACTGCGCAAACATATGTAACACAATCAGGCAGTGGCCTAATGAACGGATCCAGTTGGAATAATGCAATTGGTGCGACACAATTTAGAAATGTACTGGCTACGTCTGGGTCAGGGGCTGAGTTTTGGGTAGCTTCGGGTATATATAAGCCGCACCTTAGCATTAGAGATACATTTTTCAGAATACCGTCTGGTGTAAAAGTTTATGGAGGCTTTAGTGGAAATGAAACACAACTGGCACAGCGTAATTGGGAAACGAATGTTACCATTCTTTCTGGTGATATTGGTATTGTAAATGATAGCTCAGATAATTCCCTACACGTTGTAGTATTTGAAGATGTGGCCCCCAGCACACTAATTGATGGATTTACTATTAGGGATGGAGTATCATCTTTCAATAACGCCGGTGGTGGTATATTAAATCATGTCGTAAATGCAAACAGCAGACCTACTATTAAGCACTGCAAATTCCTTCAGAATACAGCGCTCATGGGAGGAGGTGTGGCCAACCTGGCATGGGCTCCTTTTCTCGCCAAGTGTACAATCGACAGTTGCCTGTTCGATGGAAATGATACATACGGAACTACAGGTGGCTTGGGGGGTGGCGGGCTCTATAGCGAGGCCAGGAATTCATTTGCTTGCAGAGCCGAGTTAGCGGTTACTAATTGCTTATTTCAGAATAATATTTCTGCCAGCAGGGGCGGCGGCGTATATGCCCGCTCTATAGTAGGGGGAGTAATGAATATTAGCATGTTGCATTGCGATTTTTCCAATAACTACGGTACACAGGGGGCTGGTGCACAGATGTTAACTGATGCGGGTGGTATGAATATTCTGATTGATGGTTGCAAGTTTGAAAGTAATATTAGTAGCGGAACAGGTGGTGGACTGGCCATCTGGTTGTCAGATAGTGCTAAACCCAAAGCGGTTGTGAGATATTGTGTTTTTGATTCTAACGTTGGCACAATAGGTGGCGCGCTTTATTATGTTGCCACTGGTGCTACTAAGATTACAAAGTCGAGATTAGAGCTTCATCATTCGATTTTTAAAAATAACCGAAGTGTAGACTTCGGTTGCGTTAGCGTAAAAGCGTCGCTGACATATGTACGCGATACATCAAATATCTACAACTGTTTATTCTACAACAATCATGGTGGTGGTGGCCGTGCTGCCTCGTTCAGTACAGAAGCATCGTCTCATGGTCTGGGATTCACAAGATTTGTAAATAATACTGTTTACCAGGATTCTGTGCATGCGCTAACCTCTACGCAAGGTGGAATTGTCCTGGCATATACGAACGCAACGAATGCGCCTAACACAAAGTTGTTTTGCGAAATGGATAACAATATTATATGGTGGGGTCAGAATCCCTGGCCCAGTCATGTAAAGCCGTTGAAGGTTGGTTTGCCCCCGACCAATATGAATGGGCTAAATGTAAGCGTTAAAAAATCTTTGTTGAGAGGGTCAGGCGGATCTAATTCATGGAACACAAACTATGGTACTAATCTTGGGGGCAATATTGACTCCTATCCGCAGTTTATAGATACAAATTTCCTTAGCTGTAACTTAAACCTTGATTGTTCTTCTCCCTGTTTGGATGCGGGAAGTAATGCCTCTATTTTTATAGACTCGATGCAGCTAGACCTTGATCAGCACTCTCGTATTGCTTTCAATACGGTTGATATGGGTTGTTTTGAAAGACAGGTAGCACCTCCGGCAATTCCACTACCTTATTATGATACGTTGGGTTTAACAATTTCTTTGTGGCATCTAAGTACGGGAGTTTACGATAGTATGTATTGGGACTTCGGCGATGGAACTTTCTCCCCTGACTCGGCCACGCAGCATCAATATGGCAGTGCAGGTACTTATGAAGTGTGCTTGTATCTTTCAACAATATGCGGTCTTAAAAAAACGTGTTTTGACGTGGTCTTTCCAGGCGCCAATCTTTTTACACAGACGGCATCTGTTGCTGTAGGATCACTTTATCCAAACCCGTCAACAAGATGGGTAAGTATCAGTAATTGGACGGAAGCAATGACCGTTCGTGTCTACGGAATTGATGGTGCAGAGGTGACGAATGTCCATTGCGATAGAGGGAGTGGCATTCTTGATATGTCCGCTGCTATGCCTGGAATATATATAGTTGTTGTGTCCGAAAATGACTCTCAAAGGAAGTCTGTGCACAAGTTAGTTCTACTAGGGCAGTAGCTTCCGTCTCCGCCAAGTCTCCTGCAAGAACTCGGCGGCATCAAGGCGGTAAAGCGGAAATGCGGAGCTGAAGTTAGTGGTCTTACCCACTGCTCGAAGCGTCCCGCTTCCGAAACTCCTATAGCTTCCTTACATCGGAAATATCTTCACCGCATTCTCCGTAGTAATCCTTCCTACTTCTTCTTTGCTCATGCCCATTATGTCGCCGATTTTTTCGGCTATGAGGGGTATGTAGGCGCTTTCGTTGCGTTTGCCGCGGTAGGGGACGGGGGCGAGGTAGGGGGCGTCGGTTTCAAGTACTATGTTATGGAGGCCTGTTTCTTTTAGTACTTCGGGCAGGGTGCTTTTCTTAAAAGTAACCACACCGCCTATACCCATATACATGCCCAGGTCTATTATTTGCCTTGCCTCCTCCAGGGTGCCGCCAAAGCAGTGGAAGATGCCTTTCAGGTTGCCGTTCTGCTTTTTCTTCACTACATCTATGCAGTCCTGCGTGGCTTCGCGGCTGTGTATGACTATGGGCAGGTTGTATTGCAATGCTAAGTCTATCTGCCGCTCAAAGGCTTCTATCTGCTGCGGCAGGTGTGCCAGGTCCCAATACTTGTCTATGCCTATCTCGCCTACGGCGCTGAAGGGTTCTTTCGCCAGCCATTGTTCTACTATCGCCAGTTCTTCGTGGTAGTTGTCCTTTACATAGGTGGGGTGCAGGCCCATCATAGGCAGGCAGTTGGCCGGGAATTTCCTGGCCAGGTGCATCATGCCCTCTATGGTGCTGCTGTCGCAGTTGGGCATATACATTTTAGTCACGCCCGCGTCTATGGCGCGCTGTATCATGGCGTCTTCTTCGGCCATCAGTTGCTCGTCGTAGAGGTGTGTATGGGTGTCTATATACATTTCTTAGTTTGGTAGGGCTTTCATGGCCCAGTTCATTTTTTTACAATGCTCCAGCACCAGGGGCAGGGCGTAGCTCATGCGCTCCCAGGCTTTGTCGCTGTCGTGAAAGACGACGATAGAGCCTGGCTCTATGTTGTTCAGCACATTCTCGGCACATTTGGCGCCGTCTATGGCGGTGTCGAAGTCGCCGCTCAGCACATCCCACATATAGATTTTCCAGTCGGGATTGTTGCGGTGCAGGGTGCGCACCTGTGTCAGCGTTATGCGCCCGTAGGGTGGGCGGAAAGCTTTGCTTTGTATGTGCAGGGCGCCTTTCAGTATATTGCGTATGTAGCGGCGGGTAGTGGTTTTCCAGCCGTTCATATGGTTGTGCGTATGGTTGCCTGCCGCGTGCCCTTCGGCTGCTATGCGTTGGTAAAGTTCCGGGTGTTCCTGCACGTTCTTGCCGATGCAGAAAAAGGTGGCTTTCGCACCGTATTGCTTTAGCTGGTCTAGTATAAAGGGGGTAGCGGTGGGGTGCGGGCCATCGTCGAAGGTGAGGTAAACCGTGGGTTGGTCTCCCTCCGGCATACTCCATATCACTTCGCCGGAGAAGAATTTCTTAACCCACCATGGGGTCTTTACCCAGTACGATGTCATATGATGGCTACGGTACTTTTGCTAACCCAGCCGGTGCGGCCATCGGGCAGGGTGACCTCCAGCATGTCGCCCGACTCCTGCACCACATCAAGCGTGGTGCCTTCGGGGATGGCGATAATAACTTTTCCCTGTTTGTCGGTAAGGAGGGGTGTGCCTTCTTCCATCACCACGCCGCTGGTGGCATTGCCGCGCGCTGCGGCGCAGAAGGCTAATGCCAGGGTTAGGCCCCAGAGCACCAGCAGCAATGCCTGTATCCTGCCTGTGGCAAAGGATATTTTACCCAATACTTTCAGGAGAGCGATGGCGATAACTACGAGGAATAATACCAGGCTGATAACCGACCATAGCCCGGTGTGCGACTCGGCAGTGATGCCATTCCACCACCGGAGAAAAAAGATGTCTTCCGCCTTAGGGATTGGTTTCAGTATACGGCTTTCCGCCAGTGCCAGGTTGTCGGCGGCTTGCTGGTAAGTAGGGTCGGCTTTCAGCGCCTTGCGATAATTGAGTACGGAAGCTCCTATTTTATTGAGCCGGTAGTAGGAGTTGCCCAGGTTGTAGTACACTACGGCCTCTTTGGGCTGCAGGGCGGCTATCTGTTCAAAATACCAGGCTGCGCTATCGTATTGGCGGGCATTGTACATACGGTTCCCGGCATCCCACCAGGCCCGGTAGGGTGTCGCGAAAGCGCCGAAACATATACATATTAATGCCGTTACTACGAGCAGCCTGCTCCTCATGAATTAAAAGTTTCTTCCAAACTGCTGATAATACTCACCGCGTCCTGGTAAGTCTGATTCATCTGCTGCGAGCCGCCGCTGGGTGCGTACAACGCGGTTTCGCAGTCCGAAATTACACGTTCCATCGTTAGTTGCAAGTGTTGGGGCACATTTCTTGTGGAAAGGGCTTCCCGGGCACTTTCTTTAGACAGAGCGGAGAGCGGTATATTCAGCTTATCGCTCAGGTAGAGCCAGATAGCTTTGGAAACTTCTTCGTAGAAAGGAGTCTGTTGTTTCTGTTGCAGGAGTTTTTGCGCCGTGGCCAGCCGGCGAAGGGCTATTTTGTTGGCCTTCCTGTTTTTAAGGCGCACTACGTCCCTGGAGAGTTCATCCTCCCTGCGGCGCCAGAATGCGATGCCGACAAACGCCATCAGTGGTACCGCATACATAGACCAGTACCCTACGGAGTGGAGTAGTGGGCGGGAGGCAAAGGTGAGCTGGCTCAGCGGAACAGTGGCGATAGTATGAATATCCTTCATTCCGCCTTTTGCCGCTATGCCGGGTGCGTAGTTTTTACCCGCCTGTATGTGCAGTTTTATAGGCTGCGTATTGTGTACTATGTAGCTCCCCGTCTGAGGATTGTAATAGGAGAACGATAGGGCGGGAATCTCATAGTCGCCCGGGGCATTGGCCGAAATGGGGTAAGTAATGATCTTAGAGCCGGAAATAGTGGTACTGCGACCCGTAACGGTGTCGAGCGCCACAGGGTCGAAGTGCGATAAGCCATTGGGCAGGTTCAGCGCGGGGGCTTCTATCAGTTTCAGGTTGCCGCTGCCCATTATCGTTACGCGCAGGTTGGCCACATCATCGGTGCTGAAGGTATTTTTATCTACCGTGGCGCTTATATTAAAGTTGCCCACCGCGCCGCCGTAGCCGGCAGGTTTACCATCTTCGGGCAATGGTTCTACGGTTATTTTTACCGGCGTGCTTTTGGCTTTCACGGGTATATCGCGGTACACGTACTGCTCAAACATGTCCTGGTTGAAGAACGGGTCGTTCATCATCAGGCTGCCGCCAAAAGCCCGCTGTATGGCCGGGTCGTCAAAGAAGTCGGCAAAGGGGCTGCTCTGGCGAACGGTTTGCACTACGCGGGCCATGCCTTCCGCTTCTGCGGCATCCAGTTCCAGTGTGCCGGTCTGCTGGGGGAAGAGTGCTGATTTTTTCAGGACGAATACCTGGTATTTTTTGCCGTTGTAGGTTTCCTCTACCGGTTTTATGTTTTTCGGTATCTCGAAGTCCTGGGTCCAGAAGCCGTTGAGCGAGGGCAGCTTTGAGATGCCCATCTGCATGGGTATGCGGGCGTATAGCTTATAGCTGGCGGTTACCTGTTCGCCCACATATACTTTGTTCTTATCTACGGTTACGCGTATGAAAATGTCTTTGCTTACGTCGGTCTTTTCAGATATAGCGGCGGCCTGCTGTTGTTGCTGCTGTTGCCGGGCTTTTTGCACCTGGGCCATCTGCTGCTGGTAGTATTGCTGGCGTTGGCGCTGCATGGCGGCTATCTGGTCCCAATAGTCCTGCTCGGCTTTGCGGCGGCGTTGTTCCTGCTCCGCCAGCGGGGCCCCTGGTACTACGTCCACCTGTACCGAGTTGGACTGTACGGTCCTGCCATCGCTGTACTCGGCTACCGCGGGCGGTATGGTAATGATACCGGTGCGGCGCGCCCGCATTACATAGGTAAGTGAAATAATATAGCTCTCGGAGCGTTTACCATTTATGATGGTGACCGAGTGCATGGGGCCACTCTGGTACGGGCCTTTCAATATCTCTACATCGGGGGAGCTGGCCGGCGACATCTTTTCCAGGTTGCGGGCATCGTATATAGTATAGCTCACCTGCACCTGGTCTTTTATCCCGAATCGGTTTGCGCTTACTTCTGCGACAAATGCAGGGCTCTGCGCATACAGATGCGTAGTACCCCAAACAGCCAACAAACAACAAACAATATAACGAAACATAGGTTTATGCAAATATCAATTCCGGTCTGTACAATCGGTATTATCCTAACTGGACAAAATTAGATATGCTTACAGGTTTTGGGTAGGCAGGGGTTGTTAAACTCATGCTAAAATCCGCTATTTATAGGTCGCCTTTCTGCGGCCGCATTACAATGTTTTCCACATTGGCCATGGCCGAGAGTGAATAACTGGCCCAAAGCATGTCCGCCACGTCACTTACCTGCATTATGCGGCTTTCCGCAACACCGCTGCTGCTCCACGAGCGGCTGTACACAGCGCCCGGTGAAAGTGCTGTTACCCGGATGGTAGTATCTTTCAGTTCTTCCCGCAGATTGTCTGAAAAGCCAAGCAGCGCATACTTCGAGATACTGTAAGAGCCCCCGCCGGGATAGGCTTTCAGCGCCGCCACCGAGCAGATATTGAAAATATGCCCCTTTCGCGACTGGTGTATGGTAGGCAGCAGGCTTCGGGTGAGGTGATAGGCGCTGAACAGGTTTACAGACATCAGGCGCTCCAGGTGCCCGTCTTCCTCGGTTTCTATGTTTCCCGGCAGGTAAATGCCGGCATTATTTACCAGTATGTCTACCACGGCAAATTCGTCCATTACATCGGCGGCAAAGGAAAGCACTTCCTCTTTCACGCCTACATCAGCCTTCAGGGCCAAGATAGTAGCCTGCGGATAGCGCGCCTGCCACCCGGTTTTCAGGCTATCCAGTTCTTCCTGGTTGCGGGCGCAGATGGCCAGGGAAAATCCTTGTTCCAGCAGCTTTTCGGCTATGGCTTTGCCTATTCCCTGCGTGGCCCCGGTGATTACAGCGTTGGGCATGTCTTAAAACGGTATTTACGGCAAAATACGGGTTTAAATGCTATGAATTATTCAAACTTCAGCCAGGCGATGCGCGATTGCTTTTTACGGCCCGTACGCTCCACTATTATCGTAGCGTAGGTACCGGTGCTTTTTTGGTAGTCGGACGCCTGCAGGTAAAAGAAGGTGCTCTCCTTGTCGCTGGCCGGCTTGCCAAATACATGGTAGCTTTTTTCATCCTTACCCAGTGTAAAGCCATAGGTATTGGTGCTGCTCACATCCTTTACGGTTTTAGGTGCTTCCTTCCTGTAGCTTTCCTGGTTTTCCGGGTAGTCGTTGAACATAATGTAACGCCCCTGTGCGGTACCTATATAGTCGAAAGAGAAGAAGTGCTGGTTTTGGGCAATTACCCCAAAGGGCATGAATTGCCAGGTGCCTTTCCGTGCCTCAGCCTGGTCGAAGGCTCCGGAGCGTGCAGTCACAAATTGTGCTTTAGAGAAGACGGTGCCGCCCATTTCTTCGCCCTTCCTGGTATCCAGCGTAGATATGCCAATGGCGCCCAGTTGAGAGCGATAGGATTCAGCGCCACTGCTGGACCTGATTATCTGCAGGCTAATTTCTTCTGAAACGATGGTAGTGGAGCCATCGGAATTAATAATCATGTCTTGGGGAAGCCCAAAGAACTGGTAGGTTTTTTTCGAGTTTTCCGCATAGGAATAATTCATATCGCGGTATTCCAGGGGTTTTATCTGCACCGGCAGCAGGGTTTCGGGGTCGAAGATACTCATCAGCACCAGGTAGTAATTGTTGATTTTGGAGCTCATGAACTTCGATTTTGTTTGCATAAATGTGCAGGTAAGGAAATGCACTTTATCGGTCACCGGGTTGTAGCGCATAACGCCTGTAGTGGCCTTAAAGTCATCTGTATAATCCAGCAGTTCGTGGTGGAAATCATTATCCCCGTCGCGCAGGCGGGAGATGATGATGCGGGAGTCCTTACCACCGGAGGCATTGGTGTTGTAACCGTACGAGGCCATAATCACGCGCTTTTCATCCACGATCATTGCAATAAAATCGATGTATTTGAATTTGCCCGGGTCTCCGTAAAACTGGTTGCGCAGTTCTTTGTGGTCGGCCGAGAAGTGCATTAGCCGCAGCCGCTCACCGCTTTCGCCCGCCAGGCCATGATAGGCCAGCACGGCATAGGCGCCGGATACCGGGTCGTGTTCTACAACGAACTTGCTGGGTTGCACGGCTCCGTAGGCGATGGCGAAGCCAGACCCCGATTGGTATTTTTCAATAGAGCTGATCGCCTTATCCTCTACCAGGGCGCCTGTCGAGCCATTAAAGCGCAGGCGGTACAGGGTAGGGGCGCGGCCTTCCATTTGCGTAAAGAATATCACGGCTTCGCCATTGATGTCGAAGATACCGTTGATGGTGGCGGTGCCAATACGCTCCGATGAAAGTGACTTCCCCGGTATCTCGCGTTTCATTACCTGCTTGTGCTCATTATTGTAGAGCGTGTAATTGATCTCACCTTTGGTAATGTGGAAATGGAATGTATTTCCGTTTTTTAGCTGCAGCACTTTATTGAAGCCGCCACTGGGCTCTTCAAAGGGGGGGCTCACGGATACATTGGGTTGTGCAGTAGCCGGGCGCGACAAGGTCAGCAGGGCTATTAGTAAATAGAGGATGGAACGCATGAGTTTATTTTAGCGGAGCAAAATAATAACCGCTCACGGTATTATATAATATATTTATTTTTCATATTGCTGCAATCAGGTGGTTTAATACCTTTGCGCCACATTTTTGTTCAATTCTCTCAATCTGAAATAGTATTATGGAATACCGTATTGAAAAAGACACGATGGGCGAAGTGCAAGTGCCGAAGGATGCCTATTATGGCGCCCAAACGCAACGCTCTATTGAAAACTTTAAAATAGCCCAGGACATTAACCGTATGCCCCGGGAAATCATCAGCGCGTTTGCCTACCTGAAGAAAGCCGCTGCGCAGACAAATGCTGAGATAGGCGGACTGGCACAGGAGAAGTGTGATGCCATAGGAAGAGTTTGTGATGAGATACTGGAAGGCAAACTGGACGACCAGTTTCCACTGGTGGTGTGGCAGACGGGCTCCGGTACCCAATCGAACATGAATGTGAATGAAGTGGTAGCTTACCGCGCGCACGTGCTGAACGGTGGCCAGCTGACTGATAAGGACAAATTCATTCATCCTAACGATGATGTAAATAAGTCGCAATCGTCCAACGACACGTTCCCCACGGCTATGCACATAGCGGCATACAAGATGCTGGTAGACGTAACGATACCGGGCATTAAGAAGCTGCGCGATACGCTGGCGGCCAAGAGCAAAGAATATATGCAGGTGGTGAAAATAGGACGTACCCACTTTATGGATGCCACGCCTATTACCGTAGGCCAGGAACTGAGCGGTTATGTATCGCAGCTGGACCATGGCCTGAAAGCCATTAACAACAGCCTGGCGCACCTGAGCGAACTGGCCCTGGGCGGCACCGCTGTGGGTACCGGTATTAATACCCCCAAAGGGTATGCCGTGAATGTAGCTGACAAAATCGCTAAGCTCACCGGCCTGCCTTTTATTACTGCCGAAAATAAATTTGAAAGCCTGGCTGCGCATGATGCCATAGTAGAGGCGCACGGTGCGCTCAAAACTGTAGCGGTAAGCCTGATGAAGATAGCCAACGATATACGGATGCTCAGCTCCGGCCCGCGTTCGGGTATTGGTGAGCTGTTCATACCCGATAATGAACCGGGGTCGTCCATTATGCCCGGTAAGGTAAATCCTACCCAGTGCGAAGCGCTTACTATGATAGCGGCACAGGTGATGGGCAACGATGTGGCCATCGGTATAGGCGGCGCTACCGGCCACTTTGAGCTGAATGTCTTTAAGCCGGTAATGATATACAACTTCCTGCACAGTGCCCGGCTGATAGGCGAGGGTTGCGTGTCGTTCAACGACAAGTGTGCGGTTGGTCTGGAGCCGATTCAAAAGAACATAGACCAGCACTTGCACAACTCGCTGATGCTGGTAACGTCTCTCAATACCCGCATAGGGTATTACAAGGCGGCTGAAATAGCGCAAACCGCTCATAAGGAAGGCAAGACCCTGAAACAAACGGCTATTGACCTGGGCTATGTTACCTCCGAAGAGTTTGACGCATGGGTTGACCCCAAGACTATGGTTGGCGAGATTTAGCGCTGGATAGAATAATGCATATAAATAGCCCCGGGAACCTCCCCGGGGCTATTTGCTATACAGAACAGCCCCGCAATATGCGGGGCTGTCGTCAAAAACAAACACTATCTGTTATTACTCAACTATTATTTTCTGTGTTTCTACTCCGTTTTGGTAAGCGCACTGCACAAAGTACATGCCGGCTGCCAGGCCTTGCACATCTATTGCATATATATCCCTTCCGCTTTCAGCCGTAATAGCATTCATCACTTGTCCCACGTTGTTGATGATGGAGATTTTACGTAGTTGTGTATTGTTTTCTGCCACATTTACCATTACGGTATTTCTTGCCGGGTTGGGGCTCACCGTAAAGGCGGGAGCGTTGCCGGCTACCTGGCTTACGCCGGTAACTATCGGGTAGCGGATAAGTTCCGGGTGAGTGGTGAGGCTGGGGTAAGAGTTGTTGGCGGCAGCGTTTATTTTAGCTACCTGTCCGTTAGAGAACATGTGCTGGCAATTTTCTGACGAATAGTCCATATAGTTCATGAACATAACGCCATTGCCCGTAGGGGTGCAATTATCCAGCAGCGGAAAGGTAGGGCAGTACGATTGCGTGGCTACATCCTGGGGTGGTGTATCGGCTACGCCATCGTCGGCGGTACAGCCGCCCTGGTCGTTGCCCCATACGTGCCACAGGCCAAGGAAGTGGCCTACTTCATGTACCAGTACCCTGCCAGAGTCAAGATTGTTGATGAAGTACTGGTTGCCTGCTTCCCTGCGGCCAAATGTGCCGTAGTGTATCACACATCCCAATTCCACTGCGGGTAACTGATTGATCATAGAGGGGTGCGTAGCTATGCCGGCAACAAAGCCGCCCTGTGTGCCATTGGGCGCGGTATTCACCACCCATACGTTCAGGTATTTGGCCGTGTTCCAGGCATCAGCGCCACCGGCTGCTGCATACTTGGCGTCGCTGCATATATAGCCCGAACCATACGAGCCCTGTGCCATAGGGTCAAAGCCGGCAATCGTTACGGTGTCTATAGTATAGCCGGGAGAAGCGGCTCCGTTTGGTGCGGTATGTGCCAGGCCAAAGTGTATTTTCGCATTGCCATACAGCGGCTTGAATGCGGCGGGGATATTCACGCTGTCGGCATTCTGTGCATTATAATCCCGGTTCAGTGCGTCTATCTGCGATTTACAGCGGTCTATAATACCTTGTATACCGCCCAGGTTGTTGATGTGCTGCCAACGCAGCACTATGTGGAATACCACGGGTATCGTATCGGTGATGGCGGTGCTCTTGCTCATCGCCTGTGCCGCGGCGATCTGGTTTATTTGTTGTTCGTATTGGTCAAACTCAAATTGAAGAGAAGGATTGTCCTGGATCATTTTCTTCCGTACCTCATCGAGGCCACATGGTTGCATCTGCGCTTTACTGGTAAAAGAAAGTAATAAGGCTACTGATAATACTGAAAAAACTCTTTTCATTGTCGTCCCCCCTTGAATTATTTTATAATGAGAAAACGTAAATATACCGGAGTTGATTGTCAGTATTGTCGCCTTTGTGGCATATGCTGTTTTTTCAGGGGAGTTTAGATATAGTTATGTCATTACCCTGACAATTGGATTAGATATAAATAAAAAACAGGCTGTATCAAGCGCTGTCAACACAGGCTAAATCAAGAGAGGCTGCCCTTTTCAGGACAGCCTCTCTTGATTTTTCTACCGTTAGCTTACCGGCAGGGTGCTACCATACATATTGCTTCTTGTTCAGGAGCATCGCCTCTCCGGCAATGGTTTGCGCACCGCCGTCTGCTTCATATACGGCGCAGTCGTACAGTATGCGGTTCTTCTCCGGGAAAATTTCTTTTACAGTAATCACTGCTTCATACTGGGTGTCTACAAACATTGGTTTCAGCCATTTCATACTTTGGTTCATGTACACATGGCCATCAGCATACCACAGTGCGCCGAATATCTTGGTGAACACGCTGGCACCCAGGAACCCGTGAATGATGTTGCGGCCAAACATGCTGTCTTTTCCCGCCTGCGGGTCTATATGCAGCGGGTTTACGTCGCCGCTCACGCGGGCATACGTGTCTACATCGTCTTGTGTGTAACTGAACTGGTGGCGGAATTCATCTCCTACTTTTAGCATAATGTCTTTATTTGAATTAAATGATACATCCCCAAAATAGTCTTTTTAGCATAAAACGGGCGTGGATAACGCATTTTTTTATCACGGTCTGCAAAGCGATAATCAGCACGAAATGAGGCTTTTAGACGCCAGGTAACGTTAAATTCAAGTTTTTTTAACGTTGGGGATAAGAAAAAGGCTAATATTTGATAAATGTTCTCTATCTTTGCGCCGCCAAAAGGTACTATTTCAGGCAGGCAAGTGCAGAGTGAGGGTAATAAATACCACTGATGAGATTGCTAAAATAGGGAAAAATCATTTTGGCGCAACAATTTTTTAAAAAATATTTAAAAAGATAAAAATCAGCATTATGGCTAACCAAAACACTAACAACATCGTTGACAGCGTAGTAGATGCTCAGAAACAAGCAGTAGATACTATGGTTGAAAACACTAAGAAGTTCGCAAATGGTAACAACCTGGTGAACGAAACAGTGCAGAAAGGAAGTGAGTGGTACAAGAACTGGTTAGACAACCAAACTTCTTTCTTCAAGAACACTTCTTCTAAAGCTGAAGCCGCTACTGAGAATGTAAAGGAAAACGCTTCTAAGATGAATGACTTCTATACCAACTGGATGAACAGCCAGGCTGCATGGTCTAAGCAAATGTGGGAAATGAGCCAGAACTGGTTCAACAGCACCGTAAACAATGCTTCCGCTGCAAACAGCAACCCAATGAACCAGTGGAACAACATGATGAACCAATGGAATAACTGGGCGAACAACATGAACCAGTCTCAAAACTGGATGAACAATATGAACAACTGGACCAACCAGTTCCAATCTATGTTCAACATGGATGCCTGGAAGAAGAACACGGAGAATTTTACTTCTATGTTCAACCAGTACACAGAGACCCTGAACAGCAACTTTGCTGAAATGCAGAAAAACATGCAGAACGGTACGGTGCAGGATGCTTACCGCAATATGGTGAACGTAGCTGAAGGTTTCAGCCGCTTCAACCAGATGTGGGCGCCTATGTGGAAGTCTATACAAGAGAAGACGTTCAACATGGATATGTATAAGCAATGGATGAACCCGGTTGCTTACAAGGAAATGATGGACAAATATTTCGGCTTTATGCCCGAAGGCAGCCGCGAGTACATGCAGCAAATGACTACCATGATGCAGGACGGCATGAAGCAATTCGGCCAGTTTGGCAACCAGGGTTACCAGCAAATGCGCGGTATGATGAATAGCATGCCTTTCAATGGCCAGAACCTGTTTGGCGATATGATGAGCAACTACACTACCTGGTACAACATGGTGAATGATACTATGTCTCCCATCACCAAGATGATGACTCCTAACCAGCAGACTAAAGATATGCTGAATGTTCAGGACATAGCTAACCGCATGATGATCTATAACATCAAAAACGCGGAGATGCAGTACATGGTGTACACTCAGGGTACTAAAGTAATGGACCAGCTGGCTCAGAATGTTTTGGCTAAAATTGAAAACGGCGAAGACGTGAACAGCATGATGGCCCTGTATCAAGAGTGGATGAACATCAGCGACAAGACTTTCGTGTCTCTGTTTGAAAGCGACGAGTACAGCCAACTGATGGCCGAAGTTAGCGCTATGCAAATGCGCCTGAAAAAGGACATGGAAGCACAGGCTGAGAAGTTCCTGGTAGGTGTACCGGTTGCTACCCGCAGCGAAATGGATGAACTGTACAAGACCATCTACGACCTGAAGAAGCAAGTGCGCGAACTGGAAAAGCTGGCTGTAGGTAATATAGCCGCTGCTACCACGGAAGAAGCTCCCGCTGCTCCTAAAGCAAAGAGCACTAAAAAGTAAGAGAGAAATCTAGATAGTAATAGTTAATGCACTACGTCCCCGGCTTGCCGGGGACGTTACTTTTATGAGCCATCACTAGCCTGATTGAACCAGGTTGATTCTCCAAAAGCCCTTGGCAAATCTGCCTAATCAGCCTGGTCCCGGTTCAACTTTATCATTCGGTCATTCCCATGCATGTCCTTTCTCAGTTCCGTCTTATATCCATATCCCTTAAACATCTTTTCAGTCTCCATCGCATGGTCTTTGTGTAGCTCACAGTATATAGTGCCACCGTCGTTTAGATGTTCGTTCGCGAATTCCGCGATGTTCCGGTAGAACAGCAATGCATCATCGCTGGGCACGAAAAGCGCTAGTGCAGGCTCATGGTCACGTACATTGGTGTGCATGTTCTCGTATTCCTTCTGCGGTATGTATGGAGGGTTAGAAACGATCACATCATACTTATCAAAGTTGTACCACATCTTTTGGTTCAGGAAGTCGGTCTTTATGAAGGATACATCAGCTCCTATAGCACGGGTATTCTCTTTTGCCATATTTATAGCGCCCTCACTAATATCGCACGACAGTACGGTGGAAGATGGTAGCGCCAGTTGCAGGGAGATAGGTATGCAGCCACTGCCTGTCCCGATGTCGAGTATGGTTATGTCTGCCTTTTCTTTAAAGTCCTTTACTATCCAGTCCACCAGTTCTTCCGTCTCTGGCCTGGGTATCAGTACTTGCTCATTTACTCTAAATCTGCGCCCCATAAACCAGGCAACGCCCGTCACGTATTGCAGGGGCCGCCCGATCAGCAGTTCCGCTTTGCCATTGTTGTATGCCTGCTGCTGCCCGTTGGTGAGTAGCTCGTCTTTTTTCATCAGCCGGTCCATCTTCTCCAGCCCGGTAATGCTATACAGCAATTCGTGGGCTATTGCCGCAGCTTCCTGCGTATCATAGAGTGATTGCAGGGCGTTCTTCAGTTGGTAAAAGGCATCTCCGTAGCTAAGCATAGGCTGCAAATCTAGCGTATAATGCAAATACCCGCTATATTTACACCACAAGACACATTTAGCCGTGGCCAATCCCTCAAATCAGTTAAATCCCGGTTCCAATACCTTTATGAAGCGCGCCCTGGAGCTCGCCACACGCAGTGTGGGCAATGCCAGCCCTAACCCTATGGTGGGGGCGGTGCTGGTACACGAGGGGCGGATAATAGGCGAGGGCTGGCACCGGGAGTATGGCACGGCGCATGCTGAAGTGAATTGCCTGGAAAGTGTAGCCGATGCAGACAGGCACCTGGTATCAGAAAGCACTATGTATGTGAACCTGGAGCCCTGCGCCCACCACGGAAAGACTCCTCCCTGTGCCCTCCGGCTGGTTCAGGAGAAGGTAAGGAGGGTGATAGTGGCCAACGAAGACCCTTTTGAACAAGTGGATGGAAAAGGTTTCGAGATACTGAAGAGCCATCATATCTATACCGAGCAGGGTGTTCTTGAAAAGCAGGGACTGTGGCTCAATCGCCGGTTCTTCTGTTTCCACCAGCGCAAACGCCCTTATATTATACTAAAGTGGGCCCAGACACCCGAAGGGTATTTTGCGCCGCTGGACCGCAGCCGTTACCCGATAACGGGAACGGACAGCCGCCAGCTGCTGCACAAATGGCGCACGGAGGAGTCGGCGATATTGGTTGGTTACCAGACGGCCCTCAACGATAATCCCGAATTGACTGCCCGCATGTACACGGGCCGCCAGCCGCTGCGTATCGTCTTCGACCGGACGCTGCAATTACCGCGAACCCATCATGTGTTCAGTTCTGCCGCACCCACCTGGATCATCAATGCCGGGGTAGAAGGAGAGGAGGGTAATATCCGTTTTGTGCAAATCAACTTCAGCGATAATCCCCTCACGCAGATACTGGAGAAGCTATACGATGCCAACCGCCTCTCGCTGATAGTGGAAGGCGGTGCGGTGCTGCTGGAGAGCTTCATTCGCGAGGGCCTCTGGGATGAAGCCCGGGTCTTCACCGGGCAGGCTTCTATGTCGGAAGGCGTGCATGCCCCCCTGCTCACCAATTTCAAAAAGGCCTTTGATGCCGGAGTGGGCGGAGACCGGCTAAACGTATATGTAAATAAGGACAGCAAATACAAGTACGTTGCAGGGATGGAATTGTAAAAAAAACAAGCTATCCAAATCAAAAAAATCGTAGTTAAATTTGCCCCCGGATGTTCTACCTCTTAGCCGTCATTTTTCTCAATACACTGCTTTATTCGTTCTTCAAGCTTTTCCCGAGATACAAGGTAGATACCTTCCAGGCCATAGTAGCCAACTATTGGGTATGTGTGGCTACGGGCAGTATTTTCCTGGGGCGGTTTCCCCTGGGGGCCTCCAGCCTCCGCCAACCCTGGACTCCCTGGGTGCTGCTGATGGGTGCCTCCTTCATCTCTATCTTTTTCCTGGTAGGCTACTGCACCCGTAAAGACGGTATCACCACCGCTACTATCGCCAACAAACTGTCGCTGGTGATACCGGTGCTGTTTTCCCTGTTCCTCTACAGCGAGCAGGCTGGTCCTTTGAAGATACTGGGCATCATACTGGCTTTTCCCGCGGTGTACCTCACCACCCGTGTAAAGGGGGCGGAAGGGGAGAAGCCGTCGCTGTTACTCCCCGCACTGTTGTTTGCGGGAAGTGGCCTGCTCGATACCATGGTGAAGTATGTAGAGCAGCGCTTCCTGGATACGCCCCAGCTGCAGGCCGTGTACACGATACATACGTTTGCAGTAGCGGGTATAGCCGGTACCGGATTGCTGGTAGTGCTCGCCGCCATGAAGAAGATACGCTTGCATGCCCGCAACCTGGTAGCCGGCCTGGTACTGGGCATCCCTAACTATTTTTCCATCTATTTTCTTATCCGTATGCTCAACAGCGACTATATGCAAAGCTCTGCGGCCATACCGGTAAGCAACATAGGGGTGGTAGTGGCATCTTCGCTGGCCGCCATAATAATATTTAAAGAAAGGGCTAACCGGCAGCGAACGGTAGGGCTACTGCTGGCCGTATTGGCCATATTGCTTATTTCGCTGGCTGATATTTATGGAAGAGGTAATTAAGTTCCGCACAATAGCAGGGCCCCGCACGGCGGAGTTCAAAGACCGGGGCAGCAGGTTCCTGGCCTATGCCTATCCCATTAGCTCGGCCGACGAGGTGAAGGCATATGTGCAGGCGCTGAAGAAGGAACACCCCAAGGCCAATCACCACTGTGTGGCGTTCCGCATAGGGATAGATGGTAAACTGTTCCGCGCTGGCGATGATGGCGAGCCATCGGGCAGCGCGGGCCGGCCCATGCTGGGGCAGATAGACAGCGCCGGGCTCACCAATACACTGGTAGTAGTGGTGCGCTATTTCGGGGGCACCATGCTGGGCGTGCCAGGCCTTATCAACGCCTACAAAACCGTAGCGGCTGAAGCGCTGAAAGACGCGCCGGTAATAGAAAAATGGGTCGAACAAATGGTAGAAGTTAGTTTTGACTATCCCTCCATGAGCGAAGTACTGTATGTATTAAAACAGTCCGAAGCCACCATCTACAAGCAAGACTTACAACTCTTTTGCAATGTAGTAGCCGGTATTCCTGTTAAACACAGCGCCGCATATATGCTCAAACTTTCGGAAATTAGGGGCGTAACAGTGAAGGAGGTCTGATTAGCCACTCTGTTTTTTAGAGGGAAAGGTGCTTTCCCGCGCCGGCGGGAGAGTATCGGGAAGGGCGTTACAATAGCAGCCACAATGTATGTATCCCGCAAATGCGGGCGCCAAAATATGTCCAACGCACAAAAACATACCGCATTGATAAAAGCCGAGGCCACGCGCCTGGGCTTTGACGCATGTGGCGTGGCCGAAGCGGTGCAGCTGGATGATGATGCCCGCCGCCTGGAGCAGTGGCTGAACAATGGGTTCCAGGGCACCATGCAGTACATGGAACGCAATTTCGACCTGCGGGTAGACCCGCGCAAATTGGTGCCCGGCGCGAAATCGGTGCTGACGTTGCTGTTAAACTATTACCCCGCACAGGTGCAGGCCGCAGAGGCGCCTAATGTGGCTAAGTACGCCTGGGGTACGGACTACCATTATGTCATCCGGGATAAGCTCAATCAATTGCTTACGTTTATAAAGCAGGCAATTGGCGATGTGGATGGGCGGGGTTTTGTAGATAGCGCGCCGGTATTAGAGCGAAGCTGGGCCGTGCGCAGCGGGCTCGGTTGGGTAGGGAAGAACGGCAATCTGCTCAATAAGCGAATGGGGTCTTTCTTTTTCATAGCCACACTAATCACCGATTTAGAGCTGGTGCCCGATGCGGCGTTCAATACCGGCTTCTGCGGCACTTGCACCCGCTGTATCGATGCCTGCCCCACACAGGCGATTGTTTCGCCTACGGAGGTAGACGGTAGCCGCTGCATTTCGCACCTCACTATCGAATTGAAAGACGAGCTGATGCCCGGTGAATTCCGGGGCAAGCTGGATAACTGGCTCTTTGGCTGCGATGTCTGCCAGGACGTTTGCCCATGGAATCGTTTCTCCCGCCCACACAACGAAGCGTATTTCACCCCCATACCGGAAATACTTAACCTCTCCCTGCAGCAATGGGAGGATATGAGCGAAGAAACGTTCAAAAAAACATTCAAAAATTCCCCCTTGCTCCGCTCCAAATGGAAAGGGATACAGCGGAATGTGAAAGCGCTCCGGGTTTCAAATTCTTAATCGGCCAGTAGCTTCCTGAATTCGTTCACCTCCAGCTGGTTGATGAATGCATTGAAGAGTTCATCCTGCTTTTCTTTACTGTATTCCTCTTCCCAGTACAGTCCCGTATAATCTTTTTGCGCGGATAGTTGCTTTCCGTGTGTGTCATAGCCACCGGCGATGCCCAGGTAGCTGGAGGATTCATCGTCTCCTGTATATACAATGCGGTAGAGGTAGAACTTGTACTTGGTGCCGGAAACGGAGGCCGACTTTTCGCCTATATACTCCACGCTGGAAGGTTCATACTCGTCATTCGCCGCTACGTGTATGTCCGACTCAGCCAGCGATTTCTGATTCGCATATTGCTTGGGGAACAGCTGTTCCTTGTTCATTTCTTTCAGGCTATTGTACAGGTCGCTGCGGGTGATGATGGTGTCCGCGATAGACTGCCACACACGGGGTTCTACTTCAGAGCCTTTCTTTGCTAGTAGCTGTGCTACCTTGCTCCGCATATACACGTTCTGTGTCAGGAATCCCTTCAGCGCGTTGGTGGCTGCCGGTGTGTTCAGGGTATCCAGCAGTTCTATCAGGGGGTAGTCGCCCCAGCCAAGCCGGTCGCTGGCGGCGGCATCGCCGTTTATTTTATCGATGCAGGCGATGTAGGTTTCCTCGTTTCGTTTCAACTGTTGGAACGTAATGAGTCCGGAGTCTAGCAATTGAAGGCTTATGTAGGCCGCCATAGAGGCCGTTTGTGTGTCCCTGGCCAGTGCTTCTATCTCCGGGTAGCAGGCGGCCGATAATGGCAGGCTGTCCACCAGCTGAAAGCGTAGCCCCAATACATAATCCCTGTCCAGCGGTTCTTTTGCCATCAGTTGGTACAGTGTCTTATAGGCTTCGGGCGTTTGAATACTGGCCAGCAAGCCCAGCAGGTTGTACTGAACCTGTTTATTACCGGAAGCCTTCTGGTAGTTGTTTCTCACAAAGCTGATGTTGGCGGTGTCGGCTACTTTTTTCAGTTGCGCCTTTATGGCGTTAGTGGCTACATACCGGTGAACATCGCTCATTCCCGGCAAGGTATCCAGCAGCAGGGCGTTGAGTGCGGGTATATCTTTAGCGGAAAAATGCGCTTTCGGCAGTGCGTCCATCGCTTCGCTTGCCGTGGTGGAATCTTTGCTGAATAGGTCTTTTAGCAGTTGCTCCGTTTTGCTGCTTCGCGCATCAAACGATACTGATGCCGTCGGCTTGAAATCGGAGAAAAAGCGATTGGTATTGGCGTTTTCCGTGATGCTCTTTTCGGTAGAGCTGAACAGGTGATAAAGTGTGTTATTGGTGTACAGCGTTTTCATACGCCGGTATATACCCGATGCCGGTTCTTTAAATACTACCTCCCTGGTCAGCTCGTTGGGCTGGCGGGTTACTTTCTGGCTGAGGAGCACTTTGTCTTTTTCAATATACTCATCCTGCTTTTCCTTCAGGAATGCGCTGTCGTTTTCCACCCAGGTATATTTGTGCTGCGGTTCTATTACTACCTGGTACGTAGTGGCGGAAAGGGAGTCGAAAGAGTGAAACCTGGTCAGTCCTTCTTCTGCTACATCTTCACTACTTTCGGTAACGATTACAGCGGGGGCGTAGGTGCGGAAGGTGTTGGCGGCATCCGAACGCACCTGCCAGTCGGCCTGCTTGTACGGAAGTAGTTCCAGCGTATGGAACATCGTGTTGAGCCGTTCGTCGTCTTTCATGTCAACACTGGTTACCAGCCCAAAGTTCATGCTTCTGTTACCACGCACAATGGAGAGCATTTTCATAGCGATATTCTCGCTGTTGATACAGGTGAATATCATGGCCTTATGGCCATGTATCAGGGTGTCTTTCCTCGTCCCTTCGCATTGTGCGGATAGCCCGGCGAATATATCGTTGAGCACTACGGTGTCGTCCGGTATATAGTAGCCATGATTCACATCCCGGCTGGTCAGCATTACATACGATCCCGTCGCTTCGTCCAGCCCGGAGTATATACGTATTCGCCAGTCGGCGTGTACATCTGTTTGCTTGGTCAGCCGTTCATTGAAAGAAACCAGTGCCGGTGAGGTGAATTTGTATGCCAGCGACGAGTCGGCCATCACATACAGCCGTTCTTCTCCTTTCTCTTCCGGTTTCACCTGGTAGGAGGCGAAGAACTTGTTGCTCTTTTCACTTTTTACTTTGTCTTTAGTAGCGGCGCTGGCTCCTACTATATACAGTATCCGGCCCATGCCATACAGTTGTATGCGCAGCCAGTTGCCATCGTGCTCTTCCATCATCTCATAGCCGTTGGCGCCATTGTTGGTGATGCGCGACTTCTTTACGTTCTCCCTGCCAAAAACCCGCTGGGCATACTTTTCCGCCGACTCTTCCAGGTTGTCCAGGTTCGACGCACTGGTGACTACCATGCTCATATACCCGGTCAGGTCCGAGAAGTCTATCAGGTACTGCATATCCATAAGGCCGTACAGTTTCAGCAAGGTAGGGATGCCCGGCATTTGTACGGTGTACAGGTTTCGTTCACCCGTTACTTCTACCCAGCGTTCTTTGCTTTCCGAGCTGAATTTGTATTTGTCGGCATCTATTTTATTAGCGGAGCGTACAGGTTCTACGGAGAAGCCCCTCGCCCGCAATAGGTTAATGACACCACTGTCGCCGGGCAGGTGCGCTGCTCCCACCGCGAAGAACATTGTCCGGAATTGCGAGAGGCTGTCCATCCTCCGCGCCATCTTTATGTTGCGCCGGGTGAGCATTACATCTTTAAAATTGTCGTCGTAGTTGTTGATGGCTTCGTTAATGCCTTTCAGGTCGTAATTGATATACAGGTTAATGAGTTGCTCTATGTCGGAGAACTTCTCGCTTGCTGCCATTAGCCGGATGTCGCTTCGGTCTGCCAGTTGCATCTGGTCCTGTACGTCTTCTATGCCGCCAACCCATTTGCCATGCCGGTCGGCAATGGTATACAGGTACGCATCCAGTATGGTAGGCATGGCCCCTTTCTTCACATACTGCGATACCCATTTGTTCTTTTCTTTTATCAGGTCTTTGGTGGTCATATTCCGGGAGGTTTTCCCAAAGCGCTTTTTGAAGAACTCTTCGTATTTTTTCAGTTCTTCATCGCTCATCATATCCTCCAGTTTCTTATCGTCGTCGGTCTCATCCAGCATTTTGTTCAGGTAGTAAGCCGCCAGTTCGCTGGGGTTAAGCTCTATCGCCAGCCCCTCGGCCCTGTCTATCGCTGCAAAAACGGAGTCGTCGTGGCGGAAGAGCCGCTTGTCGGTCAGATGTATGGTCCCAAATAGGTAAGAGGGCTTGCTCAGGCCATTCCCGGAAATGCGCCACAGCAACGACTGGTTCGGGTCTGACTGTTTTTGGGCGTTGGTAGTTAAGGAAGAAAAATTGAGGGCTGCAAGTAGCAGTAATGTCAGAAATCGAGGCATAGTAGTTGCCCGCACGAGAGGTTTACCTGCGGACTGTAAAGATAGGAGATATGCAGGTTGGGACAAATATTTATTGCTCTGAGGGTAGACTGGTTATCCCATCCCGGGAGCAAACTGTGTGCATTTTTAGTGCGGTAGGCCCCGTAGTCTTCATATCTTTATAGTACAGGTGGGTCGGGTGCCTGAGGGTACTCCCGGCCGAAGGGTTCATTTGTATTTAGGCGTCTAAAATTCCGTGGTCAGTAAACAGATGCGATTTTTCTTGCTATACCTGCTATTTTCCGGTGTTATTGCTGCCCGCTGCCAGGAGGTGAATGTCCGTGTTACAGCCTCTTTTTCAGGGAAACCCTTATTGCTGGAGTCTTTCTATCAGTTGCCGGGTGGCGACAGCATTGCTTTCGATGGGGTTCGTTTTTACATTTCAGATATAGCGCTGTATCTGGGTGATAAACGGGTGTATACGGAAAAGGACAGCTACCACCTGGTAGATGTGAGCGACGAGGTTACCACACACTTTCGCGTTTCCGCTACGCAGCATTTTGATAAGATAGTGTTCCACCTGGGGATTGACAGCGCTACCAGCACATCGGGTGCGCTGGGTGGCGACCTGGACCCCGGCAAAGGTATGTTCTGGACCTGGCAAAGCGGGTACATCAATTGCAAAATAGAGGGGCGCAGCAATCGTTGTCCTACCCGCCACCACGATTTCAGTTTACACCTGGGTGGCTACTCCGGCGCTGATCTCGCTATCCAGGAAATAGCGCTTCCGGTATCGCCGGGCGATATTGTCATTAATTTACCCCTCGATAAATTCCTGGCAGCAATAGACTTGCGCCGGCAGCATACTGTTATGAGTCCCGGGCCCGGAGCGGTAGCCCTTTCAAAGACATTGGCAGCCTTATTTGAAGTATCACGATGAGGAAACGATGGGTGATAGGGATACTGGCTGCCCTTATGGTGTTACTCTCCTTTAAGAAGGAAAGGCTGTTTACAGAGCCGTCGGGTTGGCCGGAGGCTGTTTATGATTTTAAGAGAAATCCCCCTGACCCGGCCAAAATAGAAATTGGCCGCCTCCTTTTTTACGACCCGGTACTGTCGCGCGATAGTACTATATCCTGCGGTAGTTGTCATTTGCAATACACAGCTTTTGCCCACGTAGACCACCGCCTGAGCCACGGAATCAGCGACCGCATCGGTACCCGAAACGCACCCGCCCTGGTTAACCTGGCCTGGGCGCGCGATTTCATGTGGGATGGAGCGGTCAATCACCTGGACGTACAAGCATTGGCCCCTATCGCCAATCCCGATGAAATGGACGAAAGCATTGCCCACGTAGTGGCGAAGCTGCAAAAAACTGAGCGCTATCCGGCATTGTTTTACGCTGCATATGGCGACTCAGCCATTAAAACGGAGTACGTTCTCAAGAGTCTCTCCCAGTTCATGCTCACCTTTGTGAGCGCCAATTCCCGCTACGACCGTGTAAAGAAGGGCCTGGATACATTTACGGCCAAGGAGGCGAAGGGATATGCATTGTTTCGCACCCACTGTAGTTCCTGCCACACAGAGCCGCTGTTTACCAATCAACGGTACGAGTACAATGGCTTGCCCATAGATGATTCGCTCCAGGACTGGGGGCGCATGCGCATTACCCGCCGTTCTGCTGATTCACTCAGGTTTAAGGTGCCCACGCTGCGCAATATTGAGTTTTCGTATCCTTACATGCACGATGGGCGCTTCAAGTCACTGCACCAGGTGCTGAACCACTACGCCTCGGGCATTCAGCAGGCGCCCGCATTGCCCCCGTCTCTGCAAAAGGGCATTCCCCTCTCCGGCTCTGATAAAGCGGAACTGGTAGCATTTCTCCTCACGCTTACGGATAGGGAATTCTTGTACAACAACGCTTTTTCGTTCCGGGGCAGGTAGGGTTCCGCCTTGTTGTGTCGCAATTACCACCCCAAAATGCCGCTTTCGCCCACCGTCGCGAAAAAAAGACACTGCTACATTTGTAAAACCAAAAGGTTACCAATATGTTTGCAACCGAAAGGTTACATATTATGAGAAGAGACGTATTCCAGGCTATAGCCGACCCAACCCGTAGGGAGATATTGGGCATGATAGCAAAGCAGCCGCTGAACGTAAATTCGGTAGCGGAACAGTTTGACGTAAGCAGAACAGCGGTGTACAAACACATAAAGATATTGATAGAGTGCGGGCTGGTAGAAGTGGAGCAGAAGGGTAGGGAGCGCTATTGCGAAGCCAGGCTCGAAAAGCTCAGCGAAGTTTCGGAATGGGTGGAGCAATACCGCAAACTATGGACTAATAAACTGGACTCGCTGGAGCGCTACCTGGAGCAGGTACAGCAACAGGAAGCGTCTGGAAAAAGTACACGTTCAGCCAGGGCAAAACGAAAATAGATATGGACACGACCAGGAAAGAAGTAATAGTAAGTAAACTGCTGAAAGCATCCCGTGAAAGGGTGTACCGCGCATGGACCGACCCGGAACAGTTTTCGAAATGGTGGGGGCCGGAGGGTTATGACATACCCGTATGCGAGTTTGACCTGAGGCCGGGCGGCGCTCTCCGGATAGATATGAGTGGTGCCGGTGGCTGGCTGATGCGTATGGATGGAAACTTTGTAGAAGTGGTGGATAACGAGAAGCTCGTTTTTACCACAGCAGCTTTCCCCGATGAAGAAGGCAATCCTACTCATGAGCATCTGAATACAATCTTGTTTGCAGAGGAGGAGGGTGGCACCCGGGTAACTGTTACGGTAACCTTACTGCGTGTGCCGGAAGGGGCCGCGGCTGTAGATGGCTTGAGCGATGGTTGGAAAAGCAGCCTCGACCAACTGGAACAACGTTTATTTTCAATTAATCAATAATCTTTCAAAACGAAACAACTATGTATTCAGTTAACCCGTACCTGAACTTCCAGGGCAACACAGAAGAAGCGTTTCTATTTTACAAGAGTGTTTTCGGTGGAGAGTTTACTTCGGTGATGCGATTTAAAGACACCGCTGAGGCCGAAAAAATGAATGAAGCCGATAAGGAAAAGATCATGCACATTTCGCTTCCCATTGGCAAGCACACCATCCTTATGGGAACGGACGCGCTGGAATCGTTCGGACAAAAACTAACTATGGGAAACAACCAGTACCTGAGCGTCAGTACCGCCAGCCGCGAAGAAGCAGACCGTCTTTTTAGCGAACTCTCCGCAGGGGGAATAGTAGAGATGCCAATGGCCGACATGTTCTGGGGCGATTATTTCGGTTCGTTCTTTGATAAGTTCGGGCTGGGCTGGATGATCAGTTTCAATCCGCAATTCCTGCCGGAGTAATCGCACGGCACAAAGACAAACCGGGTGACGAGCGTTACCCGGTATTTTTCACCCACAACAACACACCGCATGAAAAAAGTGAACATAGCTTATTGGATTATTACTATAATCTTCGCCGGGTTTATGGCGTTTTCCGGCATTATGGATGCCCTGATGGTTCCGGAAGCCATAGATATGATGCACAACAAACTGGGGTATCCCGAGTACATTATTGCGTTCATAGGTTGGGCGAAAGTATTAGGCGCGGTGGTATTGCTACTTCCAGGTTTCCCGCGACTGAAAGAATGGGCCTATGCAGGCATGTTCATCGATCTCGCCGGGGCGGCATACTCCAATCTTCGCAGCGGCCAGCCCGGTGTTGGATTCATGGTAATATTCTTTGCATTCCTCTTCGCTTCCTACTTCCTTCACCACAAACGGCTGAAGGCGAAAGCGGTTTAGTAAGCAGCTTGCATTTTTTTTTTGACCTATGAGGAAGATTGTATCGCAGGTAATGCTGAGCCTGGATGGTTATATGGAAGGTCCGGGCGGTACGCTTGACTGGCATCTGGTAGATGAGGAGTTCAACGATTATGCCGCTGGCCTGCTGACCCAGGTAGATACCTTGCTGTTTGGCAGGAAGACCTATGAGGTAATGGCAGCCTACTGGCCTACCGGCAAGGCCATGCAAGACGACCCGGTAATAGCCGGCCACATGAATACACTGCAAAAGGTAGTGTGCAGCCTGACGCTCCCCAGCGCTGACTGGCACAACACTTCGGTATATGGTAGTGATGCGCTGGAAAGGATAAAAGCCTTGAAGGCTACGGAAGGGAAAGACATAGCGCTCCTGGGCAGTTGCAACCTGGCCTCGTCGCTTCTGGTTGCAGGCCTGGTAGATGAATGGCGCATCATTTCCGTGCCCGTAGTGCTCGGCGGTGGTACGCCCTTTATGCGGGACGTTGATTTCTGTCGCCTGAAATTCGATAAAAGTTACGTATTCAATTCGGGCAATGTGTTAAATCATTACGTGCCCGCTCCATGAGGAATTGTATAACAACAGAAACGTCCCCGGCATGGGGACGTTCCTGTTGTTATTGAATAGTACCGGTTACTTCTTAATGAACGGAATGGCTTCGTTTTGTCCGCCGGCGTTCAGTATCAGCAGGTAGCTTCCTGCAGGTATATCGTAGCCCAGGTTTACTTGCTTGTCCAGCAGGTTATTGTCTACTTTGGCTTTTTCAGTAATAATTACTTTGCCCGTTGGGTCTACTACTTTCAGCGATACTTTACCGTCTTTCATCTTTACAACGCCGCTTATGTTAAACTGTCCGTTGTTCGGGTTAGGGTAAAGGATCAGGCCGTTTTTAGAAGCAATGGTTCCCGCGTTCAGGCCGTAGGCTATCGCGTTCGATGTGCCCTGGCAACCATCAATATCGGTCACTACACAGGTATAGGTACCATTCTGCACTATTGTGTAGGTAGCGGCGGAGGCTCCGGGTATCAGTACCCCGTTCAGGTACCATTGGTAGATGGCATAGCTGCCGGTTACCGAAAGTACATTGCCTGCCTGGGTGATGGATGGCGATGGCGGGGTGTTTACAGTTACCAGTATAATGGAGCGCTGGCTTTCGCAGGTGCCGTCTGATTGCGATACGTAGTACGGCGTAATGCCCGCAATGCCGGTAGGCGGGGTGGGCGCTACCGGGTTTCCGGTGCCGCCTGTCGCTACATCATACCACATCAGGTTGGTACCGGTGGCGGTCAGTTGCGGCGCGGGTTCATTCAGGCAGTATACCAGCGAACCGATAACTCCCGGTGTCGCCGGTGAAGGATGGGCTGCCACGGTCATTGTTTGCGGGGCGCTGCTGCCGCAGGCATTGTTAGCTATTACGCTGATGGTGCCGGAGGTGCCGCCCGTTGTTACGTTAATGGTGTTGCCGGTGCTGCTTCCGCCCCATCCATTGGGTAGCGTCCAGGTATACGAAAGGATATTGTTATCCAGCGGAACGGAATAGGTGAGTGCGTTGCCGGAGCATACAGTGTCGTCACCCGTTATTGCGCCCGGCTGCTGGGGCAGGCTTCCGCCAACCGATACGTTGGTAGTGGTAGTGTCTGCGCACCCGGTAGTGGTAAGGGTAACGATGAGTGTATAGGTGCCGTCGTTGGAAAGCTGGGCATTGGTGATAGCCGGGTTTTGCGTACCGGATGTAAAGCCGCCGGGGCCTGTCCAGTTGTAGCTGGCGCCCGCTACTGTTGTGGCCGACAGTTGTATGTTGCCGCCAATGCAAACAGGAGTATTGCTGGAGGCGGCCGCTACGGGCTGAGGATGAACCGTTACCGTTACCGGGCTGGAAAGGCCGGGGCAGCCGGTAAGCGACACCATCACGGTATAGTTGCCGGAAGTAGTGGCGGTGTAAGAGCTGCCGGTAGCGCCCGGTATGTCTACTGTATTTAATTTCCATTGGTAGCTGTAGCCGGTGCCGGTGTTGGCGTTCAATACCACGCTGCCGCCGGGGCAGAACGAGGTAGGGCCTGCCGCCGTTATGGTAGCGGTAGTGCCGGTGTTTACTACGGTGGCAATCGTGTTGGAGGTGTCGGAGCAGCCGCCCAGGTTGGTGACGATTACATCATATACGCCCGCCGCCGAAGCGGTGTACGAACTGCTGGTAGCGCCCGGTATATTTACACCGCCCACGCGCCACTGGTAGGTAACTCCACTGGTGATGCTGGCGTTCAGCGTTACGTTGCTGCCCAGGCAGAAGGTGGTAGGGCCTGCCGCGCTGATGGAGACGTTCGGTATATTGAAGACATCTATATAGCTGGCGTAGGTAAGGGTGTCTGCACCCATCGAGTTGGTTACAACCAGGGTAACCGGGAAGCTGCCGTTGGTATTATATGTCACACTTGGGTTCTGGCTGGTGGAAGTGGAGGGGGTTCCGCCGGGGAAACTCCACGACCAACCGGTAGCGCCCGATGAAGAGTCGCTGAACTGAACCGATGTGCCGGCGCAGATAGCCGTATCGTTTACACCAAATTTTGCCAGCGGGCCTATCGCTATATTAATGTTGTCCAGGTAAATGGCCTGGCCGTAATAGCCGATGTTCTCAAATTTTACCAGTACCGTATTGCCTATGTAGGGGGTTAGCCATACTGTGTCTTTACGCCACTGGGTCGCGTTGGGCACAAAGATGTTGGAAGTATAGTCGGGAGCGGTGGCCAGCACGGTGCCCGATTTGGTATATACCGGCGTATACGTGTCACCGCAGTCGGTAGAGACCAGTACACGAAGGCTGTCGGGATAGGTGGAAGAGTAGCGGGCATAGGCCACGTCAAAGGTCACGCGTGCGTTTCCTGAGTTGGTGAGGTCTACTTTCGGGGCTACTATAGCGTCGTGCTGGCTATTAGTATTGGTAGCATAGTTATCAAACCGGATGGCGTTGGCGCTGGCGCCGAAGCCGCCCGCTGCGTTTGTTTGCGACCAGTTGGCGCCGCTTTGCGAGGCCAGTTCCCAGCCGGCGGGCGGGTAAGTGCCGCCTTCAAATCCTTCCACTACCGAGGTGCCCTGTCCCCACGATACATTAATGTAGTTGGGCTTGGTAAGGTTAGTGGTTCCGCCCGTGCCGGTAGCGCTCAGCGAGGCATTGTAAAGGCCTACTGCGGGGTACACCACTATAGGGGTATCCAGTGTGGATGTGCCGGGTGTGCCCCCCGGGAACGTCCAGGTAAAGGAGGTAATGTTGCCGGCGGTGGTCTTAAAGTAGCGCACCGTATCGCCCGGGCAGATATTGGTCTTATCGGCGGTGAAGTCTACCACGGGTGGCAGGTTCATGTTTATGCTCGATTCCCATACACCACGCCCGAAGGTGGAAAGACGCAGTATACTGTTCACGGTTCCGTCGTTATACAGCATAAAGTCGGTGAAGTTCGCCACTGTCGGCAGGCCGGGAGCATTCGTCCAGTTGGGGGAAGTGTTGTCTTTGTAATATACATAGGCACCCATACTTACAAACAGGCGTTCGTTGGTAGAGAAGTCATCGTGGTAGATTTTACGGATGTTGATGCCCGGCAGGTTGCTCGTTATATTGGTCCACGTTTGTCCTTTGTCGCCCGAGCGCCATACGCTGCTTCCGCAGGTAATGTATACTATATTGGCGTCGTTCTTATTGGTTACTACGCTGCCCGTCGCGGCCGTAGAGGAGGGCGTGTTCAGGGTAGTGAACGATGGGGTGGTGGCCAGTGCGTTATCGCTGCGCAGCAGGTGGTTCGCATTGGTCAGTACATACAGGATGGTGCTATCGGCCCGGCACGACGAGATGCCGCGAACCTGTTCGGTGTTGGCGGATATCTGTGTCCACGAGGGGCTGGTATTGTTTATTGTGGTGCTTCTCCATATCGTGGTCGCGCCTATGAAGCCCAGGTTGGTGAGTGCCGGGGTAAATTCCATGAAGGCGTTGTTGGTGGGGGTTATCGGCATATTGAAGCTCTGGTCGCCGCCCAGGGGTTGCAGCGCCCGGCGCTCGCCCTGGTCCATATAGTACACGCGCGAGTTAGGCAGGTAGTCAATCCAGCAGCGCGAGAACCAGTCGCCGCCGCGGTTACACTTCCATATCCCGTCAAAGTAAAGCTCACCGTTATCCTGCGTGCCTATGCTTACCATTTGTTTGATCAGCGGGCTTTGGGCGGCGCGGTATATTTCTGTGGCCGAAAGTCCGTCACTCCGCTGCGACCAGGCGGTGGCCAGCGGGTCGGTAGATAGCCAGATGCCGCCATCATTCGCCTGGAAGAGTTGTGCGTTGTTGTACGGGTTCCATTCCACCTGGTGCATATCGGTATGCACCTCGTTCCACCACGATGTGCGTTTGCTCCAGGTAGCGCCGCCATCGGTAGAGCGCCACACGCAGTGCGCCACGGCTATCAGTTCATCCGCATTCGCCGGGTTGGCGTTCATATCTATATTATAGTTACCCTGCGAGCCTGAGCCTACGTTTTGGTCGTAGCATACTATACACTGCGTACTGCTGTTATACACCGTCGTGAAGCTCAGCCCGCCATCGTTGGATCGCATTACCACGCCGTTACCGCCTGTAGTCAGCAGGTACACCCGCTGCGGGTCGGCATCACTTACTGCTATGCGCATACCACCGTTTCCGGATGGGGCGTTCACTCCGTTGGTAGTCTGGGTCCAGGTGCTGCCAAAGTCGTTGCTGTAATAAAACTGGGTAGCGGTGGCGGCATAGAGTATATTATTGCTGCCCGGCTTCGCCTTCATGTCCCGGTACGCGCCGGTAGAAAGCGACGAGGCCGTCCACGAGGCTCCGCCATTGGTCGTTTTATAGATGCCGTTGTTGGTGGCTGCTACCAGTGTGTTGTTGTTGGTAGGGTCCATAAGTATCTCCACCGCCATGCGGTTACCGATGCCGGTGTTAGCCGCCGCCCAGGTAAGGCCGCCATCAGTGCTTTTCCATATTCCATAGTCGGTGCTGTAATAGTCAGCGTCGCCGAGGCACAGGTAAAGGATGTTGTCGTCCGTAAAGTCTATACAGATAGAAGAGCAGTTAGTGGTGGGCAATTGCTCGGTTCCGGGGGTATGGGTCCAGCTCACGCCGTTGTTGGTGCTGATGTACAAGCCACCGGAAGCGCTTACGGCATACATCTTGTTAGCCACCGTAGGGTGAAATTTCATCTGGCTCACTCGCCCTATGCCGTGTATCTGACCCGACACGTTGGTGGGGAAGGCCAGTGGCCCGGTATTGGTCCAGGGGCCCAGTTGTGCCACAGCTGCAGATATATTGGAAAGTAAAAAGAGACCAAGTAGCCATCCTTTTCTCATAAGCTTTAATTTGAATTTGGTTGAATTAGCGTTTGTTGTTTTCGTCCTTTACCTGTTGCCAGATGGCCAGCCGTTCCGTTGGGGTAAGGATGCGTCCGTCGGGCTGCACATACGGCAGCATTTTCTCATGCCAGCGATGGTATTTTTTTACCTGGCGTCGTAGGTGGCTGTCCTGTTCTATTTTAAGTTGCTTCTTTTTAGAAGGGTTTTTCTCCCGCTCCGCGTGTTCGCCTATCATGTCGTGCTCGCTGGAGGGCATTTCATTGTGCTGGAAGTAGATATTGAACGCTTTTTCTACTTCAAAGAAGTTGGCCGTAGTATCGTCCAGCATTTCTACCCACAGCGGTTCTTTTGCATACTCTTTGTCTGAGTATTTTTTTGCCTGGGCGTCGGCCTGTATACTAAAGAACAGGCATGCCAGTGCAACAGGAATAAATTTGCTTTTCATGTAATGCAATATGTTGGCTTAAAAGTAATTATAAATGCCTGTTTATTCCGATTACTGGGGTGAATGACCAATTTCTTAATGTGAATTAGCTTCGTTTTAACTTTTTGCAATAAAAATGGCAGCCGCACGGCTGCCATTTTTAATAGGGCGGTTGATTTTTTTGTTTACAAAGTGCCTCTCAGCGATACCACAAAGTTGCGGCCCGGTGCATTGATGCCGGAAGCGAAATTGCGGTAGCTTCTGTCCAGAATATTTTCAACGGCCACCTGCGCCGCCAGGTACTTGTTTATTTTATAGCCTACGCGTAGGTTCAGCGTGAACCACGATGGCATACCATCAGGTGTGGCGTATTGCAGGTTGTCCTCGCCGTAGGGATTGTACTCCCACAGTCTTTTCCATCCGTTGTACAGCGAGAATATTTCCGCGTTCAGCTTTCCGGCACTGTACATGATGCTTGTTTTGCCAAATACCGGGGGAACGTGGTCCAGCGGTACTTCGCCCCCGGTATTATCGCTAAAGCGGCCAAAGGTGTAGTTGATGCAGCTGTAGAAGCGCAGCCCTTTTACAATATCTACCGTCAGGGCGGCGTTGGCGCCATATACATAGGCGCGGGCCTTGTTCTGGTAGGCTACCACCGCCGTGGTATCCCCGTTGTACACTATGCTGTCCGAGCCACTGATGGTAAATTTGTCCAGCACCATCGCGTTCTGGAACCAGGTGTAAAAGCCATTTACTTCAAAGCGCACGCGGTTGCTGGCAAAGAAGGTGATGCCCAGGTCGCCACTGTAGGTATATTCGGGTTTCAGGTCCGGGTTTGGAACTACCAGTTGCACCCCTCCGGCCGACTCAAACACTTTGCCCATGTCGTCTACGTTCGGTGCCCGGAAGCCCGTGGAGCCCCCCAGGGTGAAACGCCAGTTTTTTCCGGGCATGTAGGCCAGTCCCACGTTTCCGCTCAGCGCCGTGTTGCGCTGCGAGGCTTCCCGGTACGGGAACGGAAAGAACGTGGTATCGTTAAAGGTGGAGTTCAGGCTCACGTAGCTCAGGCGTACCCCGTCGTTCAGTACCAGTTTATCACCTGCCATTTTGTATATATGTTGCGCATACACGGCTCCCAGGTACATAGTGCTGCCGCCATCAGGGTAGCGGGTGTCGGTGGGCTTTACATCACCGGTCACTATGTCGGTTTCGGTAGCTTTGGAGGCCACGGTATTGTGCTGGCCGTCGGTGCCTATGGTCAGCTCGTGCTTGCCCATTTTTTTGCGCAGGTCTATGTTATAGCCCAGTACGCCTATGTTTTCTACCCGGCTCTGTAGCCCGTTCTTGCCCCGCTCGCGTTGCTGGCGGCTTTCTTCTATTGCCTGGTAGTTCACACCGGCCTTTATTTCGTCAAACAGGCCGTTCAGGTTGGTGGCGCTCAGTTGGTAGGAGGCCATCAGGCGCTCCTGCGGGCCATAGTACCATTCTGCCCAGCGCAGTTTGCCGTTCCTGCGGTCGGTGAGGCGGTCATAACGGGGTATGTCGCTGCTGGTGGAGTATTGCAGGTTCAGCATATGGGTCACCTTATCGCTTTGCCGGTACAATAGTTTCTCCAGTATGTCAATTTGCGTGTAGCCGCTTTGCCGCTGAAGGTGAATGTTGTCATTGGTGCGTATGCTGTCTACGTTGCCGATGCGCTCTACATATTCCGTGCGCAGTCCCAGGCTGTCGTAGCCGTTGGCGGCATTGGCTCCTTTCTTCAGGTCGCCAAAGTCGCTATAGGTTATCGAGGTAAGGGAAGCAAACTTTTTTCCACCTATGTTAAAGTCAACATGCCCGGTCATTTCATTGTTCGCCGTGCTGTAGCGCAGCATTGCACTGGTTTTCGTGTTCAGTTTCCCGTTATCCGACAGTTGCGGCTTCACGGTGTTGAACACAATTACGCCACCCAGGGCGTCGCTGCCATACAGGGTAGAGGCGGGGCCGTATAGTACTTCTACGTTTTCCAGTATGTTGTTGTCAACCGTTATCACGTTTTGCAGGTGCCCTGCACGGTATACGGCGTTGTTCATCCGCACACCGTCTATCACCAGTTGTATCCGGTTGGCTTCAAAGCCGCGCAGTACAGGGCTGCTGCCGCCCATCTGGCTTTTTTGCACAAAGACATTGCCGGTTTGCTCCAGCAGCAGCCCGGTATTCTGGGGCATTATCCATTCTATATCTTTCTTTTTTATCAGTTGTATGCGTTGAACGATGTTTTTTTTGTTCTCGTCAAATTTATTGGCGCTGATGACTGTCTCGTTCAGCTCTATGGACGTGCTGTCCTCTTGTGCGGCAGCCGCGCAGGGCAGTGCCAGGCACAATAGTAAGTGCATGCGTTTTAGGTGCATGTTGTGGTTGTTTAAGTCAGGAATATATTTCTTGCAGTAAGGGGAATTTATCCTGCGGTGCGGGGTGGCTGAAAGGGAGGGTCGGCAGATCGTCCGTTCGCCGGTGGGGTAGTGTAGACGTTAGGTTGCCTTGTTTTGTGTTCGGGAACGTCCGCCGGCAATGCCGTCGCAGCCTGTAGCGTAGCTTCGTAGGCCAGCATCTTTACTGTGTTCTTTTTGTCTGTTCCGGATGGTATATCATCAAAGAGGTGGAAGGTTACGGACAGCAGTTGATCGTCTTTAGTATCATAGTGCCCCGCCAGCCGTACCGAATCACCCGCAGGGAGCTGGCGTTTTACGTCAAACATTCTTCCGTTTATCCATATCTCGTCCTTCTTTATCCATTGCAGCGATGCGTATGCGGTACGCGATATACACAAGGTATCCCTGAATTTATTAGGGTTCCTTGCCTGTCGTTCTTGTTGGTAGTGGGTATAGCGTACTGCCTGCAGTAATACATACTCCGCCTGCCCGCAGAAGAACAGGAGCAAAAGCAGGAATCCGGTTATATATGATATTGGTTTAGCCAACTAAGCCCAGCAATAGGTTAAATTGTCTGTAAAGCTAATATACTTATTGTTCGTATCCTTTGTTTTTTGTTTACAGTCTACGGCGATATGTGGAAATCAGGTATACCAAGGGCTCCCACTTTCGTGAGAGCCCGCTATCAGCCATCTGCCTGTCTGTTCTACTTATCCTGCCTGTTTATCTTTAGTGCATTGCTTCCGATAGGTCTACCTTACTTTTCTTGTTGGTCTTTATTAATAATATAAAAGGCACGCACACCAGGAAGATCAGCCCCAGGTACAGGAATGCATCCATATACGAGAGTACCGCCGCCTGCTTATACGTTACGCCGTCCAGCGCTTTGTAAGCAGTGGCTACTGCTTGCTCGGGTGTTTTCCCGTGCGCCATAAAGTTGGCTGCCATTCCGTTAATGCGTTGCTGGGCCATAGGGCTGTGCATGTCTATTTTTGCTGCCAGGTTGGTTTTATGCACGGTGGTCTGGTGAGCCAGGAAGGTAGTGATAAGTGCCACGCCAAAAGAACCGCCCAGTTGCCGCATCATACCGGTAAAGGCAGCCCCCTGGCCTATCTGCTGCCCCTTAAGGGTAGAAAGCGATAGGGTAGTGATGGGTATGAACAGCATCCCCATGCCTATACCACGCACTATCAGCATCCAGAAGAAAGAATCTTCCCCCGTATCGGGCGTGAGTATTTTGTAGCCCCAGAAGCTATACAGGAAGAAAAGGATCATTCCTCCCGCTACCAGGTACTGCTGTTTTACGCCCCGTTGCAGCAGCATGCCTATTATAGGCATCATAAAGGCGGTGGTCAGCGCTGCTGGTACCATCAGTGCGCCCGACTGCTGCGCCGTCCACCCAAGCGTCGCTTGTGTATACAGCGGAATGATAAAAGTAGAACCATACAGCCCGAAGCCCAGCACGAATGATAAGATGGTTCCTACCCGCAGGTTGCCGTTCTTCAGTACCCGCAGTTCCACTATCGGGTTCTTATAGGTCAGTTCCCGCCATATAAAGAAGAACAGGCTGAATACCGCAGTTACAGTCAGTACTATTATCGTCCGGCTTTCAAACCAATCATCATCATGCCCCTTTTCCAGCACATACTGCAGGGAGCCTACGGCCATTGCCAGTAGCGCTATTCCCAGCCAGTCTATCTCTCTGCGGCTCTTCTTTTCCGCATACTTCGGGCTGCGCACAAACTGCAGGGTAAGCAGTGTGGCGATAACGCCAATGGGAATGTTGATATAGAAGATATAAGGCCAGGAAAAATGCTCTACTATGTATCCGCCCAGCGGTGGGCCTAGCGTTGGCCCAATAATTACTCCTAGCCCGTATATGGCCTGTGCCATGCCTCGTTTTTCGGCGGGGTAGCTCTCGGTAATGATGGTTTGCGAGGTTACCAGCAGCGCGCCGCCTCCAAGCCCTTGTATAAAGCGGAAGAGCACCAGCTCCGTAATGCCATTGGCATTACCGCACAGGAACGAGGCTATCGTAAAGATGGCTATCGATACCGCAAAATAGTTGCGGCGGCCAAATTGTGCAGAGAGCCAGCTGGTCATCGGCACAATGATCACATTACCGATCGCATAAGCGGTTATGACCCATCCTACTTCCGTAAGGGTAGCGCCCAGGTTTCCCTGCATGTTGGTGAGGGCCACGTTTACAATAGTGGTATCCACTATCTCCAGTAGCGCGCACATAATGGCCGTCAGGGTAATGAGCACCCGCCGGTATCCGTATTCTACTAATGAGTCTTGTTGCATTTTCTTCTGCTTCTCTTCCTGTTCGGCACCTCGCCTGTTAGTTCAGGTGTACGTCTGCATACACGTTCATTCCAGGGCGCAGTTGCCGGATCAGTGCGTCATTCGGCTCAGCGAATTCAATCTTTACCGGTACGCGCTGTACTACTTTTACAAAGTTGCCCGTTGCGTTGTCCGGCGGAAGCAGCGAAAAGCGCGCGCCGGTGGCGGGAGAAAACGACGAGAGCTTCGCTTTGAATTCATGCCCGGGAAATGCATCCGCATGTATAATCACCAGTTGTCCCTCTTTCATCTTATTGATTTGGGTTTCTTTAAAGTTGGCCACTACCCACATGTCTTTGTTAGATACCACGCTGAATACCATCTGCCCTGCCTGCACAAATTGTCCTTGCTGAATGTTCACTTTAGAGACTTTTCCGTCTTCCGCTGCCGTTACCACCGAGTACGATAGGTTAAGCCGTGCATTCTCCAGGTCGGCTTCTCGCTGGCGGATGGTTGCATCGGCAACGCCTATTTGTTGAGAGGTGGCGTTGCTTTGCGAGGCTACGGCGCTCGTTTGCCGCGATGCTGCGTTTTTCTGTTCCTGCAATACCTGTAGTTGTCGTTCCGCGGTTTGCTTCGCTGCCAGGGCCTGCTCATACTGCTGCTGGGTGATCGAGTGGTCTTTCACCAGGTTAGCATAGCGTTTGTAGTCTTCTGTTGTGCGCCAAACGGTTACTTTAGCCGCTTCTATCTGTGCTTCTATCGTGCTGATATTTGCCTGCGCGCTGCTGATGTTGGCTCTGGAGGCTCCGGTGGCGGCTTCCGCTACATTCAGGTTGTTTCTGGCTGCCAGTAGCGCGGCTTCGGCTTGTTGTACTTTTATCAGCAGGTCGCGGTTGTCTAGTATCAGCAGGGTGTCGCCTTTCTTTACGTCTTGGTTATCTTGCACCCGTACTTCCTGCACATACCCGGCTATGCGGGGTATCACCGGGCTGATGCTGGCTTCCACCTGCGCGTCATCGGTCTCTTCGTGTTTTTGTGCGTGCAGGTATTTACTGATGCCGAACGCACCGCCACCTATCACCAGTGCCGCCAGTACCACTACAAATGCTTTGCTGCGCTTTTTAGGTTCCTCCGGCATTGCTGGTTCCTGTGCTTGTTTTATTTCCTGTTCCTGGTTTTCCATTGTTTACGCTGTATACTATTATTTTGAATGGGAAATTCTGTCTAATTCGTTTGTTCGTTAAGTAGTCCTGATACCTGTAGTAGTTTATTGTAGAGCACTACTGCGTCGGCTTTCGCATTGCTATAGTTCAGGCGGGCCTGCAGTTGGGCTATATCCGCATCCAGCAGTTCGGTAGTGGTCGCCAGGTTGTTATCATATTTGTTTTTCACTATCCGGTAGTTCTCTTCCGATTGTGCAATGGCCTTTTCATACACGCTTATCTTTTTTCGGGCCGAAAGGCAATTGATGGAGGCTTGCTCCACTTGCAGCGTTATTGCGTCCTGGAGCATTTCTTTAGTAGCGCGCATTTGCTGCACGCGGGCTTTAGCCTCCTGCACTCTCGCACCGGTTTTCCACAGCGCGCCAAAGTTGTATTGCAGGCCTATTCCGGCATTCAGTGCATTGGTCACCGTTAGCAGGTGGGGCACGTGCACGGCCACATAGCCGCCGGTAACGGCCAGGTTAGGGTAGTACTCGCCCTTAACGGCTTTTACGCCCGTAGCGGCGGCTTTCTCGCGCATTTCCAGTGCGGCGATGTCTTTCCGGTTCGCTAAGGCATAGGCTACAAAGTTCCGGTCCATCGCCCCCAGGGTTAGTTCATTAAAGGTGTTGTTGTCTATTTTCAGTACCGTACTCCGGTCCAGGCCCAGCATCAGGTTCATATGCAGCATGGCCACGCGGTAGTTGTTTTTCGCATCCTCCAGGGCCAATTCTACATTCGAGGTTTGTAGTTCCGCTTTCAGCAGGTCGTTCCGGGCCAGCAAACCGTTCTGCTCCAGGTTTGTCAGCTCTTTGGCGCGTTGTTGTGCCGACTTGAGGTTTTCTTCCATTAGCTCCACCGCTGCTGCCGCTTTATAAAGGTTGCTGTAGGCACTCAGTACATTAAGCACCACTTCGTCTTTGTCCTTCTCGGCATCCAGTAGGGTAGCTTGTTCCAGGTAGCGGGCCGACTCAATTCCATAATTGATACGAAAGCCCGAGAACACCGGCACCGACAGTGTTGACATGCCAAACATCGCCTGGTCTACCTTCACGGTTTGTGAGTTGTTGGCTCCTCCTTCGCTGGCTTGTTGGCTGCTTGTTGGCAGTTTCAGGTCTACATCCGGGCTGTTCAGGCGCATGTAGCTGGCAGAGGTTTTCAGGTCGGGCAGCCTGCGTTCTCTTGCTTCCCGCAGTGCGGCGTGAGCTTCGTCTGTTTTAGCCTGGCCTAGTTTCAGTTGTTTGCTGTTTTTAAGGCTCAGTTCTATTGCTTCATTCAGTGTTACCTTCCGGTGTATGCCCTCCTGCGCGATGGCGGTAAGTGTCGCCCCGGTTACCAATGCGGCCAGCAGAAGCGCGGTATAAATTGTCCTATTCTTCATTCGACAGTATTGCTTTAAATATCGATTTTAGGTGTGTGCTTAGCTTCTTTTTTATGTGTTTCTTGTATTCGGTATCGTCCAGGTCTTGCAGGTTGTTCAGCTCGCGGTAATGGTGTTGTGTGGTAATGAGTTGGTTGATGGTGCCCATCATTGTCATCATCAGCAGCGGCACGTCTATATTCTTTTTGAAATCACCCGAACGCTGTCCTTGCTGCACCAGCTTTTTCACCAGGTCCTGGTTTCTGCGTTTGGTGTCCAGTATCAGCGATGCTACAGGGCTGTCCTGGTTGGCCATTTGTTGCTGTGCCATTATGCGGTGAAAGCAGCTTTGGTCAAATATCTTCTGCATGTAGTTGTCTATCAGCACGAACATTTTCTCCATCGGGCTGCGGCTTTTGTCTTCTATCATGCTTTCCAGGTGTACCCGCCACAGTTCCGTCCGTTTTTCAAATATGGCCTGCAGTAGTTTTTCCTTCGAGCCGAAGTAGTACGATATCATTGCTACGTTCACATCCGCCTGGTGGGCTATATCCCGTATGGATGTGCCATCGTAGCCATTGTCTGCAAACAGCTGTTCCGCTGTTTCCATAATGGCGAGTTGCTTCCCTGTTATTTCCATCCTCGTTGTATTGCGGATGCAAATTTAAACAATTGTTTAATTACTAAACAAACGTTTAATTAATTTTTCTTCGCCTTCCTTTCTATGTGGATATTGTTAATGCTTATAGGGTGCTAAAATCTCCTTGCTCTTTCGCTCATTCCTCCGCATATGCGCACAAAAAAGCGAAGAAAAGAGTCGCTCTATCGCTCTGTTTCTTCGCTCTGTTCAAGTAGCCTCGCCAAGAATCGAACTTGGATCTAAAGTTTAGGAAACTTCTATTCTATCCATTGAACTACGAGGCCATTATCTTCTTTTGCAAATATCTTCTTCCCGCGGCGGTTTTCCAATATTTTTCTTTTTCTATAGCTTCAGCCCGGGTAGTTGACGTCTCGTAGTACACTACCTTGAAAGGGGCCTTGTGTTTAATTGACTTTGTTGGTCCTGAATTATGTTGCTTCAGACGTTCTTGTAGTTCTATGCAGTGTCCCTTGTAACGAAAGGCTTCGTCCGCCAGGCTTTGTATAATATAGGTATAAAAAAATCCTTCCACTTGAATCTAAAGTTTAGGAAACTTCTATTCTATCTTTATCCGAACGGCTTGGCCGGGCGGGCATTGAACTACGAGGCCGTCTCCTTATTTGGAGGCTGCAAAAGTAAGGCTTTGCCCCCAAAAAATTAAATCTGGCTCTCTAATCATTCCACTTCAGGGTACTGATAAGGTGGTCTATGTCTTTTTTCAGGAAGTCGTTCAGGGGTTTTAGCGAGTCCGCATTCGGGGTCACGTCAAAGTACAGGGCGCCCCGAAGGTAATGATGGAGGGTATCCGTCGCGATAAATTGGTATGCGGATGCAGCATTGCCGCCCACGCTATAGGTGAGTATGCTCACCCCGTTTTGGTTCGTGACCATATTGGGGTTTATATAGTCGGCTTTTTTGGTGTGGTAATACGACATTTCGTGCGTATCATCCATCAGCTTCGTAATGTTATCCTTCGAGCTTACAGGCTTATAGCTGATGTATATACGGGCGCCCCATTGCGGGAAGTCAATATTCATCCAGTATTTATTCTCAGGCCTGCGGCTGTCCTCGGTCAGGGTATCTTTAAATATGCCCGCGTAGGAGGGGTACTCAAAGCTGTAAGGCCAGCCTTGCCGCTCCATCTTCACATACTCATGTTCCGGCAGGTCTACACGGTAATATCCTTTAGGTTTCGGGGTGTAAACGGGCGGGCGGCAGGCCTGCAACGTCACCGTGGCGGCCAGCAGTGCCAAAATGTATTTCATAGGGTCAAATCTATAATAATTGACGCACAACTCTTACAAATAAAAGTATTGTTATCTATCAGCAGGGTCTTTATCAGTGATTTTCTTTTGCTACTTTTGCAGCTCAAATATTAAACTTCACTAAGATGCAAGATCAGGTAACTCCGGAACAACAGTTGAACATAGAATTAACAGAAGAAATGGCCGATGGGGAATATGCCAACCTGGCGATAATCACACATTCGTTTGCCGAATTTGTTATCGATTTCGTTAATGTGATGCCCAACGTGCCTAAGGCCAAGGTTAAATCAAGAATAGTAATGACACCGCAGCACGCCAAAAGGCTCATGCGCGCCCTCATTGAGAACGTAAAGAGGTTTGAAGGCCAGCACGGAGTGATCAAAGACCAGGAAACACCGGCTCTGCCTTTCAACTTTGGCGGCCCTACCGGACAAGCATAATACTAATTATTCCACCTTTTTCTGAATGAACGACAAGATTCTCATACTCGATTTCGGCTCGCAGTACACGCAGCTCATCGCTCGTGTTATCCGCGAGTTGAATATATATTGCGAAATTCAGCCTTGCACAAAGCCGGTTGCATACGAGGCCAACCTGAAAGGTATTATCCTTTCGGGCAGCCCTTTTTCGGTAAACGATGAAAACGCGCCGAAGCCGGACATTAAAGCAATGGCTGATAAACTGCCGGTATTGGGGATTTGTTATGGCGCGCAGCTCATAGCGCACTTATACGGCGGCGAAGTAGGGAAGTCTACTCACCGCGAGTACGGCAGGGCGCACCTGCAGGAAATTGTTCACGACCGCCTGCTGGCCACCATTGCCGATGGTTCGCAGGTGTGGATGAGCCATGGCGATTCTATCAGGAAGCTCCCCGACGGGTTCTCTGTTATCGCTAAAACAGAAAGCATTCCTGTGGCGGCTTATAAGTCATCCGATGATTTTGCCGCTCACTCGGTGTATGCTATTCAGTTCCACCCGGAGGTAACGCACAGCACCGATGGACGCCAGTTACTGAAAAATTTCCTGGTAGATGTCTGCGGTTGTGTGCAGGACTGGACACCCGCTATGTTTGTTCAGGAAACCGTAGAGCGCATTAAAAACGAAGTAGGTGAGGGAAAGGTGGTGATGGCGTTAAGCGGTGGGGTAGACTCTACCGTAGCAGCCTCCCTGATTCACAAAGCCATTGGCGACCGGCTCTACTGCATATTTGTAGATAATGGCCTACTGCGCAAGAATGAGTTTGAGCAGGTAATGGAAGGCTACAAACACCTGGGTCTGAATACAAAGGGTATAGATGCCAAACAGCGTTTTTACAAAGAGCTGGATGGTGTGACCGACCCCGAAGGCAAGCGGAAGATTATCGGTAAGTTGTTTATCGATATCTTCCAGGAGGAAGCCATTGAGTTAAAGGATGTTTCGTTCCTCGGTCAAGGCACCATTTACCCGGATGTGATTGAGTCGCTGTCCGTTCACGGCCCGTCGGCTACTATCAAGTCGCACCACAATGTGGGCGGTCTTCCGGAAAAGATGAATCTCCGCCTGGTAGAGCCGCTGCGTTATTTGTTCAAAGACGAGGTGCGCCGGATAGGCCGCGAAATGGGTATCGATGATATTTTCCTCTCCCGCCATCCATTCCCGGGGCCGGGTCTCGGCATCCGTGTGCTGGGGGCTGTTTCCGAAGAAAAAGTAAAGCTGCTGCAGGAAGCGGACGCGATCTACATTCAGCATCTCCGCGATAGCGGCCTGTATAGCCAGGTATGGCAGGCGGGTACTATGCTCCTGCCGGTACAGAGTGTGGGTGTTATGGGCGATGAGCGCACCTACGAGTACACAGTGGCGCTCCGTGCGGTTACTTCCGTCGACGGTATGACGGCCGATTGGTCGCACTTGCCTTACGAGTTCCTCGCCAGGGTGTCCAACGATATTATTAATCAAGTCAGGGGCATCAATCGCGTTGTTTACGATATTAGCTCTAAGCCACCCGCAACCATCGAATGGGAGTAAGAACAATGAAATACCACTTTACCATATTATTTCTGCTGGCGGCGATGCTGCTGGCGGATACCAATGCTATTGCCCAGTCCCGCAGGGAACGTAAGGAACGGGAGCGCCGGGAGCGCGAACGGGAGGAATATTTCCGCCGTCACCCCGACCGGCGGCCCGATACGCCCTCCCCGCGGGAAGAATCCCGCCCGGAGGCTCCCAGGCCAAAGCCTAAAAAGCGGCTGGAAGTAGACTACCCCGCATCGGTAAAGAGAGAGGTATATCGCATAGATGTACTCATACCGCTATACCTCGATGAACTGGTAAAGAACGGAAAGCCGGTATATAAGGGTAAGATGCCGGACAAGGCCGTACCGGGTATGGAGTTCTACCAGGGGGTAAAGCTGGCTGCCGATACACTGGAGTTTAAAGGGTACAAGTTGGATATATATGTACACGATATTACCGACCCTAAGCAAAGCGCCAAAGCGCTGATTAATGAGGGTAAGTTAAAGTCTACTGATTTGATTATAGGTGCGGTTCAGTCGGGCGATATTCCCGAGCTCGCTGCTTTTGCCAAGCGCAACGATATCAATTTCATCTCCGCTTTTTCTCCTGCTGATGCGGGGGTTACCAATAACCCCTGGTTTACACTGGTGCAGCCGCGCTTGCAGACGCATTGCGAAAAGATAATGAAGAAGGTAGCCGAAAAATACCACAAGGAACAGATTACAATATGCTACCGCAATTCCGTGAACTCTGATGAGAATGCGTACGGATACCTGACCAATATCCTGGAGGAGAACGACCTGCGCAAGCTGAATTGCAACACGGCTCCCGATTCGGCGGCACTCGCTAAGATATTCACTAAGGAAGAGGTGAATGTCATTATTATGCCCATAGTGGAAGTAGCCTATGCCGAATCGCTGCTGAAGAGACTATACAAATTTTTCCCCGACCTGAAATTTGCCGTGTACGGAATGCCTTCCTGGAAGAACATGACTGCTTTGCGCAAGCCGGATGCCTTCCCCAATGTAGCGGTGTACTATACCACTCCCTTCTATTACGAAACGAGCACCAATAATTCCCAGTTGCTGGCCATGATATACCAGAGCAAGTTTAATGGCCGCCCCGGCGAAATGACCTACCGCGGTTATGAGCTGGTGTATTGGTATGCTACCTTGCTTCGGGAGTACGGAACGGTTTTCAATCCGTACATCAAAAACAATGACAACGCACCCTTTACCCGTTTTGAGATAAAGACGGAGTGGGATAAGCGCAAGGAAGAGGTACTCTACAACGAGAACCAGTATCTGTACATGTACCGCTACCAGAGCAGCTCTTACATGATAGAGAAATAGCCGGGAGCAACGTTACCACTAAAGTATAATAAGGTATGCTACCGTCGTAGGAGATGGTACGTTATCGGTATGGATGAAAGAATACGGAAATCTTGTCCGCTGGCAGACTAGGCGGCTACTCTTTTTCGCTGTTCACCAGGTTCTTGATGTGCGGCTTTTTTTCGCGCTGGCCGTTCGCGGGCAGGTTTTCATGCAGGCCAAAGGCGGGCCCCGTAGCCAGCGCAATTCCGTTACCTCCCATCGCCGACATGGCTTTTAGTTGGTTCAGCCGGTTGCGGCGCATAAAGTACAGGATGCCAAATAAGATAAAGGTTAGCCCGAAGATACATACCAGTGCTATATTCGGGTTGTAGTCCTGCACCAGCAGGGCCACTACTATTATCAGGATGTTGGAGGTTATCAGGATGCTCACCGTCTGTCCGTGGCTGAAGCCCAGGTCCAGTAAGTAGTGGTGCAGGTGGGTTCTGTCGGCTTTAAAGGGCGACCCGCCTTTCAGCATACGGGTAATAAACACCCGGAAAGAGTCGAACACAGGCACAAACAGTACCGACAGTGCAATTACCATAGCTCCGCGTATAGAGTGTACTGCGCCCAGTAGTGGGAACTCCGTTACCATATCCCGGGTTATGGGTTGTGGCGGGAACGAGTGGAAGAACATGATGCTCAGTATGGCAATGGTAAAGCCAATAACCAGCGATCCGGTATCGCCCATAAATATCCGGGCGGGGGAAATATTGTAGCGAAGGAAGCCAATAACAGCTCCCATCAGGCTGAACGCGATGCACGCACCACCTACATTGTTCATCATGGCCAGGCAAAGCCCCAGTATAAAGGTGCACAGCACCGCTACCGAACCGGCTAGCCCGTCTATGCCATCTATCAGGTTAAAGGCATTGGTGACAAATATGACACCCAGCACGGTAAAACCTACGCTGGCCCAGTAGGGTAGCATTTCTATCCCGAAAAATCCATGAAGTGAGTTAATGCGGATGTCTGCAAAACAAACAGTTATGAGTGCGGCTACAAATTGTGCCAGGAATTTCTTGTTCGGCCCCAGTGTTACCAGGTCGTCGTTAATGCCCGTCAGGAACAGCAGCAGCGAGGAAGCGCTGATGAAATTCCATTTATCCATATAATTCCCCTTGTCGGCCGAGGTGCTGATGAATATAGAGGTAACAATAATATAGGCAAAAAAGATACCGATGCCTCCCAGGTTGGGTACTGTGTTTACGTGTACCTTGCGTTTGTTGTCCGGTATATCAAAAAGGCGTTTCCTTTTCGATACGTATATGATCCTGGGAATGGAAGCCAAACTTAGGACTAACGCGGTGACAAAGGCAATTATGTAAAGCAAATAAGGTTGCAATGTTATCATTTTGTAAGGGGTGAGCAATCTGTTTGTAAATGTTAATGGTGTCTCTTTTGCTTATCCCTTATACTGTAAGGCAAAATTACAGTATTGTTTTAACATTTCTTTTCAATAACAAATTAATAAATTATATCGGAAAACATAATTTATACAACAAAAAATTTGCCACAGAAGCACTTAAGATGCCAGTCCTTTCAGATTTTTTAGAACAGATATGATGCGGTCGGCTGCTTTTCCGTCCCACATATAGGGGATGCCGCCTTTTTTCCAGTTACCGGAAAAGAGTTTTTCCAGGGCGGTGGGTATATTCCTGGGGTTGGTGCCTATTAGCTCATTAGTGCCTATAGTGCAGGTTTCGGGCCGTTCTGTGTTGTCCCGCAGGGTAATGCAGGGCACGTTCATTACAGTGGTTTCTTCTTGTATACCTCCTGAGTCGGTGATTACGGCCTTAGAGTGCTGTACCAGATAGTTGAACTGCAGGTAGCTCAGCGGTTCGGTAATGTGGAGGTTCGGTGCCTTTATATTGATGGATTCCAGCGTCTTTGCCGTCCTGGGATGTATGGGGAATATGATGGGCAGGTTTCTCGATGCCTTTACTATAGCCACCAGTATCGCTTTCAGGTCGTCCAGGTTGTCTACGTTGTTGGGGCGGTGCAGGGTTAGTACAAAGTAGTTTTTTTCTTCAAGCTTCAGGTCTTTCCATATAGCCGGTGGCTCAAACTGGGGTGCCTGTTTCAGCAGGGTATCTATCATCGTGTTGCCCACAAAAAAGATACGCTCGTCCGATACGCCCGTCCGCCGCAGGTTCTCATTAGCGCTGTGCGAGGTGGTAAAGTACAGGTCGGTGATGGAGTCGGTTACTATGCGGTTTATTTCTTCGGGCATTTGCAGGTCGTTGCTGCGTATGCCTGCTTCTACGTGTGCTACGGTTATGTTGCCGGTCTTCTTGGCGGTAATAGCACAGGCCATGGTGGAGGTTACATCGCCCACCACTATCACTACATCGGGGCGGCGGCTGAGGAGCACTTTTTCATAGCGGGTCATTATGGCGGCGGTCTGTTCGGCCTGGGTGCCGCTGCCGGCTTCCAGGTTTATGTCCGGTGCCGGTATGCCCAGTTGTTCAAAGAAGGCCGTGCTCATATTCTTATCATAGTGCTGGCCCGTATGTATCAGCCGGAAGCTAAGGTCGGTGCCTTTCTTCTGCTCTCTTTCTATAGCCTCTATTATAGGGGCCACTTTCATAAAGTTTGGCCGGGCACCTGCTATGATATCTACCAGCATATATTCTACAAATGGATGCTTACAACCGCATGTTCCTCTACATGTATCCGCAGCCGTAAGGCGGGCTCGGTTTTGTTGAAGCCGCTGCAATATAAGTAATTAACCAAACCTACGCCAGCACTCCCGTCAATGTTTATTTTTATACTGTCTGCCGCAAAGCTGGTGGGCCCGGTCTGTGCTACCACGCACCCGGGATGGAAGTGGATATAGGCATATGCCTCCTGTCCTTTATACCCTTCCAGGTGGTCGGTAATAATGATGCTGTCTTCCGTATTGGCAAAGGTTCGCTGGTGGGTGATGCCCAGGTGGGCGTAGCCGTCGTGGGCCGCTATCAGCTTGTTCGGCTCCTGCCTGCGTATCGTCACCTGCGCCCGTTTCCCCACCCGGAATCCGTCCCATACATCCGAGGAGTTTTGTCCGTTCACACACACGGTATTGTGCGCCTCGGTGCTGCGTTCATACATCCGTCGCTCGTTCTTGTCGTAGGTAGAGATGCCGGTATCTACTATCACGGCCTTGTCGTGCGCAAACAGGGTGAAGTGAAGGCTATCAGCATGGGCGTGCCCCGGCTGATACGAAGGCATAATATCGCCCGCCCGCATCACCAGTTGGTAATTCCGGCCGTGGTAAATTTTGTACGGGCTTTCCTTCCACAGCTTCGGTTTGGGGGTGATGCCCAGGTGGTCGGCATAGGCTTTCAGTGCCTGCGGTGCCAGTGCTATGCCGGGGGCGGCATCGCTCATCAGCGCATAGCTGCCGTCTTTATGGGCAAACCACATTAGCCAGCCCATCATTTTTGCGGCTGTATCGCGCAATTGCGCCTGCAGCTCCTCGTTACGGAACCGCTCCGATAGCAGGGTCAGTTCATAGCACTCCAGCACGCGCTGTAGGATAATGGAGTGATACATGGGGCTCAGCTCATAATGGCCGCCGTCGGGCAGCACTTGCTCCCGCAGTTGCCGGGTGAGCAGGGTAGCGCTCAGTTCGTAAAAGTCCTTGTCGTTAAAGAAGTGCGCGGCGAAGAATAACGAGCAGGCGTTTTCCAGCAGGTGGTTGGCCTGTATATGGTATTCAGGGAAGGCCGACAGGCGGTCATAATCCCGGTACAGCCTTTGTAATATAGGTTCGTTATATATATTATTTCCCGCCAGGAATTTTATCCAGTTTATTCCTCTGAGCGATGTAGGGTAGGGCTCGCTTCCGTTTTTGCGTTCGCCGGGTTTTAGGTAGTCTTGTATGGTTTCCAGTCGCGTGGCAGTAGGTATGTCCTCGTCGGCCAGCCAGTTAAAGTAGTTCAGGTTATACGCCCACAGCTTACCATAGTTACCCAGGTCCCAGTCAATGCCTTGCTTAAATATATGCTTGATGTTCAGGAAGTTGAACGCATTATCGGAATAATTAAAGCAGCTTCCCGGCTCCAGGCCATAGAACTTTTTTTGACCCCAGGCAGTCGCCTGGCTCACGGGTATGGTTACCTGCGCCGGCGGGTGATATAGTCTCTGTTTCAACCGGTACCATCCCCGGTACAGCCACTGTTGGGGCTTCAGGTAGCGCAGTGTATGGTAGAGCCGGCTGAGATGCATAGATGCGTGCGCCTAAAGATACGGCTTATTTCAGTGAGATAGTTTGGCTGAATTCCTCGGCAAAAGCATACAGGTTAAAGTCCTCTTTTTTCAGTTCCTCTGCCAGTGCTGCTTTCAGTGCCCGGGTGTCAATGCCTTTCAGTAGGTCGGTCACTATCAGTTGCCAGCTCTTTTCGGCCAGCAGGTGCAGCCGCTTTTCCGGTTGGGTGCTGCCGGCTGCCAGTTGCCGCTCCACGGCGTGGGCCAGTTCTTCTATACCGGTGCGCTCAGTAGCTACGGTTTTTAGTACCGGTATCTCTTCACCCATTCCCGCTTTCTCATGCACCAGTATTTTCAGGTTCTGGTACAGCTTTTCCGCATCGGCCCGGTCCGATTTGTTTACGGCGAACACATCGGCTATTTCCAGTATGCCGGCTTTCATGGTTTGTATGGCGTCGCCGGCTTCGGGCACCAGGGTTACCACGGTGCAGTCGGCTATGCCGGCTATTTCCACTTCGGTCTGGCCTACGCCCACTGTTTCCACCAGCACTATATCAAAGGGGGCGTGTTTGGCCACGTCCGTTATTTCTATGATTTTCGGGTTCAGCCCGCCCAGGGCTCCCCGGGTGGCCAGCGAGCGGATGTACACTTGCTCGTTGTTGTAGAAGTCTGCCATGCGGATGCGGTCACCCAGCAGCGCGCCGTAGTTAAAGGGGGAGGAGGGGTCTACGGCTATCACTGCTATTTTCTTGCCTTGTTTCACCCAGTGGTGCAGCAGCGCGTTCACCAGGGTGCTTTTGCCCGCACCGGGAGGGCCGGTAATGCCCAGTACACGGGCGCTGCCCGTACCGGAAAGGTTTTTAAGCAGGTCTTTATAGCCGGGCAGGCTGTTCTCCACCAGGGTGATACCCCGGGCAAGCGCGCCGAATTGGCCCTCCTTTATCCGCTCCAGTAAATCTTTTATCTTGTCCTGCACTAAAAAATAGTTATGTTCGTTTCAGAATAATAACGCTGCCCGTTTTGGACAAAATTAAATTTCTAAATCATAAACTGCTAGCCAAAACGAATATTGCCATCATCTGCTGCCTGGCTATGGTACTCGGCTTCCTGGTTTCCCGGTCGCTGATGTCGCTGGCTATGATGGTGATGGGTGGCTATGCGCTGCTGGGGGTTCATCCCCGGCGGTGGTTCCGGAGCCGGTGGTGGTTGCTCGGCCTGGCCTGGATAGCCTGTTATGCGGTGTCTTATTTCTGGAGCAGCGATGCGGCGTACTGGGGGCAGCGCCTGCAGATAAAGCTGCCGATATTGCTCCTGCCGCTGGGCTTTGCCTTTCTGCCGCGTTTTTCCATCCGCCAGTTGCAGGTTTTTTGTGTAGGAGTGGGGCTTATCCTGCTTTCAGGGGCGGCGTATAGCGTCTCTTTTTTTATTAATGATTGGTATGGCTACTACTACAATTATGGTAAGGCCGCCATGCTCCCCGTTCCTTCCGGCGACTATATACGGTTCAGCCTTATGATAGCGCTATACACTATATGGTGTATGTATATATGGCCTCATTTCCGCAGCCGGGGCATGCGGTGGTTTATAGGTATTGCATGCGTATTGCTGGCGGCTTTCCTGCACTTGCTGGCCGCGCGCAGCGGGCTCATAGCCCTGTATATGTTCCTGCTGGGCTGGGCTATGTATGTAGGGGTGCGGCGCAGCAAGTGGATTGGCATTGCTGCCACCGCGGCCATGATAGCAGCGCTCTGGGCGGCGGTTACTTTTGTGCCCACCCTACAGCAGCGGATAGGTTACTTCAAGTACACGGTCATCCAGTTCCGGGAGGGCCATCTTACGGGTATCTACAGCGATATGGGCCGCCTGATGTCGTACAACATCGCCGTAAAGGAGATCGCAAAGCACCCCCTGGAGGGCGTAGGTGCCGGCGATACTTACCGGGTAATGGAGGAGGGCTACCACCGAGAATACCCCGAAGATACCGATGGCCGCATTCTCATTCCGCACAATCAGCCCCTTACGGTGGCTTTATCCTGCGGCGTTCCCGCCGCCCTTATTTTCCTGTGGTGGGTTTTCGCTCCTCTGTCACTGGTAAAGCGCAACCGCGAAGGGTTCTTTTTCCTGGTAGTATGGTTGATTTCTTTCCTGCAATTGATGATAGAGCCCGCGCTCGAGGTGCAACTGGGGGTATTTGTATATTTGTTCTTCCTGCTCTGGCAGCGGCATACTTTTATGTATTACGAAGAGGAGCAACCTGCAATAAAGGAATAAACCATGATGAATTTTATCCCGATATTCCCGTTGAATATCATAGTATATCCCGGAGAGCCGCTGAACCTGCACATTTTTGAGCCCCGCTACAAGCAACTGGTAAAAGATTGCCTGGAGGGAAAAAAGCCTTTTGGCATTCCCACCGTGCTGGAAAGCCGTATTGGTGAGTTGGGTACACGTATGGAAATACTGGAAGTTGTAAAGGAGTACGACAATGGGGAGATGGACATCCGCACGCGTGGTGTAGATATTTTCAAGGTGCTGGAGGTGGTGAAGGAGATACCCGAAAAACTCTACCACGGCGCAATTGTTGATTATCCCGCCAATGTGATGCAGCCCGGCGATACGGACATCGCCCGCCTAATACTCAAAGAACTGAAACGGCTCTACGCCTTGCTGAACCTGGAAGAAAAATTCCCGGCCGGGAAAACCTCCATGTTGTCATACGAGATAGCTCATGTAATAGGGCTTACCAAGGAGCAGGAGTACGAACTGCTGGGCATATTTACCGAGATACAGCGCCTGGAGTACCTGCGCAAGCACCTGAAGAACATTACGCCCGTAGTGCAGGAACTGGAAAAGGTAAAGGCACGCATACAAATGAATGGCCACTTCAGGAATTTATCGCTCGATGATTTCACGCTTTAAGGTGTTTAAATTTTCATTATTTGCGCTGTCGCCCTCCATTTTTGCCGCAATTTTACTATTTTGGCGAACCACACATAAAATCCGCTGACAAAAATGGCAACTACTCTATGTATTGACTGGGGCAACACCCTGGTAAAAGCAGGTATCTTTGTTAACGACAGGCTGGGAGAGGTTAAGGCGTTCACCGATGAAGAGGCGATGGATGTATTAGCAGACATGATCGATTATCATCGCCCTACGCATTGTATCCTTTGCTCCGTAGTCTTCAACCCCAAAGGGGTGGAAGATATGCTGTGCGATAAGATACCCGCCTACATGAAGCTGGATGGCCAGACGCCACTGCCCATTATGAATGCTTACTCCACCGATACGCTGGGCAACGACCGCATTCCGCTGGCTGTGGCCGCCAATATACTTTACCCGGGCATGAACAACCTGGTGATTAGCGTAGGCACTTGCATTACCTACAATTTCATACAGAAGACCGGCATCTTCCGCGGGGGGGCTATATCTCCCGGTGTACGCATGCGCCTGAAGGCCATGCACGCCTTCACCGATATGCTGCCCGAGGTAGCGCTGGAGGGGGAACTCATTTTATTAGGCTACGATACCACCACCGGCATGCGTAGCGGCGCGGCTTACGGCGTGGCAGCCGAAATAGATGGGATGATAACCGACTTCTCCAAACAATATCCTGATTTTAACGCTGTTTTAACCGGGGGGGATGCGCCCTTTTTTGCCAACAAGGTGAAAAGTAAGATATTTGCAGACCCTGAGCTGTTACTGAAGGGGCTAAATTTAATTTTAAAACATAATGTCCCTGAACTTAGGTAGGTACTTCTTAGCTTTCACCATATTTACATACGGCGCCGCATCGGCCCAAACATCCGAGAGTGGCAGCAATCCTGTTTCCAACAGGCAAAATTCACCCTATTCCCGGTATGCCATTGGCGATTTGCGCAGTGGTACCAACATCGCCATCAGGGGCATGGGTTCTATTTCTACCGCCACTGCCGACCCTTTTGCCGTTAATACCGATAACCCCGCCTCTTACGCTTCACTGGTGTTAACTACCTACGAGGCAGCCGGCGAGGCCAGTTCGCACACGCTCCGCACGCAGAGCCGCTCATACAACACGGGCATGGCTACGCTGTCTTATGTGAACATTGGTATCCCCATCAGCAAAAACCTGGGTATGGCGCTCGGCCTGAGGCCCACCAGCCGCATGTATTACAATGTGCAGGATTCAGCGGTGGGCAGCAATGCTGTACCCGGTGTAGGCAATGCGCTCCGCATTTACTTTGGTGATGGTTCCATCAACCAGGCATACCTGGGCTTTGGCGGCAAGGTGAAGAATTTTAGCCTCGGCTTCAACTTTGGGTACATGTTCGGTTCCATGCGCAATACCAGTGCGCTGGTAAATATAGATACCACGCAGGCATACAATTCCGAGGTTTCACGCTACACCAGGGTGGGCGGGCTGTACTACAACCTCGGGGCCATGTACCAGGCTAAGCTGGACACCCACTATACGCTGAGGATTGGCGCTAAGTTCAGCATGAGCCAAAGCCTCAATGCAGAGCGCGATGAATACTGGATATCCTACGTAGGCCTGGGGTCTATCAGTTCGTACGATACAGTGAACGCGGTGCTCCAAACCAAAGGCGCCCTAGTACTGCCCATGACCTATGGCATAGGCGCCCAGTTGCTCCATACCAACAAATGGACGCTGGGGGTTGATTTCTCCAACACTAGCTGGGGCGATTTTCGCAATTTTGGCAAGTCCGATTCCCTGCAGGCCAATGCCTACCGTGTTGCCGTAGGGGGCGAGTTTACCCCCGACAGGTCGGTTACTGCCCGCAAGTACTTCTCTAAAGTTACCTACCGTCTCGGCTTCTATTATGGCCAGGACTACGTGCGCCTCCGCAATACGGATATGAATATATATGCCGTAACGGCTGGTGCCAGTCTGCCGTTCCGCAAGTCGCCCGACAGGATACATACAGCCCTGGAACTGGGTAGCCGTGGAAGCATAGCCAATGGCCTGGTAAAAGAGAATTTCGTGAAGTTTACCCTCGGGGTTTCCCTCAATGCGTTCGGAAACGACAGGTGGTTCGTGAAGCGTAAATATGATTAGGTGCCGTACAGCATATAAATTAGTACAAATAACCCGGGTCATTCCGGGTATTTTGTTATCGGTGAGCCTGGCTTCGTGCAGCAACGACATGAAGGAAATAAACGCGCTGACGGCCAAAGGGAATCTCAAAGAGGACATCGCCCACAATGTGACCATCATCTACAGCGAAGACGGGCGGCCCAAAATGCGCATCTATGCCAAAGAGTTCGTCCGAAACGACTTTGCGAAGCCGCCCTATACCGACATGCGCAATGGCATCAAAATCGAGTTCTTCGACGACAGCGCCCAGATACAAAGTACCCTCACCGCCGGGTATGCCCGTTTTTACGAGGAAAAGAAAAGCGTGCTGATACGCGAGAATATAGTGGTGAACACCAGCAAGATGGAAACCATAAAGACCGAAGAGCTGGTCTGGAACCAAAATGTAAAAAAGATATATACCGAAAAACCGGTCACCATCACCACACCCACACAGGTAATGAACGGCGATGCGCTGGATGCGGAAGAGGATTTCAGCCTGTACCAGATAAAGAACCTGCGCGGCGCCGTACAGGTGGAAAAAGACCAATTACCCCAATAGGGTGGTTTTTACAGCCGGGGGCTATGTAGTATCAGCCTAATTGCTAATTTTGTTTCCCTGTTTATTATAACAATTTACAAATGAAGAAATTTATATTATCCATTTGCGCGGCAGCTATGTTCTTGTCAGCGCGCGCAGATGAGGGGATGTGGATACCCATGCTCATCGGCAAGAATTATGCAGAGATGAAGCGGCTGGGCTTAAAGCTCACACCAGAGGATATCTACAGCATCAACAACAGCAGCATGAAGGATGCCATAGTGCATTTCGGTGGCGGTTGCACGGGCGAAATGATATCCTCTACAGGGCTGTTGCTCACCAATCACCACTGCGGCTACGATGCCATCGCTTCGCTCAGCACGGTGCAGAAGAACTACCTGGACAATGGCTTCTGGGCCAAGAATCACGGCCAGGAGCTTCCCGCTGAGGGGCTTACGGTTATGTTCCTCGATCATATGGAAGATGTGACCAGCGAGGTGAAAACCGCTATCGCCGGAGCTACCGGACTGGAGTTCAACAAGCGCTTCGAGAAGATAGCCAAAGAGATACAAGACCAGGCGGCTGAAGACGGAAAGTATGTAGCCTATGTACGGGAGTTCTTCGGCGGCAACCAGTTTTTCCTGCTGGTATTCAAAAAGTACACCGATATCCGGTTGGTGGCTACCCCGCCCAAATCGCTCGGTAAATTCGGCGGTGATACCG
>JAEUVZ010000012.1 GCA_016786665.1 Flavipsychrobacter sp.
TGCTGAGCTGCCAGTACAACGGTGAAGACATGAAGATCGCCTTTAACGCCAAGCTGATGATTGAAATGATCAACAACATGGACGGCGATGAAATGCAGGTAGAGCTGAGCACTCCTACGCGTGCCGGTATCTTCCGCCCGATGGAAAAAGGTGACAATGAAGATGTGCTGATGCTGCTGATGCCATTGATGGTAGGCGTGTAACTACCCGCCCCCTAACAGGGAACCAAAACATAAAACGAAAGCGCCTTTCAGACATCTGAAAGGCGCTTTCGTTTTACCTTATGCGATTCATCCTATAATCTCTCAAATCTCAGCGTACCGGCAGACAGGCCTGTTCAGACGAGCTTTGCGAGGGCGGCTTCCAGCTGGGAAAACATTTGCGGTATCTCTTCCATCTTCGCTGTGCCTACACTAAGGCGATACCAAGGGGATTTTTTATCGGCGCCGAATGCATAGAAGGGCACTATCGCCAACTTGGCCTCTGATAGCAGGTAGCTGGTCACATCGGCCTGGGTTTGCAGCACGGTATCACCATGCTTCATGCCCGCTACATCTATCTTAATAGTCAGGTACATGGCGGCCTGTGGTGCAATCGCGTCTACCTTATAGCCCTTTGCCCTCAGCTCCTGCATGCCCTGGTAAATGGTTTGCAAGCGGATCTCCAGCCCGGCCTTAAATGTGCGCAGGTACGCTTCTATCGCTTCGCCATCCTGTAAGAAGGCAGCGGCTGCCTGTTGCTCGGCCATAGGAGCCCACGCGCCTATATGGCTGAGGAGGGCTTTCATCTTAGCTATCACGTGCGACGGGCCCAGCGACCAGCCTACCCGCAGACCGGTAGCCGAGAATGACTTGGAGAGCCCATCGATAAAAATGGTGTACTCTTTCATTTCCGGCCGGAGGCTGACGGGGTTATGATGCACATTATCTCCGTAGGTGAGTGTAAAGTACATCTGGTCGAACATTACGTACAACTTCTTCCCATCACCGCGCTTGCGGTTTTCCTCCAGCACCAGGTCGCAGATGCGCTCCAGGGCTTCCTTTTGCAAGGTGGTGCCCGTTGGGTTCTGAGGGGTGCACAGGCACAGCAACGCCGCGCCGGGGATGTGTGGCGCTATGTCCGTGGCCAGCGGCATAAAATTGTTTTCGGGAGCTGCGTCCACCACGCAGTGTTCCCCATCGTTCAGGTGTACGTAGTGATTGTTGTTCCAGGAAGGAACAGCATAAATTACCTTATCGCCCCTGTCTACTATGCAACGGAACAGGGAGTATATGAGCGGACGTCCTCCGCTGGCTATGAGCACCTCACCGGGCTGATAGCTGATACCGAGCTGGTGCTGTATAAAGCCAGCTACCGCCTTGCGCAGCCCGAGAACACCATCGCCCGGGGGATAGTTGGTGTACTTCTCCCTGTATGCTTTTACGATTCCCTCTTCCAGCTCCGCGGGGATGGGAAATATAGCCGGGTCAAAATCGCCGATGGTGTAATTGTATATTTTCTCTCCCTGGCTGATTCGGGTGTTTATCTCGTTGCCCAGGCGGACAATCTCCGACCCGATCAGCGTTTCGGCCAGGTGGCTTAGTTGGCTCATAATTCAGAATATTGCGAAAGACAAAGATAGCGGGTAGGATACGTATATAAAAGAGGTTGCCGCCCTGGGGAGCGGCAACCCATTGCAGGCCAGGACTGAAAATCCGGCTATTTTACTTTTACCCTGAAGCCCTCACTATGGCTGCTGAACTCAGGCGCATACATACATTGTATGGTAGCAATGCCGTTAGAGAAGTCCCCTTTGTTGGTCACAAACATCGGGTACTCAAAAACATACTTGCCTTTAGGCAACCTTCCAAAGAAGAAGTTGCTGGAAACATCTTTAGTAGACTCGTAGTAGCCGAGGCCATCCTGGTAGCGGTAACCACTCAAAACATTCACCGGCTCGAAACAGGAGGCGCGCATGTCTTTCAGGTGCACATACTCCATATCCCTGTCTACTGTTATTTCAATGCGAGCCTTTACCTTATCCCCTATCGCCAGGGAATTGCCGTCGGTGATTTCCTGGAGCTCCGGCCCGCGATTGGTGTTGCGCTCTATAAAGAGCTGTTTCTTCACTACCAAAGGAGTAGCCGCGGACGTAATTTTATCCATCTGCTCAAAATACTGCCAGTATACCGCTCCCCAGGAGGTACTGTGGGCGTTGTCCTGCACCGTTACTTTGATGTTGCCCATGCCCGGCTTAACCTGCTCGCCGGTGTAGGCTGTTTTGAAATAGCCTGTGCCCGCCTGTGTTTTAATTTCCGTGCTCTTTATGGTTTCGGCGCCCATCTGCACCGTCACCCTGGGTTCATTATTCAGCCACTCCGAGCCGTTCAGCAACAACGCATAACAGGCGTCCGCAGTAGCCTTGGTGGTATGCCAGTTCTGCGTTTGTTTCTGCTTCAGCAACCATACCTTCATCTGGTCTATATCCGCCGTATCTTTTGCCACTTCCGCAAAGCACTCAATGAGCAGCGACTGTGCTTCGACAGGAGCCTCGTACCACCAGTAGCTATAGCCGGGCTTCATCCAGCTCATACCCAGCTCCTCCTTCTTCATTGCTGTTTCTTTGAGAGATGCTATTATATCGGGTGGCTGCTTGTTATCCTTGTAACGATGCAGCGACAAGGCTATCATCCCCTTCATGTACGCATTGAACCGGGGCCAGTATTTAGCGGCCTGTCCTTTATAGTAATTAAATGCCACCTGGTTGGCCTTATCTACCGGCTGGCTGTAAAAACTACGCATATAGAGATACTGTACTTCGAAATAGCCAATATTCTGCTGGTCAAGCTTTACTTTATTTTTAACCAGGTTATCGTAATCTTCTTTTATTTTCCTGTCCAGGTAGGGCAGTGCCTTTTCTACCACCTCGTTCATGTTTCCTTTCTTGTCAGAGATGCCTAAATGCCCGAGGCGCCCCATACCCGTAAGAATGTACTGTGTAATATACCTGTCGGGGTACATACCATTAAACCACGGGAAGGCCCCTTCCGGCAACTGCATATCTTTCAGCTTACGCATGGTGGCGTTCAGGCCACGGGACAGCTTATGTGTTTCAAATAGCTGTGCAATGCGCTTCTTCTGTTCTGTTTCGTTTTTTGCTTCCATTACCCACGGTGTTTCTTCCAGCAGGGCTGTTTTGAGCTCCTGGTTCTTTTCCAGGTTGGACAGCAATGCTTCGGTAGACTCTGTTTCCCACTTGCGGAAGATAGCTTCGATTTTAGGCGACTGCTCTACTATATGTGCCGCCAGCGCGTTGGCGTAGAAACGGTTAAAAGTTTGCTCCGCGCACTCGTAGGGATACTCCATCAGGTAGGGCAACGCCTGTACCGCATACCAGGCAGGGTTGCCCGTGTACTCCAATGTGAGTTTGTATTGCGATAGCGTTTTGCTGGTGTCGGAGTTTTTCAGCTTAGCGAAGCTAAAGTCCTTTGTCCCGTTTCCGTGTATCCACAGGGGCATGGTTTCCGTCACCATCATGCGGTTGCTCACCACGGGCAGGGCGTTCTCTTCTCCATCCGAGAAGTTTCCTGCACGTGCCATGATACGAACAATGACCGGCTCGTACATGCTTTCCGGTACGGTTACCTTCCAGGTGGCACTAGTGCTTTCCCCTTTCTGCACTTTGAACGGAACCGTTGTCTCCCTCAAGCGAAACGGGATATCTACCGGCTGCATGGTGAGCGCATTGAGGAACGACAGCGTAGCAGTGCCCTCCAGGTCTTTGTCGCTGAGGTTGCTGATTTTGGTGCTTATCTCCAGTTCATCGTTCTGGCGTATAAAACGAGGCAGCCCCGGCACTACCATTAGGTCCTTCTGCGTTTTCACCCTACCCTCCAGCATACCGGTCTTCATATCGGTAGTGTGCGCCATGGCCATGAACTTCCACTCTGTGAGCGCTTCGGGTATGGTAAACTCTATGCGGACATTCCCGTTGGCATCTGTGCGCAATTGCGGATAAAAAAATGCCGTTTCGTTGAGGTTGGTGCGGATGGCTACATTATTATCGGGTGCTGCCGCGCCGCCCTCATTTATCCCGGCTTGTACGTTACTTGCCTTGTCTTCGCTTTCGCTCCGCTCTTTCTTATTGGCATTTGCCGTAACCGGTGGGGTAAACTTAAGTGACGGCGCTGCCGCAGGAACTGCTTCGGCCGCATCCTCGTATACCGCTCCCGCACCTGAGCGGGAAACGGACCGGTACCGCAGATGATAGAGGTATTGACCATAATCTCCCAATAGGAATATCTGGTCGTACCGCTTATCATATCCCGGTATACCCTCTTGCGAATAATAGTCCAGCTGCATTCCATCTTCGGTACCGAAGCCCATATTCACATTCCAGTATGCACGATTGTGTACATAAGGGAACAGCGACATGCCTCCCCATGCATGGGGCTTGAATGCATCGAGCGAGGCATCGTACATTCCGGCCACCATTTCCGCGGCTACCTTTTCCTTATTCGGACCGCTCACTACCATTGTCCAGGTTTCCTTCTGGCCCGGGAGCAACTTATCACGGTGTGTTTCCCAACTTACCTGCAGGTTCTTATTACTCCAGGGCACTGATACAGTGGCAGTTTGCTGGTACACCCGGTTTTCCTTTACTGTAATATAGCTTACCACTACGCCTCCCCGGTCGGCTTCTGATAGCTGGCGAGTCCAGGCGAAGGGCTTATTGTAGTTTATTTGTTTGGTGGCCATGTGGGTCTCCATATCGGTCTCCTGCTGCAGGAGATGCAGTTCCGGGTAGCCACTTACCACCTGCACTTTTGCCTGCTGCCCCGGCTCCCTTGACTGGCTGTGGGGTGTGAGCATCAAGGCTTCGGACAGGGTTCCATTATTTCGTTCGTCCCATACCTGTACATATTTTTTCTCCACTACCTGCATACCGCTTTTATCCTGCGCCTGCATCTCTACTACATACCAACCATTGCGGCTCCATATGCCACTACCCACTACCAGGCGGCCATCTTCCTGGCTCACCAGTTGTTTCTCGTATACCTGAGTGCCTTTCTCCCAGGCAAGATGGCTTGCCTCTTCACGGTATTCATCGTTGGGGAAGTATTGGCGGAAAGTAGCTTCGTCCATCACGTACTGGTCGGGGGCCTCCCACATCCGTTTGCGAAGTACGGAAGCCGGCGCCTTCAACAACGATATGCGCACGTTGACCTCTGTCTTTACATACTGGCCGTTCAGGTTCTGCGCCCGCACATAAAGCGTGTCCAGGCTGGCGGGGGTAGCCCTTTGCGGTAATGCTGCCTGCAGTTGTACCGACGTGTAACCAGCATTAAAGCTTTGGCTGCTGCTTCTAGTCTCTCCGTTCAGGTCAGTTACATCTGCATACACTGTGTAGTGAAAGGTGGGCATCGTGCTTTTATCTACCGAAAGGTCGGGAGTTGCTGTAAACGGCACCGTAAACGTCCCACCTTTACCGGTTATGGTTGTTCCGTTGGCAATTTCCGCTTCCGTAAAGCTTTGGTTGCCGTAGTACCTCCAAAACAACCAGTAGTAGGGGAATACGACGTTGCGCACTACTCTATACTTTACCGCAGCTCCGTCTACCCGGTTACCGGCGTATGCCTCTGCCTTTCCCGTCATTTTTATCTCATCATTGAGCGCATAAGTCCCCTTCAACGCATCGAACGATACGAAGAATTTCGGGCGTTTGTATTCCTCTACAGAAACGTATGCGCTCCCGTTATTACTACCAATCCTCATCTGCCCCGTGAGGCCACTTTCCGGCGTAGTGAATTTGCCGGTGAACGAACCAAACTCATTGGTCTTTACCTGCACAGAGGTGATCTTTTGCCCATTGGCATCATAGAAAACGACTTCCTGTTCCTGGTTGGCAACTACATCGTTACTCTTTCCCTTCCTGGAAGTGCTCACCACGACGCCTTTAAAGTAAATGGTTTGGCCGGGACGGTAAAGACTACGGTCGGTAAAAAAGAACGTACGTTGCGTAGTACGCTCTTCCTGCTCCCGGGTGCCCGTAAGGCTGAAATAATTATAGTGATATAAATGCTCGTTCCCGGAGTGCACTACCACACCATTGTATGAATCGTGGTCATTTGCCTTATTAGTAAATGAACCATCGGGACCAGTAGTGAACGTCTCGGTCTTCACCCGGTCGTAATCATAGGTTTTTCGGTTATACACCTCTTTATAAAGCTCCACTTTTGCATTAGCTATGGGCTTGCCCGTTTTACGATGCAACACGAAGCCCTTGCCACCCCCGGTGTAACCAGAGGAAGAAATGAGACTCACTGATGAGACCTGGAATGGTGTATAGTGTATAATATTGCGGCCTTCCTGAAATGAGCTTTCCGAGCTGGCGATGACAGCATATATTCCGGGGGGCATAGCATCTACCTTTATCTCCGCAGCGTGCATATCCAGGTCTTCGGTACCGGGCAACTTCTCGCTCCATGTCTTTAAAGGGGGCGTTTTCAGTAATTTGTCCTTCCACTTTTCGTCATTGTACCGGGATGAGGCGAGGCGATATTCTTCGGCCGTCAGCGGGAGCACCCGGAAATATACAGTTTGCACGTTCCGGTAGGTAAGCAATAACCTTGAGGCCTCGCCGGGAAGCACCACATCTTCCGCCTTTACCGCCAGGTAGCGGAAATGCACCGCTTGCAGCTGCTGGCGCGCCAACAGCCCTCCTTCGCTCTCCGGGAAACGTGCCACTATGCTTTCCAGCTTCTTCTTTTGCGCTACATAGTCGTAGCGCGGACCGTCGCTGTAGTTGTCCGTTACGCTCTTCCTTCCTGCCTGTTGCGGCCGGAACATCTGCATGGCAATCTTATAAGAAGCCATGGCGGAAAGTGGATTGTTGCTGTACCGGTCCTCCAATTGTTTCAAAGCCGCTACATATAACTCCTGCTTACGTGGATGTACTGAATGCTGAAAAATAAAATCAAGGCGATGCAAATCGGCGTCTATCAACGCGTCTGGCGAAGCGTCTTCTATATGCATGGAAAGTATCTGCTGGTAAAGCTTTAATGCTCTCCACTGCATAGAAGCAGTGTCCTCGCTACTAAAGTTCTTCTTAATAAAAGCCGGTGCCGCGGCAAACGCCGCTTCATCGTCCATAACAAAGGCAAAGGTGGGGCTGGTTACGTCCTTCTCGTCGTTCTGGTAATATGCCAGTGCACGGAAAGCCAGCAAATCGAATAAGGTGGGGCGGAGATTCCGGGTATTGGCGCCTTTTTCGAGCACCGGGTCGTAATCGGAGATCCGGACATTTTTCAGCTCTTCTGCCCGGGCAAGAGAAGCATCGTATAAGGAAGCAGTCTTGCTAAAGAAGCGAGAGGCATCCCATTGTTCCAAGTCGTCCAGTTGCTTCTCGTTGCCAACCCGTGTGCGGCCCAGAATTTTCCAGCGATTTTGCGCATAATAGCTCCAATAGAGTTGGGCGGCGATGCTTTGCCAGACCGCCTTCACGGGAAAAGGCGTAGTGGCCGCTTCCCGTTCGGCGCGGAGGATGGCATCGCGGGCGGCGTCTTCATTCTTCTGAAAATCACCTTTCACGAGATAGAGCTGCGCTTTCAGCATCTGTACCTGCTGGTTGTTGGCCTTTGCCTGGCGATAGACCTCGTCCAGTATCTTTCCTGCCGACTCCGGGAAACCCCGGTCCAGCAGCGAGTCGGCCTGCCTCCACTCACGCGCATATAGTTCATTGTTTTCCTGCCCAGAAGCAAGGAACGGAAAAAGGGAGCAAAGCAGCACCAGGTATTTCTTCATAAGTGTAACTGTTCGTAAAGCAAAGATAGAACGCAAAAAACGTGCAATTCCATACGGATTACCCCTTATCGGGTGAAGTTTAACATTGATCAGCTCCCTAATTTTGGTGATAATGTTTGAGATGGTTTCATATAGGGCCGGTTTTTACCGGTCCTCTTTACAGAGTAGTGAGTCATCCGATAATAAGTCGTTTTTGTGTCAACTTATTTCAGGACGAGACATAGAAAACAGAAAAGCCTTACAGGAATGTAAGGCTTTTTTCATTTCGTGGCTGCCTGCGCGAAGCACGGCTTCCTTTACCCCTATTGAAACGAAAGCTCGTTATGGTGATGAAAAAGGTGCAACAATATAGCACGTTTGACGATTATTTCCAATTGCGACTTGACGTACATACCTACCGGGGCACGAAATAGCTCCTTATTTGTTCCCACACTAAGTTCCAACTAACCACAACTGCCACAGAAATGGCTACCCGGGGCCAGCCTGGAAGGGAATAGCTAAATATACCTGGCGGCAAGCTATTCTCCGCCAAACCGGTAACAGACTAGTAACCAGGGTGTTTGATGTGGTGGATGGTGAAGATAACAGCACCAGCAAACACGAGAAAGATAACAGCAATGATAATGTAAGCCAGCATAGAGGTAGTATTTCCACTACCGGCAACAAAATGATGCCACAGCAAAGCGGGCGCCCATGACCGGACGCCCGCTTTGCTGTTTGTTAGCGCACGCTACTAACGTGCCACTACCGCATCTTCTCGCTTTTCAATCTCCGACATTTTACTGCCCAGGTTGATGAGCTGCATAAGGCTATTCTCGTTCTTGTTCACGAAGTTGAGCGAAGCCTTATAGGTGTACGCGTCGCTCTTAAATTCACCACCGTAAAAGATAACGTTATCGAATGTTTTTTGCAGTTCGGCCATGCGGGCAGCGTCATCGGCATCATCGCCCATGGCTGCCGCACCTGCGTTCAGCATTTGTTTTATGTCGAAGAACATCGTCATAGGATGGCTGTATATTTCTTTAGATGCCACCTCGTGCATTTTTTGGCCTTTATTGCTGCCCGCGATGTAGGCGTTGGCATTTGCCGCGTTGTTGGCCACTACCAAATACTTATCCTTTACTATTATCTGCGGTGCATCTTCGCCACCGGCAACAGCGTAGGTGCCCGCACCTGTGCTCGTAATTACGTTGTTGGCCGCAGCATACTGGAGTACTTTATCAAACTTGTCCTGCTTATCAATTTTCAGCACGTATACCCACTCCATGTTAGGACGGGAAGAGGTAAAGCTATCGGTCACCATCTCACCTGCATCGTTGAAGTGTGTGTATTCCGTCTTCTTCTGTTCTATGCGGAAGTTGTTCATCGCAAAGCCCATGTCGCCGGTGAAGGCGGAGAAAACTTCTTCAGCGGTCATGTTAGTGCCTGCTTCCGCCAAACCGGTGTTTACCAGGCCCAGCAGCCCGAATTTCTCCAGCATTTCCATCATCGCCTTGCTTGGCACGCTCAGGGCAGCTACCGCGCTCAGGTTGTTGCCTGGCAGTCGTTCTACCAATTCTTTATCGGCTTTGGTGTCGGCAAATTTCTTTATCACGCCTTTCATCTCATCCGATACGTAGTATTTCATTTCCGCGTTAATGGCTCCTTTATCGAAGTTGAGGCTGGATACCATGATCGCATCTTTCATCATGGCGTTGGACGGAGTAAAGCCCCCCATCATTCCGCGTCCATAGTTATTCATTACGCTTTCGTAGTTTACCCAAATGCTTACATCATTGCCTTCCTTTTCCATGTCGGCAAACTTGTTGTTGGCCGCAATGGAATTCTCTTTAGTCATTTTAAAGAGGTTGGCCATTTCGGCGGCTGTTTGCGCCAGGTCTACCTGCGGGGCAATATAGTTTCCGTTCTCATCAAAAGGCATTTCGCTCTGGATAGTAATGGCATTGGTAATTACCAGCAAGTTCTCGTCCCATGCGGCGTACATACCATCGCTCAGCACGCACTCCTTTCTTTTGTCTACGGTCTTAATTTCCGCTTTGGGCGCGGTTTTTTTCACATATGCTTCCCACTTGCCGTCGTCGCTCAGGGGCACGAGGCCTACCATTTTCTGGTCGCCGCTGTAGCGCTTATCGGAAACCACGTACATATAAAAAGTGTTCAGGAAGTCGATGCCGGCATTTTGTATGTCTTGCATAGCGCTGGAATCTTTACCCGCCCCTTTGGACATCTCCTTAAATACATCGCTGCCAAAGAGCATGTCCATGGCCAGTTTTTTACCAATTGATGCCATATCTATGCGCACCACTGCTGTGGCCTCTTTAGGTATGTGCCTGGCGTTGTCAGAGCCCTTTTTGCAGGCGCTGAATGAAAAAAGAATAGTGCACAGTAATAGTGCTACGGTAAGAAAACGTTTCATAAGGCTTTTTAATTATAGGTGCAAAAGTAGTACTAAATGAACGAATCCCGCACAAATAATGTGCGGGATTCGAACTGTTTTATTTAGCTACCGTATTAGAACGGCAAATCGTCCGCGTTGTCAGGGGATGGATTATAGAAGGTATTGGCGCCGTTGTTCGTATTAGGGTTAGGGGCGTTGTTGTATGCGGGTGCATTGCTGTACCCCTGGTTTCCGTACGCGGGCTGCTGTTGCTGCTGGTTGTATCCATTAGCCTGCTGACCTGTGCCTCCGGCTTCTATGCGCCATGCATCGAGGTTGGTGAAATAGCTTTCTTTGCCATCCTTCTCGTAACGGCTGCCTTTTATGTTAAAGCTCACCTTTACCTGGTCGCCCACGTTAAAGCGGTCTATAATATCGCACTTGGCCTGCACCAACTGCATTTTTGCATAGTTGGTGTACGTGTTGCCGTTTATCTCGTCTGCCAGTTCCAGTACAAATTCCCTTTTCTTAAACTTGTCGCTTATCTGTTGTGTATCATACTTTACGAGCAACTTACCGGTGATTTCTAAATTCATTTTAAAACATTTATATAATTACACAAAATTGTTTACTGCGTTGTTTTGCAAAATTAACTACATAGCCTTTAAGATAATGAAAAAAGGTATCCAATGTGGATACCTTTTCTTTTTTCTTCCAGGGAGGCTGAGGGGTCTCGAACCCCCGACCCTCAGAACCACAATCTGATGCTCTAACCAACTGAGCTACAGCCTCCGTATTTCGCCCTGCTGTGAAACAGGGATGCAAAGATAGGTATTTTGATAGAATGAGAAAGCAAAACGGACAGATTTTTATCGGAATACAACTTTATCTTTTCATCAATTATTAGAAACATTTAACGAATAGCCGCGGGGTACAATGTAGGGGCATTGGTTAATTATACTCTATATTTGCGCTCTAATACACTATTATGACCAAACGCCTCGCCCTCGCGATGCTCATTGCCATACTGCCGGCGGTTGCCTCTGCCCAGAATGTGGAAAAAAGCAAAGACACCAAGAAAGTAGTACAAAAACCCTCCCGCGATTTCGTGATGCTGCAGCTTACCTACAATGGCTGGCAGAATAAACCCGACAGCATTAACCTGGAAGGCTTTAACCGCGGGATAAACGGGTATATCTGCTACGACTTCCCTATCGGTAAGTCTTCGCATTTGAGCTTTGCCGCCGGTATTGGCCTCAGCTCTTCCAACTACTACTTTAAAAACCAGCGCGTAGTAGCCAATGATACCGGCAGCGCCGCGGTTATTCGTTTTCATGACACGACAGGCTTCAAGCGGTCTAAAATGAATGTAACGTATCTGCAAGCCCCCTTCGAACTGCGTTACTTTGGCAACAAAGACAACAGAAATGTTGGCTTCAAGGCGGCTATAGGGTTGCAGGTAGGCACCTTGCTGGGATCGCACGCCAAGAACAACTATACCATACAGGGCACCAATGTAAAAGCACTGGATAAAACCAGCACCAAACGTTTCCTCAATACCTGGAATTTTGCCGCTACGGCACGGGTAGGCTGGGGTAACTTCTCCCTGTTTGGCTCCTACAATCTTACTACACTGTATAAAGACCTGCAGGGACCACCCCTTACCCCCTACTCTTTCGGTATCTGCATCTCAGGGCTTTAAATCACTAATATACTGTACATAAGAATGGCGCCGGTTTCATAACCGGCGCCATTCTTATGTGAGCGATTTATGATTACTCTTTTACTACCGCCTGTGTACGGAGCGTAGCACCATTGATATCGCTGACTGTAAGCCAGTACATACCCGGCGCCAAATCTCCTATGGCCAGCTTTGCCTGCTCTGAAGAACGCGCCTTTTTTAACACCTGGCCGAGGGCATTTACCAACTGCAACTGCATGGGGCCGCTGCCTTTTATGTTCAGTATGTCAGTAGCAGGGTTGGGGTACACCGTAACCTGGGCCGCAGCCTGCACAGTGCCCTGCACGCTGGCAGGCCAGTATGCCTCGTAGTAGAAATGGCCCACATAGCCGGGGTCTTCGTCCTGAACCATGTTGGTGAAGCCATACAGGGTATCATTTACCGGGTTCCCCTCTGTATTGTACTCATAAAAGTCTACATAATAAGGAGCCCAAGCGGTGCCATTCCATTCGTAAACCGACACCGTATCGGGCAGCAACTGCGTGTTCAGGTGGCGGGTTTCGTGGTAGTTATTCTCCCATACCAAATTCACATCATCCCACTCAAAGTATGTTTCGGAAGTATAGAAGTCCACGCCCTGGTCGTAGTCAAAGCTGTCCTTTCCGTCAGGTACCATCATACTCTGCGAGCCATCGTACACATTATAGAACGCCAGCACCAGGTGATCGTTGTTATCATAAGTGTACTGTTCTTCGCCATACAGGCCATATACATTGTTTACCTCGGCAGATATGGTGAGCAGGTTGAGATTATCGTTCATATCGTAACCATATTCAAATTTCTGCACAAGGTTCCAAATACTGTTCACGTTCTCATACAGGCTGTCTACCGACACCAAACCGTTGGTGCCATAGGTGAAATAACGACGATAGAGCGTGTCCCAGTTGCTTCCGTTCTGGCTTAGGTACTCCACGAATACAGGGTCCAGGCCGTTGTACGTCAGCAGGATGCGCGTGTCGGGGTTGGCGCTGTAGTCTGCCGTGTACACTTCGGTAATGTTCTCGTCGTTGTTGTAGGTGAAGGTATAGCCGCCGACAATGGAAGACGTGTTGTTGTTCTGGTAGATATTGAACACATCGGCCTTGAAGGAGAGCTTGTTGTACGGAACTACCGGCGCAAAGACGGGATTCCAGCTGCCGATACTCATGCTGTTGAAATCGAACTCCGAACCACGCATGCCTGAGTAGGATAAGCCACCGGAATCTGTTATCTGCAGCTGAAACTGTTGGTTCATCTGGTAATTGGAATAGCCTATCATACGCTGATTGGCTGCCGTAGACTTGTTTGCATGGCGAGCCGCTGCCTGGCCACCCATCAACTGGCGTACATATTGCCGGCTCATGGCCCGCTTGTCCGTATGTTTGCCGGTCTGCATGGGCTGGATACTCTTCTGCGCGATAGCGCCCGTGCTAAGCAGCAAGCTTGCCGCAATGATAAAGGTTCTCTTCATGTTGGTGATTGTTTTTAAAGTTAGCTGATACAGTTAATGTCAAATTTCCGGAAAATGTTACATCGTAAAACAAAAAAAGCCGGTCATTATTGCTACCTGCTTAAATATTATTGTTCTTAAAGCCTGATGCAATGAAACCCAATCAAATATCTAAAGACGTATGCCGGCCGCTACAACACCAGTTGTATAGCGTAAAAAAAGTGGCGGCCTCATAATATGAGGCCGCCGCTACAGTATATTTATCTATTCAGGACTATCCTACAGCTACGCGCTTAAAGCCCGTAACGGTCAGGTCGCCTTCTACTGATTTCAGGTAGTCAGCCACTGTCTTACCATTATCTTTTACGAAAGCTTGCGGTAACAGTGTATTTTCCTTGAAGAATTTGTTCAGTTTACCCTGGGCAATCTTCTCTACCATGTCACCGGTTTTGCCTTCGGCCAGTACTTGCTCTACCGCAATAGCGCGCTCGCGTTCCAGTGTTTCAGCAGGAATGTTATCTGCATCTACAGCCAGTGGGTTCATTGCGGCTATCTGCATAGCTACGTCTTTACCCGCAGCTACGTTTGCTTCGTTAGCGGCTTTGTTCAGGCTTACCAGTACACCAATGCGGTAGCCGGCGTGTATGTAAGGAACTACGGCTTCGCCGGTTACGAATTCGTAACGGATAACGTCAATTTTCTCGCCTATTTTAGCTACTTGCTCCAGCAGTTTATCGGCTACTGTAGCGCCGCCCATAGCAGCAGCTTTCAAATCTTCCACCGTCGCCGCTTTAGTAGCGATAGCGATGTCGGTCAGTTCATTAGCAAAAGCGATAAACTCGGCATTTTTAGCCACAAAGTCTGTTTCAGAGCTCAGGTTTACGATAACGCCATATTTATTATCGGCGCTAGCCTTGGCAATTACCACACCTTCTTTAGCTTCACGGTCGCTTCGGTTAGCCGCTACTTTCTGCCCTTTCTTGCGCAGGTAGTCGATTGCTTTTTCAAAATCGCCATCGCTTTCCATCAGCGCCTTGCGGCAGTCCATCATACCTGCACCAGTTTGCTGGCGAAGTTTGTTCACATCAGCAGCTGAAATAGTTACTTCACTCATTTTATATGTCTTTATTAAGGTTATTAATGTAGGATGCGAAGTTCGCATTTTTATCATTAAAGCCCCTTTCCGGGGGCTTTAATGATATATTAAGATTGTAAAAGGCGGCAATTAGCGCTTTGCAGCAGGGCGGCTTCCACCGCCACCGCGGCTTGCACCTGCACCACCACGGCCTGCGCCGCCACGGCCCGCACCCGCACCGGTACCTGCACCACGGCCTGCGCCACGACCTGCACCGCGGCCACGGCCACCGTCTTTGTTTTCTTCTTCGTCCAGCTCCATGCCACGTGTTTTTTCAACACCGTCTTCTGTAGCTGTTTCGTCTTCTGTTTCTTTATCAGTAGCACGCTCCTGCAGGCCTTCCATAATGGCGGCAGTAAGGTATTGCGTGATGATGGCTATTGACTTAGTAGCATCGTCGTTTGACGGAATAGCGAAATCTACTTTAGTAGGGTCGCTGTTGGTATCTACCATTGCCAGGGTAGTGATGCCCAGGCGCTTTGCTTCAGCCAGCGCAATGTGCTCGTGGCTGATATCTACCATGAACAAAGCAGCAGGAGTACGGCCCATGTTGGCAATACCACCCAGTACTTTCTCCATTTTATCTTTGCTGCGGCTAAGTGTCAGGCGTTCCTTTTTGGTAACGCTGTCCATAGTGCCGTCTTCCAGCATTTTTTGGATGCTCTGCATCTTCTTCACGCTCTTACGAATCGTTTGGAAGTTGGTAAGCATACCACCCAGCCAACGTTCTGTAACGAAAGGCATGTTTACTTTAGCAGCGGCTTCAGCAACTATTTCTTTCGCTTGTTTTTTAGTAGCTACGAACATGATCTTCTTACCGCTTTTGGCGATAGATTTCAGTGCGGCAGCGGCTTCTTCCAGTCCATCGATTGTTTTGTTCAGATCGATGATGTGGATACCATTCTTTTCTGCAAAGATGTACGGAAGCATTTTGGGATTCCACTTTTTCTTCAGGTGGCCGAAATGCACACCAGCTTCCAATAATTGCTGGTGCAGGCTTTTATTATCTTCCATTTTAATTTTTTCTTGACGGTTAAAAAATAAGTGTACCAGGCACTAGCGTTTAGAGAACTGGAAGCTACGGCGAGCTTTACGTTTACCGAATTTCTTACGTTCTACAGAGCGTGGATCGCGGGTCATCAGTCCTTTAGCTTTCAGCGCGGGACGATATTCAGCGTTCACTTCGCAAAGAGCGCGGGCGATACCCAGCTTTATAGCCTCGGCCTGGCCTTTAGGGCCACCGCCTTGTACATTTACCACCAGGTCGAAAGAGCTTACCGCATCTATCGTCTTCAGTGGAAGTTCTACCTGGTTTTGCAGGTACATCATCGGAAAATAATCCTTGTATTCTTTTCCATTAACCGTAATGGTACCGGTACCCTTGCTCAGGTATACACGAGCAACGGCTTCTTTACGGCGACCAACGGCGTTTTTTTGCTTTTCCATTATTATACTTAATGTCGTTTTATAAAAAATAAGCCTTGGGGCCTTAGAATTTCAGTTCTTTAGGTTGCTGTGCTTTGTGCGGGTGCTCGGCGCCTTCGTAAACGAAAAGCTTCTTCACCATAGCACGACCGAGGCGGTTTTTAGGCAACATGCCCTTTACAGCGCGCTCAATCATCAGGTTAGGACGGCGGTGTACCATTACTTTAGCGGTTTCCGCTTTCTGGCCTCCGGGATAGCCTGAGAAAGTCAGGTATTCCTTGTCGTCCATTTTGGTACCGGTCAGTACTACCTTGCCCGAGTTTATTACGATCACATAATCACCACAATCGAAGTGTGGGGTGTAATATGCCTTGTTCTTGCCACGCAGGATAGCTGCGATACGAGAACTCATGCGGCCCAGTGTTTGGTTGGTAGCATCTACTACGTGCCATTCACGCTTTACGATCTTTTCGTTAGCCGACTGTGTTTTAAAACTAAGATGTCTCATTTCTGGTTTTTCTATTGATTTTCAACCGCTTATGCTCCTGGAAACACAAACAGCCCCTGAAATTGGGACTGCAAAGGTAAATCCAGTATTTTTCTACACCAAAAAATTCATTAACTTTTTTCAGGACATCTTTATAAGTGATTGATTATCAATGTATTTTTTGCAAAGATTTTTCAAGAGGGTTGGTAATTTTCGGATTTCAACGTGGCTGGGAGGTGCTTTATATACCCTCATAACCCAATAAAAACTCCCCGGGTGATGCCCGGGGAGCGTATAACATATAGAATATTGTCGTTTACTTGTACTTTTTCACCTTCACCTTTTTAGGGCTGGCGTAGCTGGGCTTCAGCGGCTTGTAGAACTTACGGTGGTGATAGCCTTTGTAGCTGCCGTAACCGGGACGCAACTTAGGTGGCGCACAAGAAGTGATCGTTGATACAACGAACAGGGCCAACATGAAGATACCCAGCATAGGTACGATCCTTTTCATCTTATTCATCATTTAAAAGAAACGCGAAATAAACAGGGAACTTTCCCCTTCATTAACCGAATAAAGATAGGGTAAAACGATAGATTGTCAATATCCGGGCTGCTTTTTATTGATTTATTTGAATAGCTGATACACTATAAAGCCGCCCACGTAAGCCAGCACCGACATATAAAGCAGTTGCAACATGGGTATCTTCCAGCTATTGGTCTCGCGTTTTACAATAGCCAGTGTACTCATGCACTGCATAGCAAACACGTAAAATACCAGTAGTGAAAGCCCGGAAGCCAGGGTATATACCGGTCGGCCGTCTTTGAAGCGTGCGTCGGCCATCTTCTCACGAATGCGACGGTCGTCCGTGTCGTCGCCTACGCTATAGAGGGTGCTCATGGTACCCACGAATACCTCGCGTGCCGCAAAGGAAGTAATCAAGGCGATGCCTATCTTCCAATCGTAGCCCAGGGGGCGAATAGCCGGTTCTATGGCGTGCCCCATGATGCCGGCAAATGAATTTTCCAGTTTATCGGTAGCATGCAGCTTATCCAGCGAGTCGGCAGCCTGAGGGGCAGCGGCTTTTAGAGCCGTGTACTTAGCTTCTACCGCCTGCATGCGCGCCGGTGGTCCAAAAGATGCCAGCGCCCACAACACTACTGATATGACCATAATTACCTTACCGGCATCGGTAACAAAAACTTTGGCCTTCTCTACCATGGTGATGCCTACATTGGCCCATCTTGGCGAGCGGTATACCGGCAACTCCATAAGGAAGTAGGTACGTTCTTTTGTCTTTATCAGCTTATCCAGCACCTTAGCTACCAGCAGCGCCATAAAGAAGCCCAGCAAGTATAGGGCCATCAGCACCAGGCCCTGCATGCTGAAGAAGCCTAACACCTGCCGCTCGGGTATTACCAGCCCTATCAGTATGGTATATACCGGCAGGCGCGCGGAGCAGCTCATTAGCGGAGTGACCATTATTGTTATCAGGCGTTCCTTGCGGTTCTGTATGGTTCTCGCCGACATGATAGCCGGCACTGCGCAAGCCATTCCGCTTATGAGCGGCATTACCGAGCGGCCATTCAGGCCAGCGCTCCGCATCAGGCGGTCGGTAAGGAAGCTGATACGCGCCATGTAACCGCTGTCTTCCAGTATGGTAATAAACCCGAACAGTATCATTATCTGCGGTATAAAGATGGCTATGCCACCAATACCGGCGAGTATACCGTTCACCAACAAGTCTCGAAAGAAATTATCGGGCATTATCTCCAGCGCCCAGCCACGCACTACGGAAAAACCCTCCTCTACCCATGTCATAGGGTAGTCGGCCAGCCAGAAAATGCTTTGGAACAAGGTGAACAGCACCAGCAGCAATATCAGGTTGCCCCACAATGGATGCAGCAGCACCCTGTCTATCTTATCGCTGGCAATGGTCTTCTTGATAGGGCTTTCCATCACCACGCACTGCCGGATGATATCGTCTATGCGTCGGTAACGCTGCATTATTTCGGCCGCCTGTACCGCTGCCTTATTGAATTTCACTTCATCGAGCAGTGCGGCGACGCGTATTCGGTGCGATGCCTGCAGATAGTGAAGCTCCATGTAGTTGCAGGCTACCTGCAGGGCACCATAGTTGCTCTCCTGGCCGCACAGTAGCTTTACTTCCTCCACCCAATTGCCCGCCAGCTCTTTAATATCTATAAAGTCAGGATGTACCGGTGGGCGAAGGGTGTACATATCGCCGACAATCTTTTTCAGCTGGGAAATTCCCTTGTTTTTCCGTGGGTTGATGGCTACTACCGGCACACCCATCATGCGTTGCAGCCCTTCTATATCTATGGTTGTTCCCTGGGTACGGGCTATATCTACCATACTCAGGGCTATCACCACGGGTATCTTCAAGTCCATTATCTGCGAGCAGAACAGGAGGTTGCGCTTCAGGTTAGACGCATCTGCGATTACTACCAGCAGGTCGGGCTTATCTTTATTACTGCTGTTCAGCAATACCTCGTAGGTTACGTACTCGTCGGCGCTTTTGGGGTATATACTATAGGTTCCCGGCAGGTCTATGACATTGGCAGTTAATTGCTCGCTGATACGGGCAACACCTGTTTTCTTGTCTACCGTTACGCCGGGAAAGTTACCCACCTTCTGGTTCAGCCCCGTCAGGGAATTGAACAGGGAGCTCTTGCCGCTATTCGGGTTACCGACTAATGCAATAGTAAATGGCCGCTGCATGAATTAAGCCGCAAAGGTAACCATTTAGCCCCCTAACTATAATCATGCAATAGCATTTTTCCTGAATATAGAAACGGCCGCCTCGTGAGGCGGCCGTTCTCCAACATTGTTGCTACCTGCTATTTCACTATAGAAAGAGGGGCGCGAGACACCTGCGCTCCATTGCTTGTAACACTGATATAATATGTACCCGCCGGTACGTCGCCCAGGGCAATCACTGCATTCCCGGAAGAGGCGGGCACGCTTCCTTTAGCGATTATTTGGCCGGTTACGTTTATCAATTCATATTCGCATACCGCAGCGGCCTTATCGGCAAGAGAAATATTTACCGCCTGTGTAGCGGGGTTAGGGTATATCATCATGCTACCGGCAGCGGTAGAGGCAGCTGCTACCCCGGCCGGGAACGGCATGCGCTCGCGGTGGAAATTTATGTCGTGTATGGTAGTGAACTGCGCATCGCTGAATGCTACGTTCAGCATAGCGGTTACTTCCCCACGGCGATACCAATTGTACTGATACAGATTGTTGGTCTGGCCCTGGCTCAGGTTGAATGTAGAAAGAACATTAGCCGGAACGGGAACTCCGTTGTTGTAAAAGCTATCCACCACGGTAGTGATGTTTTTTACCTGCAATACATCTACTTCGCCGCCCTGGGTATTATCGGGGTGCAGCCCGCTGATGGTACCCCATCCTATAGCACTGTCAAGCGACGTAACGTGTGAAACCTTGGTAATAGGCGATTGATTGTAGCCCTGCGCTAAATATGTCAACTCCAGGTTGGTGTTGTAGTGGAAGTTATTGCTCCAGAAGGTGATACCTGCAGCGGCGGGGTATGGGATATTAGTGATATTGGCACTATAGTCAATATCCTGGTTCAGTATTACGAGGCTATCGCCCATATCGCCGGTGATAAAGCCCAGCGGAAACGCCTGCCGGTCCAGGTGCTCTCCATAAGCGAACATACCTGTTGACCGTATTTCGAACTGCAGGTGCGTAACATAGGGAAGAAACCCGGTATTGCTATACGTTATCTCGCTGCTGTGCTTAGCGGGAGAAAAGAAAAGGTTGGTACAGGTATCATAGGTTATAGGGTTCATTTGCGTATTGTACTGTACATTACTCATATCCCAGTGCATATTGTTGGCCGGGTCGAAGTTGGGCAGCCCGCCACCATTCTTTTTTACACTGTGGATATTGTCGGTTTTAATAACCACTGTTCCCGGGTGTTGTCCGGCAGCGTTGTTGTACGTTATTAATAATTGAGCTGAAGCTGACAGGGACATAGCAGCCGAAAAAAGAGTAAAGATAACTTTCTTCATAAGTATGGTTTTAGAGTGAGCGATTAGTAAATATACGGAATTATTTGCAGTGGTAATACCTTCTCTACCGCTTGTACGCGCCTACGTCTTAACGGAGCATCCGCATAGCCATACGTTCCAGTTGCTCTTGGGTTACCGGGCTCACCCTGTATGATGCCTTGGGCGCCCAAGGCTCTTTGCCTCCGGGACGGTACTCTGATATGCTATTGAACATCAATTTTTTATCACGGCTTACTATGAAGATACGCGGCGTAGTACCCATGCACACCAACACATTGCCACCTGGCAAAGGCACTGCATTACCCTCCCGCAAAGCTGTATGGTCGGCCTGGTCATCTATATCGCAGTCAAAGGACCAAACCACCCTGGCGGTATCTGCTTCTGACAGGGGTTGGCGTAATACCATCACCTGTGTTTTTTGTGGGTAACCTGCCTCCTGTTGGGTACCGGGCATTTGCCGCGATTGCGGGCGCTCGCCCGGCGTCAAAGCACCGCGCGGAGGAGGTACCGGCATTGTGCGTGATGGGTTATTGCAGAATATATAAAGCTCTCCGTTTTCACCGGGCATACAACTGTGCTGGGCTTTAAACAGCGGGCCTGTAGGGGTACCGTCACCAAAGGCGGCAATAATCCTATTGTCAGGGTAGCTTATTTTCACTATCCGGTTACGGTCTCTAAAACCAGCGTAAACTGCTTTAGCATCACTGTCAAAGTAAAATGCATTAAAGTGGCCGTCAGCCACTAACCGGGGTGTCTGATCCAATTTCTCAAACACTTCTTCATCACTAAAATAGTCTCCGGAGTTCCAATACCAGGCCAGTTCGCCTCCTGGAGTATACTCCTGCAAAACACCAAAGTCAACCACCAGGTATGTTCCGTTTGCGCCTCTTATCACGTTTCGGGCTTCTGCCACGCTGCCAGAATTAAGTTCGGTCATTTTTCGCTGTACTTTTTGTATTCCTAAAAGCATGTAGTTCCCACTGGGCAGGCGGGTAAATTCATGATGGAAATGCCGGTACGCAGGCAGCCCTGTGCGGGGGTCCATCTCTTGTTTGCTCCACAATATCCGGCCGTCATAACTCACTTCGTATGCGCCATAATCGGTAAGAAATGTTATGGTGTGGAAAGGGGTAACTTTCAGGTCACGTATCTGAGACTCCATGTTTACATGGCCGGGTATATTGGGTAAAACCCAGACTGCGTTCCCGCTCATGTCATAAAGCGCCCTGGCAGCATCCACAAAATAGTGAAGCGACGTATCTGGAAATGTATTCAGTATGGATCGCTGGCGGAATACCGTAGTATCTACAAAACTGATTGAGATCGTGGAAAAATGATTTAGCCCGGTAGCACTTATTTTCCTTCCATTTTTATCGGTGCAAGTTGCCTGCCAGGTGTACTGCGTTCCCCAGTGCGGGAGGCGGGCCAGGCAATCTGACTGCTTTGAACGGAATGTGGCAATGACATTTTGTGCAAATTGCCGGTCATCGTCGTACAGGCCAGTTGCCACACAGAAGGTATACTCCCTGGCAAGTGCTTCCGCAGGCACGGAAAACGGCATAAGGGTAAATGGCAACACCGTACCCTCGGCTGGGTATATCGCGGCCGCGGCTTTCTGCACAGCACCGGCAAGCAACACTATTATGGCAATAGCGCTAAGCCAACGCCCCGTTCTCATTTGCATCGTTTTGTTACTATTGAAGTGTCTCTAAACTAAATGTTACTTTACCAGGCTTGTTGCCAATTTGCTAAGCTGCACCGCCGAAAGCGGATTGGCACGATAAGCAGGATAAGGCGCCCACTCATCGCCTTCAGGCGGTCGTTGTTCGGTAAGACTGTTGTATAGCACCTTACCCTTGGTGTTTACTATAAATGTTCTGTGCGAGGTACCCATGCACACCATCAGGCTTCCATCCTCCAGCACCGCAGCATTGCCACCCATTACGCTTCCCGGTAGTGCGAGCGAATCAATATCGCAAATAAACTCCCATACTTTCTTAGCGGTATCTTGAGCAGATACCGGTTGGTTGATAACCACTACGGAAGATTTTATGTTCATCCTGGGGGCCAGGCGGCCGGGGGGTGTTGGCGCACCCGGAGGCAATCCTGGACGCGGCGGCCTCGGCCCATTGGGGCCGCTTCCGTGAGCATGGGCTTGTACCACGGCCGGCTGTGCGATTTGCGCCCTACCAATTGAGGGATTATTGTTGTTAAAAATAACGAGGTTCCCTTCCAAATCCGGCACTACACTGTGCTGGTGTACAAACAATCTTCCTGTTGGCGTGCCTGCACCGTACTCGGCCATTATTTTTTTCCCGGGGTAGGCTATGGATATCACCCGGTCCTTGTCGCGAAACCCTGCGTATATCACCCGACGTTGTTCGTCAAAAAAGAATGCATTCAGATGCGTATTGGTCAGGAATGTGCTGTCCATCTCCCGCTCATGAAATAGTTCATCATCACGGAAGTAGTCGGCCGAACTCCACTTCCATACTATGTCCTTTTGGGCATTGTATTCTACTATCGTTCCGAACTCCACATTCTTATAATAGGCTGTATCTTTCCTCACCACATCAGGATGACGCTGCGCCAGCAAGGTATCCATAGCGGGCATTTTCCGCAGCACCTTCTCCATGGCCAGCAGCATATAGTTGCCGTTTTTCAGCCGGGTAAACTCATGATGAAAAAACCGGTACGCGCCCGGCACCCCATCCACTTCGCCGCTGTGCGGAGCCATCCACAGCATTTTGCCATCATAGCTTACCTCATATGCACCATAATCGGTGAGGAACGTAATTGTATTAAAAGGTGTGGCTTTCAGGTCGCGCACCTTGGAATCGAAGACCACATAGGGCGGAATATCCGGCAACACCCACAATGGCTTACCCTCCATATCGTAAAGCACCCTTGCGTTATCTATAAAGTAGGAGAGCCCCTTATCGGGGTAGGTATTGCTCACCACCTTCTGGCGATATATCTCTGTGTTTACCAACCGGGAGCGTACAGTAGAAAAATGATAGAGCGGGCTCTTTTTTACCTGCTTGCCCTTGTCTTTATACACCACCTGCCAGGTATAGGAATCGCCGAACCGGGGTACCCGCACTACCGCCCTGTTGGCATCCGTTGTCTCGGAAAGCGTTGTCCGGGTAGCAAAGTCGGACTCTTTATCTATAATGCCCTCCGCTACCTGGAAGGTGTAAGTGGACACGCCCTTCTCTCCCGGAACGGAAAGAGGCACTACGATAAAATTCAATTCCGTACCTTCGGGGGGATATACCTGCTGCCCCTCAGCCCGTGTGCCCACCAAAAAAACCAGCAGGAAAAAGAATGCCATTTTATTTATGAGAGTAATCAGTTGCATAACACTTGGTGTTTCGTGCTTGTTTATACTTAACTATTCCTGCAGCGCCCCGACGGAGCAGCCTGCAGTGTCTGAAACCAATGTCAATGATACGATTTTTTCGCCGCCTGACACCTCCACGATACCCGACGACGACTTTGGGGCCATGGTGCGCTACGGCAGGGACCTGATTGTAAATACCGCCTACTACATAGGGCCGGAGGGTGTAGCCGGGCACTACCTGGGCAACAAGATGAACTGCAACAACTGCCATATGGACGCCGGCACGCGACCGTATGGGCTCAACTACTTCAGTACACACGCCCGCTATCCCCAATACCGCGGCAGGGAAAATAAAATACTGACACTGGCAGAAAGGGTAAACAACTGCATAGAACGGCCCCACCTGGGCAAACCGCTTCCCCTTGACTCTAAAGAAATGGTGGCCATTACCAGCTATATGAAGTGGCTGGGCTCTAACGTGCCGGTAGGCCAGCGGGTGAAAGGAGATAACGGCGTGGAACTTCAGTACCCGGAAGGAGCCGCTGACCCCCGCAACGGCGAGTCAGTATACGCCCAACACTGCGCCAGCTGCCACGGACCCACCGGAGCCGGGGTAATGGACCCGTGGAACAAAACCTATACCTACCCGCCGCTGTGGGGCATGCAAAGCTACGAGGCCGGCAGCAGCATGCACCGTGTGCTGAAAATGGCACGGTTCGTAAAGGCTAATATGCCCCACCTGAAGGCCAACTGGAAGAACCCGGTACTGACCGACAAAGAGGCCATAGACGTAGCAGCCTTTGTGAACGACGACCGGATACATGCACGGCCAGTGGTGCGCCCGGAAGAGGCGGGGTACCCTAACATAAAAACAAAACCAATAGACTACGACAAAGGGCCCTATGCGGACCCCTTTACCGAAGAACAGCACAAATTCGGGCCCTACCAGCCTATTATAGACTATCATAAAAAAAAAGGACTGCCCATAGTATTCTAGACTAACCGGTTATGTTATGGAAAATAGCAAGGCGTGCGTCTACTACCTAACATTAACATATGAAACCTGTACGTGTATCCCGCAAAGCAATAATTATCATTGCGCTCCTTTCGTTGTTCGCCGCCTGCAAAGTGACTAACAAGCCTTCCGGTGAGCTGCTTAGCCCTGGGAAGCTGCCCCTGGATGAATACACCATAGACATTACCCGGGATACGGTGTTGAAAACCCGCAGAGGCGCTATCATTAATATACCAGCCGGCAGTATAGAAGCGCGGGGCAAAACTATTACCCTGCAACTAAGGGAGGCCTTTACTATAGCAGATATTATTGCCGGTGGGCTCACTACTACCAGCAACGGCCAACCGCTGAGCAGTGGCGGAATGATATACATTAATGCCGGAGAAGAAGACGGAGCCAAAATTGTGAAACCAGTTGGCGTTTCCATACCTGCAAATTACCTGCAAGAGGGGATGGAGCTATATAAGGGCGAAGAAACAGAAGACGGCACCATCAACTGGACCGCTCCCGAACCCATAAAGAAAGACACGATGACAGAACGGCTGGCCAGGGGCAAGAGCATCTTTGAGACCAATTGCGCCTCGTGTCACCACCCTACAAAGAAATCGACCGGGCCGGCGCTGGCGGGTGTGCCCAAACACCGTACAAAAGAATTTCTTAATGCCTTTATCCGCAACTCTACCGGACTAATAGCCTCCGGAGACCCGCTGGCGAACTGCCTGTATGACCAATATAACAGAACGGTGATGACCGCATTCCCCTATATGACAGATGAAGAACTGAATATGCTCTATGAATACCTGAACAATGAAGGCGACAAATTGGGTGCTGCGCCACTGGCCGATATACAGGAAAGCATGGATAGCTGCAAGCGCTATTTCGAAATACTGCATGAACTGGAATACCGCAGGCAGAAAATGATACAGGACAACGGCCAACCCCGCACGCAGGTAAACTACACCGATGCCACCGACTCTGATTTTGTGGTGAACATACCTATGCCTGACCCGGAAGAGGATAAAGTAATCGTCCAATACAACGAGGCCGTCTACTACAATGTTGACATCAACGCATTTGGCTGGTATAACATAGACATGCTACTGGAGAAAATGGAAGGGAGCACCCCCTCGGTGCTTACTGCACGGGTAAGCCCCGATTTATCCCCTGATGTTTACCTGGTTGTTCCATCGCATAAGATATTTCAGGCCGGAGGGGCAACCAAAGATGGGGATGGGAACTTCGGCTTTTACAAGAATGACGGCACTATCCCACTCCCACAAGACGTTTGGGCGTACATAGTAGCTATCAGTGAGCAGAACGGAAACCTTTTGCTGGGTGTACAGCCGTTCAAAATAACCAGCAGACAGGCGATAAGCGTACAGATGAAGACTGTAAGCAAAGAGCAATTTGAGGAGCGGCTCAGCACACTGGGATTTGATGGTGTGAGCGCCATAGTATCCAAAACTAAAAATGCAGACAGCATCCTGGTCATAGACAAAGAACTGAAAAACCTGGAGCTGCTCCGGCCTAAAAACTGTAACTGCGACTGTATGACGGAACGCCGGCAGAACAATGAAGCCGATACGACATTGTATGTACAATAGCACATTTATAACATACCCTTCACATAGAAGTCTGGAATAATAATTGTAGCTTTCTAGGTACGTATGACCAGGGAGGCAATAAGGCATAGGGCAAGCAATATTTACCACTTTCTGCCGGTGCAGCTGGTGATACTGCATTTCCGGCGCTACCAGTTACTGCTGGTCTTCTGGCTGATACTGGTGCTTACCATTACCGGGCACTTCGCTGCCAACTTCGGGGCCGACACCCTCTTCCTGGCACCGGAGTACCTGGGGGAAATCAGCTTTATGAGCATGCTGCTGCTGGGCGGCGGGGTGGGCCTGTTCATCATGGCCTGGCATATTACCACCTTTATCATACACGCCCACCGCATCCCTTATATGGGCGCCGCCAAGCAGACGTTCCTGATATACTGCATCAACAATTCCGTCATCCCTTTCCTGTTCCTGGTGTTTTATTCGGTAGTCAGCATCCACTTCCAGGTATATAAAGAGCACAGCCGCATCGGCCAGGTACTGTTGCTGCAGCTAGGCTTTTACCTGGGCTTCGCGCTGATACTATTATTTTCTTTCGCCTATTTCTTCCGTGTTGGCCGCGATCTGCTGAAAGTCGTCCTTTCGCGGATTACCGACCCTTCCCGTATCCGCCACATCATACCGTATGATGCCCTTGACTACGAGATAGACATCATCCGCGCCGACACCTACATTTCAGAGGGCCTGAGATACAGCCACTGCCACGAGCTAGAGCCTTATCACCCCCGCCTGCTTAACACTATTCTGCGCAAGCACCACCGCAACGCAATAACCGCTACTATCTTCTCATTCCTGCTACTACTGCTGCTCGGCATCTTTATGGAGCAACCCCTGCTGCGTATACCTGCCGGCAGCAGTTTCCTGATACTGTTCGGGCTTATGATGGGTATCGTAGGGGCGGTAAAACATTTCCTGCGCAGCTGGGAGGTCCTGGGCTGGGTGCTGATTGGCATCATCTGCTCGTGGCTGGTATCTAACCGCATCATAGACCTGCGGAGTATAGCCTATGGAATGGACTACCAGACCACAAATGCCGCGGAACCTGAATATAATTACCAGTCGCTGCGGACACTATTCAATGCCGAACGATACGAAGCCGACAAGCGGTCGGAAAAACAGCACCTGGAAAACTGGAAGGGCAAATTTGACAGTACCGGGGCGCGGCCACCGCTGGTAGTACTGATGGTAAGCGGCGGCGGCTCCCGCTCCGCTTACTGGACCTTTCACAGCCTCCAAACGCTGGACAGCGCTACGCAAGGCCGGCTGTTCCGGCACACCGTACTGATAACGGGCGCCTCCGGCGGCATGCTGGGGGCCGCCTATTGGCGAAGCGTGCACGATGCCTGGCAAGACAGTATAGTAAAGAACCCTTATGACCCAGCCTACCTGGAGAATACCGGGAAAGATCTGCTGAACGCGATTATTTTTTCCTTTGCGAGTGTAGATATGATCAGCCCGTTCAATAAAATCTCCATAGCCGGATACTCTTACACCAAAGACCGGGGGTATGCCATGGAGCAGGAACTGATACGGAACACGGAAGGACTGCTGGATAAAAAAATAGGCGACTTCAAAACCAGGGAATTCAGCGGGGCCGTACCACAGCTGATAGTGAATGGCACCATAATAAACGACGGACGCAAACTGATGATGGGCGCACAACCCATCAGCTACCTGACGCGGCCGGCATATAGCCTGGGCGATAGCGCCCCGCCAATAGATGCGGTAGACTATGCTACCCTTTTCGCCAGGCAAAACCCGTATAACCTTCGCCTCACATCCGCGTTAAGGATGAACGCTACGTTCCCCTTCATTCTGCCGGTAGTGAAGCTACCATCGCAGCCACGAATGAATGTGATGGACGCGGGCATGCGAGACAATTTTGGTACCGAGCTCACCGCCCGCTACCTGTATGTATTCCGGGAATGGATAACGAAAAACGCCGGGGACATCATCTTCCTGGAAATACGGGACACGAGGGAAAACGCCAGCCGCCAACCAAGCGAACCAACTTCACTCGCCAAAATGATGGGAGACCCGGTATTTGTGATACAACAGAAGTGGCAGACATTCCAGTCGTACAACCACGGGCACATCAAAGACCTGCTTCGGGAAACTTTTGGCGAGCAGATACACTTTATAAGCATGGAGTATCACCCCGAGCTGGATGATGAAGGCGCAGCGCTGAATTTCCACCTCACCAATAAAGAGCGTAAAGATATCCGCCAGTCGATAAACAAGCCGCACAACCGCGCATCTGCCGATTCGCTCACCAAATTATTGCGGTGATTATCTAACCCCGGGAGGGTAGGCACCAAGTAATTGCTCAGCAGCCACCAGGTCGTTGTGCAATATGCGGTCCTTATCCATAAACGAAACTTTGCCGCGCAGCAAAGCATAGACTTCCTCCAGCCGCGGAGAAGACTGACCCGGCCTGCGGAACTCCAGCGCCTGAGCGGCGGCCAGCAGCTCTATCGCCAATACCCGCTGCACATTCTGTATTACTTTGCGGAGCTTGGTGGCGGCATTAGCGCCCATACTTACATGGTCTTCCTGTCCGTTGCTGCTCACGATGCTATCTACGGAGGCGGGTGTGCACAACTGCTTATTCTGGCTTACTATAGCGGCAGCCGTATATTGGGCAATCATAAAGCCGCTGTTGAGTCCCGCATCGGGAGCCAGGAAAGGAGGCAGCTCGCGCTGGCCACTTACCAGCAGGTACGTGCGCCGCTCCGATATATTGGCCAACTCGGCCATGGCAATTGCCAGGAAGTCGAGGTGTAACGCCAATGGCTGCCCGTGGAAATTGCCACCACTCATTATGGCATCTTCGTCGTGAAATACAATAGGATTATCCGTAACAGAGTTTATCTCTGTTTCTACTACCCGGGCCACCATGTCTACTACATCCTTTGTAGCGCCGTGTACCTGCGGCACGCAGCGGAACGAATAAGGATCCTGCACCTGTGTTTTAGGTAGCTTTTGTATGCCACTGCCTTCCAGCAGTTCCCGCATGCGCGCTGCGGTATCTACCTGCCCTTTGTGCGGGCGCACCCGGTGAATGGGATGTTTGTATGGCTCATCCTTGGCCATGAAGGCGTCCGCGCTTAGCGCCGCAATCACATCTGCCCATACCTGCAGCCTCCGGGCTTCCATCAGCGACCACGTAGCATAACTGCTCATGAACTGGGTGCCATTCAGTAGTGCCAGGCCCTCTTTGGCGGCCAGCGGCAACGGTTGCAAGCCAGCATCAGCCAGGGCGGACATCGCTTGTGTTTTCTCCCCCTTGTACCACACCTCCCCCTTACCAAACAGCGGGAGGCTCAGGTGGGCCAGCGGTGCCAGGTCGCCCGAGGCACCGAGAGAGCCCAATTCGTACACCACGGGGGTGATGCCTGCATTGTAGAAATCGGCCAGGCGCTGTACAATGCCCGGCCTCACACCACTGTAACCCTGGCTCAGGCCATGTATCTTTAGCAACAGCATCAGTCGCACTATTTCCTGGGGCACCTCATCCCCCATGCCACAAGCATGTGAGCAGACAAGATTTTCCTGGAGCTGCGCCAATTCATCTGCCTCAATCTTTACATTGCACAGGGAGCCAAAGCCGGTATTAATACCATAGTAGGTATTGCCCCCTTCCAGTATTTTATCAAGATATGCGCGATTGGTTTCGATGCGGCCATGCGCTTCTTTACTTATTTCTATTTGGGTATTCCAGTCTTTAAGAAGATCAATGGATAAATGCTCTGGTAACTGCATGCGCAAATGTAGTAAGGATTTACAATTTGCGGTATTTCTTCTTGGGCCGGCGGGATGTGTGGAAGATGGAATAGACCCTTACTTCGTCCTGGAAAACCTCAAACATTACTATGTAAGGGAATTTTGGAATCACTATGCCGCGTATATCATTATTCCTTTTGCATAAAGTAACGGGGTGTTAGCTAACTTAGTAAATGCCACTTGAAGCTCTGATAAAAATTTATCACCAACACCACCTTGTTGTTCTTCATACCAGCCATACGCATCGTTAGCCATTTCCTCAGCCGCATCGCTTATTACAACAGTATACATCAGGAAGCTTTTTTACCTCTGATCCTCGCTTTTACGTCTTCCCAACTATGTGATCCACCAGTGCCATTCAGATATTTTTCTCTTTCCGCTTCCAGTATCTTAATATGCTCATCAGTAAGCACAAAATCTCTATCTGCATCTATCTCTTCCTCCAGCAGCGTATATAGTGCCTTAATCTTTTTGTTATCCGCCTTTGTAAGATAGAGGATCAGCTTTTCCCGTAATTCAGATGTGCTCATTTCTGCCGTTTTAATAAAGTTACGAAAAGCTGTTATTTCATGACGATACTGACCAGGTCTTCTTCTATCGATTTTTGCACTACTTCAACTATTCTTCCCACTTCTTTATCCTCTTTATATACTATAATAGTGGGCACTCGTTCTATTCCGTAGGTAGCTTTTTCCCCGGCCAATGCATCTTTGGTGCGGTCTACGCCGTACACCGTCACGTTGTGGAAGTTCGCTTCGCTCAGCACCGTGTGCAGCCTCGGAACGAGGTTTTGCGAGTCTTCGCACCAGGTGCCCATCACCACTATAATCCTTGTGCCGGACAGGTCATTTTTTAACACCTCCATCGCATCCGCGCCCGGCTCATAAGCGCTGTTGCGCTGAAACCAGGTAAACGACGGCTCTGCAGCCAGATCGGCAAAAGTTATTGGCCCCTTAAAGACCACTGAACCGTTCTCGGTATCTTTTGAAATTTGAAAATTGCCTTGCGCAAAAATTCCTGTACTCATACCTATAGCTATCAACAACAAGAAATATCTCATCCCTTCAGTTCTTTCTTTATTTGCGTCAGTTTATCGCGCAGTTGCAGCAACGATTCCTTCAGGCTCACGCTTTCAATAGTTGTCTTCCTCTTTTCTTTCAGCTTTGTTTTGGCACCTGCAATGGTGTAGCCGCGCTCTTTCACCAGGTGATAGATCGCCTTTAGTTCCTTTATCTGCTCTGGCGTGTAGAGGCGGTCGCCTTTCCGGGTTGTGCGCACTTTTAGCTTAAACTCATTGGTCCAGAAACGGATATGGGAAGTATTTACCTTAAAAAGCCGGGCCACCTCTCCAATAGCATAGTACTGCTTCTGGCCATCAAACTCCTTTAGCAGTTCATCGGCTGAAGGGAGTGCTGCTTTAGGCTTACGGCTTCGGGCAGGTGCTTGTGCCTTCACGGGCTTTTCCACCAACCCCTCATCACTTGCCGGCTGGTCATCCCTCACTTCCGCAAACGACTGCTCTTCCGGGCCATGCGTCACCACATGGGCCACCGCAACCGGCTCCTCGAGGCTATCGGGTTCCTCCGTCTTCTTCCTCGCCTCTTTCTCCTTCTTGGGTGCACGGGGTTTCGGCTCGGGTTTTACCGGTTCGGGAACAATCTCTTCCCCAAATAATGTTAATATGACTTGAGCCATCTGATACAAAATAACGAAAAAGCATTGATAACTAGCTTTATGTGTCCGCTACTTGATGTAAACGCATGAAAATCAAACATCATCCGCTAAATTGGCACAGATTATGCCGCATAAATCAAAAATCAATATGACCAGACCCTTACCTGCACTGGTGTTGCTGGCAGCAGCCTGCTTCACCTACGCCTCTTGCGGATGCCATAAAGTAAAATGCAGCACCCCTGGCATCAGCCTACGATTTGAAGGCTTTAACCCGGAGGAAGTGGATACGCTCTATGACATCCGCAACGGCGACACCGTACTGGAACTGACCAACCTCAGCGACGATGCATATGTGTATCACGTTTCCGCTCAAAGCGACCGGTACGAAGGAGCGATAACGCTATGGGTGCCGGGAGCGGATAAAACGCTCACGCTCGGGGAATTTACTTACAAGAAAGAAAATTGCAACAAATGCTACCCCGTGGGCTACGACAAATATGACCGGTATAGCGGCTGCACCATGAACGGCACACGATATAGCAGCGACCCTATCCCCGTATATAAATAAGGAATAGGGTTCTGAACACCGATTTCCCTAATTTTACGGCCTAATTACTTCCATTTCATGCAATTATCCGGGCTGTACGATCGCGCGCTGCAATTTGAGTTTTTGAGTATTGAAGAAGGTATGTACCTGTTTGAAAAGGCTCCCCTCGCCGAACTGATGTATGTAGCCAACGAACTGCGTAAGAAGCAGGTGCCACATGGCAAGGTGACCTGGATAATAGACCGCAACATGAACACCACCAATGTGTGTGTGGCCAACTGTAAATTCTGCAACTTTTACCGCATACCGGGACATGCCGAAGCGTATGTGACCGACCTGGAAACTTACCGCGAAAAAATAGAAGAAACCTTCCGCTATGGCGGAGAGCAACTGCTGCTGCAAGGCGGTCATAATCCCGAGTTGGGGCTAGACTACTACACCCACCTGTTCCGGGAGCTGAAAAAGATGTTCCCCAATCTGAAACTCCATACGCTGGGGCCACCCGAAGTAGCTCACATATGCAAAGTATCGGGGGTAACACACCGCGAGGCACTGATAGCGCTGAAAGAAGCCGGTATGGACAGCATGCCGGGCCCCGGAGCCGAGATACTGAACGACCGGGTGCGCCGCCTGATATCGAAAGGGAAGTGCGGGGCGCAAGAGTGGCTGGATATTATGCACGAAGCGCACAAGATAAACCTCACCACCTCGGCCACCATGATGTTTGGCCACGTGGAAACCCTGGAAGAACGCTTTGAACACCTGGTGAAGCTGCGGGAAGTGCAAGCCAAAAAACCAGAAGAGGCCAAAGGCTTCGTGGCATTTATCCCCTGGACCTTCCAGGATGTGGACACACTGCTGCAACGCATAAGGGGCACTAAAAACATGACCACTGCCGAAGAATATATACGTATGATAGCCATGAGCCGGATCATGTTGCCGAATGTAAAAAACATACAGGCATCGTGGCTTACCGTGGGCAAACAGGTGGCGCAAATGTGCCTGCACGCCGGTGCCAACGACTTCGGGTCTATAATGATAGAAGAGAATGTGGTAAGCGCTGCCGGGGCTCCACACCGCTTTACCGCCAGCGGCATACAGGAAGCCATCCGCGAAGCGGGCTTCGAACCCCAACTTCGCAACCAGCAATACGAATTCCGAAAGATACCTGAGGTGATGGAAGAGCAGGTGATAACTTATTGAAAAATTGAACGTTTTGTTAGTTTTCTTTATATTAGCAGTACCTAAATGCTGAATAATGAAAACCTTTAACTCAATCAGTGTAACGTCACTAGTACTGCTGTTACATTTTTGTCCTTTGGTTGGTACAGCGCAATATGCGGCGGTAGACAGCCAAAGTGCCGCTGACCTTGTCCAATATATGACCGGGCTAAACGTAACCGTGAGCAATGCAACACTCACATGTGCTCCACGAGAAAGTGGAATATTCAATTATGGCGGAACCATTTTGCCCATGTCTGACGGGGTTGTGTTAGCCACCTGCCTCGTGGAAGACATCGGCCTGCCGGCTGCTGTTTTTGCCAGTATGGGGTCAGGCGCAACTCCTGGAGACAGCACTCTTGATAACGCACTTGGCAATGGGGCTGTCACCAAAGATGCCTGTATTGTAGAATGTGATGTGGTAGCCGATTACGATACCCTCTACCTCAACTATTCGTTTGCATCTGAAGAATACCCGGAATATGCCTGCACCCAATACAATGATGCTTTTGGATTTTTTATTACGGGGCCTGGCTACCCTACCTACACTAACTTCGCGTTGGTTCCCGGAACCAATATCCCGTCTGCCATTAATAGTATTAATAGTGCCATAAATCCAGGCCCATACTGCATCAATATGGGCACCGGCTCACCTTTCCCGCAATATTACATTGACAATCAAGGCATGAACGGACAAGATATTGTGTTTGATGGCATGACAGACAAAATTGAGGCGTTCATAGTAGTTACAACCAACGTCTCTTATCATTTGAAGTTCGTTGTGGCCAATGTGACTGATCACGGATGGCAGTCGGGCGTCTTTATCGAAGGCGGTAGCCTCGCTTCCCGAAATGCCAGCACGACTAGTGTGCATAATGTAGCTGGCAATCTGCCAACTCTCGCCGTCTACCCAAATCCATCAACTAATCATGTATCATTGGCAATACCAGCCGCTATTGCAGGCATGACCGCGCAAATTGTGGTAACTGATGTTATTGGCAAGAGTGTCTTTACTTATTCAGGGGCAGTGGAGCATATTAATGAGTCTTTACAAACATATTCATCACAATTCGCACCAGGCATCTATCACCTCAACCTTGCTTGCGAAAACTACCACCAGGTAATTAAATTCCAGATAAACTGATTTAAACCGATCCTTTTAAAATGTCCCGCATCATGTGCGGGACATTTTCTATTTTGGGGCAATGCTGACATTGGTGGCGCTGTGCTTTTTTGCCTTCCTGGCAGGGTTTGTAGATGCGATGGTGGGTGGCGGCGGGCTGATACAGCTTCCCGCACTATTCATCCTGCAGCCCCAACTTGCGCTTACCCAAACACTGGCCACCAACAAAATGGCCAACTTTATGGGCACACTTGTGGCGGCGGCGCGCTACCTGAACCGGACGAAACCCAACTGGGGCCTACTTGCCCCGGCCTTGCCTGCTGCATTCTCCGGGTCATTGTGTGGCGCCCTGCTGGTACACTGGATAAACGACAAAAGTGTATTTCTGCCCATCATTATCTGCGCGCTGGCCGCGGTACTTCTGTACACAGTGTACCAGCGTGAACTGGGCCTGCACCCTAAAGACAAACCACTTAGCAAAGCGAAAGGGTACGTATATGGTGTAAGTATAGGCCTGGCAATAGGTTTGTACGACGGAGTCATAGGGCCGGGCACCGGCAGCTTCCTGATATTTGCATTCATAGTGGTGTATGGCAACGACTTTCTGCATGCCTCTGCCCACGCCAAAATCGTTAACTGTGTTACCAATATTGCCGCACTGGCACTCTTCATCTGTAAAGGAGCAGTGGTATGGAGTACCGCACTGCCTATGGCCGCCGCCAATATGCTGGGCAGCTACGCAGGGGCTCATATTGCCCTGCAAAAAGGCAGCAAACTGGTGCGTGTGTTCTTTATAGTGGTGGTGACAGCTCTTATTGTGAAACTGGTTTTGGATCTCCCAGGTCTTTCTTAAGATACACATCCCAATAAGCGGAGTCAACTTTCAATAATATATAGTTATCCCGCTCAAAATTGAGTTTTTTGCCATTCCTCCATAACACTATGATATCCTGTTGCGGAGTGTCTCCTTCCTGTAACCACTGCAACTGTGTTTCGAAAGACCCGGTATGGCGAATTGATTCAAATAAAATATCTTCTGCCAGGTAGAAGTTGATGTCTTCATCTATAAAACCAACTGTACTTATTTTGCCCAGCTTATCTTTAATCTGCTTTGCATATTCCTGTACGTAATAGTCATTTGCATACATTTGCTTTCTTACACCTACCAGGTAATAAGCATAAATAATGCAGCCCATCGCAAAAGGAATAACGACAAATAAATAAGGTATTTTCTTTACCCTCTTACTCAGCAAAGAGCCGATATCGTTAACGAAAATTCCGAAGCCTGCGATAAGAGGAATAATGAGGAATGACCAATTACGCTCAAAGGGAATCGTTTTCTGCACGTAAATGAACGCTAATGGCGAAATAAGCAACAATACAAAAAGCGACATAACCAACCGATCGCCACTCTTCTTCACAGCAAAGGTCCTCAGCAGCAGAACGAAGGCAAAAATGAGGAAACCAATAAACGGTATCTTATCCGTACCTATCAGCCAGTTCCAGGTGTTTACGAAATGCTCACGTGCATGCTCATTTATATAAGCGATATCCCGCTTTATAACGCCGTTATTGGCCACCAGCACATCCGGCCCATTGAAGATCATAATCGGTAAATACAGAAATATTACCAGCGCTACTACATCTACCTGCGATTCTATATAGCGGAACACTTCTTTCCGGTAGTTCAGCAGGTAATACAAAAACAGCATGAACGCAGCCGGTAACCAGCAATACAGGAATGAGGGTATAGTATAAAAACCTGCTATAGACGCTACGCAAAACAATGCCAGGTATTTTCTTCTTGCTCCACCGGTGCATATCTGAGCAAGACCATACAAAGAGAGTATCGAAAAAAAGATGAGCATGCTATATCCTCGCCCCATACTGTTGTAACAAACACAAGGAAATGAGCAACCCAATAGCATGGCCATCAATACCGCCGTAAGAGGGGAAAACAACCTGGCACCTAGCTTAAAAAAATACCAGGTAGAGAGCAGTCCAAATAGAACACAAGGTAACCTGAGAACAAGTACAGGATCAAGCGGGAGTATATTAAAAATACAACCAAACACATTGAACAAGACGTGATTATTTGGTGCGGGATAGTGACCTATAGTAGCAGGCAATCCTCTACCTGAGAAATGCGCGTAGCTCCACGCTTCATCATAAAAATAGGGAATGGAAAAAGTGAGATATATTGATAACGCAAGCTGAGCCACAAGAAATACGACGATGGAAGCTCTCAATACCAACGGCAGACTGTGCAACAAACTCCGATTCCCTCTTATGCTATCAGAAAACGGCTGCAACCATTCATTCTCGCCGGGAAACAAAAGAAACCTGCTCCTTTTTTTGTAATAGCGCCACGCCCTTACTGTGATAAGCAAACACAGGGCCACATCCAGCACCCGGGCAATGTGATAACCAGCACGATATATTTTTATCCTGAGACCGGTAGCAAGGGGAGAATAACCAAGATCTGACAGAAATGACAAATAGCGCTTAAAAAAAGGTATTGGCGAATACGAAAATAAAACAACCGTAACATACAGTACGGCGAAACAAAACAATAGCCAGCAGGTCGTTTTTAGTTTTTGGGATGGTATTGCTGAAGGTTGCATAATGGCGTTCTTAAGGGGATACCATCAATGATGACATTCGCTCTACGGCCTGCGCTATGGTTTCTTCTTTCTTTGCAAAGCAAAAACGAATAAGCCTATCGTCTTTGCCGCTGGTGTAAAATGCACTTACCGGTATAGTAGCTACTCCATACTCTTTGGTAAGCCAACGGGCAAATTCTTTGTCGGGCATATCACTTATCTGCTCGTATCCAGCTACCTGGAAATAGCTACCAGAGGCTGGCTTGTGAAAGGTAAATGGCGTCTGCTTCATTAGTTCCAGGAAGCGGTCGCGCTTCTCTTGCAGCATGATGTTTACCGGGGGCACGTCCTCCAGCTTCAGGTATTGCGCCAGCGCATATTGTGCTGGAGTATTAACGGAAAAAGCCAGGAACTGGTGTATGCGCCGGAAAACGCCGGTGAGTGCCGGCGGCGCTATGCAGTAGCCTATCTTCCAGCCTGTATTGTGGTATACCTTACCGAACGAGAACAAAGCGAACGCCTTTTCCCGCAACTCCGGATGCCCCAGTACTGAATAGTGCTTCAGTCCATCGTAGCTCAGTTGCTCATACACTTCGTCGGACAAAACAAAAATATCCTTTCCGCGTATCAAATCCGCTAACTGGCCCCAGTCACTTTTGCCCCACACGGCACCGGTGGGATTATGTGGCGTATTTACAATAATTGCTTTTGTCTTACCGGTAATGGCCGCCTTTACGCGGTCCCAATCCACACTAAAGTCGGGTGCGGAAAGCGGCACGGTAATGGCGCGAGCGCCGTTCATTTCTATATTGGGCAGGTAGCTATCATACGCAGGCTCCAGTATAATGGCTTCATCGCCCGGATGAAGTATAGCGGTAAACGCGGCGTAAATAGCATAGGTAGCTCCCGGGGTGATGGTAATTTCTGTTTCCGGGTCTATCTCCAGGCCATAACGCCTCCGGAAATTTTCCGCTATTTCGTTGCGCAGAATAGGCAGCCCCGGCATTGGCGCGTACTGGTTGAACCCCACATTGGTGGCTACATGCAGCAGTGTACCCAGCCGGTCGTCTACCGGGAAATCGGGGAATCCCTGGGAGAGGTTAATGGCATTGTGCTCGGCAGCCAGGGCGCTCATTACCGTAAAAATGGTAGTGCCGGCAGCGGAATGCTTCTGGGGGAAGTTCATGGTTACAGGTATTTTTCGCCTTTGTTTCGTTTTACTTCCGCTACATATTCCTTTATCTGCTGTTCCCGGTTGCGCTCGCACACCAGCAGCACATCGGGCGTGTCTATTACTATAAAATTTTCCAGCCCCTGCACTACCAGCAGCTTATCGTTGGGTGCCTTTATCATACATTCGGAAGCATCTATCACCATTACGTTGTCGCCATACACGGCGTTGCCCAGGTAATCTTTATCTGAATTTTCGTAAGCCGACTCCCATGTACCGAGATCGCACCAGCCAAAGTAAGACGGAATGGTATAGACATTTTTGGCCTTTTCCATGATACCGTAGTCAATAGAGATATTGGTACACTGAGAATACAGGTCGTTGATAACGGCGTGCTCCCTGGGGGTGTTGTATACCTCTTTTGCTTGCAGAAACACCTCATTCATTTCGGGCAGGTATTTTTCCAGGGCCTCCATTATCGTCTTTACATTCCAGATGAAGATGCCGGAGTTCCACAGGAAGTCCCCGCTCTTCAGAAAAGTACGGGCCAACTCCAGGGAAGGCTTCTCGGTAAAGGTCTTCACACGGTATACCTTGTCCAGCTCCTCCTCTACATCATACTGAATGTATCCGTAACCAGTATCGGGGCGGGTAGGTTTTATGCCCATGGTCAGCAATGCATTGTGGTGGGCCACAAAATCGAGAGCATCGAAGGTGGTTCGCTCAAAAGCGCGCTCGTCCATAATCAGGTGGTCAGCGGGCGACATGATGATATTGGCATTGGGGTTCAGAGCCATCATTTTGTGCGCGAAGTAGGCCGCACAGGGGGCGGTATTCTTCCGCGATGGCTCACTGATGATATTCTCATCGCTTATTTCCGGTATCTGTTCTTTGAGCGTAGAGATATAACTCTGGTTGGTGATGAAGTAGATATTCTCTTTGGGGCAGATGTGCTTGAAACGGTTATAAGTCCACTGTATCAGTGAACGGCCGGTGCCCAGCAGGTCGAGAAATTGCTTAGGGTGCCCCGTACGGCTTACAGGCCAAAACCTGCTGCCGATACCGCCCGCCATAATGGCGACGTAGTTATTTTGAATGCTCATTTTCGTTTGTGCGTCAATACTGTTTAAAAGTAGGTATAATTCAGAAAATATGCGCAAAATGAAGCGGTCCTCCCCGCCTGAGCCGGGAGGACCGCTGTTATTTATCGTTAAAATGCATGAATTATTCCGCTTCCGCCACTACTTCCTGCACTTCAGGAATCATGCGCTTCATCATGCCTTCTATGCCGGCTTTCAGGGTTATCATAGAGGAAGGACAACCAGAGCAGGAGCCTTGCATCATCAGCTTTACGGTACCATTTTCGTATCCTTTAAAGCTAATAGCGCCGCCATCCATTTCAACAGCAGGCTTCACATAGTTCTCCAGCAGTTCTTTTATGCGCTTTACCACGTCGTCATCGTCCGCGTGTATTATGTTCGTGTCTGCCTTAGGTTTTACCAGGTCTTCGTTCACCACGGCTTTACCCTCTTCCAGGTATTGCTTCAGGAACTCCCTGATAGAGGGTATCACCTCATCCCACTGGGTTTCCGGGGTTTTGGTGAGGGTCACGAAATTGCTGGCTATGAATACCGCCCGGATGAACGGGAATGCGAACAACTCTTTGGCTAGTGGCGACGGTTCGGCACTGGCTTCGTCAGGGAAATCAATGCTTTTGCCGGGGTACAACAGTTTGTTGGCTACAAACTTCATGGTTTCCGGGTTAGGCGTCATTTCGGTATATATACTCACTATGGTATTTCCTGTCTTCAGCATATCGCTTCAATTTTTACAAAAGTACTTAAATCTGCAACCATCGCCAATCAATATGGACAATATCGGTATATAAAATTGTATATCAACCATATAGGACGGCGCGGGCCTGGCGGCTTCATTTTTGTATCTCTATGGGAAACGGCCCGCTATGAAACAGGTATTGCTTATACTATTTTTTATTGCCTTTGGATGGTTTGTCTTTACCTCCGGAGCACAATCGACCAAAGCTAAAAAAGACACCACGGCACAAAAGAGTCCGTTGGCGACGCCAAAGGACACGGTGAAAACAGAAAAGCTACAAAACCGCAAGCGCGAGCATAAGAAAAATGTTACTAATGCGGCGGCGGATAAAAAATAACCATTAAAATACTTTTTTATGAGAACGCTACTAATCATGCTATTATCCGGAATACTGACCGGCATATGTACACCCGCAATGGCGCAGTCGTGGAACGATGCGCAAATTTTCTCCGACCCCGTAAACTATTATGCGAACAGGAACGGGACATATCAATTTCAGCACAACCCCAATAACAACATGGGTACCAGCCCCAACAATGCCAGCTACAAGAATGAGGCGGCCTTTTACAACAAAGACAACTACCTGCAAACGAACTTCCCTACGGCCAATGGGGTGCATTATACTCCCGGCAGCCTGGGAAATGTGCATAACATCAGCAACTTCAACAATAACCCATCGGGTACAGGTAATTATCAAAACGTGAACAATCCCTCGGGACCGGTGTACCTGGATGTTCGGAATGAAGGAATACCCGTACGACGGTAATGAACGCTAACACTTACACGAAAACTATATGAGAACAGGCCCTCGGCCCATATAAAACCTGAACAATTATGAAAAAGATACTATTAATGGTGGTACTGTCGGGGATTTTTGTCCTCCCGGCCACCGCGCAAAGCAGCAAATATGCGGTAAACTATAAAATATGCAAGAGCGAGACAGGCTACCAGGTATGCGCTCCCACCCAGGAACCTGGATTAACACCGATGCCCGCAGAGCGTATGACCATCCGAAAAGCTACCTTGCTGCGCTCCCCAGGGGAAGAACTCCGGCCCTGCTATACGCTGGATAGAAAGGCTGACCTTGACCGGAAGATGAACTCCACCCAAGAAGCGCAACCAGCCAGCAATGCCACCCAAAACAATAAAAGGAACCTGAACTATGGTAACAACGCCCAACTGGCGCCCTCTAACGGGGTCAACACCCGCTAAATTCATAAAAAAATATAAAATGTTATGGCCGGGCTTCGTAATTCCGGCCATAATCATTACTTTTATAGGTACTAACAATAACAAAACAGTTATCTGACAATAATTCATTAATTATGAAAGGTATATTTTTCACTATAGCTGCACTATTTGCACTCTCCGCTACCGTATATGGCAAAGGCGAACCCAGCAAAGCTCCCGGTGCTCCTACAGGCTACCCCGACATGAAGCGTATTACGCCTATAAAGGTGAGCTTTGATGACGATGAAGCCCAGAAGAAATCACAGGATGAACCGCAACTGGTTTATTTCAATAGCCCAAAAGATGGCACAAGAATCATATACGATGCTAATGCTCAGAAGTATGCGGTGTACTATTTTGAAAAAATGGGCGACGAAGAAGCTCAAAACCGCAACCTGAATTACGGTAACAACACCCGCCTGGCGCCTATCCATGGTTCTATCAGGTAACGATAATAAGGTTTTTATAAAAAGGGACGGGCTGCAAATGCAGCCCGTCCCTTTTTATAAATTTTAGCCCTCGGGCACTATCGGGCAATCCACCCTTCAGGGTCCATCTTGCTGGCACCTTTCCATATCTGGAAGTTGATAACATTGTCGCCCTCGTCGTCTTTACCTACCGTGCCTATAGCCTGTTTGGTGCTTACGTGGTCGCCCTTCTTCACCCTTGTACTGGCGAGGCCAGAGTAAACAGTGAAGTAGTTACCGTGTGTGATAAGTATGTTCCAGCCGGCACCGGGTATGGAGAACACATTAGCAACAGTGCCTTCAAACACGGCCCGGGCGGTAGCACCTTCTGAAGTACGGATGGTAACACCATTGTTTTCCACCATTACCTTGCGCTCAACCGGGTGCGGATGTACGCCAAACCTTCCGGAAACGAAGCCTTTCTCTACCGGCCAGGGAAGCCTTCCCCGATTGGACTCAAAACTGTTGGCAAGGGCCGCTGCCTCGGGTGTAAGCGATAGGTTCACCGGGCGGCTTTCCGTACGGGCAGGCCTTTCGGTGGCCGTGGCTGCTACCGGTGCTGTTTCTACAGGCTTTGTGGTAGCTGGGGTAGTGGTGGTAGTGGGCTTTACCGTGGCAGGCGTAGTAGCAGTAGTAGTAGCGGGCGGTGGCGGATTATTCTCATCCCTGGTACCTATGCGCATCGGCGGATTACTGGCGTTGGCGGCCGCAATCTTCCTCCGTTCTTCTTCTTCCTTCTTGCGCTGTTCTTCCTGCGCCTTTTTCCGGGCAATTTCTATTTCGCGACGAATCATCTCGTTAATGGTCTTGTCCAGTTGGCGTGTAGCCTTCCTGTTTTTCTCTATCTGTGCCGCAAGGTCATTCTCTTTACCCTTCAGCTGATTCACTACGTCGTTGGTTTCGTTGGTTTCCGACTGTATTACCCTCTTCTGTTCCTCCTGCTCTTTATACAACAGGTCTTTCTGCGCCTTTTCAGAATTAAGTGCGCTGATCTTTTTTTGTATCTGGTCTTGCGTATTGTATATCTGCGCTACCTGGTCTTTACGGAAGTCCCGGTATTTTTTCAGATACTTGGCCCTGCGTGCCGCATCATTGAAGTCTGATGCGGAAAACAGGAAAGCCAGCATATTGTAGGAACTCCTGTTGGAATATGCATACCGTATAGACTGGGCATAGCGTATTTTCAGCAGCTCCAGGTTCTTTTTAAGGCTGCCTACTTCCTGGGTGGAAACGAGAATGCTGTTGTTGATGGCGTTTATCTCGTTGCTGATATTATTCACCAGTCGCTGACGTTCGTTAAGCTTGGCCTGCAATGCCCGTAGCTGGCTCATTGTGGCCTGCTTGTTCTGGCGGGTTGCCGCCAGCTCCGCCTCGGTCTGGCGGATGGACTCCATTATCTGCTGCCTGCGTTTTTCCAGGTCTGTGCGCGAGTCGCCCTGTTGCGCTCCCAGGCTGAAGCACACCAATACACCAAGAATAGTAAAAAGTAAGCGCATGTAGTTGGTACGGTTGCTGACAAAAATAGCTAAATAATTCTCCTTTTAGGGCCTAAATAGTTTTTAACACAAACAGTTTAAAAGTATCGCTATATAGAGTATTTTGAGGTTTTTTTCCATAATACTGCGTAGTAGATTTTTTTATTGCGCAGCTTTGTTGATTTTTGTTACAAATAGGAACCAATATGCTGTATTCAATGACGGGCTTCGGACGCGCCGAGGCTACAATTAACAATCGCCAGGTAGTGGTGGAAATAAAGTCGTTGAACGGCAAACAATTTGAGGTAGTGACTAAACTACCTCCTATACTGCGCTCCTATGAGCTGGACATCCGCAACCTGCTGAACCAGGCACTGCTGCGCGGCACTATTGATATAACCGTGTCGGTAAAACAGGAAGGGGCTTCTAAACCCATGACGGTAAATACCGGGCTGGCCGTTTTCTACTATCAAAGCATGCAGCAGATAGCCGACCAGCTTGGCATTCCCCAGGAGGGCATTCTTTCCACCCTGATGCGTATGCCGGAGGTAGTGGCCGCCGACCAGGACGTGTTGCCTGAGGACGAATGGAACGAGGTAAAAAAGGTGATAGCCGAAGCCGCCCAACACCTGATGGACCACCGGAAAAACGAAGGCAAGTCGCTCTTAAAAGACCTGAACAGCCGGATAGGCAACATCGAAAATCTGCTGAAGCAGATAGTGCCGCTGGAAGGCGACCGTATAGAAAAAATACGCACCCGCCTGACCCAGTACCTGCAAGATGCAGCCGGTAAAGAGAACGTAGACAACAACCGCCTGGAACAAGAGCTGATATACTACATAGAAAGGATGGACTTCAGCGAAGAAAAAACAAGGCTGGCACAGCACTGCGCTTACTTCTACGAAACGATACAGAAAGAAGGACTATCGAAGGGTAAAGTACTGGGCTTCACCCTGCAGGAAGTAGGCCGTGAAATAAATACACTGGGAGCCAAAGCCAACCAGGCCAACATACAACAGCTGGTGATAGGAATGAAAGACGAACTGGAAAAAGCCAAAGAACAGGTGCTGAACGTTCTGTAAGCGATGATTATGAATAAGCTAACAACTAACTTAAAACGCACCGCCGTTGCCGCTATCGCAAGCAGTTTGCTATTGCTGGGCGGGTGCATCGAATCGCCCTATTTCCAGAAACAGGAATCCATACCGGGATATAAATGGGACTATAAATATTTACCCTCATTTGAATTTGAAATAACGGATACTACACACGTATATGATGTATTCTTCCTGATGCGTCATACGGAGGCTTATCCCTACTCTAACCTATGGATGAACATCTATACCCGAACACCCGGCGACACTACTTACAGCAAGCAACGTGTAAATGTTGAGCTCGCCATCAGCGGTGGTAAGAACAACGGCCAGTGGAAAGGGAGAGGAATGGGTGAAATATGGGAGCATAAACTGACCATAGCCAAAGGAGCCTTTGAAAAAAAGGGTAAATATTCCATAAAGTTTGAGCAGAACATGCGGGTAAATCCATTACCGGAAGTTTTGCAGGTGGGCCTGCGTGTAGAAAAAGGGAATGCCCGTACCTTTAAGGCTCAATAGGAGCACATGCGTTTTTTTACTACTGTTCACATTCTGCTGCTGACCTATGTTATAGCTGCGCTCCTGTTTTGGGGCATCAGCCTGCAAAAGCAGAACCGCCGGTCGCTGGAGATGCAGAAAATCATTCTGCGCACGGATATAGACAGCACTAAGCACCCGGCGCTGTACCACCAGCGCCTGGGAGAAATTACCGACCGGGCAGAGCTGAAAAAGAAACAATACATAGGCGAGGGAGTCACCTTCTTTGTAGTGATACTTATAGGCGCCTCGGTAGTATATTCTTCCTTTAAGCGAAGCCTGCGCATCACCCGGCAGCAGAATAACTTTATGCTTTCGGTAACGCACGAGCTCAAATCGCCCATTGCGGGCATCAAGCTCAACCTGCAAACTATGGAACGGCACAAACTGGACGATGAGAAAAAAAAGACCCTCCTGGAGCGCAGCATTAAAGAAGCCAATCGCCTGAACGACCTTTGTACCAACATTTTGCTGGCTTCGCAAATGGACGGCAAGCAATACAAGGCCGCCCAGGAAACCCTCAACTTCTCCGACCTGGTGGAAGATTGCGTAGAAGACTACGCGCTGCGCTACCCGCAACGTTTTGAAGAAGATATAGAGAATGACTGCTACTTGCGGGGCGACAAACTGATGCTGCAAATGGCCATCAATAACCTGCTGGAGAATGCCGTGAAATATACCCCTGCCGACAAACCGATAACCATAACCCTGGATAAAAAAGAAAAATGCATTGTGCTGCAGGTAGCAGATGAAGGGCAGGGCATATCCGACGAAGAGAAAAGTAAGATATTCAATAAGTTTTACCGGGTAGGCAATGAAATAAGCCGCACCTCCAAAGGAACCGGGCTGGGGCTATACCTTACCAGTAAGATAATAAGGCAACACAAAGGGAAGCTTTCTGTAAGAAACAACATGCCCTGTGGTTCTATATTTGAGATGAGTATCCCGGTAGCTTAAACCGACTGAATGATTACCGTATCAGCAGCACATTTCCTTTAAATACCTGGCGGGGCTTATTGGCCAGGAGCCAATACTCTACCATGTAGCTGTAAGTATCCAGTGGCGCCTTTGTTCCCTTGTACGTACCATCCCACGACTGGGTAAGGTCGGTAGTGGTAAACAGCAGATTCCCCCACCTGTCGAACACGCTGAACGTAGCCTTGGTGGTGATGCAGAATTGCTTTACACCAAAGGCGTCGTTCTTCCCATCCGCATTGGGCGTAAAGGCATTAGGCGCCCAGAAACAGTTCTGGCACGAGACCATCTCAATATTGCAGGTATCCGATACAGCATCGCAGCCGTTGGAAATGGTGAGGTAATATTTCCCGCTCTCCCGCGGCTGTATGCAGCAAGAGGTGGCTCCGGTATTCCATGCATAGTAGGTTACCCCCTCCATAGGAGCACCCAGGGTAAAGTTATCTTCCTTGCAAATGAGTGTATCATTACCAATAAAAACACCGGGATAGAAGTAAAGCCGCCGGATGCGGAAGGTATCTATATATTCTTTGTTAGCGATTTTTGCCTTGCACCAGTACAGGCCGCTATCCGCCAGTGTGATGCTCTGGGTGGTAGCGCCGGTGTTCCAGAGATAGGTAGTGGCCGCTACGGGTGAGCTGAGCACTATCCCGCTGGCATCGCAAACTGCCGTGTCGTGACGGGCGGTAAACACATATATTTCATCCAGGTCGGTTACCGTCACATCGTCTACCAGCAGGTAGCTGTAGTCCTCTCCGGTGCCGGGCGTGGCAGGATATAGCTGTATGGGGTTAATGGGCATAGTGCTGTTCTTAAAACTGCCTATGGTCATCCACTCTTCCCCGCCCTGCGCTATGTACTCCCCTTCTATCTTCACCCAGGCATTGGTGCTGGTGATGTGATTTCCGGAATCGTTGACCACGTCGTAGTCCAGCATCAGGAATTTGTCGGTAGTAATATTTACCTGTGCATTGGTAAAGGCAGCCCCTACCCTGTCTACGGCAATAAAGTTGTATGCCGTGGTATTGGGGTCGTATATGGTGCTTGCGTAGAACGTCACTTTGTGCTTGTGCCCGGCCACCATTGGCCTTTTCAACTGCACCTGTACATACTCCCTGTATTCTCCGTTGATGGTACCATTGTGGTAAGCTATTATTCCGGCGCAGGCGTTGCCGGTATGCGCATCGTGGTAGCCGAGGAAGGTGTAGGGCAGATTTACCATACTGCCCACCGGGGCGCAGGTATTGAAGTAGTCAGGGGTAGTAAGTTGCAGGGGGCTCACCCATGCCTTTACCGTTGGGAAATTGTTGTAGCCGGGCGCATATTCAATTCCCGCCCAGGCCGAGGGGCAATTATTTATGTCCTCAAAGCCCGGATTGGGCACCAGGTTCTGGGCCCGGGTGCCGATAGCGGCGCATAAGAATAAGGCGATAAGTGCAAGTTTTCCCTTCATATCAGTTTCCGTATCACTAAAGAGCATGCAATATATTACAATGCAGGCATATGAGGTGCAAAAATAGGTACGCCGCTAATAACAATGGTAGCCATTTGCACGACCGTCATTGTTATTTCGTGAGGCATTCCGGGTATTTCCGGCTCCATTCCAGGTGCTGCGGGGTGTTGTCTTTGCCGTCACCGAAGACTGAGGAATTTTAAGCATTGGTTCAGGTTTTAGAATGGTAATGACCTCATAAATTCGACTCTAAAAACATTTAAAATAAAATTAAATTCAAATAGCAGACAATATTTAACTTTTCCCAAAAGGACGGCTTTCATTGCTTATTTTTGCTCCTTATATACTGACGATAATGCACCGTTTCCTGTTTTTGCTGCTTACTGCCTGCCTTGTTCAACTTTCAGTTAATGCCCGTACTCCCAAGCGTGAGTTTCGCGCGGCATGGATTGCCACTGTTGCGAATATTGACTGGCCTTCCAAGCCCGGGCTTCCCGCCGCTGAGCAGCAGCAGCAGTTCATCAACCGCTTGGACGAACTGAAAGAAATGGGTTGCAACGCTGTAATAGTGCAGGTGCGCCCTTCCAGCGACGCCCTCTACGACAGCAAGCACGAACCCTGGAGCCGTTACCTCACCGGCAGGCAAGGGCAGGCACCCTTCCCGTACTACGACCCGCTAGAGTTTATGATAGAAGAAACCCACAAGCGCTGTATGGAGTTCCATGCCTGGTTCAATCCTTTCCGGGCATTGGTAGACAGCAAGAAAAACCCCAACCCTCCCGGGCACATCACCCGCACGCATCCTGAATGGATCATCAGCTATGGCGGAAAATCGTACATAGACCCGGGCACACCGGAAGCACGTGAGTATGTAATAAAAGTAATAATGGATGTGGTAAAGCGCTACGATATAGACGCAGTGCATATAGACGACTACTTCTATCCATACCGTATAGCAGGGCAGGAATTCGGAGACTCGCGCAGTTGGAGCCGCTGCGGCGGAGACTTCAGGGATCGTGGGGACTGGCGGCGCAACAACGTGAACGTGTTCATCTCCAACCTGAACTCCAGTATTAAGAACACGAAGAGCTATGTAAAGTTTGGCATCAGCCCGTTTGGGGTATGGCGCAACGCCAGCAAAGACCCGAAAGGCTCTAAAACCAATGGCGGGCAAACCTGCTACGACGATCTGTACTCCGATGTTATCCTCTGGATGGAAAAAGGCTGGATCGACTACCTGCTTCCGCAACTATACTGGGAGCATGGGCACCGCGCAGCTCCCTTCGATGTACTGCTGCCCTGGTGGGAAGAGCATAGCTATGGCCGCCACATATACAACGGACTGGGCGTGTACCGGATGGTAGCCCCGGTAAAGGCCCCCTGGCACTCGCCCAACGAAATTCTCTGGCAGATAAGGGACATACGTAAGGTAAGCGCTACACCGGGATTTGTCTTCTACAGCGCTTCCAGCTTTAATAAAATTCCCGGAGCCCTTAAAGACAGCCTGAGATACAAATACAACCGCTACCCCGCCATACCTCCCGCTATGCCGTGGCTGGACAAGAAAGCGCCCTCGGCACCTACCCTTAAAGTAAATGTTAAAAATGGGAATGCTATCCTTCGTTGGGTACCCAACGATGAGGAGCCCGGGCTGCGCTACGCGGTCTACCGTTTTGTTAACAACGAAGAAATAGACCTGGAGCGGGGCGATAAGCTGGTAAGCCTACAGCGGGGCATAGAATACACCGATGTAGATGCCGGAAAATACACTTCCTGCACCTATATAGTTACCGCCCTTGACCGGACCTGGAACGAGAGCCGGCCCAGCAACGAGGTTTCGCTCGACCGCCAGTAAGTGCCTCATCTCCCGCATTTTCCGTATCTTTGCAGTGTACACTGAAGGCAAAATAGTGCGAAGAAACGGGTGATACGGATGAGTGCCGCTCACCCCATGCGGCAAGAGTTACTTTGTTTGCCAACAACTCAATAAATCAATTTTTTGCCGCACTTCCTACACGGGCAAAATCCATGTGAATATCCTGTGCATACTAACAAAGCCTTCATGTAGCGGCCGGGATTCGGCATGCTATTTTATTTATATTTAGGTATAAATCCAGAGAATATGTTTGACGATGATTTTTTAGATGATGATTTTAATTCGATGGACGACTTGCTGCAGCGTTTCGAAGAAATAAAAAAGGGCGAGGGCAGCGGAATGCTTGACGAAGAAGAATTCGAAATTATTATCGAGTATTTCTTCCGCGACAATAATGATGAGCAGGCCCTCCTTGCCTGCGATATAGCCCGTACGTACTATCCCTTCTCTGTTTCCGTGCTTTTGTTGAAGGCGGAGATACTCACCCAGGCGCAAAAGTACGGCCAGGCGCTGAATGTACTGGATGAGATGGAACAGTACGATATTAAGAATGTAGACGCGGTACTACTCCGTTCCGACATATTGCTCGGCCAGCTGAAATATGACCAGGCTGCACTATGGCTGGAACAACAATCTCATGAGTTCAACGGAAAGGAGAAAATAGAGCTATTGCACGAGCTGTCAGATGTATACGATGAATGTGAAGAGTTTGAAGCCGTATTTGATACCCTGAAGCGAATTTTAAAGATAGACCGGCGAAACGAAGACGCTTTGCAGAAAATCTGTTTTTGGGCCGACTTTACCAAGCGCCTGGACGAGAGTGTGGAAATACATACGCAACTCCTGGAGGATGACCCCTATAACTCGTTGGCCTGGTTTAACCTCGGGGCTGCTTACCAGGCGTTAAAACTCTATGAAAAAGCCATAGACTCTTACCAGTATTGCGTAGCGATAGATGAAAAGTTTGAGTTTGCCTACCGGAATATGGCCGATGCATTCATGCGGCTAAAGTGGTACGACCAGGCGCTGGACGTATTGGAAAAGCACCTGGAAATAGCCAAGCCTGAAGACGTGATATTTGAAGCGATGGGTTACTGCTGGGAAAAACAAAAAGACTTTCACAAAGCCCGCCATTTTTACCGCCAGGCATCAAAGCTCAATCCCCAGGATGATACTATCTTCTTTAAAATAGGCGAAACATATAGCCGCGAGCAGCAATGGGAAAAGGCTATAAAGGCATATTCCGTTGCTATGCAGCTGGACAAGAACAATGCGTCGTATTGCATGGCCATCGGCAATTGCCTCATGGAACTAGACGCGGTGAACGAAGCGCTTTCCTGCTACCTGAATGCGGTCAGGCTGAAGCCTTCTAACAAAACGATATGGCTGGCTCTTATCAAAGGCCTGTATGTGTCCGGCTTCTACGATGAAGCCCTGGCCCAGGTAGAGATTGCCAAAGACCGATGTGGTGATAAAGGCGAATTTCGCTATCTGCAGGCAGCCGCGCTGTTCAGCAATGGCAAATCGAAAGAAGGGATGATACAGTTGGAAGCCGGCCTTCGGTTAGCCCCGAAACGCATAAAGTTCTTTACAGAACTGAATGCCGAGTTTATCCGCCGCGCCAGCGTGTCGGACCTGATAGGGAAATACAAAAAGAAATAAGGGGTACTGCTATGCCTCCAAGCCCTCTGCCCTGGCGGAGGGCTTTTTATTGGCCGACTTCCGGGCTCTTGAACCAGGAACTGTACATCACATAATTGTTGGCTATCCGGTCCACCTCGCCATGGAGCAACTCCTGGCTGATTTCCTTTACTTTTTTGGCGGGCACACCGGCAAAGATGCTCCCCGCCTCCACTATAGTATTCTCCAGCACCACAGCACCTGCGGCTATAATGCTATTGCTGCCTATCTTCACCCCATCCATTACAATAGCGCCCATTCCTATCAGCACGTTGTCTTCTACCGTGCAGCCATGCACCAGGGCATTGTGCCCTATTGATACATTATTACCTATTACCGTCTTCGTCTTTTCGTAAGTGCAGTGAATACAGGCGCCATCCTGTATGTTCACCTTGTTGCCCATGCGTATGCTGTTCACGTCTCCGCGCACTACAGCGTTAAACCACACACTGCACTCTTCCCCCATTACTACATCGCCTACAATGGTTGCATTGGGAGCCACAAAACAACTATCCGGTATCTGCGGCGATACTCCTTTCACAGGTAATATTACAGGCATGGCCTTGAATTTTTAGGTAGATTAACAACAAATCAGCAACGCGGCAACACCCAACAGCAAAACCAGGAGCAGCAGCAGGGCCTTTGGGAATGGATTGTACTTCACGATACAATAAATGGCTCGGAAACCATCCTTCCAGCCTATCTTCTTGCCTTCTTCATAGGTTCGCCCGTAGTACGAAATGCCCACCTCATATATACGTACTCCCGGCACTCTCGATATCTTACCAGTTACTTCCGGCTCAAAGCCGAACCGCTTTTCCTTCAACTCCAGTCCCTGTACCATTTCCCTGCGGAAGAGCTTATAGCAGGTTTCCATATCCGTCAGGTTCAGGTTGGTAAACATATTAGACAGCAATGTCAGCCAGCGGTTACCGATGGAATGCCAGAAAAACAAGATGCGGTGCGGCTTGCCTCCTATAAACCGGGAACCATACACCACGTCAGCAAATCCATTTACGATAGGCTTTAGCAGTATGTTATATTCCTCCGGATCATACTCCAGGTCAGCGTCTTGTATAATGATGTAGTTGCCGGTGGCGATACGGATACCCGTATGCAATGCCGCGCCTTTCCCCTGGTTTACTTCATGTTTGTGATAGGTAATAGGCAGGTCGGGGTTCGCCCTCTGGTAGGCGAGCACTGCCTCTTCCGTATTATCGCGCGAGCAATCGTTTATTATCAGCACCTCTTTGGTCATGCCGTTCAGCAAAACCACGTCTTTTACCTTATCCAGTATCAGGTGGATCGTTCGTCCTTCGTTGTACGCCGGTATAACAATTGACAGCTTTTCGCTCATAGATAAATGAAAAATAATAAGATTGCAAAAATACACTCTTTGGGCAACTATTTACTTATTATCCGCTGCATTGCGCAATTAGTGTAATTTTACAGCCTAAGAAACATCCATGCAGGCTTATTTAGATTTACTTCAGCACATACTGGATAACGGGACGGAGAAAAGCGACCGTACCGGCACCGGTACCACCAGCGTGTTTGGCTACCAGATGCGGTTCAATCTTTCCGAAGGTTTCCCCCTGGTCACCACCAAAAAGCTGCATGTAAAATCGATTATTTACGAACTACTTTGGTTCCTTAAAGGAGATACCAACATAGGCTGGCTGAAAGAGAACGGCGTAAGCATATGGGACGAATGGGCCGATGAAAAGGGTGAATTGGGCCCGGTATATGGCCATCAATGGCGAAGCTGGACCGGTGCAGATGGTAAAGTGTATGACCAGATAGCCGATGTGCTGCACCAGATAAAAACCAACCCCGACAGCCGCCGCATGATTGTAAATGCCTGGAACGTGGCCGACCTGCCCAGGATGGCGCTCAGCCCATGCCATGCATTGTTCCAGTTCTACGTGGCGGAGGGGAAACTCAGCTGCCAGCTATATCAGCGCAGCGCCGATGTATTCCTGGGTGTACCGTTCAATATAGCTTCTTACGCACTGCTCACCATGATGATGGCACAGATATGCGGGCTGCAGCCGGGTGAGTTCATTCATACCTTTGGTGATGTGCACCTGTATAGCAACCATATAGAACAGGCTAAGCTGCAACTGACACGCAAACCATATGCCCTGCCAACCTTGAAAATAAACCCGGATGTGAAAGACCTGGCTGACTTTACCTATGAAGATTTTACGCTAGAGAATTACGAATATCATCCGGCCATAAAAGCACCTGTAGCCGTATAACGCAAGTCATGATTATTTCTGCCATAGTAGCCGTTTCCGAGAATAACGCCATAGGCAAAGACAATACGTTGCCCTGGCACCTGCCTGAAGACCTGAAGTTCTTCAAGCGGACTACGCTGGGTAAACCTATGCTGATGGGCCGGAAAACGCTGGAATCGCTCCCGGGACTGCTTAAAAACCGCCTGCATATAGTGGTGTCGGGGCAGCAGGACTTACAAGTGCCGGCGGGCGTAATAGTGGTGAACACCATTGATGAGGGGATAAACAAAATGAAAGAAACCGGCAGCGAAGAAGGCTTCATTATTGGCGGAGGACAATTGTTTGCCTGTACCATGGGCCTGCTGGACAGGATATACATAACCGAAGTGAAGACCGTGATAGAAGACGCCAGCGCGTTCTTCCCGGAGATAGACCACAGCCACTGGAAGCTGGTATGGGAAGAAAAACACGAGGCTGACGAAAAACACCCCTTCCCCTATACCTTCAAGCAATACGAACGAGTAGCACTGTGACCTTTCACCAGTTCATACAGTACCACGCTTACCGCCTCAAGGCAAAAAACCGCCATGGCATCCATTCGCCATTCGTTTATCAACTGATAGATAAATGCCTGCTGACCAATACCCACCAGCCGTTGACAGAAAGGCTGGAAGGCTACTTCGGGAAAGAGAACCTGTTATCCGGTACAGATACTCGCCTGCTTAACGGGGAAAATGTGCTGGTAGTACCTTCTATTCATAAGGACACGGAAGCAACAAAACAATGGGACGACCTGCGTGCCGAAAATGATGTCTTACTTTCTATCGACTTATTTGAGGTTGGCTTACTAATAACGCGGCCAGAGTTTAAAGAGAAGCAGCATTTTGTACTAAAGACGAAATAGTTCCCCGCAGCCACGCAAAGCAATCAGGCTATCTGCGCATCTTTATTATACTTTGCTTTATACTGCAAGGGGGACATCCCGGTTATCTTCCTGAACACTTCGCGAAACGCCTTTACATCCACATATCCCACTTCATACATCACCTCATTCACCGTTTTGCGGCTGTTTTCAAATGCTTTCTTTGCCGCTTCTATTTTCACCCTTTGTAAATACTCCACAGGTGTATTGCCCGTAGCCTTAATAAACCTCCTGTCAAAATTCCTTCTGCCGACAGCAAACTTAGCGGCCAATTCCTCTATAGATATCTTCTCAGCCAGGTTGCCTTCCATAAATGCCTGCGCCTGGCTTACCATGTCATCGTCATGCAGCTTTTGCCCTGTGAAGATGGTAAATTCTGACTGGCTGTTCCGGTCCATCTCTACCTGGAACACTTTAGAACAAAAAATGGCTGTTTGCCTGTCGTAAAACTTCTCTACCAGGTAAATGACCAGGTTTAAAAACGAGTATGCTCCGCCATTGGTATAAATACCGTTTTCGTCCGTTATCAGTCGGTCGGGTTGCAGATTCACTTTGGGGAACATGACCTTGAAATGCTCAGCGGCAGCCCAATGTGTAGAGCAGCTCTTCCCATCAAGCAGCCCGTTTGATGCCAACAGGAATGCACCGGTGCAAATAGAGGCTATTTCAGCGCCTTGCTTATACTGCATACCTATCCATTCAATGAGTTCTTGATTCTTCCTGATAACTTTCTCATAGTTGTGATTCAGCGAAGGGATGATGACAAGGTCTGTCTTTGTAATAGCGGAAATATTGGTGTGTGGCCTCACGGCAAACAACCCATCATAAAACGTCACTTTCTTTGAAGTGCCGGCTAACTGAATGGCGAACAGCTCATCGTTACCCTGTTGCACCCAATACTCGTTTGCCCGGGTGAATATTTTGTACGCACCCACAATGCTGCTGAGATTATTGCCACTGCCACCTGGCACAACGATAGTAAGATGCTTCATCACCAGTATTTACGCCAAAGGTAAGAATACCGCCTGTCCAAACCACCCCACTATGATGTCTGCATCACACCCCTGGCGGTCCGGATTTGGATAATACTTTTGTAATCTAAAGCGTAATGCCATGAACAAAAATGATTTTTCCACCGCACTTTTAGTGGATCAGACACCTGAGGAGGTTTTTAACGCCGTTACCAATGTCCGCGGCTGGTGGTCGGGGCTTTTTGCGGAGTCATTTGAAGGAAACACTGAAAAACTCCATGATGAATTTAGCTTTTACGCCGGGGAAGGCGCCCATTACAGCAAACAGAAACTGGTGGAGGTGGTACCCAATGAGAAGGTAGTCTGGCTCGTCACAGACGGCGCCCTGACCTTTGTAGAAAAGCAGGACGAGTGGATAGGCACAAAGGTGATCTTCAACATCGCTAAAAAAGGAGACAAGACCCAACTTATATTCACTCACGAAGGCCTGACGCCGGAAATAGAATGTTACGACTCCTGCGCACCGGCGTGGACACAGTATGTGCAGACCAAGCTGTTGTCATTAATAACCGGCAATAACCAGTAGGATGAAATGGCTACTTGTTATGTGATGCTCGCACCGGCTCTTGCATTGAGCTGCAATGACCGGAACGAAGAAAACTCAAAGGACACAACTAAAACCAAACACCAAATGACAGAAAGTAAAAGTTATACTGCCACTATACTTGTAGAACAGGATGCCGCAACAGCATTCAATGCTATCCAAAACTTCCGGGCATGGTGGTCGGAAGAGATAGAAGGAAAGACCGATAAGCTCAATGAAACGTTCTTCTACCACTACAAAGACATCCATCTTTGCAAACTCAAACTCGTTGAGGTAGTTCCCGAAAAAAGGTTAGTGTACCAGGTGCTGGAAAATGAGTTCAACTTCATCGAGGACAAAGCCGAATGGGTAAACACCAAACTGATATTTGAAATAACTGTCGAAGGCAGTAAAACAAAAGTGCAGTTCACGCACGACGGATTAGTTCCGGAAGATGAGTGTT